>JAZRHL010000001.1:0-10769 GCA_045644745.1 Akkermansia sp.
CCCCGCCGACTTCTGCTCCGAAGAAAAAACCATGCCCGAGTTCGACCGCGATTCCCAGCGCCGCCGCTTCCTACTCGGCCTGCTCAGCCCCGGCCTCATGGCCCGCCGCCTCTGGGCCCACCCCGCCTACGCCACCGCCACCGGCCACCCGTGGGAAAAACTTTAGGAGTGAATAGTGAATAATGAATAGTGATTAATGTCACTCGGTTGGTGTGAACTCACTTTCCATGGCATAATTTGCCTTTTCTCTTGACTCCTCGCGGCAATCGCGCTTTAATCTCATCACCAACCGCGCCGACTTGGCGGAATTGGTAGACGCGCTCGACTCAAAATCGAGTTCGAAAGAGTGTGGGTTCGAGTCCCACAGTCGGTAGCTCAGAAGAGCGGCAGTTTTTTTCAACTGCCGCTCTTTGTTTTTCAGTATTTTATGCGTCAAATCGGAACATCGTTCGACCTATGAGACACCCCCAATTCAGGCCTTGAAAATGTATGCATCGGCGGTGTATATGCCATCGATACATACGAAGCTGCTGAATGGCAGCTCGTGCCCGAGCCCACCACGGCTACGCTTTCCCTGCTGGCTCTTGCGGGCTTGGCTACCCGCCGCCGCCGTCGCTAAAGCTTCCGCCTGCGCTGAAGCTTCGGCGTGATAAATTGGCGTGACAAGCCGCCGTCGGTCTTCTCTTTGATTCGCCCAGACAGACCCAAATAATTAAAACGCTTCTTCGTTTAAAGCGCGCTGCTCCTATCCTGGGGGGCAGCGTCCTTTTTTGATTTTTCCCCATACCGTGTCAGCCCACTTCATTCCCATTGATATGCAGCGCAAATTCTGCTAAAACATCGCGGATATCTTTAGTTATGAAATTTGCTTCGATTCTGGGATTATCCCTCGGGCTCTCTCTCGGATTTGCCTTTGCCGAGGAAGAGGAGGTATATAAAGGTCTTTATCTGGCTACCGGGCTTACTCAGACCGAAACGGAGGACGGGATTAAGATTTCCGGCTGGTATGATGCCGAGAAAACCGAGGAGAAAGATGGCGATGATCTGATGTGCTATGCCGCTTCGGCTGCAAATATCCTTGCATGGTGGCAAAACGGGTCCTTGGCCGTGCCCAGCGATGCTCCTATGGGGTACGAAAATATCTGGACGACTTTTAAAGAGAACAATCAGATAAACTCAGGCGGCTCCTTTCATTGTGCCGTTAACTGGTGGCTTACTGGTGTGTATGCGCCTTCTGAATACAACGCCGGAATTGATGGCGCTGCCGGGACTTGGAGCTTATCCGCCGCGGATGACCCCATGTGGGAGCGCCACTTTCTGCAACACAGTGATTTCGGCTCTGCTCCGGCGTATCCGGTGACGCTCCCGAATTACCAGAAAGACGGCGCGGATTTCCGGGGCTATTATTATGACCAGTACGGCCTCACGCAGGAAAATCTCTCAGATTTCATGGCCACCATCTGGAATTATACGGGGCCATTGACCCCGAATGGTCCTGATACAGATGAAGCTCCGGGCGACATGACGCAAGGCCCAATAACGCTGAATACGGTCGACGATTCCTCAAGTATTTATAATATCGACTTTGCGGGCATCTTAGAGGAGTCCGTTATATCTCTTGCCATTTTTGATGACAACAAACTTGCCCATGCTATTACTCTTTGGGGCGTGGAGTACGATGAGCACGGTAAGCTGACGACACTGTTCCTGACGGATTCCGATGACTATGAAAATCAGCTTTTCTCAGTCTCGGTAACATTGAATGAAGCTGAGAATAAGATATACTTTGGCAACCTGGTAGATGGAAAATATATCTGCAATGTCGAGGCCTATCAAGGCCTTAAAAATGTATACATCGGCGGTGTATATGCCATCGATACATACGACGCTTCTCAATGGAAGCTCGTGCCCGAGCCCACCACCACCGCGCTCAGCCTGCTCGCCCTCGCAGGCCTGGCAGCCCGCCGTCGTCGCAAGTAATTCGCAACACAAGTTCCGTGCGGAGTTCCCAAGCTCCGCAACGTGCACCCGCCCACGGTTTCATAGCCTGGGCGGGTTTTCTTTTATCCTATCGATATTAAATCCCGTTGAATCTCCCTCATGGCTTTAATTGATTGAAATAGCTGTGCACGCGTTTCTTTGCATTCTCGCGGATATTGTAATAATACAGGCGGAAATCACAGCTGTGAAGGGCAAACTCTCCGATTCCTTTATCACATGCGGGCTGGGCGGTAGTGCCGACCACCAGCACTTCGTATTGGCGAGCCGGGTCATACTTAACTTGTGCAGAGTAGCGCTCGCGCGTATCCAAAGCTCCCAGATTGCGGGAATCTCCGGCCTCAGTCAGTTCATTATCCTGGCTCCATGACACGGGGTTGATGGATAATGCACCCTTGTGACACACCAGATTGAAGCCGCCGAACTTGCCGTCCTTCATGAACTCGCAGTTCCATGATATGATGACCCGGGTATCGGTCTCGCCTTCAGCGAATTTCAGGTGGGGATTTGCCTGGAAGTATTGCCGGGAGTATGAGTACCCCAGCGCGTAGGCTGCCACCATGCGGCTGTACACTTCCGGGTGGCTTGCCATGTACTCAGATAAGAGAAATTTAAGCACATTGGAACCTTGGGAATGACCGGCCAGAATGAACGGGCGGCCGTTGTTGAAATGGGTCAGGTAGTATTCAAACGCCGCCAGTGCATCATGATACGGCACACCGGCCACCAGCTTTTCCTGCTCCTCAAGTGAGCAGCTGAGCGATTTCATGGCGTTCAGTTGTCGATAGTACGGGGCATAGATATTCGCCACACCCTCGAAGCACGAGGCCTGCTCGGCATACACGCCGGGGGCCTGCTCCCGCATGGATTTGTTATTTATCGTGTTCACCATTCCATCCGCCTCGGTCGGCATCCAGCAGGTGGGGTAAAGGTAAAACACATCCACCTCCTTGCCGGCATCAGAAATCTTCACCCAGTTGCCGGCATCTGCATAGTTGATTTCGTACGGCTGAGGCGCCGGTGCTTCATTATCTGCAACCGCCATGGCACCCATCCCCATCACCGCAATGATAAGCAGCGCTGCCCATATTTTCATTGTCTTCATTTTGGCTCTAAACATTCTTGTGTCTCTTTCCTCTTCCTATCCTAGCAGTTTTATTTTGCCAATTCAAGTGACAAGAATAGTTTGCGTTATTTTTATGATTTTTTTATGATAAGGAGTTATAAAATGCATCATTCGAACAAAAAAATTGCTTAATATCTCACCTTGTTGCTGTAGAATTGAACCATTGCCTTATAGTTGCTTGCTCTCTCACTTTTTCTGCATTCTACTATCCGGCTTGTCGGGAATACTTAACCTCAATTTTGATGCAAGAAGAGGCGCAATTTTTCTCGCGTCCACACTTGCGATCGTTGATTCCGATATACCTCATAAGCTCTGCCAGACTTTCAAAAAATCTTGTGCAGACAACAAACGCGAAAGATATTTACAATCGCATCTATAAGTAGTAAAATGCGGCTGTTTCTAATTCATTTCTATGGTGTCAGGAAAATCCAGTTTTGCAGTAGTTCTATTGAGCTTATTCGGGTTAGTTGGCTGTACTAAAGTTACAGAGACTTCTTCCTGCACGCTGCACTTATCTCCCCATGTATCAAAGACTTCTTTCTCCCGGTTAAGTGCTGCTCAGGGAATTAATGTTTATCGCACCCCGGGACAAGACATAGCTTATCTGTTAAATCAAAGCATTGTCTGTCGCACAGCTGAGGAGCTGGTAGAGGTATGCCCTTATTTACTGGAAGAGTCAAATCTTACAGTTCATGTGAATTATCTTAGCACAGATAAAATGTTAATGGCTGCTGTACAGCCACTATTGGATATTGGGCTTAAAGTACGGTATATTACCTGTGTGAATAATTCGGATAGCGAGCCCTTCGTGTATGAACTTCGATAAGAAGAAAAATCGGGGCTGTTTCAAATTCGCTGGCCCATTCTGCTAGTCAAATTGGACTTTGGCGGGGAGCTTCATCTGAGCACGGGAATGAAGTCCCGTGCTCCGAAAACAACAATCTCGCTTAGTTATGCCAACGCATAAGTCTGCATCCGGGAGCAGAACCGGGTATACACGTCTGAAATTTTCTTTACCTGTAATCTCAACCTCTTCGACCGGGAAACACACAGTACCTTCCCTCACTCCACCTGCCGCACGGCGAAGTATACCAGATCGTAGGGGGTGTGATTGGCTGAAGCATCGGTGGCGGGACCGGGGCGGTAGGCGATGTAGAAATGCACATGCCCCATGAAATCGGGTAAGTCGAGCGGCTTGCCGGGAGTGAGCGGGAACCAGAGGTGGCCCTGGGCGGCGGCCCATTGCTGCGGGGACAGGTTGCTCTCGTGCCAGGATTCCACCTGCCCGGGATGGGAGACGATGATGAGCCCCAGCGCGGTGGAATCTTCCGCCATCTGTAACCGCAACGCAGATTCCGCATGCAGGGGCAGCTCCAGAGTGAACGCATCCTTAATGGGGCAGGCGTGGATATGTTCATATACGGAATACTCCACTCTGCACGGGCCGTGGCCGACGATGGGGTGGTAGTTGTTATGAAACTCGGTCATATTAGCCACGAGGCTGAGCCCGAAACGACCCACCGACCAATCATCGCTGGCAGCCATATATGCCTTCTGCAGCGGCGATACATGCCAGGTGGGAGAGGTGCGCACGCCGGAACAATCGGCAAGATGCAGCTCATACCAGGTCACGCGTTCGAAGCCGCGGTAGCCCCATAATATTAACAGCACAGAAGCCACACACAACAGAGACTCCCGCACCGCGGGATGCCAGCGGCACAAACCCCGCAGCAGCAGCCCCGCATAGCTGAGCAGCAGAAGAGCGGTGGCACCCAGCACACACCAGCCCAGCACCGGCCACCAGTCGTTAATCGTGTCGCCGCCGGAAAGATTCCACACCACCACAAACACCCAGCCCGAAAGGCCGAATGCCAGCAGCCAGCGATTCATCATCCTCCACCACTTCATTGCGCCACCATACTACCATGCACCACCCTGCCCCGCAAGGGGAAACCCGTCAAAACGGGAGCAAAGTCAACCCAATTCCCGAAATTCGGGAATACTAGACTCCCGAATTTCGGGAATTCGTGACTCCATTTTCCATTTTTTCGGATTTTCTGAGAGAAAAAGGGGGCTGTTTCAGATTTGCTGGTCCTCGCAATAAATGATGCGTTGGCATAATAAGGCAATCATCGACAAATCGGCAATTGGCGAGCCAAAGGCGAGCGGAATTTGGAGTCCCGGAGGGACGTCAGAGCATAGGCAGGGGTGGAGTCGCGAAGCGACGGAACCCCTGCTAACCATAAAAAACAATCTGAACCCCGAGCGGAGCGAGAGGGTGGCAGCCAGTCACGGCGTAGGGCGTAAGCCCGGAGACGGAAGGCGACTGCTACACATTGAAGCCGAGGCCTCTGCCGCCCACTCCTTTCGTCGGGGCTCCATTATCTTTTGTTTGTTAGCAGGGGCTGCGCCCGCAAAGCGGGCTTACCCCTGCCTCCTCTCTTACGTCCCTTCAGGACTCAAATTCCGCTCCGCTGACGCTTCGCAAGCTGTTCGACAAACTCGGGTTTGTCGCTACTGCTTAATGATGCCAATGCGTGTTCTTTGTCCTTTAATCATGTTAGTAGGTTCTGGTGCATATGTCTACCATCAGATTGGAAACAGCCCCAGAAAAAGCGCGGCCAACGAGGGGTGACTCATTGGCCGCACTGCGTTTCTGTCTTATGGCATCATCGTTTCTGCTCCCAGGAGAAGGGCTCGAATTCGGCCACGGCCTTGGGGTCGGCCCAGGACTTGCGGCGGCAGGAGTAGATGACGAGCGGGATGCCGGCGAAGATGATGGTGCCGACGATGAGGATGCCTACATACACGGCCGGGCTGCCCACGGGAATCTGGCCGGGAGGAATGAAGCTGAACACCAGAGCCACCAGGCTGCCCAGCATACCCAGACCACCGATAATCCACATGCCGAAGGTCTTGCCGCCGGGAATGCGGAAGGCGCGGGGAGTATCAGGCTCGCGCAGGCGCAGGTAGATACCGGCCGCGAACATGAGGAGGTACATGATGAGATACAGGATGATGGTGAGCTGCGAGATAATCTGGTACGCGGTCTGCACGCTGGGAAGCACCACGAAGAGCACGGAGAGCAGCGTGACGATGCAGCCCTGCACGATGAGGATACCCACCTGCACGCCGTTGCGGTTGGTGCGCTGCATGAAGCGCGGCAGGTAACCCGCGCAGCCCACCTGCAGCAGACCTTTCGACGGGCCACCCACCCAGGCCACGACCTGAGCCAGCACACCGAAAGCCAGACAGAATGCCAGGATAGGTGCTGCCCACGAGGCGGAGAAGTAGGCAAAAAGCTTGTCGAAGGCGATGAGCAGGCTCTGGGTGAGGGTAATCTGATCGTGCGGGATGATGAAGCCGATGGCCAGCGTGCCGAACACGAAGATGCACACCGTCAGGACAGAGGCGATGGCAATGGCCAGGGGATAGTCGCGGCTGGGGTTCTCGCATTCCTTCACATGCACGGCACTCATCTCCATGCCGGCATAGAAGAGGAAAATGCTGGCAGCGAGCACGATGTTGTTGAAGTTGGAGAGGTCGGGCACAAAGTCGCGGGCCTCAAGGCTGATATCGATGGGATTCCCCTGCCCCCAGTAAATCATGCCCATGAGCACGAGCAGCGCGGCGGGAATCACGGTGCCGACCAGGCCGCCCCACTTGGTGATGCCGCCGCTGGTCTGCATGCCCCTCATGTTCAGGAAGGTGGCAGCCCAATAGACAATCAGCACGATGCAGATAACGTAGATATTGTTTGCCGCCAGTGCCTGGTCCCATTGCTGGTCAGGCCCCATGAAGGCCAGCGACACAGCCGCAAAGGTGAGCACGGTGGGGAACCAGATGGTGGTCTGAATCCACTGAAGCCAGATGGCCAGGAACCCGAGGCGCGGGCCGAAAGCCTCGCCCACCCAGCGGAACACACCGCCCTTCTGCGGCCAGCCGGTGGTGAGCTCAGCCGCCACGAGCGACACGGGCATCAGGAAGAACACAGCGGCAAAGATATAGTAGAATGCCGAGCTGAGTCCGTAGGTTGTTTCTGCCGGCAAGCCTCGCAGGCTCACGATGGCAGATACGTTGATCATGGCCAGGGTAAATACACCCAGTTTTGCAGCGCGGCCACTGCTGCCCGGGGATGTTGGTTCGTTTTTCATAATGACAGGGTCGGTTGAATAACTACACGAACCCGATGCGGGTTCACAGGCTCAGACCGGGAATCGGACGCGGGTGTTTGATATATGGTACACGGAGTTCACCGCAGTGAACTCCGTGCATGCGGCACAACGTGCCGCTTTCGTACCGCCGTCAGGCGGTAATTCATGTGCGGCGGCAGCCGCACTTTCATACGCCCAATGGGCGGATTTCATTGAGCTTGCCGAAGGCATGCGCCTGGATTCCCTTGCATCAGCAGCAGAACTTCCCTTTCAGCTCAGATATATGTCTGAGCATTCCTTGGGATATACAAAAATCTGATGACATTACGCGCTAGGATAATTAGAAAAACTGTTATTCTGCTCGACAAATCGGCAATTGGGCGAGCCGTAGGCGAGCCAAAGGCTCGCGGAAATTTGAGCCCACTCCGTGGGCGGCAGCCAGTAGCCCAGCATGAAGCCGCGACAGCGCCGGAATGCTGGGTAATACACAAAAAGAACCAGAACCCCGAACGCGGTGAGAGGGTGGCAGCCAGTCACGGCGTTTTATCTCGGCGTAGGTTTACCGGAGACGGAAGGCATCAGCTACGCGTTGATGCCGAGGCTTCTGCCGCCCACTCCTTACGTCGGGGCTCCGATGAAATTTTAAGGTTACCCCAGGTTCCGCCGCAACGCGGCTCCACCTGGGGCTACTGGCTATCACCCGCTAAAGCGGGTTCCGAATTCCGCTCGCCTACGGCTCGCCAATCCACCGACAATCTCGGAGTATCAGAGCAGAATAACAGGGGGAGGCCACTGATAGTGCCATCGTCTGGGGGGTATCTGTTTTTCTGCGAAAAACAGAGTTAATTTCGCAACATGAGTTACGAGCAATTTTCCGCATACGCGGCGAGATAAAAATTGCATCGCGCGGCGATTCGCGGTACACTGGGATCATGAAGATATGCAGCAGCCAGAGTGTGCGGATAGCCGAGCAGGAACTTTTTGCCAGCGGGGCGATGAGTTCGCTGCAGCTCATGAATGCCGTGATTGACCGCATGTGGTCCGCCTGCCAGAGCGAGCCGCTGCTGCGCGGGTTTATCCCGCAGCGGGTGGTGGTCTTTGCCGGCACCGGCAACAACGCGGGCGATGCCATTGGTCTGGCTGCCCGCTGGGGCTGCCCCGTCACCCTCCGCTGTGCGGGGAATCTTTCTGCCGATGCACAGGCCCAGCTCTGCGGGCGTGAGGAATACGAGCCCGTTTCCCCGCAGGAGGGGCTGCTCATCATCGATGGTCTGCTGGGCAGCGGCGCGGTGGGCGAGCTGCGCCCCTCATACGCCGCCCTGGTGCAAGAGCTCAACTCCCTGCGTGCGGCCAGCCCGCGAAGCCTTACCCTGGCCATCGATATACCCACCGGACTCAATGCCGCCACCGGCACCCACGGTGCTGAGGTGGTGCTGGCCGATGCCACCTCCGCCATCGGCTGCGTGAAACCCGGGCTGCTGACCGATGGTGCCGAGGATGCCGTGGGGCGCCTGCTCTGCATTCCTCTGCCCGAGGTGGGCGAGCTGCCCGCAGCAGACTCCGCCGGCGTGGCCACAGCTGAATCACTTTCCCCGCTGCTGCCGAAGCGCTCCTATTCCTGCTTCAAGAACCGCGCGGGGCGCGTGGCCATCGTGGCGGGCAGTGTCGGCATGGCGGGCGCGGCGCAGATGTGTGCCGAAGCTGCATTAGCTGCAGGCGCGGGGCTGGTGGTGCTCTACTGCATGCCACCTGTTTACCCCATTCTGGCATCCCGAGTGGCACCGGAAATCATGGTGCGCCCCGTGGGTTCGTATGCCGACATTCACGAACCCGATGCCCAGGCACTGGTCATCGGCCCCGGTCTGGGCGAGGTGCAACCCGTGGCCGCAGAATCCCTGCGCCGCCTGACCAGCGAGTTTAAAGGCACCGTGGTGCTCGATGCCGATGGGCTGAACACCGCAGCAGCCAACAGATGGCAGCCGCAGCCCAACTGGGTGCTCACCCCCCACCCGGGCGAAATGCGCCGCCTCGACCCGAGCCCCGCCACCACCCGCCACGAGACCGTGGCGCGATATCTGGAACAGCACGACTGCGTCCTCCTGCTCAAAGGTGCCCGCACCATCGTGGCCGACCGCACCAGAACGCTCTATAACTCCACGGGCGGTCCCTACATGGCCAACGGCGGCCAAGGCGATGTGCTGGCCGGCACCATAGGCGCCCTGGCAGCGCAGGGGCTGGCACCTTTCCGCGCCGCTGCCACCGGCGCACTGGCCTGCGGGCTGGCCGCCGAATCCGCGTGGTCTGCAGCGGGATATCCGCACGCCATCCGCGCTACCGATATCATCCGGCATCTGCCTGTGGCTCTGAGCCGATGAGGTATGGCCGCGCACGTTCTCTGTTCTTGACAGCGGACGCGGTGTGTGCGAAACTCGCTGTGTGCTCGATATCTGTCTTCTGGGAACCGGCGGCACGCTGCCGCTGGTGAATCGCTGGCTCACCTCGCTCATGGTGCGCTACCAGGGGCATAGCGTGCTCATTGACTGCGGCGAAGGCACCCAGATTGCCGCCCAGCGCGCCGGCATGAGCCTGAAGCCGGTGGACAAAATCCTCATCACCCACCTGCACGCCGACCACATTTCCGGACTGCCGGGGCTGCTGCTCACCATGGGCAACATGGGGCGCGAGGAAGAATTATCCATCATCGGCCCCGTGGGCACCGAACGCGTGGTGAACGCCCTGCGCACCATTGCGCCGAACCTGCCCTTCGATATCCGCGTGAGCGAGCTCGACACCCCGGCGGAGACCATGTTCTTCCGCGACTGCGATATCCACGCTTTCCAGGTGCAGCACGGTGTGCCCTGCTACGGCTACAGCTTCACCCTGCCCCGCGGCGGCAAGTTCGACGCTGCACGCGCCCGCGAACAGGGAATTCCCATGGAGTTCTGGGGGCGCCTGCAGAAAAAGGGCGAAACCATCGAACACGAAGGCCGCATCTACACCCCCGACATGGTGCTGGGCCCGCCCCGCAAGGGACTCAAGCTCACCTACTGCACCGACACCCGCCCCGTGCCCGCCATTTCCGCCGCAGCAGCGGAGTCCGACCTCTTTATCTGCGAAGGCATGTATGGCGAGGACGAGATGCTCCCCAAGGCCAAGGAGAACCGCCACATGCTCTTCAGCGAGGCCGCGCGCCTGGCCGCTGATGCAGGCGGCGTGAAAGAGCTCTGGCTCACGCACTTCAGCCCCAGCCTGCCGAACCCCAAGGCCTACCGCGATGTGGCGCGCGCTATCTTCCCGAACACGCAGATTCCCCGAGATGGATGGGTGAAGACGCTGCAGTTTGAGGAGGAATAAAGCACGCGCTGGCATAATTTGAGGGCGTCTTGTTATACTGCCCGCAACGTCCCCGAGATTGGCGAGCCAAAGGCGAGTGGAATTCGGAACCCGCTTTAGCGGGTGATAGCCAGAAGCCCCGGGTGGAGCCGCAATAG
>JAZRHL010000002.1:0-4400 GCA_045644745.1 Akkermansia sp.
GGCCGCGGCACCCGCCCCGGCATGAAGATGGGTATCTGCGGCGAACACGGCGGCGACCCCGCCTCCGTCAAGTTCTGCCACAAGATCGGCCTCTCCTACGTATCCTGCTCGCCCTACCGCGTACCCACCGCCCGCATCGCCGCCGCCCAGGCCGCCCTTGCGGATAAATAAGAGACAAGGCATCCATGCAAATCTCACGCCCGCCGGCCACCGGCGGGCGTATTCATTCGGGGGCATCCCCGTTTTCATTCTTCATTCACTCCTCAGGAGTGTTTTCACCTGATCTATCCCCCCATCTGCCGCCCGGAGGGCGGGGAATTTTACTAATTAATCATTTCCAATCCTCCGTCTTCGCGTCTCGCTAACGCTCGCAGGCTACGTCAAAGCAGGCTATTCGCTACCCGTTAATTAGAATCACTCTAATGGGAAATAATTGTGGTGGCGGGTGTTAGGTTGGTGATGGGATTGTCGGGCGGGTAACTGAGTGGGCGGGTATCAGCGAGGGCGGGTATCCGTGTGGGCGGACGTGTAGCCGTGGCGGGGTGGGCTTGCAGTGCGGGCGCTTTGCAACTTGGCTCGCCCGTTCTTCTCCTTCACCGTATGGTTAAAACAAGCGCGCGGTCTGGTGGCCGCGTGGGAATTTAATACATTCCCGCAGGACGAATACGGGAAAACCGGCCTCCCCAGTTTGCACCCAGCGAGCTCAGCGCTATATAATACGATTAGGAGAAAGAAAAAAGAGTTGACTCTCCGCACTACAGGAGTACAATAACGGCGTTATTGCTATTTTCATATAACACATTGCGACCGCTCCCGATTAGGCCCGGGGACGGTCGCGCTTTTGTGGTGCCTGGTGGTGTTTCGAATCAGGCGTTGAGGAAAGGCGTCGTGCAGTATGTACCTGCAGGCGCCCCCGGCGGATGGGCGGGATTTTGCAAAAAATCAGGCCAAAAGTCATTCATTGGAATCATTCTAATGGGAGATAGTTGTGTGGTGGTGTGTTTTGTTTCCTTTTTTATGGAGGAGCCGGAGGAGGTTGTCTGGAGAGTAACTAATGGGCGGTCTGGTATCTACGGCGGGCGAGCTTGACATGTTGTCGCTTCGCAATCTGGCTCGCGCCCTTCGACTTCGCCGCCCTGCACTACTTTGTAAAACGCGTTGGCATAATTGGAGGGTATCCCCAGTTATTCATCTCGCTAAATCCGAGATTGTCGAGCCATTTGCGAAGCGTCAGCGGAGCGGAATTTTGAGTCCTGCCAGGGACGTAAGAGGGCAGGCAGGGGTAAGCCCGCGGAGCGGGCGCAGCCCCTGCTAACAAACAAAAGATAATGGAGCCCCGACGAAAGGAGTGGGCGGCAGCCTGCCACGGCGTAGGGCGTAAGCCCGGAGACGGGAGGCTTCTGCTTCAATGTGTAACCGTCGCCTCTACCACCCACTCACTACGTTCGGGGTTCAGATTATTTTTATGGTTAGCAGGGGTTCCGTCGCTTCGCGACTCCACCCCTGCCTCTGCTCTGACGTCCCCGGGACTCCGAATTCCGCAGGCTGCGCCTGCCAGATAATTCCCAATTTATCGATGATTGACTTATTATGCCAACGCATAATTTATTGCTAGGCAGCAAATCTGAAACAGACCCCGAATTCGCCCGGTATCCCACCCCCCATACCCAGGTCTCCCGGGGCGGTCAGGTGTCCGTAAAACAGCTGGAAAGTTAGTTTGCCAAGAGCGGCGCGGGGCGGCACAATGGTGCACATGCAGAAAACTGTATCAGACCAGGTGGTGGAAATGCTGGTGGCCGCGGGCGTGCGGCGGATTTATGGCATGGCGGGAGATGCCCTGCACCCGCTCATGGAAGCCCTGCAGCGCGATTCGCACATACGCTGGGTGCACGTGCGGCACGAGGAAACCGCCGCCTTTGCCGCCAGCGCCGAGGCCCAGCTCACCGGCGGGCTGGCGGTGTGCTGCGGCAGCTGCGGGCCGGGCAACATGCACCTCATCAACGGCCTGTACGATGCCAGCCGCAGCGCAGCCCCGGTGCTGGCGCTTGCAGCCCACATCCCCACCCTGCAGATTGGCACCCACTACATCCACGAAACCCACCCCACCTTCTTCTTCCGCGAATGCGCCCGCTATTGCGAGCTGGTAAGCCGCCCGCGCCAGCTGCCCGCAGTGCTGGCCGAAGCCATGCGCACCGCCCGCGCGCGGCGGGGTGTGGGCATGCTGGTGCTGCCGGGAGATGTGGCAGGCATGCCCGCGGTAACCGAGGCGCCGCTGCCCCCCGTGCTGCCGCCGGAGCCGGCGCAGCTGCATGCTGCCGCCCCAGCCCTGCAGCGCATGGCCGCCATGCTCCAGGCCTCCCAGCGCATCACCTTCCTCTGCGGCATAGGCTGCGCCGGTGCAGAGGCCGACATCGTGGCGCTCGCCCGCCAGCTGCAGGCCCCGGTGGCCTATACCCTGCGCGCCAAGGACCTGCTGGAAAAGGATAACCCCAACGCCGTGGGCATGACCGGCCTGCTGGGCTGGGGTGGCGCGGTGCATGCCGTGCTCGAATGCGATCTGCTGGTCATGTGGGGCAGCGATTTCCCGCACAGCGACTTCCTGCCGCGGGGCTGCAGGGTGATTCAGGTGGATACCGACGCCGCAGCCCTGGGACGGCGCGTACCCCTGGCGCTGGGGGTGCATGGCTCGGTGCAGAGCGTTGCCAAGGCGCTGCTGCCGCTGCTCGCCCCCAACCGGTCCGATGATTTCCTGCAGGCCATGCGCACCTACCATGCGCGCGAGGTAGCCGCCATCAGCCAGCCGCTCCGCGTGGTAAATGAAGCCGCGCCCCTGCGCCCCGAGCTGCTCACCCGCCTGGTGAGCGACCATGCCGAACCCGATGCCATCTTCACCGTTGATACCGGCACACCCGATATCTGGTGCGCGCGCTACCTGCAGGCACTCGGCAGCCGGCGCATCATCGGCTCGTTCAACCACGGCTCCATGGGCTGTGCCCTGGCCATGGGCATCGGCGCCAAATCCACCTTCCCCTCGCGGCAGGTCATTGCCCTCTGCGGAGATGGCGGCATCTCCATGCTCGCGGGGGATCTGCTCACCCTCCTGCAGGAGGGGCTGGCCGTCAAAGTGCTCGTGTATAACAACTCCGAACTCGATTTCGCCGCGCTCGAGCAGCTGCGCGCCGGGCTCTCGCACCCGCTGGGCACCAGCCTGCTCAGCACCAGCTTTGCAGATGTGGCACGCGCCATGGGCATGCGCGCCTGGCGTGTCTCGCGCGTCAATGAAGCCACCGCCGCCGTAAAGGAATGGCTGGCCGCCCCCGGCCCCGCCCTGCTCGATGCCGCGGTGGACCGCCACGCCCTCCCTCTGCCTCCCGGCATGGCCGTCATGCAGGGGCTGGGTTACTGCAAAGGCCTCGGCGAGCAATCGGCCCACGCCGCGCTCGATGGCGTGAAGCGGCTCCTCTTCGGCAACCGCCGCTTCTTTGCCTGAGCCGCACCCTCCCCCGCGCGCAATCAGCAATCCTCAAACTCGTACTTGCGCAGCTTCATGAAAGTGGGCGCCGGGCGGCGGGAATCCCAGAAAAGCAGCAGCATAGCCCCCAGCAGCAGCAGGCGCATTCCGGTGTCAAAGGGGTAGTCCGTTATCGTGTGGGAGCTGCCCAGGCAGTTGCAGCTCAGCTCCAGCCCGCGCATCCACCCCTGGAAATAAAGCAACAGGAAGGTGCTGCACATCACCACGCCCCACACCGTGGCGCCGCGGTAGCTGCGCCGCGTAAGCAGGCAGACCGCCACCACCAGCTCCATCGCCAGCCCTATGCACGCCAGCGGCATTGAGAAAAAGGCAGGCAGAATACGGCTTCGGGTCAGGAAATCCGCCATCTCATCCATACCGGCCAGCTTCTGCAACCCGGTGAGGAGAAAGAAGCCCCCCAGCCCCAGACGCAGCAGCAGCAGCAGAAAATTAATGAACCGGCCGTTTTTCATGTGCAGCACAGTCTACACCACCCACCCCCTCTCTGCAAGCCTGAAAAATGCCGCAAGAAACGAAAGGGGCTGTTTCAGATTTGCTGGTCCACGTAATAAATGATGCATTGGCATAATAAGTCGATCCTCTACAAATCGGGAATTGACGAAGCGATGGCGAGCCAAAGGCGAGCGGAAATTGGAGTCCCGAAGGGACGTCAGAGAGCAGGCAGGGGTAAGCCCGCGTTAGCGGGCGCAGCCCCTGCTAACAAACAAAAGATAACGGAGCCCCGACGAAAGGAGTGGGCGGCAGAGGGTTCAGCTTCAATGTGTAACCGCATCCTCTACCACCCACTCACTCCGTTCGGGGTTCAGATTATTTTTATGGTTAGCAGGGGTTCCGTCGCTTCGCGACTCCACCCCTGCCTATTCTCTAA
>JAZRHL010000003.1:0-20852 GCA_045644745.1 Akkermansia sp.
GCTTCCATAGAAAAATGAAATTAATTCAACGCCGCGCCTATGGCTATCGTAACTTTCAGAACTACCGATTAAGAGTCTTAATTGAATGTGGGCACATTGTGATATGAAAATTCAAATTCCACACTTTTTGCTATTGACCCCTGTTATCTTGCTCACAAATTGCTAAACCGGCAGTGAGGTTCACCGGATTTTCCCGGACGGTTCATCATCTACGATGTCCTCCGGGGTTTTGCCTCTTGCCCCTCATCAATCCAGGCTACGGAAGCGGTTTCCCCTTTTGTTTTTCGGGGCAGCAGGAATGGTTTTCACCTTATCGCTGTCATCGTCCGCCGTTTTTACCCGCGCCGGGACCACTTCCACCACCTCATCATCCTCGTCCTCAGAGTCGGAGAAAGAATCCTCCTCAGCATCGATATCACAATCACTGTAACGGAATATTGCTGACACTGTGCTGGAAATAGAGGAACTTGTATTAAAAAGCTCTACGGCATAATCCTCCGACGAGGGGTCCGCGAAGGCGTCGCCCCATTCAGGTGACGTTATCATTTCATCAATTCTTTCGAGCTCCTCGTCCAGGAGGGCCAGGAAGCGCTTGAGTTCATCCTTCTTCTCTCTGACTATTTCCTTCTGAGCCTCAGTAAGACTCTTTCTCAACTGCTCCAGCCTTTGAATATGCGTGTCGTTGCTATCAAACTCATTGGATTTAACCTTCTTCTTCGGCCGGATATAGCCGGGCATCGTCTTATCTATGCGCTGGAGTTCCTTGACCGCGCGCTTCGCGTGTTTAGGCTCCTTCACCTTCTTGATAGCGGCGGTGGCCTTCTTCACATTGGTCAACAGCTTCTTGTACCACGCTGCTGCCTTTTTCAATTCAACCGTATCCGTCGCAGATACCTTTTGTGTATCGGTATCTTCAGCCGCATACAAAGGAGCAACATATATACAGCAACACAACAACAGGATAATGGCATGTCTCATATGTTGGTAAGGTAAAAGCTCAGAAGAGAAAAGAGAAAAGCTGACTTCCATACCAGAAGTCAGCTTCGATACACGAGAAGAGATTCGAACTCCTGACCAACTGTGTGTAAGACAGCCGCTCTACCACTGAGCTACTCGTGCGTGTGGCCGCAGTTTAGCAGAAGTCGGCGCGGATAGCAAGACTAAAATTAAAAAAAATTGCAGCAGGTATGACGTGGGCGGGGTAGCTTTGCGTTTGCGCGGGTGCGTGCGTGTGTGGTAGAATGGGGGTGTGAAGTACGTCTCCCTGATATTCCTGGCTGCCGCCCCTGCCCTGATTGCCGCCGATGCAGGCACCTCCGGGCATTGGGATGAGTCGGCCCTGGGTATTTCGCGCAAGTGCGCCGAATGCCACCAGAAGGAATACCGGCAGTGGGCCGGCAGCGACCACGCCTGGGCCTGGCGGCACACAAATGAGAAGCTCGATGCCGTGGCTTTTTCCGGCCAGCGCATCAAGGCGCACGGCATGGAGCTGGAGATGCTGCGCAATGCGCAGGGCCAGCTGCAGATGCGCGATGTGGCCACAGGCACGGTGTACAAGGTAGGCGGCGTGATTGGCCGCAAGCCGCTGGTGCAGTATCTGCTGGAGTGGAAGGACGGCGGGCTGCAGACACCCAGCGCTGCTTGGGATGTGCAGAAAAAAGAGTGGTTCGACGTGTTCCGGGACGATGCGCTGCAGCAAGCCCGGGGCGGTGCAGCACGCAAGCCCGGCGAGTGGGGGCACTGGACAGGCCGCGGCATGAACTGGGAATCACAGTGCGCCTGGTGTCACATGAGCGGGTTCCGCAAGAATTACGATGTAGCGACTGATACCTTCAACGCCACCTGGCAGGAACCCGGCATCACCTGCATTCGCTGCCACAAGGTTTCCGACACGCCCGATGCGCAGGATGGCTGTCTGGTAGCCCGCGCCGACCGCAAGCTGACCGACGAGCAGCATGATGACAACTGCGCCAGCTGCCACGCCCGCCGCGAAGAACTGACCCCCGATTTCACCGTGGGCGATAAGTTCGACGACCATTTCCGGCTCGAGCTGCCGAAGGTACCCGGTGTATTTCACCCGAACGGCCTGCAGCTGGAGGAAGACTACAGCGAAACCAGCTTCCGCCTGCACCGCATGGGCCGTACAGGCGTGACCTGCTTCGATTGCCACGACCCGCACTCGGGCAAGGTGCCCCTGACCACCGAAAACGACGAACTCTGCCTGCAGTGCCACGGCAACAACCAGGTCATCAACGGCGTGCTCGCCCCGCAGGTGAGCCACAACAGACTCTGCGGCGGCAAGGCAATGCCCTGCATCGAGTGCCACATGCCGAAGATGACCTACATGGGCCGCGACCCGCGCCGCGACCATGCCCTGCACTGGCCCGATCCCCGCATGAGCAAGGAGCTGGGCGTGCCGAATGCCTGCCTGAACTGCCACAAGGACAAGGACGACCAATGGTGCATGGAGTATCTGGAAAAGCGTTACAAGGAGGAGCGCCTTGGCAAGTACCGCCAGCGTTTCCGCGCCGCCGGCCATGCCATGCAGGGCAAGGGCAGCGTGGAGGAGCTGCTGGCTGCCTACGCTGCAGAGGAGATTCCCGCCTGGCGCGCCACACTGCTGGGGCTGCTGGCTCAGTATCCCCTCACCCCCGAGGTGCAGGCCACCGCGCTGGGAGCCACACAGGACCCCGATGCGCTGGTGCGCGCCGCAGCTGCCGAACTGCTCGGTGGCGACTCCGCCCGCAAGGCACTGGCTGATAAGACGCGCTGCGTGCGTCTGGCCGCAGGGTGGAGCCTGTTCCCGAATACCCTGCCCGCCGGCCACCCCGTGCTGGGTGAAATGCAGCTCACCGCCACCCACCAGGCCGACCAGCCCACGGGCGCCATGCAACTGGCCATGCTGGCCAATGCGGCAGGCAAACCGGCAGCAGCAGAGACACAATACCGCCGCGCCGTGCTGCGCGACCCCGCCAGCGCCGTGGCCCGCATGGACTACGCCGTGTTCCTTGCGCAGCAGAACCGCCCCATGGATGCGCTCAAGCAGATGCTCGCCTGCACCGCAGCCCACCCGCAGAATGCCGAGGCGCAATACCGCCTGGGCCTCATCCTTACCGAATTGCGGCAATATGCCCCCGCCCTGCGCGCCATGCAGAAGGCCGTGAAGCTCGACCCGCAGCACGCCCCCGCCGCCCAGGCGCTCCGCCAGCTTAAGAACTACGTCCGTTAACCCCGTCACTATGGAAACATCTCATATCATCCTCACCGTGCTCGGCGTCATCGTCGGCGCCATCCTCCTGTTTGCCCTGCTGAAAGGCGTCCTCAAAATGCTGCTGCTGGCCATTGCGGTTTCCAGCGCCATTGCCGCCTGGATGTTCCTGCAGAAAAACGGCTACACCTATGTGGAGTTCATGACAGATACGCCCCAGCCCTGGATGGTGCAGGCGCTCGCCTGGGGTGTTGCCGTATTCATCCTGGTGCTCTTCTTCCACGGCATGGTGTGGATGTCGCAGCTCTTCAATTTCCGCAAACGCCCCGGCCTCGGTTGCGTGCTCACAACTGTGCTCATGAGTCTGGTGATGCTCTGGGGCTCTATCATGGGTATCTTCTACTATGGCAATGTGTGCCGCATCCGCTACTACCACGAACTGGCAGAAGCCCAGATGAACCGCAGCACCATGCCCGACATCCCCTGGTTTGCCCGCACCTCCACCGCCCTGCGCACCTCCCCCGTCACAGGCTGGCTGCAGGCGCTCGATCCCATCGATGACCCGGCGCAGACCAATCTGGCCTGTCTGGTGGCCTTCGGCTGCACGCTGGATGAACCCACCTTCACCACTTTCTACAACACCCAGCTGGCCGGCCGCGGCATTCCACAGCCCACGCGCCTGCTCGACCTCTTCCGCGACCCCGGTCTGCGCACCATGGTGAAGGAAGGCCGCTTCGTCTCCCTGCTGGAAAATGAACGGCTTAACACCGTGCTGCGCTTCCGCAACACCGAGGAGAAGATGCGCAACATCCTCTGAGCCGCTATCTACCCCCCTTCCCCCGCCTGCAGAAAGGCAGAGAGCGAAACACAAAAACAATCATGCTCACCTTCTCCAACATCGTTTCCTCCAGCAATACCGACAGAAACGGGAACATGAAGCTGTTTTCCGCCGTGCAGTGGATGCAGGATTGCTCGGTCATCTCCTTCATGGAAGACACGGCCTTCTGTGAATGGTTGGATAAGCACGGCTCCACGCCCGTGGTGAACTTCCGGCAGCTCCAGGTATTCCGTGTGCCCGGGTTGAGGGAGCGCCTCAGCTGCTCATCGTATGTTTATGACCTTCAGGGCGCTTTCGGATACCGGAACACCGCCATCTACGATGCTCAGGGCAAGCCGTGCTACATGAGCTGGAGTATCGCCGCTTTTGTGAACCTGGAAACCGGGCGTCTGAGCAGGATTCCCCGCGAGGTGCAGAGCACGCTGCAATTTCCCCCGCGGCTGGATATGACCTACGGTTCCCGTAAGATAGTGCTGCCCGACAACCCGTTGACTCCCCTCGGGCCCTTCCGCGTGCGGCGGGATGACATTGACTACAACAACCACGTGAACAACGCCCAGTATATCCGCATGGCGCTGGAGTGCCTGCCCGAGGATTTTCTGGTGAGCGGCCTGCGGGTTGATTACAGAAAACCGGTCATGCCCGGCAGCACCATCACCCCTTCCATCGCCTATAGCACCAACACCGCCTATGTTGTGCTGGAGGTAGAGGATACTATCTGCTGCGTGGTTGAGTTCACCGCCCGCAGCTGAACGGCGCGACAGAATCGGCCTTACGTAATGTGGAAAACCACCTGAGAAAATCTCAGGTGGTTTTGTTTAACCGGTGAGGCAAAAGCCAAACGCAAATATACGGGCGTATCAGTTGCCGCGCACAGTGGTGGTGTAGGTGTTAACGATACCCAGGATACTGTCGACGCTGACGTCAACGGAGGACACGGTGGTAATACCGCCGTTCTTCTTGGCAGCTTCGATGGAGGCATCGCCCTCAGCCCAGAGACCGAGATAACTGGTGGTGGTGGCCTTGCCTACCTTGCTGCCGGTGCCGGCGCATGTGCCGGTCACCGGGCCGGAAACGTCGGTATAAACGGCGCCCACGGGTGTGATATTACAGCTGCAAAGAGCCAGAGCAGAGATGGCAAGAGCAGCTGATACAACAGCCTTCTTCATTTTTACAGGCGATTTTCAGATTTGAAATCCTACCATCTATCAGTTGCCACGCACGGTGGTGGTGTAGGTGGTCTTGATACCGAGGATGGTGTTGATCTTTTCATCCACGGAAGACACGGTCGTGATGCCACCGTTCTTCTTGGCAGCGTCGATGGAGGCATCGCCCTCAGCCCAGAGGCCGAAATAGGTGGTGGAGGTAGCAGTGCCCACCTTACCGGCGCCGGCGTTGGAGGTGGCGGTCACAGGCAGAGTTGTGTCGGTGTAGACTACACCAATGGGAGAAACGCAGCTGCTGAGAACAAGAGCGGACACGGCAATAGCGGCAGAGACAAATACTTTTTTCATATCTATTTGGAATAATGTATTGATTGTTTACCTGACCGGGGAAACACTGTTCGATTCCTCCCAGAATACGCTCCAATACCTACCATATTTCCCGCAATAACACAAGCTGAAAGTCTGTTATTATGGCAGGAAATAATGACTTTTTGACGCAGGCCCGCACGTTGGCGGCATTCAGGCCAACACCGACAAATCGGCATTTTAGAAGTACAAAGGACGAGGTACGAAGTACAAATTAAAAGTTCCGCGAGCCTCCGGCTCGCCTGAATATGCTGAGGCAGAGCCGAAGGGTAATTTTCAATTGTACATTGTCATTTGTCCTTTGTACATTCCTACAATCTCGGATTTAACGGGCGCAATAACATAACGAGGGTACCACATAAAAGCCGCTGCTTCGTTTTGAAGCAGCGGCTGATGATTTTGCTTTTCCGGGGGCTTTAGAACTGAATCTTGTAGCCCACGGCGGCGTTGAAGTTGGTGTAGTCGCTTCTCAGTTCCACGGCACCATCGGCAAAGAGGCTGCCGCTGCCCACCGGCATGGAGAGGCCGGCTCCCAGCTCCAGGCCCATGGCGGCACGCTCGGCGCTTTCGATGTTCGCGCGGGAGGCGTGGTCCACGAAGCCCACAGTCGCCTCGCTCTGAGTATCGCCGAAGTCGCACTTGGCCAGCGCGCGGGCCTCGAAGGTGCAGGCGCAGTTCAGCATCTGCTGCCCCACGATGGCGGCATAGCGGCCACCGAGAGCCACTGTCACGGTATCAAGGCACTGCTTGCCTACGTTCAGGGCGGCATTGGTTCCGCGCTCCTTGTAGCTATCCACCACGGTGTGGCGGTAGGAGATGTTGAACAGCGGGCTGATGCGGCTTGCCTCGCTCAGGGCGTACTCGCGGCCCAGCTCATACATGAGGCCGAAGGACGTACCATCCGTATCGCCATGGTTGGTGTAATTCATGGCGTGGCGCGTATAATCAGCCTCCATGCTGCCCACGGAGCCGATGAAGCTGTGGCTCCAGCTGCCGCACTGGTAACGGGCAAAGGCGCTCAGGTAGGTGGTGTCCATATCGCCATCGAGGCTGTCCGGGCCATCGCTCTTCAAGTCGCCGCACATGGCGGTGACAACCAGCCCCAGGGTAAGCTGCTTGTCCACCTGCATACCGGCGCCCAGTGTGGCACCCCAGCTGCTCAGGGTATAACCGGCGGCGGTGCCGTCGTTGTTCTGCTCGGCGCGGTTGCCCTCGGCATTCACCCAGGCAAAGAACCTGCCCGGCTGCTCCAGGCTGGCCCCCTTGGCATCCAGAGCCACCACATCGTGGCGGGAGTTATCCATGCCAGCGCGGTTGCGGATAGCGCCCAGCTGGCGTTCCATATCACCGGAAAGCGCCTGCCCCAGCACCGCGGTGGAAGCACCGGCCACGGCAGCGGCATCGCGGTCGTTCACCTTCCCGGCATCCACAGCCTCGAAGATGTCTGACAGCGCACCTTCCTTGGCGGAGGCTGCGCTCATGATGACTTCCGGCAGCAGCGCAGCACCGGCGCGACCATTGTGTGTGGCGGGGTTCACCTGCAGATTCACATAGGCCGTCGTGTTGGACAGCGACCATTTCAGAGACTCCCTGCCCAGAATGGCATACACAGAGTCGATATAGACATCTTTGCTGCCATAGTACGGCCACGTCTCGGTATCATTCTCCGTTCCGGTAATGTAAATCCTGCCATCCTCGCCAATTTTGACAGTTGCGCCGAAAAGCCTGGGGGCAGCGCTTATGTCGGCATCATCGGAATCCGTCAGCCACAATTTTGTGAGAACTCCATTCTCATACTCCACACCCCAGAGCGTGATGGCATGCCCCAGCTCAGAGCTTTCGGCCATGATGGCAAGGGAAATAGCGCCGCCACTTTCAAACAATTTCCTGAAGTCTATCTCAGCAGCGCCATCCTTTGACCATTCACCATAAATCCATGAGTCAAAGACGAAGTTGGCAAGGTTTTCATTGGTAAGCCTGTGCTGGTCATAGTAATAACCATCGGTTCGGGGTAGAACCAAGGGCAGATCCTCCTTCAGCTTTTCTGCATAATAGCGTTCCCAGTCAGGGTGGGTAGAATCGATGGGCTTGACCGGAATGACAGGATAAGCAGGATCAGAGGGAGTACCTGGAGCATACACGCCGGAAATCCACCAGTTGATGGCCGCAACAGGATCGCCACCTTCCCCCCAGAGTTGATTGCTAGATACGTACGTCTGCCAGATGGAGTCGATATCTCTGAGCACATCGGCAGAGGCAAGTTTTTTACCATAATTGCTGTTCTGCCACCAGGTAATAAGGTTGGCAGCGCTGGCCGCATAACACATCAGGTCATCGGCATCACCGCTATACGGATCATTTTTATTAGCATCATACCAGCCTGCCTCCTGGGAAACACCCTTGGCCCATACGGTACCGGTGCCGGTCAAAGGGTCATATGTCGAAGCAGCATCGGCAGACCACCCCAGCATGAGTCCCAGAGATAACACAAGGAAATGAGTAAGCTTCATATGGTATAAATGTTCGGCTGAATCCTAACAGGATTTCCACCGATAATCAACCGGAATCACGAGAGGTGACGCAAAGAGGAATGATTAATTGTGATTTGCCGAGCTGTTTACAGCTCGCCTCTGCTGCGTGATAACGCGGCAATTCAGACCACTTGCAAAGTGGATTTAGATGTCTCGATAGAGGCAATCTCCTCTGCCTCAGGCAGATTTCGATGCTGCTCAGCAAGAGCAGCAATAAAGGTGAAATAAGTTCCTGCGGGCAGAATGCCCGCACAATTTTAAATCACTTGTATTGCAGAGCTGGACGCTCTGCATCGAAATTTCGTGCGTACGCACGAAAGGAAATCCGCCACTTTTGTGGCGGTCTAAATCCGGTTATCACCGGTCCAAATACCCTCGCTATGCTCGGGTACGTTGTGGGGCTCTGCGAGCCCCACAAATCGCAAGTCATCAACAGTATAGTTTGACAAAGTATTTTGTGTTAAATGTATAATACCAACGCCAGCAAGGTAAGCGCTGGCGGAATCATGCCGAAGCAGAGCGCCCGGTTCCAGCTCTGGCTATGGACAAAATGCATGATACAGGCAAACACAAGGCCGCTGAGAAAAATCGGCCACCCTGCGCTGAGAATCAGGTGCAGGGCAAGTCCCGTTTCGCCGGGAAAATCAAAAACTACGCCCACCATATAAGTAGAAAGGTTTGTACTTATACAGTCGCTGCATGCCGTGATACAGGCAGCTGTAAGAAGTGCCTCCTTGCCCGAAAGTCCGGTGTGGCGGACACAGAGCCACACCAGAAGCCAGGCAAAAAGGATATCGCAGACACTATTGGTAAACAGCACTCGACATACAAATGCGGGGTCATCATTGAAGGGCGCACACAATGCAAGCAGCGCGATAGATATTACCTTATAGATACCGCAGCCCAGCAGCGCCCGTTTCCAGTCGCACTTCAGCATGTAGCGCCCCAGCAGAAACAACAGCACCGGGGCAGAAAATATGAGATGACGCTGCAGGAAGTGCCCCGTGGCGCTCCACAAATGCATTTCGGTCATCATGTACAGCAGCGCGCCATAGGGCAGCAGAATCATCGCATAGCGGATATATTCATTGCGCCCGCGTTTCAGCCAGCACAAGGCGGCAAGCATACCACCCAGCATGCTGCAGATATTGACGACCAGACTTGTATCCATGACTCTTTACTCCATGGTGTATTCCTCGAGCCAGGTCTTGAATGCATCCCGGGGCTGCAATACGCTGGTGAGGAAGGCATCCTCAAACTCCTCCTTATGCACGGCGGGATACAGTGACAGGATACCCTGCCGGTAAACAGCCACACCATGAGCCTGCATCTTGCGGAAATGTGAAGGCATCTCCACAGACTCACGGCGGCAGATACCCTCCACCTGCCTGTCAGTGAGCGTCCAGTCCGAACGCACCCAGAACAAGGCAATCCAGACCTCTGCATCAAGTTGCTGGATACGGATATCGCCAAAGGAGCCACTGTTCCATGAAAGATACGACTCCTCCGCCACAGTCTCCTCCGTAGTCTTTGACAACTCCTTGAAATTGACAGCCAGCTCATCAAAAGGCAGAGCAGTCCTGATACGGGCAGCCTTACTCCATTCCTTCTTCTCCTTGCTCGCATTCCGGCTGCGCTTCAGTTCTGCCTTGCCATCGCGATGAAGCAGGAATACGGACGTAGCCACAAAGGCCAGGCCCAGAACCAGCATGAACACCTGCCGGAAATCAAATCCGGATGCTGAATACCACCAACACGCACCCACCGCAAGCGCCAGGCCGCACACTCCGTACATAAGATACTCACCTATCGTCTTCACACTTTGTATTCTAACACCTCTAGCGCAAAACTTCAACAAAAAAAACACCCTCATAACCAACTTATTATGAATAAGCAAAACAGAAAGAGAGCCATTTCTGGCTCTCTTTCCGGGAATGCAATCAGATATTTGATTTGCGCTGCTTTACTCCTCCTCGGCGGGAGCAGCTGCGGCCTTATCCTTGGCGGCCTTCACGAGCGCATCGGTCTCGGCCAGCACGTCATCGATGGAAGCTGCGGCGGGGGCAGTGGTCTTGAGAAGCTGCTGGGTCTTGTGGTAGGCCTCGGAGCGCTCAGGAGCATAGATGAGGGAGTAGACAGCGGACTGGCGCTTATCGTAGGCGGCGCCCTTTTCGTCAGCCAGCTGGGCGGCAGTCTTGCCGTCGTTGTTCACGGCGGAGGCATCGGCACCAAGCTGCAGCAGCATCTTCACCACGGCATCGTCACCACGCAGGGCGGCAAGCATGAGCGGGGTGTAGCCGTTGGATTCCTTCTCGTTGATATCCAGACCGGCCTTGATGAGCATGGCAGCGGAATGCGGCATGCCGCTCCACGCAGCCCAGTGCAGAGCGGTGAAACCATCCTCGTCCTTGGCGTGAATGTTCACACCGGGAGACTCGAGCAGAGCCTGCACATAGTATGCGCGGTCGGCATCCTTGGCCAGGGAAAGCTCAGGCTTGTTGAAGTTGGTGTACACAGCCCACATGAGCGGGGTACGGCCCGTGCTGTCGGGGGTGTTCACGAAATCCTTGTGGAGCTGGCAACCTTCGGCAAACTCCTTGAGGAAGATTTCGTCCTTGCCATCTACCACACCACCCTTGCGGATGAGGGAAACGAGCGAGTCGGTCACCTGTACGGATTCAAAGGGCTTCATGGCCAGGTTGCAGGCATAACCCAGGGCACCCATGATGCACACCAGGATGCACATATCCTTGATGATGGGGAGCCAGTCGGTCTTCTGTTTTGTATCAGACATGGTGGTAAAATCAGGCGTTAGCGTTTACAGTGTTTTCTTCCTCGTCCTTTTCCGTGTCGGTCTCATGAGCCGTCGTCTCCTCGGGGTTATCGGAAACGAAGCTGTCCTTGGTCAGGATGATGGCCAGCGGAGAAATGAGAGCCATGATGAGATAGATGGTCCACATGAACTCAGGGGAATCCCAGAAACCGATGTGTCCGGTATCCATCTTGGCGGCGATGCCGTCGAAGCAGAGGTAGGACACCAGCAAACCGCCCACCACGCCGTTAATCGGCTTGGCAATGAACATGGGCAGAGCGGAAAGGGACATGTAGGAAGCCACCTTGTCCTTGGGTGCTACGCGGGCCACGTATTCGGAGAAACGGGGGCTGAACAGCAGCTCACCGAAGGCGAAGATAAGAATCTGCAGGAAGATGGCCACGAAGTAGGCCTGACCGATGGTCTCGATGCCGGGGATGATGAAGTAGGTCTGCGGCGGCACAGCCATGAGCAGCAGAGAGCAGGCAGAGATACTCATACCCGTGATCATGAGCTTCACGGTGGAGAACTTGTTCAGAATCGGGATAATGAGGATAAGGCCCGTGATAATCACGAAGGGATTCAGCGAGTTCATGAAGCCCAGCTGGAAGTCATCACCAATGGTGCGCAGGTAGTACTGCGGCATCACCAGGAACTGCAGCGTGAACACCAGACGCACACCCAGAGTGAGCACCAGGAACACGATGAGCTTCTGGAAAGCGCGCTCGCGGGCCACCTGGGCAATGAGCTGCAGCGGACGCTGGGCGGATTTCTCCGTCTTCACAATACGCTCCTCCGGCACAGCGAAGAAGTCCTCGTCGATGAAGCGGGTGAACACAAAGGCGATGCAGTTGCAGGCCGTGCCGAAGTTAATCACCCACAGCAGGCCATCGATATCGCCCTTCCAAGCCAGCAGCGGGTCCACAATGGCGAAACCGGCCAGCAGAGCGCCCACATTCATGAACAGGTAGTAGAAGTTGAACCCTGTGGGACGTGCGCGCAGCGTGGTGAAGCGGCGGATGGAGGTCGTGATGCAGGGGCTCATGAAAGCCGTACCGAAGGACATCAGCCCGATGCCGGCCATCACGAAGTAGCGGGAATTATCCTGGCTGAGCTGCAGAATCTCGGTGCCGAAGTCAGCACCCATACCCAGCACCAGACGGCCACCAATCAGCAGGGTGAAGCCGATGAGGTAGGTGCGGCGCAGGCCGATGATATCGCAGATGGTACCCACTGCGAACACGAAGAGGGACACGAACAGCGTGTACATGCCCACCCAGTACGGAGCATCCGCATCGCGGAAGCCGCAGTACTTGTTCAGGAACAGGGAGAATACGATGATGAGCGTGAAGTACGACAGGCCGTCGAAGAACTGAATGAAGTTCGTCAGCCAGAAGTTCTTACCACACTCGCGAAGCACTCCGAACTCGGAGAAGTACTTGACGATGAAGTTCTGTTTTGTATCGTTCATAAATCTGGTTCGTCGTTATTATCAGGCGAGCACAGCTCCCTTACTGGCGTTGGTGGCCAGCTTGCGGTAGCGCTTGAGCCACTTGCTGGGGATTTCCTGCATGGTGGGCTGCCACACAGCGCGGCGGGCGGCGATTTCCTCATCGCTCAGCTCCACATTCATGCTGCGGGCAGGGATATCGATGGAGATGATATCGCCATCCTTAAGCAGGCCGATAAGGCCACCCTCGGCAGCTTCGGGAGACACGTGACCGATGCAGGCGCCATGCGTGGCGCCGGAGAAACGGCCATCGGTGATGAGGGCCACGCAGTTGCCAAGTCCCTTGCCCATGATGTAGCTGGTGGGGGCAAGCATTTCCTGCATGCCGGGGCCACCCTTCGGCCCTTCGTTGCGGATGACCACCACGTCGCCGGGCTTCACCTTGTCTGCCAGAATACCGGCGCAGGCGTCTTCCTGGCTTTCAAAAATCACAGCCGGACCGCGGTGCACCATCATCTCCGGCAGCACGCCGGCCTTCTTCACGATAGCGCCCTGCTCTGCCAGGTTGCCGAAGAGCACGGCCAGACCGCCGTCCTTGGAGTAGGCATTGTCCAGCGTACGGATAACGGCAGGGTCCTGGGTGGAAAGGCCTTCAATCTGCTCGCCGAGCGTCTTGCCGCTCACGGTGGGCACATCAGTCTTCAGGGCACCGGGAATCTTGTTGATTTCGGCGAGAATGGTCATGATGCCACCGGCGCGGAGCACATCGTGCATGTGGTAGCGGGAGCTGGGAGCCACCTTGCAGATGTTCGGAGTGCGCTTGGAAATCTCGTCGATGCGCTTGAGGTCATACTCAAAGCCGGCCTCGGCAGCAAAAGCAAGCGTGTGCAGCACGGTGTTGGAGGAACCGCCCATGGCCATATCGCAGGTGAACACGTTGTCGATAGCCGCCTCGGTGATGAGGTCGCGGGGCAGCGGGCCACCCTGCTTGGCCATCTCCACAGCGCGGCGGGCAGCAGCGCGCCAGAACTCCTTGCGTTCCTCAGAAAGAGCAAGCAGCGTGCCGTTGCCCGGCAGAGCCAGACCCAGCACCTCGCACAGGCAGTTCATGGAATTGGCAGTGAACATACCGCTGCAGGAACCTGCGCTCGGGCAGGCGTGGCACTCCACATAGTGCAGCTCATCCTCAGTAATCTTGCCGGCGGTGCAGGCAGCCACGGCCTCGAACACGCTGTTGAGGTCGAGGTCTTCGCCATTGCGACCCTTGCCCACGGCCATGGGGCCACCGCTGCAGAAAATGGTCGGGATATTGCAACGAAGCGCACCCATCACCATGCCGGGCACAATCTTGTCGCAGTTCGGGATGCAGATGCAGGCATCGAAGGCGTGGGCGGAAAGCATCGTCTCCACGCTGTCGGCAATGAGCTCACGGCTGGCCAGGGAGAACTTCATCCCCTGGTGAGCCATGGCGATACCGTCGCACACACCGATGAGGTTGAACTCGATGGGCGTACCGCCCGCCTTGCGCACCTCGTCCTTGATAAGCTCAGCCACCTTGTTGAGGTGCACGTGGCCGGGAATAACCTCATTGAAAGAATTGCAAATCGCAATAAACGGCTTACGGATATCCTCATCCGTCATGCCCGTGGCACGCATCAGGCTGCGATGCGGCGCACGCTGAATACCCAACTTGGTACGATCTGATAACATAGCGCGGCGACCATATCACAAATCCAACCACATTACCAGCATTATTTTCCGCCCCACCGGAGAGTGTGCGACATATTACCCTGCAACGGGTAGAGATATAGATTGCACGGGCGGCAGGATTCGGCTATTCATGGAGCATCATGAGCACAAAAACCGCAGCCCACACCACCGCTCACTTCATCATGGTCTTTCTGCTCGTGAGCCTGAACCTGCGCATGGCTTTCTCCGCCGCCGACCCGCTGCTCACCCAGGTGAGGCATGCGCTACACATGGGCATCACCAGCAGCGGGCTCTTTGCCCTGCTGCCCATCATGGCGCTGGGCATTGCCGCCCCCATGGGCGCCCATCTGGTGGAATGGATACGCCCCGGAAACCTGATTACCTGGGCCATGCTGCTGGCTACAGCCGGGGTACTCTGGCGCAGCAGCGGGTACATGGCGGGGCTCTTCTGCGGCACCATCATCATCGGTCTGGGGCTGGGCGTGGCGGGCTCAGTGATTCTGGGTATTGTGAAGCAGGCCATCCCCACTCACCTGCCGGAGGTCATGAGCGCCTACACCGCATGTGTCAGCCTCGGCACAGCCATTGGCTCAGGCGCAGCCGTCCCCATTGCACGACTGCTGGAGGGCTGGCAGGCGGGGCTCATGTTCTGGGCGCTCCCCATGCTGCTGGCCACAATTCTCTGGGCCTTCACCATGCACCGGCGGCAGAATATTCACAATGGGCAACCCACCATGCGTGCCCCCATGCTGCCGCTGCTCAAGAAGCGGAGCGCCCGCATGGTCACGCTGTACTACCTCTTCCGAGTGGCGAGTTCGTGGCTGCTGGTGGTGTGGCTGGTCACGCTGCTGCACCAGCGGGGTATGAGTACAGAAAAAGCAGGGCTCCTGCTTTCGCTGACCACCGCCTGCCAGATTCCCTGTGCTCTCATATCGGGTCTCGCCATCCGCTGGCTGGGCAGTATACGGAGGCTCATGACCATTGCCACCCTACTCGCCATAGTCGCCTGCTGGGGATTGCTGGTCGCTCCTGAGGGGTACTGGCTGGTATCCGCCATAGCCCTCGGCGCGGGGCTGGGCAGCATCTTCTCTGTGGGCATGACTCTCATTGCCACCACCGAGCCCGGCGAGTCCGGTACCATCGCTCTTTCCGGTCTGGCGCAGGGCATAGGCTTCACCGGCGGAGGTCTGCTTGCCTGGGCAGCCGGCGCAGGCATGGCTACCGCCAATCCCTGCCTCTCCCTCGCCCTGCTCTACACAATATTTGCCCTCAGCGGTCTCTACTTCGGACTCCGCTGCGGCAAAGAGGGCGTGTAATCCCAACGTATCACTCTACTCTGCCTCGGCGTACTTGACTAATTTCGCGCCGTGGGCACGCAGGAACCGGGTGTAGCGCGGGGCAATATTTCCGCAGCTTTCGTATACATGACGGCCTCATTTAGCAACGAGAAACCGAAGCGCAAGGAAGAAACATCTGCCCCAGCCGCCAGCAGCTGCCGTACATCCGACGGGCCGTAATTACCATAGCCGAACGTAACAGCCTGCAGGAGCTGGTCATTCCGGGTAGCACCACAGGCAACCAGCACAAACAAATACCCCAAGCAAGAACAAGCGGGCTGATTTCCCTCATAGAGGGGTTGTTTCAGATTTGCTGGTGGATCTATGTACCAAAGCCAGCTAACGTGATTAAAGGGCAAAGATTACGTATTGGCATCATTAAGCAGCAGTCACAAATCCGAGTTTGTCGATGTATTTGCGAGCTGCAGGCGAGCGGAATTCGGAACCCGCTTTAGCGGGTGATAGCCAGAAGCCCCGGGTGGAGCCGCAATAGCGGCGAAACCCGGGGTAACCTTAAAATTTTATAGGAGCCCCGACGTAAGGAGTGGGCGGCAGAAGACTCGGCTTCAATGCGTAGCTGATGCCTTCCGTCTCCGGGCTTACGCCCTACGCCGTGACTGGCTGCCACCCTCTCACTGCGTTCGGGGTTCTGGTTCTTTTTGTGTATTACCCAGCATTCCGCCGCTGTCGCGGCTTCATGCTGGGCTACTGGCTGCCGCTCACGGAGTGGGCTCAAATTTCCGCGAGCCTTTGTCTCGCAAACTCTTCGCCAATTGCCGATTTGTCGAGCAGAATAACAGTTTTCTTATGATGCCAACGCTTCCTCCGTTTATCTACTCAGCCTCGGCGTACTTGACTAATTTCGCGCCGTGGTCACGCAGGAGCTGGGTGTAGCGAGGGGGAATATCTCCGCAGCATTCTTCGTACATGACGGCATTATCCAGTAACGAGAAACCGTAGCGCAAGGAAGAAACATCTGCCCCGGCAGCCAGCAGAAGCTCCATGCACTCGCCCGAAAGCGGTTTATGATTGATGATGGGCATCGTGGCCCAGATGGCAGGGATTCCTTGCACACTGCAGGCATTCGGCGAAACGCCTGCATCCAGCAACCGCTTTACCTCTGCTGCATGGTTATGACTGGCATGCCAGACCAGCTCATATTCCGGATTGGTGGGCTTAAGCCCCTGCTCCCGGAGCAGCTGAATCAGGAGCTCATTGTAAATCTGCCCGAGCGCAAGGTCCAGCGCATTATGCCCCTGGGGAGTGCAGGCCTTCACATCAGCGCCATGAGCCAGCAACAGCCTGACCGATTCCACGGCATCCTCTATCTGGTCATCATCCTCGAACAAGGATTGGGAGATACCGTAGGCATTCAGCAAAGGCGTGTACCCCTCTGCGTTGCGAGCATTGACATCCGCGCCATCCTCCAGCAGCTGGCGCACATCCGCAGGGCCGTAATTACCATAGCTGAACGTAACAGCCTGCAGGAGCTGGTCATTCCGGGTGGCACCACAGGCAACCAGCACCAAGGCAAACAGGCAGGTATAACAGATTCTCTTCATTTCCAATGAAAGAATAGCACAGAGAAAGCCCACATGCAAGAACAAGCGGGCTGATTTCCCGTATGGAGAAACCAGCCCGCAGATAACTTATCTATTAATCCGGCTTACTTCTTAAGCTGCTCGGGGGTGGGTGCAATAATCTGCACAGGCACCTTGATTTCAGGCAGCCACTCTGCCTTCACCTTTACCGTGGCGGTACCGCTTTCACCGCGCTTACCACGCACCACGGCGAGCAGACGGCCATTGAAGAACGACTGCTTCATATCCTGCATGCAGGTGTGATCCACAGGGTTACCATTGCAGAAGCCCACCAGCTCGGCGGGGCCATCGATGCTGAAGTTTACCTTGCGGCCGTCGGTGGGCACCACATTACCCTGCGCATCGGTGAGAGACAGGGAGATGTAGCTCAGGTCGCGGGCATCGCCCACAATGGCGGAGCGATCCACCTCGGCAGCCACGCGGGCGGTAGCACCCGTGGTCACGCGTTTGGCGGTAGCCCAGGGCTTGCCGTCCTTCTTCACCACCACTTCCACGGTACCGGGTTCGTACACAACGTCCTCCCAGGAGAAGCGGAACTGGTTCTTGCTCACCACGAGGCTCTTATCCTTCTGGGTGAAGGTGGGGCCTTCACCACGGCGGCGCACGCCCTGGCTCTTGCCGTTCACGAAGAGCTCAGCCTCATCACCGCTGGTGAACACCATCACGGGAGTCTTCTGTCCTTCACGGCCTTCCCAGTTCCAATGCGGCAGAATGTGAGCCATGGGCTTCTCTGCATTCCACTGACTCTGGTAGAGGTAGTAGATATCCTTCGGGAAGCCGGCCAGGTCAATCAAGCCGAAGTAGGAACTGCGGCTGGGGGCCTTGTTGCCCATGGCCTTGAGCTGGTCCATAGCAGCCTTCTTCTCTTCCTCACTGGCACCGATGAAGTTGCCGATGTTGGAGGCATCCTGGTTGTAGGGGGTGGGTTCACCGATGTAGTCGAAACCAGTCCACACATACTCACCCGCAAGGTCGGGAGCCTTGGTGTGAGCGTGCATCTCAATATCCGGGCAGGAACCCCAGCCCGTGGAGGAAAGTGCATAGCTGCTCACCTGGAAATAACGGGCGCCGCTGTGCACATCCCACTTCATCGGGAAGAAGTAGGTATCGCGGGTGGATACACAGCTGCAGGTCTCGGAGCCGTAGTAGGGCTGCTCGGGATGCTTCACGCGGAAATCGCCGTAGAGATGCGGCTTGTAGTTCAGGCCGTACACGTCCATGGTATCGGAGAAACCGTTCTTGTAGGCGCGCATGTCATTGCAACCTACGGTGTAGGGACGCGTAGTATCATACTTGCGCACTTCGTCGCGCAGGTTGATGGCGGTCTCCAGATTCTTCTTGTGCTTCACAGGGTCATTGTGCCCCTGCTCAGGGATTTCGTTGCCGCCGCTCCAGGCAATGATGGAGGGATGGTTGCGGTCGCGCAGCATGAAGTTACGCACATCCTTCTGCCACCACTCAGGCCAGTAGAGGTGGTAGCCGTTCACCTTGTCGTACTTCTGGTTTTTCCAGATGTCGAAAAGCTCATCGATGACCAGGATACCGTGCTTATCGCAGAGGTCGAGCACCTCAGGTGCGGGCGGATTGTGGGTCATGCGGATGGAGTTGCAGCCCATCTCCTTGAGGATTTCAATCTTGCGCTCGTAACCACGGGCATGGAAGGCAGAACCGAGGGCACCGAGGTCGTGGTGTTCGCACACGCCCTTGATCTTCACCTTCTCGCCGTTCAGATAGAAGCCATCCTTCTTCCACTCCACTGTGCGCACACCAAAGGAGCTTTCCTTACTGTCCACCTGTTTACCATTCACCAGAATGCTGGTCTGCATGGCATACAGATGCGGGTTTTCCATGCTCCAGAGCTCAGGATTATAGAGACGGATTTCCTGCTCCACCGTACCGTTTGTGCCGGGTTCCAGAGTGATAGTGGAGGGCTGGGCCTGCACACCGTCCACAGACTGCTGCACAGTAATTTCTGCCTCTTCACCGCTTGTATTCTCCACCGTGGTCTGCACCTTCACCAGGGCATAGTCCTTGTTAATTTCAGGGGTGGTGATACAGGTGGGCCACTGGGCGAGGTGCACAGGGCCGGTCTTTTCCAGCCACACATGGCGGTAGATACCGGCGCCGGGATACCAGCGGGTGGAAAGCGGCAGGTTGCTGGCCATGACAGCCACCAGATTATCCTTGCCGGCTTCGAGATAAGGGGTGATATCCACACGGAATGAGTTGTAACCGTAGGCCCACTCACCGGCCTTCTTGCCGTTCACATACACCTGGGGATTTGCCATCACGCCATCGAAATCCAGGTAATAGCGGTCCTTCTGAGCGCTGAAGTCAGCGGGCACGGCAAAGCTCTTGCGATACCAGCCCCAGCCATTCCAGGGCAGCTTGCCGGTCTCATTCGGTTCATCCATGAGGAAGGGGCTCTCGATAGCCCAGTCGTGCGGAAGCTGTACGCTCTTGAAGCCGGATTCATCAGCATCAATCTCAGCATAAGCCGTGGCCGGAAGTCCCTTCTGCACATGCAGCGGCTGATTATTCATGCCGGTGAACATCACCTCGCGGATACTGGCCCAGCGGGTAATATGGGTACCGCCCACACGAATCTTGATGGACTTCACAGGCTTGCCGCCCAGATCAATGAAGGAAGCAGCCTGGTGGCCCACATTGATAATCTGCTGGGTTTCGGAACCGCCGTGGTCAATGGTAACAATAGCGGTCAGGTTATTCCGCTGTTCCCAGTAGATGACAGCCATCTTGACAGGCTCCTTGAAGCCGGGGCGGATGACGAGGTAGTGTCCGTCGTACTGATCCTTGGCACACCAGCGGGTCATCAGGTCACCATCCACCGCGTAGGCGGCAGAGTGTGTGCCCTGGTGGGAATCCGCATACACAGGAACACCAGCCTCAGCAGGATCGCCGGAACCACAATACTTGAATTTCCAGCCGAAATCGAAAGTTTCACGGTCACCGGCGTAGGCGCTGGCCACGCTCAGTGCCAATAATGGCAGCATGTGTTTAGCTTTCATCATAATCATGGTTACGCGCTATCATACCATTTTATTCCGGCATGTAAATAAAAAAAGGCGGACACCCCGCGCAAATCGGGGAAATGCGCGCTTTCTGCCCCCTCCAAAAAACGCGCAAAAATTGACACAAGACAGAGAAAAACGCTCAATTCTACTTGATTTTTAAATCTCGCACGGTACAATACGCTCAGACCAACCATTATCAACCATGAAAGTACTTATCACCGGCGGCGCCGGCTTCATCGGGTCTCACATTGCTGAGCACTATCAGGGTATCGCAGAGGAAATCCGCGTGCTGGACAACCTCCGCACCGGCTACAAGAAGAACCTCGACGGTCTGAACGTGACCTTCATCGAAGGCTCCATCACCGACCGCGAACTCGTGGCCAAGGCTGTGGAAGGCGTGGACTACATTTTCCACATGGCTGCCATGGTATCCGTGCCGGAATCCATGCAGAAGCCCCGCGAAACAGTGGATCTGAACGTGAACGGCCTGCTGACCGTGCTCGAGGAAGCCTCCAAGGCCGGTGTGAAGAAGGTGGTGCTTGCTTCCTCCGCTGCCATCTATGGCGACAACCCCATCGTGCCCAAGGTGGAGACCATGTACCCCGAGCCGAAGAGCCCCTACGGCATCACTAAGCTTGATGGCGAGTACTACATGGAAATGTTCCGCACTACCGGTCAGGTAAACACAGGTTGCTGCCGTTTCTTCAATGTGTTCGGCCCGCGCCAGGATCCCAAGGGAGCCTATGCCGCCGCCGTGCCGATTTTCATGGAAAAGGCAATCAAGGGCGAAGACATCAC
>JAZRHL010000004.1:0-46805 GCA_045644745.1 Akkermansia sp.
CCAGTATAAGGTTCAGCTCCGTACCGATGAAGTAGATGCAGAGGGAAATGTGACGAAAACGGGTGCTGTAAGCAGTTATTTGGATCATTATTCTGCGCTGATGGCAAATAAGGTTGTGGTGACAGGCGACGGCGTCACGAAGAATTTGCAGGCCACGGCAGCTATCATCGGTGATTTGGAGGTGGATGGTGGCGTTGTTTCTTTCCACAAGGATCAGTATAGTGGTAACAGTTCTGGGTCTGCATTGTCAGCACAAGATCCTACTTCCTTCAAGGCTGTTAAGATTGCCAATAGCCTTACAATTAAAGGAAATGCCAGTGTGGACATGGGTCGTACTCAAAGCAAGCACAAAAATACGACACAGTCACATATAGTTAATGTTTTCGGCTCCAAAAGCCAGGCAATCACGATTACGCAGGAAAGCGGTAGTTTCCAGGCTATCGGCTATTCATATGCCCAATCGGGTATGTCTGTAACGCAAAGTGGAGGCACGATGTTGTTCCGTGATTATCTTCACTTTACGGGAACAGCAACCAACACAATTAAGCAAGACGGTGTTGCAACGTTGACTATCGGACAGCTTAAGGGTAGTAATGGTATAATTTTTGATATTACTCAGAGTAGTGGCGGGTCGATTTCTATAAATTATGGCGCGTCTGTAGGGGGGAGTAAGAGTCAGATAAACCTTACGCAAACAGGAACCGGAACCATTACGCTGGGCGGAGGCAATAAGCAGCACACATACTCTGGCGTGCAGAACTACCCGAAAACCTATGCAAAAACGGGAACATACAAGATTAGTCTGACTGGTAGCGGAACCCTGCATTTGTACAACCGCGATAACATCACACCGGACATTACAGCATCAACGGTTGAGATAGGTGCTGTGTCAACTCTGAAGATGGATGCAGGAACGAAGATTACGGCAACGTCTTTGACCATCACCTCTGGCGCTACACTTACCAATAGCGGCATTATCACGGTTGGTGGCAGTACAGCGGGAACAACAGCCGGAGCTTTGACGGTGAATAGTGGCGGCGTCTTGAACCTGATTCTGGATGGAACAGATGCTGCGCTTGTTACGAGTGCCAATACGATTACGGGATGGAGTATGGCTGAAGGTAGTTCGTTGGGAATCGGTTTTACCTCGGAGTATCTGAAAAGCTTGACTGCAACGGTGGACGACGGGGTAAAAGCATACAATTTCACACAAGGTGTACTCGTGGCACAGGATAAAAATAACTCGGTTACGGTGAATGAATTGAAGTGTAAACTTCAGGGTACCTCCAGTAACTGGACGTGGTCCGATGATACCACTCTTGCAGAAGACGAAACAAATGGAGATATATCTCTGAAGGGCACGTTGACGTTTAATCCTTTCGTGTCGGTTGATGCTGACAATGATCACATTTCCTATACCGATGATGCCATTGGCGGAGATGTGGGAATTTCCATTAAGGATTCTACGGTGGAATTGTCTGGTGATAATTCGCACTCGTTGGGTACTAAGATGGAGAGTTCTCAAGTGACTCTTACCCATGCCAATGCTCTGGGTACTGGTGATGTTACCACGACCGGAACGACCACGCTGGCCACTGCGAACAAGGTAACGGCTGTATTGCCCGGCACCATCAGCAACAGCGGCGCTCTTACGCTGGATGGTTCGTTCAGCGCCACGGGTTGGACCGGCACAAAGGTGGACGAAGCATACGTCGGCGGTAATGTCGCGGGCAATGGTTTTGCACGCGATGAATACATGGAATATGCTGTGGTGGAGAAGAAAGATAATGCCGCTTCTCTGACTGTGCTGGAGGGTACTACTATCGAGGTTAATGGCGAAGTCTATCTGGTGAATGCAGATGGTAAGACCTATATTCTGCCGGATTATGCCACCTATTATATCCTGACCTCTGATGCTGACGAGTCTGCAGTCGCTATTCGCAATGCCGGTACGGCTGATACGGTGGTTGATATCTCCGATGGCAAGTTGACGGTGGATGCCGATATGGAAGTAAAGGCAACAGGCGGCACGATTGCGGTGGAAGCTGATAAGACTGTTTCCGGTTCCATTAAGAATGCTACTGTAAGCGGCACAACCGGCACGGAGGCTTCCGGCATTGTGACAGCAACGCTCGAAGGCGCGAATACCCTTACGGGCAACCTGACCGTAGGCGGAGCTGATGTGCTGAGCGGTGCAACGGTGACAACCACAGGTGCAACCAGCCTGTCGACAGATGTGGCAACAGGTCAGGCTGTTGAGCTGGGCGAAGTTATCAAGAATACCGATGATTTGACGCTTAGCGGCAGTTATGATGTTCGCAAGCTTGATGCTGAAGCAGTAACTGCAGGCTTTGTTGCTGCGAATGGCGATGTAACGCCTGATGGTAACGGCTTCAAACGCGATGATGGTTGCACGGTACTCGTTGTCAATAATGAGAATGGAGGTAGGCTGAAAGAGGGTGCCACTCTCGAGGTGGCGATTGGTACACGAAATGACGGCGTGTTGGATGAAACTACCGGTGTGGTGACCTTCGGTGCGGGTGTGGATTATTCGACCTATCGCATGGTGGAAGCCGTAGAAGAATCGGCTCAGGCCATTATTGACGCCAGTGTTGGCACCAGCGGCCCGCAGGTGGAGAAGGTTACCATGACCGCCGGTACGCTGAAGGTGGATGCCTCCATCGCGGTGGAGGCCGAGGATGGCTCTACTCTGAAGATGACGGGCAATGATGTGAAGCTGACGGGTGAAATCGATGGCGCATCCACCTCGGTGCAGGTGACAGGTTCGGGCATCATCAAAGGTGACAACAGCTACAGCGGCGGCACCGTCATTGATGGCGGTAAGCTGACCGTGGCATCGGATAAGGCCCTGGGCACCGGCAAGGTAAGCCTGAAAGGCGATGGCTCGCTGAATCTGGGTTTTCAGGCTGTGTCCAACGATATCGAGGCTGCAGGCGGTGTGCTCCGCGGTGCAGAACGGTATCTCGGCAATCTGGTTGTGAGCAAAGACCTGACCATTGAGGGTAGCGCCACGGTCAATAGCATCATCTTGCTGAACAAGGCCGCAATTGAGGTGCAAAGTGCTGCTCTTTACAGCCGCAGAGCCACCCCCGCTGCAGCTGAGGTCAGCACTAATGCCATGTATGTGCGCACCGAGGGTGATGGCAGCTTCAGCGGCTGCCTGACATTGAATGAAGGAGGCCTTATCGAGCTCAACGGCGGCAATTCGCTGGTGGTGACCGGCACCCTGACGCTGGGCAACGGCACGAAGCTGGTGCTTAATGGCGATTACGCTGTTGGTACCTCGCTGCTGAGCTCTACGGGTACGCTGACCATGGACGATGTAAGCCTGGTGTATGGAGACAGCACGGTGGAACTCGAGAAGCAGGGCAACAGCCTGGTGCTGGTGAGCAAGTTCAAGCAGAACAAGGCCAATGCCGCTACGCTGAGCAACTGGGGCATTGCCACGGCCAGCCGCGCTGTGGTGAACGCCGTGCGTGGCCAGCGCAGCAACACAGGCTGCATTGCCAACGGCAAGGGCACAGTCTGGGTGGCAAGCCTTGGCAGCAAGCACGATATCAATGGTTCCGACATCGGCATCTCCGGCGCTGCCGTGGGTGCTGATATGCAGGTGGGCCGCAACAGCCGCATCGGTATTGCCCTGGGCTATGCCGAAGGCGAGGTGCAGCCGAGCGGCCTGCGCCAGGTGGACCAGGAAGGTTCCTACATTGCCGCCTATGGTGAGCACGGCCTCAAGAAGCTGAGCTCCACCAGCTGCCTGAGCATGGATTGGGTGGCTGCCTACGGTACGACCGATTCCGAAGTGGGCGGTCTGAAGTGGGAGCAGGACAGCCTGCAGCTCAACAGCCGCGTGAACTGGAATAAGAAGGTGAACAACCGCCTCTGCATGAGCGTGTTCGGCGGCCTGGAATACTTCGCCAACAATTCCGACACGGTGGACGGCGTGAAGACCGGCTCCATTCAGAACCTGCGCGGTGAAATCGGTGTGGGCGCCCGCTATGTGGCCTGGGGTACCCCCGCTGTGACCGATGGCAAGAGCGGCCTCGTGCTTGCCAAGGGCTGCGAGAAGCTCGTGCTGAATGGCGAGGTGCGCTACATGAACGACATAGTGCGCAGCAACCCGGTCATCCGCATGAACGGACTGAGCGGAACAGGTGAGAACCCCGGCCGCCAGGGTATCGGCATCGAGGCCGGCGCCACCTACCGCATCGGCGAACGCTGGAGCGCCACCGCCAACTACGGCTTCAACACGATGGAGGACTCCAAGGAGCACCGCCTGAACATTGGCGCCGCTTATACTTTCTGATAGTTAGGTTAGAATCAGATAAGAACCGGCATCATCGGGGAAACCCGGTGATGCCGGTTTTTATCCAGGGCTGTAGTTTTATGAAAGACTCTGCTTACGAACTTGGAATTTGGCGAGGTACACATCTGTCGGGGCACGGGACTTTAGTCCCGAAAACGTAAACGGGACTAAAGTCCCGTGCTTCGGATAGAACCAGCGCCGTGGCTTTATAAACGAAATCCCTTGCGGGACAAAATCCGCTGATGCAGACGGTGGACGGTGATGGGGAGGAAGGGAAAGGCATATCATAGCCCACTCCGTGGGCTTGTGTGTCGCCGGTTGCCATGGTGGGTGGGTGAAATGCGAGCTTTGCGTGGGGCGGTGGCGTTTTTGAAAAGGCTCTGTTAAACTTTGCAGTTGATAACTTGGGATTTATCGAGCAGGCGTAGCCTGCGGAACTTTGAGCCCGGAGGGCGGTAGAGCTCAGGCAGGGATGGAGTCGCGCAAGCGACAGAATCCCCCCTAACTCAATAATAAAATCAGAACCCCGGAGCATAGCGGAGAGGGTGGCAGAGGCGCATGCTACATATTATAGCCGAGGCCTCCCGTCTCCGGGCTTACGCCCTACGCCGTGGCAGGCTGCCGCCCCTGAACGGGGCTCGGTTATATTTTTTGGTATGCAAGCAGGGGCTTGGGGCTTCGCGTCTTCGCTACGCTCGCTTGCTACGCCCTCACAGGTCGGCCGCTATCGCGGGCTTACCCCTGCCTGCTTTCTTTCGCCCACTCCGTGGGCTTGTATGTCGCCGGTTGTTTTGTCTAGGGATGGAGTGTTATGAAAGATTCTGCTTACGAACTTGGAATTTGGCGAGCTGCACATCTGTCGGGGCACGGGACTTTAGTCCCGAAAACGTAAACGGGACTAAAGTCCCGTGCTTCGGATAGAACCAGAGCCGTGGCTTTATAAACGAAATCCCTTGCGGGACGAAATCGCCCGCGGGAGCGGGCGGCGATATCCTGCCTGCGGCAGGACGAAATCCGCTGATGTGGACGGGGAGGAAGGGAGAAATCCCCCGGTGGAAATTCTCCACCGGGGGATACTTTTCTCTCCCTTTCTACCAATGCTGCGCTTATTCGGCGCAGAGAATCTTAACAAATCCTTCCTCCTGCAGGCGTGTAGCGCCGCAGGCAAACTTGGCGCGGATCTGGAGGGTTTCGTCCAGGTCATCGCGCACGGAGAGTTTTACCTTGAAATCGTCCCAGATACCAAACTGGGCACGGCTCTTCACCCAGGCCAGGCATGAGCGCACCCCCGCGGCATCCACCGGCAGCTGCTCGGTGCGGATGATACGGAAGCCCATGAAGGAATCGAGGCGACCCTCTGCCAGGGCGCGCACGGCGTTGTAGTCGAAGCTGGAGACTTCCTGTTGCTGCAGCAGGGCGTTAATCTGGCTGCTGGAGCAGGCCAGCACCAGTTCATCGCCATAGGCGCGGCGCTCATCGCTCCAGGCCTCGTTCTTCTGCAGCATGGTGAGGGCGCGGCGCAGCTTGCCCACGGTCAGGTTGCTCTCCACCGCGCTGCCGCTCTCCACAAAATCCTCCTCTACCGTCTGCTCGGCAGAAAGCTCCACCGTGCCCGTGCCGTTCTCGCCGATGTAGTTGGTGCCCAGGAAGGCATCAATCATCACCTTGTCCATGCAGCGGCCGGCGGCAGCGCGCAAGCTCTCAATCGTCTTGCTCACCGGCACGTCGATATTGGCCAGTTTCTTGGCATCGAACTCATCGAAGCCCACGGCCTTGGTGAAGATCTTAGGGTGCATCACTCGGCGGAAGGTGGGAGCCTCGTCCGGCACGGTGCTCTGCATGCGGGTGGTTTTCTCGGTGAAGCTCAGCAGCCCGTACTGGTCGAAGACCGCCATCTTGCCGCTCAGCCCGGATTCCACCGTCACATACTTATCGAGGCGCGAGATTTCCTGCTGGAGGTAGGAGCCCCACTTCTCGGAATACTTAATCTGGTAGTTGTTTTCAATATCAGCCATAGTCGTTTTATCAGGTCAGTTGGTTTAAACATGGCAAATCGGCTGCTGGCGATTACCCGCAGGGGGCGGGGTCGGGGCCGCGCGGCAGGTGGCACCGCCGTTCTGCAGGTGGTGCAGAATTGAGGGCGGCCGCATGCTCTTGCCGGTGAGCATTCAAGCACACCCTGCCCCGTTTGTCATCAAAAGCCCGCCGCAAGGCACACTGCTCCGGGCAGAACGATAAGCCGTCCACTACCCAGCGACAAATCCGAGTTTGACGTGCAGTTTGCGGTCGGCACGACCGCGGAACTTGAGTCCCGTCAGGGACGTAAGAGGGAAGGCAGGGGTGGAGTTGCGAATCGACGGAGCCCCTGCTAACCATAAAAATAATCTGAACCCCGAACGGAGTGAGTGGGTGGTAGAGACCGCGGTTATACATTGATGCTGAACCCTCCCGTCTCCGGGCTTACGCCCTACGCCGTGGCAGGCTGCCGCCCACTCCTTTCGTCGGGGCTCCGTTATCTTTTGTTTGTCAGCAGGGGCTGCGCCCGCTACGCGGGCTTACCCCTGCCTGCTCTCTGCCGTCCCTTCGGGACTCCAAATTCCGCTCGCCGTCGGCTCGCCAATTCCCGATTTATCGAGCCTACCTCCCGCATGAAAGCGATTATTCCCGCGGGCGAACCGCCCCGCCTATATCCAGATTAATCACTATTCACTATTCACTATTCACTAATCATTATTCACTCCTCCGTGAGTGTGATTTCCAGCCCATCGTACGCGGGGCTCATGAACTCCGGCAGGTAGCGGCAGAGCGCGTGGTATTCCACATCGTGCCCCATGTGGGTCACATAGCCCCGGCGGGGCTGCAGGCGCTGCATGACCGCCACGGTATCATCCACGCAGAAATGGGTGCGGTGCGGACGGAAGCGCAGGCCGTCCATGGCCAGGGCATCCAGTCCGCTGAGCAGCGGTACAGATTCCTCCGGCAGCTCCTGGATATCCGGCACATAGCCGAAACTCACCCCGCCGCTGCGGAACACATAGCCATAGGTCTCCACCGTGGCGTGAACCACCCGCACGGGGGTCACCTCGATATCACCCACTGTGAAGGGTTCGCCCGCATGGTCGTGCGCGGCGGGGCGTATATAGCCCTGGTAGGTGTTCTTCTCATCAAAAGCCCAGCCGAACATGCGCTTCAGGTGCGCCAGGCAGCGGCTGCCTGCATACAGCGGAAGGCGGTCCTCGCGGCGCCAGCAGAAGGCGCGCATTTCATCAAAACCCGTGGTGTGGTCCAGATGCTCGTGGGTGTACACCACAGCATCTATCGCGGTAATGCCGTGCAGCAGGGCCTGCGCACGCAGGTCGGGGCAGGAATCCACAAGCAGCGTAGTGGTGGCAGATTTCACCAGCAGCGAGGAGCGCCAGCGCTTGTTGCGCGCATCTGCAGAGCGGCACACCTCACACGAGCAACCAATCACAGGCACCCCCGTGGAGGTGCCGCTGCCAAGGAAAAGTACGTTCAGCATCCGTTTTTAGTTTTGATTTCCGGGCGCATTATGGCATAATCTGCCGCAGAACGCAAAGACAAATTATGCTTTCCCTGCTCAAGATACGGAATCTGGCCCTGGTAGACGAACTCACCTGGGAACCCCACGCGGGTTTCCTGGGCATCACCGGCGAAACCGGCGCCGGAAAATCCGTGATCATGGGCGGCATTTCCCTGGCCTTGGGCGAGAGGGCAGACAAGAGCCTCATCCGCAGCGGTGAGACGCAGTGCAGCGTGGAGGCCATGTTCCAGCTGGGCGACACCGCCGCCCTGAACACCCTGCTCGAGGAAGCCGGCGTGCCCCCCTGCGAGGACGGCCTGCTCATCATCCGCCGCGTGGTCACCGCCACGGGCAACCGCCAGTTCATCAACAGCAGCCCGGTCACCCTGCAGCTGCTCAAGCGCATCGGCTCCGGCCTGGTCGATATGCACCACCCGGAGGAGCACCGCTCCCTCACCTCGCAGGAGCGCCAGCTCTGCCTGCTCGATGCCTTTGCGGAAAACGCCCCCGCCCTTGCCGCCTACCAGGCTGCCTACCGCGCCTGGCTCGACGCCCGCCACGCCTACCGCACCCTGCAGGAAAGCGAAATGGCCAATGAGCGCGAGCTCGACTTCCTCCGCCACCAGGTAGAGGAGATTGAAAGCGCCGCCTTCACCGCCGATGAGGTGGAGGGGCTTGAGGCCCGCTGGCAGCGCGCGCGCAACGCCAACCGCCTGCGCGATACCGCCCTGCCCATGGCCCACCTGGTGGATGGCGAGGAGGCCTCCCTGCTCTCCACCCTGCACCAGCTCGTGCGCAGCGGCCGCGAGCTCGAGCGCCTCGATTCCTCCTGCTCCCCCTGGCTGGAATCCCTCGAATCCCTCATCGACACCGCGGAAGACCTTGCCGCCAACCTGCAGGACTACGTGGAAACCCTCGAGTGCGACCCCGCCGAGCTTGCCGAGCTCGAGAACCGCATCGCCCTGCTCGATAACCTGAAGCGCAAATACGGCGCCGATTTCCAGAGCATCGCCGAGCATCTCGACGCCTGCCGCGCCAAGCTCGATGCCATCGGCAACCGCGAGCAGCGGCTCGAAGAACTCCAGGCAGAGGAAGAGCGCTGCCGCGCCACCGTGCTGCAGGCCGGGCAGGAACTCAGCGCCACCCGCACCGCAGCTGCCCCGCAGCTGGAGGCCGATTTCCTCACCCACGCCCGCCACCTGGGCTTCCGCCAGTCGCTCTTCACGGCGCAGCTCACCCCCCTGCCCGAGCCCGGCCCCCAGGGCATGGAGGAGGTGGACTTCCTCTTCGGCCCCAACCCGGGCGAGCCGCAGAAAGCGCTGCGCCTCATCGCCTCCAGCGGCGAGCTCGCCCGCGTGATGCTCGCGCTGAAGAGCGCCCTTGCCCGCCAGGATGATACCCCCCTGCTCATCTTCGATGAGATTGATGCCAACGTGGGCGGTGAAATCGCCCGCGCCGTGGGCATGAAGATGCGCGAACTCGGCCGCGACCACCAGGTTATCGCCATCACCCACTTCCCGCAGGTTGCCGCTCTGGCCGACCACCACTACCTCATCTCCAAAGGCCAGACCACCGAAGGCCGCACCGTCTCCCGGCTCGAAGAGGTCGATGCCGACGCCCGCATCGCCGAACTCGTCCGTATGCTCGGCACCTCCGGCCCCACCGCCGAAGCCCACGCCCGCGAGCTTCTTGTCCATTAAGGACCTGACCGCAGGTCAGGATATCATCACAAAGTGATTTCGTCCGGGCCTGCGGTCCGGATTTCGTCGCCGCCCCGCGGCGATTTCGTTCGTTTTCAGCAGTGCAAAATAGGAAAAATCCGCAGTGATATAGCGGAAAAATCCGCAGCGCCACTGCGGATTTTTCCGCGCAGCTCGCAACTTGGCTTCTTTTAAGTAGTTACAGATGGAACAAATTTCAAAAACCGCGCAAATACACGCGGCAGTTTATCAATTCGGAGCGCGGGACTTCATATTTTCGGGACTGAAGTCCCGTGCCTCGAATGGAAAAAAGCACTATCCCCCCTTTACTGCGGGAGAATCTTCTCCATAAAGGAGCGGAGGTCTTCGCTGTCGTAGTAGTTATTTTCCTTGATTCGCTCGAAGGCGGCGGTGGTGCGGGCGCCGGCAATGAAGAGCATGGGCATGACGCGGGTCATGAAGAGGCGCTGGGTGGCTTCATCGGCCTCGCCGATGGAGTTCACCTTGTCCACGGCAGTCTGCAGGTTGACATGCAGCGAGGGGAGCTTCTCCACGGCGGCGTTGGCGGTGGTGGTATCAACGATCCCCTCGTAGGTGGTCAGCAGCTCGTTGAAGGCGGCCTCGCAGGCATCGATGTAGGCCGTGGCTTCCTCTGCGGGGGTGGCAAAGGGCGCATCAACAGGGGTATGAATGGCCAGGGCTGCGGGGCAGCACAGGGCGAAGGCAGCGGCAAGCGTGGCAAAAAGTCTCATAAATCGGATATATGGTGGTTTAAGGGAAACGCTGCGATTCCGCGGGGGAATCGCAGCGTTGAAAGTTAAGGCATGTACCGGAGGGGTATCTTTACTTCTCCTCGATGGTCACGTCGTACTCGCGGCCCATGATGTTGAGCTTCATGTTGCGGCCGGAGATAGCGGCAGCCACACCCACGGTGGAGAGGGCGGCGGGAGCGCCGAAGTTCTCCTGCTTGGGAGTGGTGGGCGGCTCGGGCTTCTTGCCGGCATAGTAGTCCTCAAGCTGCTGCGGGAACATGCAGTAGATGACGCAGTTCTCGTCGGTCACAGGCAGGCCCTTGGCGGCGAGCTTGTCGCGCAGGTCCTGCATGCCGGGCTTGATGAGGTCGGCGGGGCGGCAGGTGATGGGCTCCTTGCCCATCTTCTTGGCGCACAGCTCCTGGAGCTCGGGGTCCACGGGGGCGGGAGTGCGGCCATAGTAGCCCAGTGCCACGTCGGCGCACTGCGGGGTGATGTTCTTCCAGCGGCCGAACTTCACGTTCATCATGGCCTGCACACCCACGATCTGGGAGGTGGGGGTTACCAGCGGGATCCAGCCGAGGGCCTTGCGGACCACGGGGATTTCGGCGAACACTTCCTCGAACTTGTCGGTCATGTTCATTTCCTTCAGCTGGCTGCGGAAGTTGGAAAGCATGCCGCCGGGCACCTGGTAGCGCAGCGTATCGCTGTTCACGATTTCGTTGGCGTGGCTGGTGAAGCGGGAAAGGCTGTCGTACACCGGCTGCAGCATGGCAGAGATTTCGGAGAGCTTCTTCTTGAAGTCCTCTTCGTCCTCCAGCTTAGGAGCGCGCTCGTAGCCGTTCATGAGGGCGAGCATGCGCATGCAGTCGGGCTGGCCCGTACCGTTGGCAAAGGGTGCGATGGACACGTCCACAGCGTCGGCACCGGCGTTGATACCGGCCACGTAGGTGGCGGCGCCGAGACCGGCGGTCTCGTGGGTGTGAATCCACACGGGAAGGTTGCAGGCCTTCTTGATAGCCTCGGTCAGAGCGGCAGTCTCTGCGGGGGGGATAAGACCGGCCATGTCCTTGATGACGATGGCGTCGGCACCCATGTCGGCGATTTCCTTGGCCAGGTTGGCGAAGTACTCAAGGTTGTGCACGGGGGAAGTGGTGTAGCAGATGGTGCCGTGGGCCTGGCCACCGGCTTCCTTGGCTGCCTTGATGGAGGTACGCATGTTCTGCGGGTCGTTCAGGCAGTCGAAGATACGGAAGATGTTCATGCCGTGCTTCACGCTGAGCTTCACGAAGGCCTCCACCACGTCATCGGCGTAGTGGGTGTAGCCCACGAGGTTCTGGCCGCGCAGCAGCATCATGTGCGGGGTCTTGGGAGCCAGCTTCTTGAGGGTGTCCAGACGGTCGAACGGGTGCTCGCCGAGGAAGCGGAGACCGGAGTCGATGGAAGCACCACCCCAGGTTTCCAGGGCGGAGAAGCCCATGGTATCAAGGATGGGTGCAATTTCGAGCATCTGCTCGGTGGACATGCGGGTGGCGGCCAGAGACTGGTGGCCGTCGCGCAGTACGGTGCAGTTGAATGTTGCGGGTTTCATAATCTTATAAAAAAATGACGTGATTCTATGAGCTAATCCTACCACAAAACCTGCTTTCGCGTCAAGCAACTAATGACAGAGGGTGTAAAAATTTGAATTTTCGATTTTTAATTTTTGATGTGTAAAATTCCGCAGGCTGTGCCTGCCATGATAGGTTGGGATGTGTCTCTCTGAGCAGCATCGCTGCGAAGTTTCGCCGAGCCCCCTCACCAGGGGCAGGATTTAGATGAGCGGCAGCGAAGTTTAACCGGTAGTCGTAAGACTACCGATTTCACTGACGAGCCCTCAGGCGAGGAATAAGCAATCGTATCTATCATCGCTGCAATAGCAGCGGAAACTTATTCACTTCTAGTGTTATAGAGCCATTGCCACAAGTGACAATGGCTGTGAAACTTCGCCTGTCTGCGACAGGCTCAGAGATTGCAGCTCAAAAAGCAGCAAAGAACTTCTCTGCCTCCTCGCACACGCGGACGGCTACGCTGTTCACATCCAGGCGCGACGCATCGAGCCAGAAGTGGGCGGCTTCCTTGTAGAACGCCCGGCGCTCGCTATCGAGGCGGGTGAACACGGCGCGGCGGTCGGTGTTCATGAGCAGCGGGCGGGTGGTGCTTCTGGCGGTGCGGGTGAGCAGCGCATTGATGGAGACATTCAGCCACACGGTGAAGCCCAGCATGCGCAGCAGCTCGCGGTTCTCAGGGCGCACCACAATGCCACCACCCGTGGAGATGATGGAAGGTGTGGGTGTCGGGTTGTACAACAGGTAGCGCAGGAGTGCGGTTTCCAGCGCGCGGAAATGCGCCTCGCCCTCGTTGGCGAAAATCTCGGAGATAGGCTTGCCTATCTGCTCCTCGATGATGGCATCGGTATCCAGCAGGGGCATGCCGGTGCGCTTGCTGAGCGCCTTGCCCACGGTGGTCTTGCCGCAGCCCATCAACCCGACAAGGATGATGGGACGGCCCTTGGTATCAAGAGGATGTATCGGCGCGGGAATCATGCCTGTGCTGGTATCACGCCTCGCAGATAATCACCTCGCCGCGGAACACGATGAGCGCCGGGCCGGGCTTGCCGCCATCCACCGTCACGCTGTCATCGTCGTTCACCGTGCCGGTAGCCACGCCGGCGGGCGTCTCGAAACGGATTTTCTTAGCGCTGCCATCCAGCAGGAAATCCACATAAGCCACAAAGCAGCGGGCGCCATCGGCACAGGCGGCTGTCTCGGCGCCGTCGGCATTGAAGTAGCGCATGCGCACCAGGCGCTTTGCCTGGGTGGGTTCTACAACGATGACACCATCGGCACCAATGCCGAAACGGCGATTGCAGATATCCTTGATATTGCCCGCCGTCAGCGCGCTGCTGAGCTCGAGCTCGCGGTTATCCACCATCACAAAGTCATGCTCTGCACCGGTCATCTTGTAGAATTCAAGCATCATAACACGGAGATTCTAGCAAAAATCCCCCTGCAGGGAAAGACTAAATGAAGGCAGAAGGCAGAATAATGAAGGCAGCGTAATGAAATACACGCTGACCAGGCATTCTGCATTCGCCATATCCCGTGTCACCAGCGGCTCATCCTCGCAAAAAGATTTCCGCCGCTCCTCCGTGGGGGGGAAGAGCGGCGGAAAAGGGATTTGCTCTTTAGCAGATGCTTGCTTTAGAACTTGGCAAGCATAGCCTGGCGCTGGGCCTCGAGCTCGGCGGGCAGCTTGTCACCCACCATGGCGAACAGCTCGGTCTGAGACTCGAGCTCAGCCTTCCACTCGGAAGCGGAGAGAGCCATGTTGGTGTTGAAAGCGGCTTCGTCGTAGTCCTTGAGGCCTTCGGTGTCGAGCTCGGAGTAGGCGGGGGAGATACCCAGGGGGGTCTCCACACCGTCAACCTCGCCGCGGCAGCGACGGAGCACCCAGTCGAGCACGCGCATGTTGTCGCCGAAGCCCGGCCATACGAAGTTACCCTCAGCATCCTTGCGGAACCAGTTCACGTTGAAGATCTTGGGCAGCTTGCAAGCGCAGGTCTTGGTGCCCATGTCCAGCCAGTGCTGCCAGTAGTCACCAACGTTGTAGCCGATGAAGGGCTTCATGGCCATCGGGTCGCGACGCACCTGGCCAATCTGGCCGAAGGCAGCGGCGGTCATCTCGGAGCCCATGGTAGCACCCACGTACACGCCGTGGTTCCAATCCTTGGACTGGAATACGAGCGGCATGGTGGTAGCGCGGCGGCCACCGAAGAGGAATGCGCTGATGGACACACCCTCGGGGTTGTAGTACTCGGGATCGAGCGTGGGGCACTGGGAAGCGGGAGCGGTGAAGCGGCTGTTGGGGTGAGCGCACTTGCGGCCGCAGTCGGGCGTCCAGTCGTTACCCTGCCAGTCGATGGCGTGAGCGGGAGCCTCGCCGTCCATGCCTTCCCACCATACGTCACCATCGTCGGTCAGACCCACGTTGGTGAAGATGATGTTCTCCTTGATGGTGTCCATGGCGATGGGGTTGGACTTGTAGGAAGTACCGGGAGCCACACCGAAGTAACCGTTCTCGGGGTTGATGGCGTGGAAGGTGCCGTCCTCGTGGGGCCAGATCCAGGCGATGTCGTCGCCGATGATGCTGGTCTTCCAGCCCTTGGCAGCCAGTGCGGGCGGGGGCACAACCATGGCCAGGTTGGTCTTACCGCAGGCGGAGGGGAATGCGCCGGTCACATAGGACTTGCGGCCCTGGGGATCGGTGATGCCGAGGATGAGCATGTGCTCAGCCATCCAGCCGTTCTTCTGGGCGATGCCAGTGGCGATACGGAGGGCAAGGCACTTCTTGCCGAGCAGAGCGTTACCACCGTAACCGGAACCGTAGGAGATGATCTCGCCGGTCTCGGGGAAGTGGCAGATGTACTTCTCTTCGTTGTTGCAGGGCCAGGTCACGTCTTCCTGACCGGGCTCAAGGGGAGCACCCACGGTGTGCAGGCAGGGCACAAAGTCGCCGTAGCCGTCACGCTTGGGGTTGCCACCGCCGTTCACTTCGTCCTCGAGACGCTTGAGCACCTTCTCGCCCATGATGGTCATGATGCGCATGTTGGTGACCACGTAAGCGGAGTCAGTGATTTCGATACCGATCTTGGCAAGGGGAGAATCAAGCGGGCCCATGCAGAAAGGAATCACGTACATGGTACGGCCCTTCATGGAACCATCGAGATAGGGGTTGAGAATGGCGCGCATCTCAGCCGGGGACTTCCAGTTGTTGGTAGGACCGGCGTCCTCTTCCTTCTCGGAGCAGATGAATGTGCGTTCCTCTACGCGAGCCACGTCAGAAGGAGTAGAACGAGCCAGGAAGCAGCCGGGGCGCTTCTCGGGATTCAGGCGGATGTAGGTGCCCTTCTCCACGAGCATGTCGCAAAGCTTGGTGTTCTCTTCCTCGGAACCGTCGCACCAGTAGACGGAATCGGGTTTGCAGAGCTGGCGAATCTGTTCGACCCACTCAGCAGCCTTCTTGTGAGTAGTACCTGTAATCATGGTGCCTGTAAAATACCACATCCCACGCAAACTTGCAACACGAATTTTAGTGGTAAGGGTGAGAATTTTCGCCATAAGCTGCTTCAGCCCCCGGTCGGGCTCCTACTCAGAGGGCGGGCAGCGCACTCTGCACTACCCGCCCTGCTGCTTCACGAAGGGATTTTTCCCGTATTCTTCAGTCGTTACTGAGCACAGTACACGTCACAGGCCCAGCAACTCCTTCTTTTTCTTCTGGAACTCGTCTTCCGTGATAATCCCCTTATCCAGAAGCTCCTTGAATTTTATTAATTCATCGGCAGCAGATACTGCTGCTGGAGGCGTGACAGGCTGAGACTTCTTGACCCTTCCGGTCATGGACGAAAGAAATGCCATCAGTGCTTTTGCTTCCTGCATATGCACACCATGAAAGAAACCTCCGCTCTTGCATGTTTCGCCATTCCGCAAGAAATTCACCTCAATCAGGTTACGCCACGAGTTTGAAAGAGAGATTGAAATATCTATGGACGTAAGTTGCTGTTTGGTTGTCTTCCCGCCGGTGACAGCGCCAACTACAGCGCCGGCGCCACCGAACAATACACCACCCACTACAGCGCGTCCGAGACCACCACTCGTAATGGCATTACCATTTTCCTTTAATTCGAAGGAGACAATTTCATCGTAACGATATAAAGTAGGGTTTACCGGCTTTTTCTCCCGCGAGACATACCACAATTCCTGCTTCTCGTCTTCCCTGAAATACATGCTGGCAGCCCTTACTTCGCGGCTTACATGGAAAGCGTCAAACAGTTCCTTATTGCGAGCCCGCTGGGCAGCGCGGGCCGCCACATCGGACAAAGGCCTCAGCTTGATAAGCTCTAAATCGACATCCAGATACATGCTGCAATTCATACAAATCGCCACGCCATCGCTTGTTCTGTTTTTCAGAAGACCAATCTTCTTCTGGCATAATGGGCAGAACTCTTTCTTACCAAAAAACATGGTTTTTCGTGCAGTTTATTGTTTTTCTCGGATGTCCTGATACACCACCTCACTCTGAGCATTAACCCTGAATAGTGCCACATAGTCTATTTCCAGGTTGTATGCGTTTTTCGCAGAAAAGGCAATTCTGATAACATTCGTATAATCCTGCGTTTCCGAGGCCGAATCAAAAATATGCTTATCATAAGTGGATGGATACGTAAGCTGCTTCTTGATAATGGCTTCGCACATCTGCTCATGCAAGGGAAGCAGAACCTGGAGAATTTCCTGATTGCTACGCACAGGTGCATCTGAGCTCAGCTCCTGTTCTGTGATATAAATCCGGTTGTTATTTTCTGCATCAGCGTAAAACACCAGTTTTTCTTTAGTGCTCCTGTTGTCAGAAACATCAACACGAATTATTCTATCCATCGAGGCATTTGTCGCAGCCTTTTCTGCAACGCTGGGCATAAGCCGGTTGATTTTCTTGATTCCCTCCACGCCATACTTCTTGAGCATTTTCGGAAAACCCTTCTTCTTCAGTTCTGCAGCGGTCTCGGGATATTTATAGATGGCATATTCCGATATCGGAGCCCGCTTCACTTCAACCGTTTTAGTTTTGGGTTCTTCCTTTGCCAGTGTATCAGAAGTTGACGCGGCTGGCTGTGTGCCCGAGGCGTCCGACTTCTCACTTGCCATTCGCACAATATTCACAAACGCGCTGAACATGATAAGAACAACTACTGCAGTTCCTATTTTCCGGCCACACCCGCCTTTCTTAGGCTGCGGCGTGCCTATATGGGTGTTTTGAGAAATCTTATTTCCGCAATGATGACAATACGGGATACCATCGGCTATTTCCTTTCCACATTTTGAACAATACATAATCGGAGTAGAGTTAAAGTTTACATAGATATAATATCTCCGTTTGAGATATTGTCAACAATAAAATCTCAAAAAGATAATTTACAAATCCATAAAGCAATGATAGAATCCCAGCGGACAGGAACAGGTAAAACGTCATGAAAAACAATGCACACGTAACAGACAACGGAGTTATGACCACTACGACCAGAAAGAATCAGGAGAAGCGGACTCATGATACAGAAACATCTCCGGAAGAGACATCCAAACAACTCAAGCTGACTCTGAGTCTGGAGATTTACCGGGAACTCTCGAGGCAGGCCCTGCTACGGGGATGCACACCAGAACAACTGCTAGCGCATCAGATAGAAGAACTGGCGAATGCGTCAGGCAGGTGTGCTATTCCTTGACATCAGCGCATAATCTGATAAGCTGAGGGCGATGTCAAACGCGAGCGAACAGATGGAGTTCAAAAGCATAGTCAAGCAATGGCTCAAAAGCCACCGGCTGGATTACCGCTGGATAGCCGAGCGTTGCGGCGTATCGGAAATAACGGTACGCAACTGGATGAGCCAGAAAAACATACCCCCGCTCAAACAGCAGCTTATTGAAAGAATCATGGTACAGCTGCCTACCGCTGCTGCCACTGATGATTCGCTCCAGGACGTACCGGGCGTCACAGTAAATGCGAGCATGGCCCTGACCGTACACCTGGCTCCGGATTTATATGAAAAGCTCAATGTAAGAGCACAGGCTGAAGGTCTGACCGCAGAAGCACTGGTAGCCAGAGCCATTGCCGGCCTGGTCAAGGAACACGCCCCCATGCGAACACGGGAGGTCATACTCCCCCCGCAGCAGTAATCTGCCACTTCCCCTATGAGCAACGAAAGCACCATTGTTAATCTCCCCTCGGGTACCCGACTGGAGAAATATGAGATTACGGGTGTTCTGGGACAAGGTGGTTGCGGCATCAGCTATAAGGCTATCGACCTTCAGCTGGAACGCGAAGTGGTTCTCAAGGAACATTTTCCCCTGGGACTGTGCCGCCGGCTTCCCGGTACGGCGGAAGTAACACCGACAGATGACATCGCGTACGAACGCTCACTCCAATCCTTCTGCCGGGAAGCCCGTATTCTGGCAGGCCTCCGCCACGCAGGCATCGTCCCCATACACGAACTGTTTGCCGCATGCGGGACAGCCTTTCTGGTCATGGATTATGTGGAGGGCATCAATCTCCGCGCATGGCTTGCCGGGAAACCGTCCAGGACCAGAATCAGAAAAGCGCTGCTCAGCATACTGGAAGCGCTGGAATACATGCACTCTGCCGGAGTGACTCACCGCGATATCAAGCCGGAAAATCTCATTATCCAGAATAATGACAGCGGCGTGATTATAGATTTCGGCGCAGCGCTCCTGGGCACCCCCACCCATACGCTTACCTTAGTAGGCACACCTGCCTTTGCCGCACCGGAGCAATTCATGCCGGAACAACTCCCGGACGCACGTACTGACATCTATTCTCTGGGGCGTTCCTTTCTGCGGGTGGCCGAAGAATCAGGAACAAGACTTCCCTACCTTGTTGCCAAATCGCTGAAAACCGCAACCCATCAGAACCCTGCCGGACGGTTCAGAAACGCTGCCGCCTGGATAAAGGCGCTGGATACCAGACGGTATAAACGGATCCTTCTCTATACTCTGATTTTCATTAAGCTCTGCGTTATTATCTTTGCCTGGATACGCCGGGCAGAACGGACGACAAGCATCCCTCCCAAGAGCAGCATACAGACGGAGCAGAAGCCTCCCCGCAAGCCTCTGGTCATGGACACCAGTTCACCTTACTACGGCTTGCCTGTCGGAGCCCCTCTTCACCCTATCCAATTGGTACACTACGATAGAGAGACCTGCGACTTCATCCGGTACAACAAAGAAGAATTACCGCCAAGAGAAGAAGCATTCCTGCAAAAGATACTTTCTGCTCAGCAGGAGATGAACAGGAAGTACGATGAAGAGTATGAGCGACTCCGAAACGACCCTGATGGTGCACACAAAATCAACTGGTTCCTCTTCAAGCTCCAGACAAAGCTCAACGCCATGGTCATTCAGGAAATTCACTCTTACCTGAACAAGTATTACCCGGATGGTGATCCATACGCCTCCTGGACAGCAATGCTGATAGCCAAAATCGAGGAGCTGAGAGTGGAAGATATTCGCCCCATTCTGAAGAAGGAGTTTGAACCGATTGAGTGAGAGCCTGACATCAAAGGCTGATTATCATTGCACAGGGCTGAGTTTTATGCTACATTGCTGATGCCGACATGCGAGAAGAACTTGCACCAAATGAAGATATCATTTTCGCCCAGCAGAACCAGAAGGTTGTGCAGGGGCGTGGCAGCGTGGAAAACAAGCCCCGCCAGCTGGTGAGTGTGGGCGGAGTCATCGCCTGGCATGTGCTGGTACTGGCAGCGCTCGATTTGTGGCTGCTGCGACTGCTCGGCTACATCACCCTGCCCTGGTAAATGAAGAAGCCCGCCGGTAAGCGGGCTTCATTGGTTAAGGGATTTTGCCGGAATCTTAACGGCGCATGCGGAGATTGATGGGCATCACCTCGTTGTCATGGTTGGCGGGATCCTGCGGCACAGAGGGAATCTCCTCGCAGGCGCCACCCTTGAGCACCTCCAGCTCCGTCACGGGGCGGATGGGGGTCAGCACATTGCCGAGGTCGGCATAGTAGTGCTTCTGGGTCAGGCGCACAACCTGGCCGGGCTTGAGGTCGGCGAGCTTCTGCAGCATGCCATCGGGCTGGCCGGGCACATCGGTGCGGGCATCAACCAGGAGCATGTTGCCGGCAGCGGCCTTGTCGTCTCCATACTTGCCGGGCTTCTCGTAGGCTTCATTGGTCAGCACGCGGAACTGAGCCACCTTGGCGGCGTGGTCGCAGCGGTCGGGGCAGAGAGCCGTGCGGAAATAGCAGGGGCGCTCCTGCATGCCGAGGAACTGCGCGGTCACCGTGTTGGATGCGAGCAAATCAGCTTTCTGCGGCAGGGGGGAGGCTACAACGGCGGGCAGCAGGGCTGCCATCATGAGGAAAAAGGCTTTTTTCATAACTGGTCTATCTGTTTTATTTGATACAAATGAAGCGCACTTCGTTGAATAATTTGTTTAATTTTCCTTGCGGAGAAGGCAACAGAAGCCCCCTGCCCCGAATCCATGCCCGGGCAGCAGGCGGTATGCAGGGAAATCGGCCAACGAGGAACGGAACGGCTCCAGCCCCGGAACCTCCACCGCAGACCATCCCGGCACACGCTTGAGGATGTAGGCCATCACCTTTTCATTCTCCTCGGGGTCATAGGTGCAGGTAGTGTATACGATATGGCCACCCGGGTTCACGCACTGCACGGCGGAGAGCATGATTCCCTTCTGCCGCTTGGCATTGCCATTCACCATTGAGGAGCTCAGGCAACCGGGATTCTTGATTCCCTTGCACAGCAGGGACTGGCCGCTGCAGGGGGCATCCACCAGCAGCAGGTCGAAAGTCTCGCCGCTGCGTGCCCACTGGTCGGGGCGGTTTCCCGTCACCCTCACTTCAGGCATGCCGCACTGCTCCAGATTCTGGCGCAGGATACCGCGGCGGCCGGGGTGTACCTCGTTGGACGTGTGGTTCGGCACCCCGAAACGGGCAGCCATGAGCATGGTCTTGCCACCGGGAGCGGCGCACATATCCAGCGAGCTGGATGGCTGCGGCACTACCGCGAGGCAGGCAGATTCCCAGCAGGATGACAGATCGAGCGAATAGTAGAGACCCGCGGCATAATCCTCGTGCTGCGTAGGCTTTGCCCCCTCTGCAGGCACAAAGACACGCGGCGGCAGCCATGGAGCAGCAAGCTCCGAACAGGGAAACGGCGGCACGTAGTCCTGCGGCGCGCGGGCGGTGAGCACCACCGCACTGCGGGACGACACACCCGCCCGCATAGCAGCCAGCAGGTTCTCTGCGGCCTCACCCTCGAGCCCAAGGCGGGAGCAGAGTCTCAGCTCCCCCTTGGACGAATTGTCTGCAGCATCGCGGCTCATGCCTTACCACGGGCTTCAGCCTCTTCGAGCGCCATCTTGGCAGCGCCGATAATGCCGGCCTCGTTGCTGAACATGGCGGGCAGAATGCGGAGCTTCTCGTAGTGCGGGCCGTAGGTCTGAGCCTTCAGATAGCGGTGCAGCGGCTCAAACAGCAGATCACCGGCCTTGGCCACGCCGCCGCCGATGATGAAGGCAGCAGGATTCAGAATATAGTGGCAGGAAAGCAGCCCCGTGGCCAGCTTACGGGCGATGTCGTCCCACATGGCAAGTGCCACGGGGTCGCCGGCCTTGGCAGCCAGTTCCAGCGGATACGGAGCGCAATCCTCCAGCGGCTTCTCCTGACCGGCAGCAGCGTAGGCAGCTGCGGCATCCTCCTGAATGCGGGGGTGGCCGATGTAGTTTTCCAGAGCACCGTGGTTCTGGTAATAGCCCTTGCGGCCCTGGTAATCGATGCTCAGGTGGCCCAGCTCACCGGCAGCACCCAGCGAGCCGCGCAGCATCTGGCCATTGGCCACAATGCCGGAGCCCACGCCCGTGCCCAGAGTCAGGCACACCAGGTCATTCATGCCCTTGCCCGCACCCAGCTTCCACTCGGCATAGGCCATGCAGTTGGCGTCGTTGTCCACAGCAGCGGGCAAGCCGGTCATTTCCTCCAGCATATCGCGCACGGGCACATCATACCAGCCCGGCACATTGGTCAGGGAGTCGGCAATACCACGGTCATGGTCCACAAATCCGGGAATACCCATGCCCACAGCCTTCACCTCGGGATACTCGGCAATAAGCTCCTTGAGGCGCTTGCCCACCTCGGCAAAAATAGCGTCGGGAGACACAAAATCCTGAGTGCGCACAGGCTCGGCGCGGCCGATAAGCTCCGTGCCACGCACCACGGCGAACTTGATAGAGGTCCCCCCCATATCAACACCAATACTTAAATCATTCTCTGCCATACTGACCTCATACTAGCACAGCAGATTCACGAGGGAAAGAAAAATCTGCCCTTGCGGCAAATTGTACCATGAACTCCCCATTTTTAACCAAGAATCCGCTTGCAGATTCACATATTTCTGGTAGAATAACACACAAATGGGGATGCTTGCTAACAGAGTACGCTGGGGCTGGAAAGGCATGAAGCAATTTCTGGCTCAGGGAATGATTGACCCTCTGCCCGTACGGCACGCGCTGCAGGGGTATACTCTGGGAAAAGCGGGGCGTGATCTGAAAGCCGCCACGGACGTGGCGCTGGTAGGCCTGCCGCAGGGCATGGCCTTTGCCGCCATGGCCGGGCTGGACAGTATCTACGGCATCATGGCCGCCACCGTGGGCACCTTCATAGCCCCCCTCTTCACCCGCTGCAGCCTCACCGTCAGCGGCCCCAGCAATGCCACGGCCTTCATGCTGGCCAGCTTCTTCCTGGCCTCCTCGCCAGGCATCCAAAGCCAGCCGCATATCTTTGTGCCGCTCATCGTGTTCATGGCCGGTCTGCTCTGCGTTATCGGAGCTTTCGTGAAGGCCACTGAGATGCTGCAGTTTGTGAGCCGCAGCGTGCTGGTGGGTTATGTGACGGGTGCGGCCACCCTCATCATCGCCTCGCAGACCCGCTACGTGCTGGGCATCAATGACGTTGATGCCGGCAGCTCGTTCTTCACCATGACGAGCGCCATCCTGAACAACCTGCACATGGTGCAGTGGCAGCCCATTGTGCTGGGCGTGCTCAGCTTTGCCCTCTTCATCCCGCTCAAGAAATACCTGAAGCGCCTGCCCACCTTTGCCGTGATTCTGGTGGTGATGAGCGCCATCAACTGGGTGCTCAGCCAGCCCTGGGCAGGCGGCAGTTTTGCCGGGGTGCGTATGCTCAAGGATTTCACCATGAGCGACCTCGTGTGCCGCGCTCCCGCGGTGTGGGAACTGCCGGACTACATCAACGAACTCTTCCCCGTCATTGTGGGTATTGCCTTCCTCTCCACGCTGGAGCAGACGGTGATGAGCAAGACCCTGAGCGCCAAGACCGGCGAGCCGCTCAACCTCAACCAGGACACCTTCGCCGTAGGCATGGCCAACATGGGCTCCGCCCTCACCACCTCGCTGCCCTGCTCTGCATCGCTCACGCGCTCCATGCTCAACTTCACCGCCGGCGCCGCCACGCGCTTTGCGGGTGTGTACTGCGGCCTTATCTGCCTGGGCATCACCTTCGTGCTGGCCAACTTCCCGCTTATCTCCAAGATTCCGCACAGCGTGCTGGCCGCGCTGGTGCTGGCCAACGCGATCTCGCTGTACGACAAGAAGCTGCTGCGCATCTGCTTCCGCTCCACACCGGGCGATGCCATGGTTCTCTTCGTCACCTTCGTGGCCGCCCTGCTGCTGCCGCTGCACATTGCCATTTTCGTGGGCGTGGTCATTTCCGTTTCTCTCTTCCTGCGCAAGGCGGCCCGTCCCGAGCTGGTGGAATACACCTTCAACGATGAAGGCACGCTGATGGAACTGGCCCACAGCAAGAACCGACTGCCGCAGATTTCCATCGTGCATGTGGAGGGCGATATCTTCTTTGGCGCTGCCGATATGTTCCGCCGCCAGGTAGCCCGCATTGCCGAGGATCCCAGCCTGGCCGTGGTGGTGCTGCGCATGCGCAACGCCCGCAACCTGGACGCCACCTCGGTGTGCGCGCTTGAGGAACTCATCCGCTTCATCCGCGAGAAGGGGCGCCACATCATCATTTCCGGTGCCAGCCGCGATGTCTTCCGCATCCTGCAGCGCAGCGGCGTGCTCGCCTTGCTGCAGGAGGGCTGCGAGAAGGGTGAAAGCAACATCTTCCTCATTGAGCCTAAGAACCCGAATATGTCCACCCGCAAGGCACTCATGCGAGCCCAGAAGATGCTCGGCACCCGCGAGGCAGATATCTCCATCTACACCACCGAAACCAAATGAGCCACCCCCACGCGCAGGAAATTGCACAGGCTCTGGTGGATTGGTTCACCGCTCACGGGCGGGATTATCCCTGGCGTCGCACCACCGACCCGTGGGCCGTGCTGGTGAGCGAAATCATGCTACAGCAGACCACCATTCCCACGGTGCTTGGCCGCTACGAACGCTGGATGGAGCAGTTCCCCACCCCCGCTCACCTGGCCGCCGCCAGCGAGGAAGAAGCCCTGCGCTCCTGGGAAGGGCTGGGCTACTACCGCCGCGTGCGGGCGCTTCAGGCCGCCGCCCGCGCCATTGTGCAGCAGCATGGGGGCGTGTTCCCTCACACAGAGGCCGAAATCCGCGCACTGCCCGGCATCGGCGATTACACCGTGGGTGCCGTACTCAGCTTTGCCTACAATACCCCCGCCCCGCTGGTGGACGCGAATGTATCCCGCGTCTTTGCCCGCCTGTGCAATGACTCCACCCCCGTGGATTCCCCGGCAGGACGCAAGGCGCAGTGGAAAATGGCTGCTGACATGGTACACCGCAGCAACCCGAGGGCATATAACTCTGCCCTCATGGAGCTGGGGCAGACCATCTGCACCGGCAGCGCGCCGAATTGCCTGCTCTGCCCGGTGCGGGAGTGGTGCCGCGCCACCCAGCCCGAGACGCTGCCTGTCAAGATGCCCAAAAAGGAAATCACCGCGGTGGAGCACCACGATATCTTCCTGCTTACCGAGGCCGGACTGCTACTCGAAAAACAGGCTGACGGAAAGCGGCACGAGGGCATGTACCGTCTCCCCCGCCGCAGCCCCGACGAACTGGTCGGTCTGCCGGAACTCTGCAGCCAGAAATACAGCGTGACGCGCTACAAAGTAACGCGTCACCTCTATCAGGCGCCGGAAGGCACCACTGCCCGTGATGGCGAGGAGTTCATCCCCCTCGAGCGGTTGGAGAGCATCCCCATGGCCTCGCCGGACCGGAAAATACTCCGGCGCTTTATTCCGTAACTATCCGTTGCTCGACAATTTGAGTTTTAGCGGGCCGCGGGGCTGGTTCTATTCGAGCACGGGACTTCAGTCCCGTTTATATTTTCGGGACTGAAGTCCCGTGCCCCGACTGATTTTCGACCTCGCCCCCCAAAAAAATGAGCGACAATCAGCGGATAAAGTGCGTCCAGGCTCGTTCCTCACCGAGCTCGGGGTGGGCGGGGCCGGAGGCAATGCACTGCATGAGCCAGGCCATATTCTGCCCCAGGTGGCGGAGCGTCTGCACGCCCTCGGCATCCTGCTGCACCTCACCGGGGCGCATGCCGTAAATCATGTTCCAGTAGAAGGAGCTCACCAGCGGCTGCTTGTTGTAGGTGATGTACTTATTGAGGCGGTCGAGCGTGGTGCTGGCACCCCCGCGGCGAGCCACAGCAATGGTGGCACCCGGCTTGTAGGCCAGCTTAGCACCTGCAGAGTAGTAAAGGCGGTCGAGCAGCGCGCAGAGAGCACCATTCGGCCCGGCGAAGTAAGTGGGGCTGCCGATGACAATGCCGCCAATCTCGTCGAGCTGGTTGTAGATATGGTTGTATAGCTCATCGTTCATGCCGCAGCGCCCGGTCTTGAGGCAGGCGCGGCAGCCGATGCACCCCTGCACAGGCGCTGTGCCAATCTGCACAATCTCTGTTTCCACCCCTGCGGCATTCATGGCCTCAGCGACCATGGAAAGAGCCTGGAATGTGTTGCCGTTTGCATGCGGACTACCATTGATGAGAAGAGCTTTCATGCCCTACAGTCTACCACGCCATGCATGCTGACTCAAGGAAATAATACACAGACAAAGCACAGAGTTACCCCTGTACTATCACAAACAGACGGCACCAATCGCTACACATTGATTTTTTTTCACTTACACTTGACTAGCTCGTTCTCTCCTGTACAATATGAGGACATAAGCCATGAAACGCCCCGGTCAGAAGAAACTCAAGAAGAAGCTATTTGATGCGGTCTATGATGATAATCTGCCCTCTGTATACGAAGCCCTGAGCGACGGAGCCGACATCAATGCACGCGATGAGGATGGCTGGACAGCTTTGATGATTGCAGCGGATAGAGTAAGTGCTGGCTCCAGGCAGGTTATGAGAGAACTTCTGCGGATGGGGGCGAATCCTGCACTGGCTGCACACGATGGCACCACTGCACTGATGCTGGCAGCAGTCAACAATCATGCAGAACTCCTGCCCATGCAGCCCGAATTGCTGGCAGCACGTGATGATTCCGGCCAGGATGCCCTTATCTACGCTGCAACAGAAGGTAAGCAGCAGAACCTTCGGTTGTTTCTGACACATAGAGCCTCACCCCTTACCCGGGATGAAAACGGATGGACCGCACTGCACTATGCAGCCGGTGCGGGGCATGCAGAATGCGTTTACCACCTTCTTAAGGCCGGAGCACCCGTCAATGCAGCTACAGAAGAAGAGCATTTCACCCCCCTGCACCTTGCCGTACAGGGAAATCACACCCACTGTGTGCAGCAGCTCCTGCGTAACGGAGCAGATGTACACTGCACCAATATCATCGGGCAGACACCGCTTTCTGCCGCTGCTGAGGAGGGCCGTGTGGAATGCCTAAGGCTCATTCTCCACACCTCCCCCGACCTGCCGGAACCGGCGCTGAACAAAGCCATGCAGATTGCCGTGGAGGAAGGACATGCCGAATGCCTGCAAATGCTGCTACGCCACGGTGGTGCACCATCCGCCCGCAACGAAGATGGATTGCCCCTGCTGTGCCAGGCTGCTTTCTACGGACAGATTGACTGTCTGGAGCTGCTGCTGGAGCACGGTGCATCGGTGAACGAGACCGATGCGCAGGGTCACACTCCGCTTTACCATGCCACCCATGAAGGACGTACTACCTGTGTGAAATACCTGATGGAACACGGTGCCACGCCCCTGCCGTCAAAAGGCATGCTCGAAAAGCTTTCCCAATTCGGACGCAGACTCGGCAATCAGATGCTGTCAGCTATTCAGGAACTCACAGTCAATGACGAATCGGGCGAAACTTGCCTCATGGTCGCCGCCGCCCAGGGCCGCACTGATTTCATGCGGCAGGCTTTGAAAGCAGGCGATTCTGTGGACGATTCCAATGTACACGGATGGACACCCCTGCACTATGCCGCTTTCCATGGACGCGAAGAAGCGGTACAATTTCTACTGAAAAATGGAGCCGATCCTCTATGGCAGGAGGCAGAGGAAGACGACGAGGAGGACGAAGAGAAAGGCGACACCCCCATCCGGATAGCTCTGGAACGTGGTCACGCAACGTGTCTACGACTCATGCTGGAGGAGGCTGATACCACCCAGCTGGATGAATGGCTGTGTATCGCAGCCTCCCATGGGCGCATCGAATGCATTGAGGTACTCCTGCACGCAGGAGCCAATATCTCTACTCCTTTCATTTACCGGAATCCTCTTATATGTGCTGCTGCGAGCGGGCATGTTGCTTGCCTGAAATACCTGCTGACCAAAGGAGCCGAACTGCAGCCTCGAGCGCTGAACGAAGCGGCCGGAAACGCACAGTCCCGCATGGTGAAACTCCTGCTGGAGCTTGGGCTTTCCACAAATGACATCCCCGGCACCATGACTCCCCTCATGGAAGCAGCCAAGGCCGGAAGTGCAGAATGCGTTCAGATTCTCCTGGAGCACGGCGCAAAGCCGAACACCAGGGGACTGGATAACTGGCCGATGCTCATCTTTGCCGCACAGGGCACCAATGCGGAATGCACACGGCTTCTGCTGCAGGCCGGAGCCAGGCCTGACAGTCGCAACAAAGTAAAGCTGAACGCGCTCCACTATGCAGTTTACCACAACCAGCCGGATACAGTCGCGGTTCTGCTGGAATACAAGGCCGACCCCACTCTGAGGAATAATTCACTCAATACCGTACTCGACATAGCCATCAAACAAGATTATACCGAATGTATTCAGCTGCTGGCGGAATGCCGACCTTCCGGAGAGGAAGGCCATGCGTACTTTACCTCTGCGCTGGAACAAGCCCTCACTGTCGGCAATGCCGTACTGGCTCAATTCCTCATCAACCAGGGAGCAGACCCGCATGCTGTAGATGAAGGCGGCTTCAGCCACCTTATGCACGCCGCCCGCGGCGGAACCCCGAATTGTGTCCGTCTGATGCTCAATCATGGTCTTTCCGTTGAACCAAGGGAAAAAGGCACGACATCGGCTCTGCACATGGCCGCGGTAAACGGCAACTTGGACTGCGTACAGATTCTTCTGGATGCCGGGGCTGATATTAACGCCGGTAGTCCGACCTGTCCCACGCCTCTGCATTATGCTCTGAGCAACAATCACACCGAGTGTGCGCGTCTTCTTCTGGAACGTGGAGCTTCGCCCGATGCAGAACCATCTCCGGGTTACACCCCATTGCACGAAGCAGCTACCGCATCCCCCGAATGCCTGAACCTCATCCTGGGATATGGTGTACGTGTCAATGTCCGAGAAGAAGAAAGCGGTATGACTCCGCTCATGAAATGCGCCAGATACGGTCTCCCCGCATGTGCTGAAATCCTCCTCCGACACGGAGCCGACCCGGGTATCCGCAATAATGAGGGACAAACAGCACTCGAGATTGCTAGCAAACGGGGAGCCATAGGCATAGCCCGCATCCTCAAAAAGGCCATGGAGACCTGAACAACGAGGACACTCCCCCGTTAGCCGGACAAAATCGGATCTATTTCAGATTTGCAGGTCTACGCAATAAATGATGCATTGGCATAATAAGCCAATCGCCGACAAATCGGGAATTGGCGAAGGCTAGCGAGCCATAGGCGAGCGGAGCTTTGAGCCCACGGAGTGGGCGAAAGATGAAAGGCAGGGGTCAGCCCGCTTTAGCGGGCGCAGCCCCTGCAATAACAAAAAGTTGAACGGAGCCCGTGGAACGGGTGACAGAACAAAGGCAATGCGTTAGGCCTCCGCTCTGTCACCCACTCCGTGGGCTCTGATTATTTTTTTGTGCCAGCCGGGGCTCCGAGCGCTGACGCGCTCTTACCCCGGCCTACTATCTTTCGCCCACTTTGTGGGCGAAAAATTCCGCTCACCTTTGGCTCGCCAATCTCGGATTTATCGCTTCTGCTTAATTATGTCAACGCGTAATCTTTGCCCTTTAATCGCGTTAGCTGGTGCTGGACCATATTATCTACCAGCAGATTTGAAACAGCCCCACAAAATCACCGCAGACAAAGCACAGAGTTGACCACGCGCGCCCGCGTGTGGTATGATGCTGCGCAATCGCCATGGACCTCTTCGAATTCGCCGCCGCCCAGCAACAGGCACAGCAGACTCCGCAGGAACGCTACGCGGAGCTCTGCGACATTGTGCGCCACAACAACGAGCTGTATTACGCACAGGCCCAGCCCGAAATCTCTGATGCCGAGTACGATAAGCTCTACCGCGAAATCGAGGAGCTGGAGCGCGAGCACCCCGAGTTCATCACGCCCGATTCTCCCACCCAGCGCGTGGGCAACGACCTCAGCGAGGGCTTCCGCAAGGTGACCCACCCTGCCCCCATGCAGAGTATCGATGACATTTTCGAACACAAGCCCGGCGAGGGCGAGACCGACGCCGAGCTGGTGGAGTTCTACAACCGACTGGCTTCCAGCCTCGGACAGCAGGCGCCCCGCGTCACCATCGAGCCCAAGATTGATGGCTGCGCTGTCACCCTGCTTTACCGTCGTGGCCGTCTCGACTACGCCGCCACGCGTGGCGATGGCCGCACGGGCGATGACATCACCGCAAATGTCCGCACCATCAGGAGCGTGCCTGTCATCCTGCCGGAAGGCGCCCCCGAGCGGCTGGAAGTGCGCGGCGAAATCTACATGCCGCTGGCAGATTTCGACACCCTCAATGCCGAGCGCGATGCCGATGGGCTTCCCGCCTTTGCCAACCCGCGCAATGCCACTGCCGGCACCATCAAGCTGCTGGATGCCGCCGAGGTAGCCCGCCGTCCGCTGCGCTTCCTGGCCCACGGCCTCGGGGTGTACGAAGGCCCTGAGCTGCAGACTACGGCAGATTTCACCGACCTGCTCGACCGCATGGGAATTCCCCGCAACCAGCCCGTCATCTACGCCGATTCGCTGGAGGAAACCCGCGCCGCCGTGCAGCAGGTGAATATCCTGCGCCGCGACCTGGGCTACGGCACCGATGGCGCCGTCATCAAGCTGGATAACTTCCCGCTGCGCGAATCGCTGGGCAGCACCGCCCGCGCCCCGCGCTGGGCAGCAGCCTTCAAGTACCTGCCCGAGCAGAAGGAAACCGTGCTGCGTGCCATCAGCATCCAGGTGGGGCGCACGGGCGTGCTCACCCCCGTGGCCGAGCTCGAACCCGTGCAGCTTTCCGGCACCACCGTTTCCCGCGCCACCCTGCACAACCAGGACGAAATCGCCCGCAAGGACATCCGCATCGGCGACACGGTGCTCATGGAAAAGAGCGGCGAAATCATCCCCGCCGTGGTGCATGTCATCACTGCCAAGCGCCCTGCCGATGCCGTGCCGTACAGCCTGTACGATGCCGTGGGCGGCGTCTGCCCCAGCTGCGGTGCCCCCATTGCCCAGGAAGAAGGCCAGGTAGCCTGGCGCTGCACCAACTTCACCTGCCCCGCGCAGGCCGCCATGCGCACCACCTACTTCTGCCGCCGCGAAGCTCTCGACATCGAAAACCTCGGCGGCACTGTGGCAGAGGCCCTCGTGAACCGTGGCATGATTTCCACCCCGCTCGACCTCTTCAACCTCACCGTCGAGCAGCTCGGCGCCCTCAATCTCGGCACCGATGACGAGCCCCGCCGCTTCGGCGAGAAAAACGCAGCCAAGGCTCTCTCCGCCCTCCAGAACGCCCGCACCCTCCCTCTCGAACGCTGGCTCACCGCCTTCGGCATCAATTCTATTGGCGTCACAACAGCTCAGGAATGGGCTCACTATTTCCCTGACTTAAAATCTGCAATACGCTCAAAAGAAATCAAGGCCATCGTTGAGCTTCTACCAGTAGTCGCTAAATACAACTACCTCAGTCCGCATGTACAACGGCAGGATTTGAGTATAGAAAGCCTATTGACCGAAGAACAACAAAGCGCAACGAGACAAAGGCATAAGTTGCAAGAGATTTTCTGGGAAGACCTCACCAAACGATACGCTCCGGAGCAATACCATAGGTATCATGAAGTCATAAAAGGTCTTCAACCCGGAGCTCCTGTTCCTGCCGACAAAGGGAGAACTATCTCCCAACTCAAGAATGCAGCACTTGAAGCTATAAATGAGGCAGCACAAATCGAACTCTTGGATTATGAGCAAAAAGTAAAGAACAACAAATCCATACTAAAGCAGCTGCAATTCTCTTTTTCTCCTAACATAGGAGAGCTAGCGGAAAAATGGCAGATTCCAATAATACAGAAGAGCGAAAACAAAATACCGTTCTCTCTGCAAGTTAGTGTAACCCAGACAAATTATACACTTTACACTCCCCTTGGAGACGAGGCGACGGTAAAGTTCGACAAGTTCTTTTCATCTCATGCGGGGCAACAGGTTGTTGAAAAACTTCATACGCTCGGAATAAATCCATGTTCAGAAACATTTTCGGCTACTTCTAACAAGGAAAACGTTGATATCAATTCCTCTCCTCTATCTGGCCTCACTTTTGTGCTGACTGGAAGTCTCAGTGTTGACCGGGCGACTTTCAGCCGCAAAATAGTGGCTGCAGGAGGGAAAGTATCAAGCTCGGTTACAAAAAAGACATCTTTCCTATTGGCTGGTTCAGATGTGGGTGCAAAAAAACTGGAAAACGCGAAAAAACTGGGAGTCGCTATCATCAGCGAGGCCGATATTGAACGGATGATGCATACCGATGAACAGCCAACAGAAACAGTAACAGAAGAACTCTTCACTCTGGAAGGTTAACAACATGGATACAGGTTCATTTCTCTCAAGCAAAATGCTTACTACTGCCTGTCAGAATTGTGGATACGAATACGAGTTTCCGGCGGACATTTTCGGGCTTGCAAGAATCACGTGTCCTTCATGCTCCAGCCGATTGTATGTTCGTACAGGACGCGTTGTAAAACGCATCCAGGAGTTCCACACAGAGCGGACAGCTAGTGAAAATCCTGCAGATTGGCAGCTTGGAGACTTTGCAGAAGTCATTCTGAGCTCAGGAAGAGCGCGGGCTATCGATATCATCCCCTTCATGGAAGCTCTGACCAAGCTTCCCGAGTGGCCGGATATTGATTACATGGACAGCAAGCGTCGCAAGGAAACAGACCTGAGCGTCACAGAATGTCTGGAAACAACGGCCTCTGTAGAAAAGCCTTTCCAGCTGGCAAAAATCTTCAATCGACTCGTAGGTGTTTTCAAGCGGGCAGACAACTTCGGATGCAGCCAGTTGAAAAGCTATATTACTTTCCTGAAGGAAGGAAGCATTCCCAAAGGTGAAAAGAAAAAACGTCCTACCCCCATTTCCGATGAAGATTTTGTCTACGAAGGCATGGTAAATGATAATGGTGAGGCCGTAGGCATGGATATTCCCATTTCCATCTCTGGCAAACGCTTTATCATTACCGGAAAATTGGACAAAAAACGCACGGAATACGAATCTGAAATACTTGCAGCCGGAGGCAGCATCAGCTCAACAGTCAGTAAGGCTGATTATCTGGTAATTGGAGAAAACCACAAGGAGAAGATATCCAGAAAAGCAAAGGAGGCTCAGCGTTACGACGTGCCTGCGGTCACGCTCAATTCTCTGAAAAAAGCTTTATCCAAATCGTCAACATGAACGGACGCGCACTGATTTACGGCACGATTGCCATTGATACCCTCATTACACCTGGTGGACAGGTGAACTCTGTGATGGGCGGTTCCGGGCCATATGCAGCGCTGGCTGCACGGCTGGTCACGGACAAGGTGGACATGGTCGGTGTGGTGGGCGATGATTTCCCCGCCGCCTGGGAACAGGCGCTGGAGCTGCGCGGCGTGAGCATGCAGCACGTGGCGCACGAGAAAGGCCAGACCTTCGCCTGGACGGGCAAGTACGAGGAGGACATGAACAACCGCACCACCGTGAGCCGCACCGAAGGCGTGCAGGAACACTGGGTGATGCAGCTCACCCCCGAGCTGAGCGACTGCAGCATTGCCGTGGCCACGAATGTGACGCCCCGCCTGCAGAACCGCATGCTGCAGCAGTGCCCGAATGCCTGCTTCCGCATGGCCGATTCCATGAAGAGCTGGCTGGAGCGCGAGCCCGACTACGCCACCGAACTGCTCAAGAACGTGGACCTCATGCTCATGAATGACGAGGAGGCCCAGTTCTGGGCGCAGACGGATGATTCGCTCGAGGCTGGCGAAAAGCTCCTCGCCGCGGGTCCCCGCTACGCCATTGTGAAGCACGGCAGCGCGGGTTCCACGCTCTTCCACCGCACGCCCGAGGGCGAAACCCGCCTGTTCCGCTGCCCGGCGTGGCCGCTCAAGCACCCGCAGGACCCCACGGGCGCGGGCGATGCCTACATGGGAGCCCTGGCCGGCTACCTCACCAAGTGCCTGAACGGCGGCAACCCGAGCTGGGACGACATGAAGCGTGGCGTGGCCATTGCCACCGTGGTGGCGGCAGCGGTGTGCGAAAAGTTCGGCACCATTTCGCTGTTCTCCCTCGGCATCCACGAGCTGGCCCGCCGCATCTCGGCATTCCAGGAAATGACCAGCTGGGAGTAAATTACACCCTTTTCCCTTGCAGCGCTGCAGGGGCTGTGCTAATCTGACGACAATGAGCAACAAGTGCATACTGGTAGCAGAGGATGATTCTGCCATTCGCCGCGTGCTGGCCGATTCGCTGAGCGGCGCAGGCTACGAAGTGCGCACCGCCCCCGATGGCCGCGCCGCGCTCGAGCTGCTGCTTTCCACCCCTGTGGATCTGGCGCTGCTGGATGTGAACATGCCGGAAATCAGTGGGTTCAAGCTGCTGCGCATGATGCAGAAGGAATGCCCCGGCGTGCCGAGCATCATCCTCACCGCCTGCGGCGATGAGCAGGACCGCGTGAAAGGCCTGCAACTCGGGGCGGATGACTACGTGGTGAAGCCCTTCAGCATAGCCGAGCTGCTCGCCCGCGTGGCCGCTGTGCTGCGCCGCTCGCCCGGCCGCCAGCTGGCCGTGGCTCAGGTGCTGCCGTTCCCCGGTGGCCAGCTCGATGGCCGCACCCGCAGCGCGAGCCTTGACGATGGTACCCCCATTCCGCTCACCGATAAGGAATTCGACCTTTTCCGCTATTTCCTCACCCACCCCGGGCGCGTGATTCCGCAGCAGGAGCTGCTGCTGCGCGTGTGGGGCAGCCAGAACAGCTCGGCACAAACCCGCACCGTAGCCGTCACTCTTACCCGCCTGCGCGAAAAAATCGGCGCAGCCCCCTCGGCCTGCATCGAAACCATCCGTGGCCGCGGATACCGTTGGAACCAGTCATGAATAAGAAACTCACCTTCATCATCGCCCTTTTCTCCCTGCTCACGCTGAGCGCCGCTGCCTGGCTCGCCTACGAAACAGCCACGCTTGATACCCGCCTGCTGCAAATCGACAAGGAAGCCCAGCAGAAGCGCCTGCTCGAGCTCTCGCTCCCCCGCGTGCAGGACGAAATCAAGCGTCTGCTCGAGCAGGAACGCTACAAGCTCGGCTACGCGCCCTCCGTAGGCGTCTCTGTTTATGACCCGCCCACCGAGAACATGCCCGACTACGTGCGAGGCTACTTCCTGCTCACCCCTGCCGGGCTGATGGTGCCCGAGGGTCAGGAAGCCCTGGGCGAGGAGATTGAAAGCAAGGCGGCCATCATCGATACCATCCGCCGCAAGGCCTTCAACCCTGCAGCCCCGGTGTATGACCACACCAAACCCACCCACGCCAACATCGACATGAAGGCCCAGCTGCCAGTGTTCGGCGTGTACGAGGTGGAAGACTCGGATTTCTCCTCCCCCATGGAGCTGAAGGGCACCCCCGGCCCCTTCTTCTCGTGGTACTACATCGACGACATGATTTACATGCGCTCGCTCAAGACCACGCACGGCTCTGCCGCCGAAGGCATCGTGCTGGATGCCGCCAAACTTGCCGAGCGCCTCATGCCCTTTGTGGAGCCCGGGCTCAAGGGCGCAAGCATCTCCCTCTGCAAGAAGAAGGAGCCCGCCAACCTCTCCCCCCTGCCCATGGTACTGCGCCCCGGCAACGATGTGGATGTGCCCGATACCAGCGCACGCCGCGAAGCCATGCGCGGCACGCTTGCCTCGGCCTGCCTGATCACAGTGCTGGCCATCGGCATTCTGTTCGGGCTGCTCTTCTTCTATGCCCGCCTGGAACGCCGCCGCTCCGACTTCGTTTCCGCCGTCACCCACGAGCTGCGCACCCCGCTCACCAGCTTCTCGCTCATGACCGAGATGCTCAAAAACAAGCTCGTGCCTGCCGACAAACTCGATGAATACCACGAAACGCTCTACCAGGAAAGCCAGCGCCTCGGCCATCTGGTGGAAAATGTGCTCGCCTTTGCCAGGCTCACCCGCGGCAAGCTCCGAGGCCGGGCCGATAAAGGCACCTGCCCGCAGCTCATCGACCGCGCCCTGCGCAAGGAAGAGCTTCGCCTCAAGGAAGCCGGCTTCCGCGTGAAGATTCAGCACGATAAACGCGCCGAGCTGCAGAACCTGAACACCGACCTCATCTCGCTGGAGCAGATTTTCACCAACCTCGCGGACAACGCCATCAAATACGCCGCCACAGCCGAGCATCCCACCATCACCATCAGCACCATGCGCGGGCACGATACGCTCAGCATCCGCTTTGCCGACAACGGCCCCGGCATCCCCGCCAAGCTGCAGCGCGATATCTTCCGCCCCTTCTCCCGCTCAGCGAAGGATGTGGAAGGCCGCAAACCCGGCGTCGGCCTCGGCCTCGCCCTCTCCCGCGATGTAGCCCGCTCCATCGGCGGCGAACTCGCGCTGGAAAAGAGCGATGAAAAGGGAACGGTGTTTACGCTTACCCTTCCGCTGAATTAAAAGCGCCGGCGCAGCTTCGGCTGCGCCATTTCACCAAGCCATCCATCGGACTCTCGATTTCACTATGCGGCAGCATCATTTCACCGGTAGGCGCAAGCCTGCCGATTTCACTGCCGATATGGTGAAATTTCGGACAATGCGTCCTCAGTTAAATCGCGCTCACGCACGGTGAAATTGCGCACTGTCGAGAGCGCAGTGAAATTGAATCCACATACTGAGGATTCAGTTATAGTAAAAAAGCCCCGCCAATATCCCGGCGGGGCTTTTTCACAGCAGCTTGCGCAGCTATTACAGCTTCTTCCAGGGGAGAGAAGCGAGAAGGTGGTCGAAACCGAGGCCAGTGCCCTTCGGCACGGGGAACTCGGGGGTGATGTCCATGCCCAGCTCTTCGGAGAAGGCGTTGGGGCGGTACACGTGGTGGGTCACCAGACCGCACAGGGGCACCTCTTCGGCGGGCTTGCCGGTGTAAAACACAGCGGCATTGTAGGCAGCCCAGCACTGGCCCAGGGGGTGATCCATGTAGGTGGTGAACACGGGCAGACCCGTGGTGCTCACGTGGCGGGCGGGCTTCACGATACGCATCATGGGCGTGGAGGTGCGGCCGGGGATGCTGTTCTCGTTCTGCACGGGCATGTCGTATGCCAGGGGCATGCCGGCATCCTGCAGGCTCTGCCAGGCGTTCACATCGTAGTAGCAGGGGTCTTCCACGAAGTCGATACGCTCGCGCATGGCAGCGGGCAGCATATCCCAGAACTGCAGGGCTTCCTCGGGGGTGAGGGTGCAGTTGAAGTCAACACGCCACTTCCAGTCCGGCACCATGGCAGCCAGGTTCACCAGACGCTCCACCGTGGCGGAAAGTTTGGGAATCACCTTGATCTTGCCCACGCGGAAACCACGCTGGTGCAGGTTGTACACCTGGGAGGGGGTGGCGCTCACGGTAAGGGTGGCATAGCTGCGGGGCACGGTCAGCCCCTCGAACAGGCTCACGCCCTTGGCGCGGGCCTCGCCGTCCAGCTCAATGCACTTCAGAGCGCGGGCACCCAGACGCATGGGCGTGCCTTCGCGCAGGGCATCCAGCTCGTACTCCAGCGGGGCATCGCCAAGCTCGGGCCAGGCCTGCAGGCAGGCGTAGCCGCCGTTGTCACCACGCAGCAGCACGCCTTCGCGCGGCTGGGCTGCGGCACGGGCGCTCATGGCACCCACGGGATGAAGTGTGTACGGAGTATAGTGCATGCCCCTATTTAAGCACTTTGCCGCCGTTTGTCACGCCCTTTTTGTGTTATCAGCCCGTATTTTTGGGCAGATGCGGGCTCAATACTGCGCCATGCGGGCGATTGGAGCTTGCAATTCCGCCTGCGCGGAGGTAGAATGGCGCTGCATATGAAGACTTGTCTGGGCAGTCTGCTTCTGGTTCCCGTAATCCTGGCTCTGGTGATTACGGCGGTGTACCACACCTCGGTGAACTCCGAGCTGCAGTTCGAACAGCGCGACAACAACGCCCAGTATATCAACACCGCCCGCTCCTACCGCCCGCAGGTCAAGGAACCCACCAAGCCCGCCGAGCCCGTGCCCGCTCCGCCTGTGGATAAGAACGCCCCAGCTCCCGCCGGCGCGGTGGATGGCCTGGCAGATGACGACGTAGCCGAAGAAGTCTGACATCCCTCTTCTTCAATTGTCAATAGTCAATTGTCAATAGTCAATCGTCAATAGTCAATCCCATGCATCGTCCCGTCATTGGCTACACCCTGGGAGACCAGGCCGGCATAGGCCCGGAAATCATGCGCGCCGCCCTGGCCGCCATGGAGGGCGAGCAGGCCGTGTTCCGCCCCATGGGGCCCGCCATAGCCGCCACTCCCGGCCGTCCCACGCAGGAAACCGCCCAGGCCGCTTTCGACCAGCTGGAAGCCGCCGCCGCCGCGCTGAAGGAAGGCCGCATCGATGCCGTGGTGACCGCCCCTGTTTACAAGGAAGGCCTGCACCGCGTAGGCTTCCACTTCCCCGGGCAGACCGAATTCTTTGCCGACCGACTCGGCGTGCAGAACTTTGCCATGTGCCTCACCGGCCAGCGGATCACCGTGGCGTTGGGCACCATCCACACCGCTCTGGCAGATGTGCCGCGCCTGCTGACCACCGCCGAGCTTGTGCGCATCGGCACACTGCTGGCAGATTTTGTGCGCCGCACCAGCGGCAAGAGCACCCCTCGCATCGCCGTAGCCGGGCTCAACCCGCACAACGGTGAAAACGGCGCCTTTGGTGACGAAGAGCAGCGCATCATCACCCCCGCTGTGGAGCAGCTGCAGGCAGACCTCCCCTGGGCGGAAATCACTGGCCCCTGCGTGCCCGATTGCGTGTACCGCGATGCCGCCATGGGCCAGTACGATGCCATCCTCGCCCCCTACCACGACCAGGCGCTCATCCCCCTCAAGCTGCTCGATTTCGACAACGCAGTGAATGTCACCCTCGGCCTCCCCCGCTACCGCACCAGCCCCGACCACGGCACCGCCTTCGGCATCGCCGGCAAAGGCATCGCCAACCCCGCCAGCACCATCCGCGCCTTCCGCCTAGCCCTCGCCTGCGCGAAAAGCGGCAATTGACGGCCTTCCCTTTTTTTGATGAAGGGCAGAAAATTCAGGAAAAGCAAAACATTTTCTGCCCTGTCAGCACCCCGGTGCAAAGTCTATGTCACACCTGCGCCGACACCGTCGGCATAAAATTAAACTTTTCTTAAATAAAATCGCCCAAACCCGCACCATATCTAACAAAACAGGTATTGCAGAGCCTCGCACGCACGCGCGCGATACCCATTTTGCGTCATATTTTTATCACAAAAGCCCCGATAAAACAAAACAATCTTGACACCCCCAACCCCACAAACAGATAAAACACTTGCCAAAAGCCCCCTGTTTGTGCTAGTATCCCCCCACGCCGCGCCCGTCAGGCCTCGGCGTGCCCGAAAGTCACGTTACATTTCACCCCGAATTCTCACATGATGACCACCTTCAAAAAGGCACTCAGCTCCGTCGCTCTGACTTTGGCGGCTGTTCTGAATCTGCCTGCAGCAGGAGCTGCCCACAACCCCGATGCCACCAGCTCGGGATTCGTGCCGCCGGCTCCGCCGCGCCGTTCCGCCATGCCGGATCGCCGCCTGCCCAACCTGGGAAGGGACAAGCACGGGTTCCCCTTTTACCACCCGCGCCAGTTGAATCGCGTGGTTCGCACCACCGCATACACTCATAGCGAGAGTGACCATGTAGGCTACGGCCCCAAGAACGCCATCGGCACCTATCTGAAATACGGTTCCCGCGTGCGCAGCGCCGCGGCAGACTGGTCGGTGTACCCGCTTGGCACCAAGTTCAAGATCAAGGGCGAGCCCTACACCTACGTGATTGATGACTACGGCAGCGCACTCGTAGGCACCGCCACCATCGATATCTACCAGCCGAATAAGTGGCTCATGCGCCAGTGGGGCCGCCGCGTGGTGGAAATCGAGGTCATCGAGTGGGGTTCCTCCCGCCTGAGCATGGAGAAGCTCTCCGACCGCCGCGGCTACAAGCACTGTCGCCAGATGTACGCCGCCCTGCAGGAGCAGAGCCGCCATCGCAACACGGCCAAGCGCTGATTCCCCACGCACAGCTGAGACATTTTGCACACCTCGGTAGTACCCCTGCCGAGGTGTTTTTCATCCCACTCGCCGCAGGCGAAATTAACTCCGCAAAAGCGGAAATTATCTCCCGCCCCCGGGCGGAAGATGATATTGATTAGTTGCACTCGTTGGCATAATTAGCCACTCCTCGACAAATCGGCAATTGGCGAGCCATAGGCGAGCGGAATTTGGAGTCCCGAAGGGACGGCAGAGAGCAGGCAGGGGTAAGCCCGCGTAGCGGGCGCAGCCCCTGCTAACAAACAAAAGATAACGGAGCCCCGACGAAAGGAGTGGGCGGCAGAGGGTTCAGCTTCAATGTATAACCGCGGTCTCTACCACCCACTCACTCCGTTCGGGGTTCAGATTATTTTTATGGTTAGCAGGGGTTCCGTCGCTTCGCGACTCCACCCCTGCCTTCCCTCTTACGTCCCTGACGGGACTCAAGTTCCCCGGTCGTGCCGACCGCAAACTGCACGTCAAACTCGCATTTAGCGAGATGAATAACTGGATACCCTCCAATTATGCCAACGCGTTAGTTGCATCATGAGAGCCCTGTTATTCAGCTCGATAACCCCGAGATTATCGAGTGGGTGGAGAGGCGACTGCTACCCGCTTTACAAATCTGCCGCCCTCTCCTTACGTCGGGGCCCCATTGTAATTTTAAAGTTACCTGAACTGCCACCCTCCGGGCTCTAAATTCGGTGGGCATGCGCCCGCGGAATTTTCCACATACAAAATCAAAAATTCAAAATCCAAAATCCCCCCGTTCCTTACGCGCGCGTGGCGTACGCGATAGAGCCTTGACTTGAGTGATAAAAAATTGTTAGAATTGCTCAAAATTCTGAACGCAACAGATATTTTTTGCATCAGAACAATCAAATCACCCCAGAGAGAGCATGAAATATCGCAACATACTCCCCATTGTGGCACTGGCACTCAGCGTGCCGATGCTCCGCGCCCAGGAAGCCCCTGCGCAGCCGGCCGAGCCGCAGGCCACAGCGCCCGAGCTCAACGAACTGACCGAAGACACGCAGATTACCCGCGGCGAGCTGCCCAATGGCATCAAATACATCATCCGCCCCACCGCCGAGCCCCAGGGCCGCGCCTGCCTGCGCCTGTATGTGAACGTGGGCTCGCTGGATGAACAGGAGCATGAAAAAGGCATCTCCCACCTGCTGGAGCATCTCGTGTTCAACGGCTCCCGCCACTACAAGCGCAACGAACTCATCCCGGCCATGCAGCAGCGTGGCCTCGGCTTCGGCGGCGATGTGAACGCCTACACCGGCCTGCTCCAGACCGTGTACATGCTCAACCTGCCCAACCTGCAGGATGAAACCGTGGATTTCGCCTTCACCGTGCTGCGCGATTTTGCAGACGGCGCCACCCTCACCGATGAAGCCATCGACCACGAGCGCGGCATTGTGCGCAGCGAGCTCTTCGCCCGCGACTCCGCCAGCTACCGCGCCAGCATCGCCATGCTGCGCCACGCCAGCCCTGGCATGAAGCTGGCCGATTACCTGCCCATCGGCACCGAGGAAGTCATCATGGGCGCCCCCTACGAGGTGTTCCGCAACTACTACCGCAACCACTACGTGCCCCGCAACATGACCGTGGTGGTCACGGGTGATTTCAAACCCGAGCAGGCCGAAGAGTGGGTGAGCCGCCACTTCGGCAACATGGCCGATGTGCCCGCCACCCCGCGCCCCAGCCTGGGCACACTGAGCATCACCGGCCCCGCCGACACCGTGATTGAGAACCCGGAGAGCGAGACCACCTCTATGATCGTGAGTATCTCCGATCCCTACGTGGCCAAGCCCGACACCCTGCAGCAGCGCATCGACGACATGCCCCTGCAGCTCGCCTGCGCCATGCTGAACCGCCGCCTCGCTCGCATGACCCGCGAGGAGAACTCCGCCTTCCAGCAGGCCGGCGTGAACCAGGAGGACATGTACGAGAGCGTCTCCACCTTCGCCCTCAACATCGCCGCCGACCACAGCAAGTGGAAGCCCGCCATGCAGAACGCTGTGCGCGAGCTGCGCCGCGCCTGCATCTACGGCTTCAGCGCCGGCGAGCTCAACGAGGTGCTCTCCTCCACCGTTTCTTCCTACAAGCGCGAGGTGGCCGCGTGGTCCACGGTGGATGCCGCCGCCATGGCCGAGCGCATCATCGAAAGCCTCGATGATAAAGCCGTGCTCACCGACCCGCAGGAATCCCTCCGCTCCCTCGAGCACGGCATCGCCCACGTGCTGCAGAACCCCGACATCTGCCGCCAGGCTCTGGAGAAAGCCTTCGATTCCGCCCGCGCCCGCATCGTGATGAGCGGCTCCAAGGTGCAGGATGTCGCCGCCACCGACCTCCGCCAGGTGTTCGATGAAGTCATGCAGCAGGAAGTAAGCGCCCCCGTGGCTGAGGAAATCACCCCCTTCGCCTACGACACCCCCGGCACCCCCGGCAGCGTGGAGCAGCAGCAGTACATCGAGGACCTCGGCGTCACCGCTATCACCCTTTCCAACGGCATCCGCATCAACCTCAAGCCCGTCGACTTCCAGAAAGGCAGCATCTCCGTAACCGCCCACATGGATGGCGGCAGCATGCGCATGCTCCACACCCCCGGCCTGGCCAACATGGCCGGCGCGGTCATGCAGCAGGGCGGTCTGGAAGCCCACGACCTCACCGAGCTCGAGAAAATCATGGCCGGCAAGCAGGTCGGCTTCAGCTTCGGCCTCGGGGTAGACCGCATGCGCCTGGGCGGCACCACCACCGCAGAAGACTTTGAGCTGCAGTGCAAGCTGCTCGTGGCAGGCATTCTGCACCCCGGTTTCCGCGACGATGGCGAGAGCCAGCTGCGCCGCAGCCTGCCCTCCATGTTCAAGCGCTTCGAAACCACCCCCAACGGCGCGTTCAGCCACCAGGTGCCCGGCCATATCTACGGCATCGACCCCCGCTTTGCCCCCGCCACCCTGGAGCAGATGTCTGCCTGCACCGCCGAGCAGGTGAAGGAGGCCCTCACCCCCTGGCTGCAGCACGGCGCCATGGAGGTGAGCATCGTGGGCGATTTCAAGGTGGAGGACATCATGCCGGTGCTTCTGCGCACCTTCGGCGCCATGCCCGCCCGCAACCGCGAGTTCACCCCGCTCACCGAAGCCGAGACCGACGTGAGCAAGGCCAACTGGGGCATGCGCAAGTTCCTGCCCTACACCACGGACCTCGATAAGACCATCGTGACCCAGATGCGCCCCTGTGGCGATGGCATGGACCACCGCCGCAACCGCCGCATGCATGTGCTGGCCAGCATCGTCCGAGAGAAACTCTTCGACGGCATCCGCGCCCAGCTCGGCGAGACCTACTCGCCCAGCGTCCGCTTCGCCCCCAACAGCGATTTCCGCAACGCCGCCACCATCACCACCTCCAGCGCCGGTGTGGTCGGCAACCGCCAGAAGGTTTCCGCCGCCATGGATGCCATCCTGGTCGATATCGGCCTCGGCAACATCACCCAGGACGACCTGAACTGCGCCCTGCGCCCCTTCATCTCCAGCACCATGAAGAGCCTGCGCAGCGTGGGCTACTGGCAGGGTGCCCTCTCCTGCCTGCAGAGCGATCCGCGCCAGCTGCCCCTCATGCGCAGCCTGGTGGAGGACGTGAAGAGCATCACCCTCGAGGAAATCCAGCAGCTTGCCCGCGAGGTGTTCGGCCCGCAGGATAAGACCAACTACTTCTTCGTGGTGCCCGCCCACGCCGTGCCCGCAGAGGAAACGGGCGCCCCTGCCCCCGCCACTGCTGAGCCCGTGGCCGAGCCTGCTGAGGAACAGCCCGAGGCCGCACCTGCCGCCGGAGAGCCCGTGCCCGCTGAGCCCGCAGCAGAAGCAGCAGCCGCTGCTGCCGACACCACGGGCTACACCATCATCACCAGTGCCGAAACCATGGCCGACCCCGCCTGGGCCGCCGTGGTCGACACCTTAAAAAAAAAGCACACAGGGGCCAGCGTCTGCACGCTTGATTCCCTGAGCGAGCAGAGCCTCACCGCCGCGCTGCGCAGCACCCGGGCACGCTATGCCGCCTGTGTGCTGCGCCCGCAGGAGGTGGGCCGCGTGCTGGTGAACGACCTGCACCGCGCAGCCCGCCGCGTGGATGCCGACCCCTGGGGCGACTGCATCTGGGGCATCATCACCGGCTACACCGCGGCAGATGCCCAGCGCATCGCCGAATCCTCCGAGCCGCTCACCATCAAGCGCCTGCTGGGCACCACCAATGTGCACCACGCCCGCTACGAGCACAGCTGCTGCATCACCGACTGGACCGATGCCCCCGTGCGCGAACAGACAGGCTACACCGAGCCCACCACCACCACCTACCCCGCCGGCCAGGGCGACAAGCTGCTCGGCCTCTTCTGCGGCGAGCTCAGCCACCAGGCCCCGCAATTCGTGGTCACCTCCAGCCACGCCACCCCCTACAATCTCGAAATGCCCTTTGGCCGCGGCCTCATCTTCTCGCATGGCAACCGCTTCCACCAGCTGCCTGCCGAGGACTTCCCGCAGTTCAAAGCCGCCCTGCATGAGGTGAACAGGGGCAACGAAGCCGAGCTTGCCGCCATGGCCGCTAAATACAGCACCGTGGAGCCCGATGGCAAGCCCCGCGTGTGGGTAGCCGCCGGCAACTGCCTGTTCGGCAACGCCGCCCACAGCCCCCACAGCATGTGCGTCACCGCTCTCTCCGCCTACACCTGCAACCAGGTTGTCGGCTACACCGTCCCCTCGTGGTATGGCGAAGGCGGCTGGGGCACCCTCAATACCTTCCTCGGCAACACCTCCGATACCTCACTGGCCGAAGCCTGGTTCCTGAACAACCAGTTCATCCTGCACAAGTCCATGCAGCTCGACCCCAAGCTGCTCAACGTGCAGTTCAACGATGAAGCCTTATCCATCAACTCCCTCATCGGCCAGCTCATGCGCCACCGCATCCGCATCTCCAACGACAACGCCAAGGACATCCTCGGCCTCGTCCACGACCGCGATGTCGTCGCCTTCTTCGGCGACCCCGCCTGGCGCGCCCTGCTCGATGAATCCCACGCCCAATCCCCCTACACCATCACCTGGCAGGACGATAAACACTTCACCATCACCGCCAACCACGATACCACCGACCGCTGCGCCATCTGGTTCCCCACCGCCGCCACCGGCCAGGGTGCCACCACCTGCAGCCTCCCCGGCGCTATCTTCACCAACGATTTCATCCTCATCCCCAACCTCAACCTCGCCAAAGGCCAGTCCCTCACCGTCGAGGTGAAGTAACTCCCCCCGAGGAAACAAACAGCTATCCCCCAACAAAAAAATGCCCGCACCCGCGGGCATTTTTTGTATTCCACAACTTCAACCGATTTCAAGAAATGAAATTTTAACAATCCCATCGAAATCGCCATATCCAGATTGTAGAAGTTCAACGGCTTAGTAGAAAATTCGAAATTTTCAAATTTTCTCATGGTTGAGGCATCAACAAGTTCACCATTGGCATATATATTCTTGATATGCTCGTTAATCGTTGTCTTTGCTTTCTGAAACAGCTCCGCCATCTGATCTTGCGTCAGCCAGACCGTATCCTCCTCAAAGGTAACGTCAACCTTAGTCACACCATCCGGCGTGGTGTACATCAGCAAAGAAGAATCCTGTTTATCGTAAGCCGTGAATTAAAAACTCGCCCCCTGCCGGGAATTACCTCAGCCAGTTTATCACAACCACCCCATGCAGTAAAGCAAAGGAACAAAAAATCATGCAGACATACAAGAACATTACATCACGACCACCACCCGCACAGGTCTATTATTTAACTTTTCCTGATTATTGAAGAGAAAAAGTTGGGCAATAAGTAGAGGTGGAGGGTTGTTTAGTGCGCGCGGGGAGCCCTCGCTGTGCACGCTGGCGGACAGTTGCCGTGGGCTCGTCCGCTTGTGGTGGACGGTCGACTTCGTCTCGTCCACAATTTTCGGCTCGGTTGCTTCGTTGGGGGAACATTGCGGACTCATTTCAGCATGCGCCAGAAGCGGGCGGCGGTGCGGCGGGAGGTGGGCATCATGTAGCGGCTGCGCAGGAGAGATAAATCACTATGCCCCATTTCCAGCTGCAGCTCAGGCAGGTTGCGGAAATGGGCGGCGTGGTAGCTCGCGAAGGTATGGCGGCAGACATCCGGCACCCAGTGGGTGAAGCCTGCGGCGCGGCGCAAGGCCAGCCAGCGGTTCTGCCAGTTGCGCGGCACGTGGCAATCCTGTCGCCGCAAGCCGGGAAGCAGGCGCAGCGGCACCACGCGCCCGCCGCCGGTCTTGCTCTTCTGCGGGCGGATGATGACCTGCCGTTCTTCCCAGCACACATCCTCCGCATTCAATCGCTCCACCTCCGCTGGGCGTACCCCGCTGTATAGCAAGAGACTCAGCGAAAAGCGCATATCGCGGAAGCGACGCCCCTGCGCCGTTGCATTCAACCGCGCCACCGCTTCCTGCGAAAGCGGCTCAATCTTCCGCTCCTGCACCGCAGGTGTCTCAATACGGGCCACCGGATTAGTATCGCACCACTCCCGCCGCATCCCATACGCAAAAATGCTGTGCAGAATTGCCCTGCCCTTGCGGCAGCTGTGTGCACTGTGCCCGAATGCGGCATGCAGCAAATCCCGGCACTGCCCCACCGTCATCGCCCGCAGCGGGCGCTGGGCAAAGCCCTCCACCCGCAGCATCCGCCGCACATAATGCCGCAAATCCCGCGTTGTCGTAGGCCGCCGCCCTGCCCGCGCCGCCACACTCTCCCATGCAGCCTGCTCAAATGGCACCGTCCGCTCCTGCTGCTCCAGCGCCGCCATCCCCGCCCGCATCACCCTCCCCCCCAGCTCCCTACACGCCACTCCCCCCCCCCCCCCCCCCCCCC
>JAZRHL010000005.1:0-74418 GCA_045644745.1 Akkermansia sp.
TTAAAGATCAAAGAACAGTCGTACTTCGCTTCCACTTCTTCGATACGAGCCAGCACGTGTGCGCCCAGGAAGGAGTCTTCGGTGTAGTACGTTTCGTCGTCTTCTGTTTGCGTTTCGGTGGTGATAGGGGCCGGGGTGGAGATGATTACATCTCCGGGGAGGATGCTGACTTGTTGGATATAGGAGAATCCCGGGTAATAGCCATAATAGCCAATCATCGTGGCGTTGTTGCCGTCTTTCCGGCATACGGCGGCGACTGGTGTTCTCTCGTATTTGTTGATGAGGAAGGTGGCTGACTGCTGACCTTTGCATTCGTGCCTGATGCTGTATTCGCGTGTTTCGGGGTTGACCAGGAGCAGGGTGGTCTGGAGCGTTTCCTGCCGGATGCCCGGGAATCTGAGCATGTTGTGGTGCGTGATGGGGATTTCAAATGCCTTATCCGGGAGTTCCTGGCCTTTGGCCGTGGCGCGTCTGAGCTTGCCTTTGAGTCTGGTGGGCAATGACCCTGCGACGCTGGTTTCACATTTGATGAAGAAGCAGTAGGATTCGCCGGGGTTGAGCCTGTTATCCGCAAAAATCGGGATACAGTGCATGTTGATGTAGCCTTTCGGGGGCGGGGGTGGGTCCTGGGTTACATCGTCGCAGCGGATGGTGAGCACGGTGTCCGGGCTGGTGTTGGTGGCGCGGAAGCAGGCATACAGCTTGTCCTGCCCGATGTTGTGGTATAATGAATGGGTGGTTGTGTAGTAGTTCGGGGGGATATCCCCGCCTTTGCAGAAGCCCAGGAATGAGAATTCCGCCTCAGCACAGGCGTGGTCCAGCAGGCAGATGAACCATACCGCAAGAAAAGTCAGCAGGGAACGGCAGCGTGTCATGACTATGATTGTGACACGACATGCGCGTTTTGCAAGTTAAATGTTTGTTACAAAAGAAGCGGCTGATGAATGCCTGAGCAGGTCAGCCCTTTCGGCGGCGGGACGCTTTTCCGGCACTTTTCGCGGCTGCTTTTCTGTGTTCTGACCAGCGGTAGAGCAGGGGCTGCAGTATCAGACCGGGCAGGCAGCCGAAGTCGATAATCAACCCCAGTCCGATGCACCACAGGGGGATGACGTCACCGAAACCAGCTCGAATAAAGAAGAGACCGACACAGAGAAGGATGCCGCCGAACAGGGGAACGCAAGCATCGCCTCGGTTGTAGCGCGGATTGTTGCGGATGGTGAGCACCCACTCGATGATGGCGTACCAGTTGGAGATGGTCAGAAAAAGTCCCAGCAGGGAGATGAGAATACCCACCCCTGCCAGGACGAAATGAAGTCCGATGTAGTCAGAATCCGGGCTCATGCAGATTGCCTGAAACGGTGGCTGAGACGTTTGTGCAGGAAGCGCAGGGCGAGGATGCCGGCTACGGGCAGGACGGCGCCGAAGGTGGTGTTCTGCGCCATGAGGATGCCCACCATGACGAGGGCGAGGTCGGCCAGTACCACGGCGCCGGAGAGCCAGAGATAGCAGGGGGAGGTGTAGGGCTCGCCTTTGCGGTGTGCCCGGAACATGCGCCAGGTCAGCACCAGCCAGCTGCAGAGGAACCAGCCCAGGGCGGTGGCCGCCACATTCCAGAGCAGGGTGCCAGCCTCGGAAAAACCGCCCTGGCTGTAGAGCCCTCCTGTGGCGTAGGCATAGGCCACGACTCCGCTGCCCAGCGACAGGTTCAGCACGCTGGGCAGCAGCGCAATCATGGCAATCAGGTAGGCCACCATCCACGGGCCATGGCCGATGGGAAACTTCTTTTCCACCAGCAGGGCAACTCCTTCAAACCATGTTATACGCGTTTTCATTGATGGCGAAATCATACTATGCCATGGGTATGAAAGTCAAGGCGTTTGATTCGCGTCGCCAGGGTTGCCGCAGGGCCCGATGCGTTCGATGAGTATTTCTGCGAGGTCCATGGAACCAAAGTAATCGGCTTCGCGGATACGCCGGAGGTGACCGGCGGTGGTGTTTATTTGCTGGCTCAGGCGTGCATTATGGAGCAGAGCCTCGTGCGAAAAGATATCGCGTCCTCCCAGTTGGTAGAGCTCGCGGGCGGCAGTTGTGGCGCCGGAGCGGTTGTTTACTCCCGGCAGCAGACGACACAAGGCCTGTGTGTATCGTTCAAGTTTTGTTTCGCGAGCTTGTTGGCTTTCTCTGCTGGTCTCTGCGGATTTCAATGCGGGCACCAATCCCTTTTTTCTTGCTTGTGCAAGCAGCTCGTACCATTTCTCCTCCTGCGGGGATATTTCAAAAACGTTGCAGAATTTTCTTTTAGAAGGGGTGATGAGCTCTTTGAGCATCTGGCGCTGCGCCGCTGCTTCACTGGCGGTGGCGCCGTTTAAGAGGCTTTCCAGAATGTTGATGTTATGCTGCAGGTCTTCGGTGTATTGTGCCTCTTCGCGGTTTAACTCCTCCTCCGTGGGGATGTATTTTCCGTCTGAGCAATCCAGCCACACGGAAAAGTGGAACAGCTTGCCATGATGCAGCCATTCTACCTGGTGCTGTTCATAATATCTTCCATTCAGAATGCCGCATGAGGTATCGCCGGGCAAATAATCAAATGCCTCGCCCCGCATAATGAGCGTGTCCAGCAATGTATCATGGTGAAATACGGATTGCCTGAGGCGTTCGATACTGAGGTGTGCGGGAATGCGCCAGGCTGTTTCGGGGGTAAAGCCGGGGCCTCCGGCAAGGTGCTGAATCTCCGGCTCTGCGGCCTTGGCGAGTTGCTGCCTCATGAGGGACTCGAGCTCCTGCGCCGTCTCGTGGGTGAGGGGCTGTGCTTCGTAAGCATCGTGCGGACGCCCCAGGTATGAGGCCAGAAGTTCTGAGCCATAATAGCGACGCTGCCGTAATTCCTGCTGGAGTTTGTTGAGGGCATCTTCCTGTTGTGGTAGATCTGCCGTGTGCAGGAAATCAAAATCAAGAGCGGCGCTGTTCATGTCCCACAGATAATCAGCAGCGGCATCGGCTGAGCTGTGGTCGTGCACCTTGCTCAGAATGTCCAACATGTGCTGCGAACGGATGAGATGCGCGTTGTCACGTTCCTCCTGACTCATAGGAGAATCACTCGCATCGCCATCGGCTGTAGTCGGACTGTCTGTGATATCCACCCAGATATCCACTTCATGCTTCCGCTGGCGGTGAAAAACAACCACGGTGGAGACATGGTAGGTTCTTCCTTGCCGCAGTTCTGTTCTCGCTTCCATGAAAACAGGAGCTTGGTTTGCGCCTCCAATCAGGGCTTGCGGAGCAAAATAACATTCGAAATCCCTGTGTTGCCAGTCGGGGTCATAAGGTCTGGTGAATACCCATGCGGTTTCCGGGCTGAAGCCCGGGCCGCCACTGATTCCCGCCCGTAGCTTTTCCGGCACCAGCGGAAGGGCGCGGCGGACGCGGTCTTCCAATTCTGCCAGAATGCCTGGTGTTACCGCTTGCGGTTTCTCAGCTGCGCCGGGGGAATCGTCATCCAGTGCTGCGGCCAGTGCCTCGGAGCAGAAGTAGTATTCCCTGCGAAGTTTTTCGGTAATTTCACTGACTGATTCATCCTCTGCCTGTTCAAGGGTGAAGAAGAAGGTTGAATCGCTGTTAATCCGTTCCGCTGCGGTATCGGCGGTTTCCTTGTCTGAGATGCCGCTCAGTAATGCCAGCTTCTGCAGCGGTGTCCATGTGCGCACATCGGCAGACGGTTCTGCCGCAAGCGGAGTGCAAAGCATGGTGAGGAGAATCAAGCCCCAACGTTTCATGCTTATCATGCTACGCTTCTGCATTGAATGTGTCAACCCCCATTGTGCTGAAACAAGCAAAAACGGGTCTGTTCAGATTTGCTGGTCTACGCAATAAATGATGCATGGGCATGATAAGTCAATCGTCGACAAATCGGCAATTGGCGAGCCGACCTGTCACGGCGTAGACCGCAGGTCGAAGACGGAAGGTGAGCGGAATTTTGAGCCCACGGAGTGGGCGAAAGATGAAAGGCAGGGGGCAGCCCGCTTTAGCGGGCGCAGCCCCTGCAATAACAAAAAGTTGAACGGAGCCCGTGGAACGGGTGACAGAACAAAGGTAATGCGTTAGGCCTCCGCTCTGTCACCCACTCCGTGGGCTCTGATTATTTTTTTGTGCCAGGCGGGGCTGTGGGCGCTGACGCGCTCTTACCCCGGCCTACTATCTTTCGCCCACTCCGTGGGCTCAAAATTCCGCTCCGCTAACGCTTCGCCAAACTCGGGTTTGTCGCTACTGCTTAATGATGCCAACGCGTAATCTTTGCCCTTTAATCCCGTTAGCTGGTTCTGGTACATATATCTACCAGCAGATTTGACATAGACAACAAAAACGCGCCCACCATCAGGTGGGCGCGGAGAAATGAGTATCTGCAGCCTGTCTTACTTGGCGCGGATGCGGCCGATGAGGCGGACGATTTCGCCGATGATGAGGACGGGGCAGGTGACAGCGGCGATGGTGAGCCATTCGCAGAGCGTGAGGGGCACGGTGCGGAAGATATCACCACCGAACTGGGTGGCCAGCACCTGGCCGAAGAGGATGATGGCCAGGATGAAGAGGAAGCTGCGGTTGGCAAAGATGCCGTTCACGAAGCTGTTGTTGGTGCCGTAGACGCGGGCGTTGAACAGGTTCCAGAACTGCAGCATCACGAAGCCGGTGAAGAGCAGGGTGACGGAGTGGCGGAAGGCCTCGGGCTCAAGCTCCTGAGAGGGCATGCACTTCACATAGCTCACCAGGGCGATGATGAAGCCGATGCCGAGGCAGAGGATCCAGCGCCACATGGTGGGGGTGATGATGAAGGCAAACTTGTTGCGGGGCTTCTGCTCCATGACGTCGTCGCTGGGGGGCTCGGAGGCCAGGGCCAGGGCGGCGAAGGTGTCCATGATGAGGTTCACCCAGAGCATCTGCGTGACGGTGAGGGGAAGCTCGCAGCCGATGAAGGGCCCCATGGCGGCGATACCGCAGGCGGCCACGTTCACCGTGAGCTGGAAGACGATGAACTTCTGGATGTTGCGGTAGAGGGAGCGGCCCCACTTGATGGCGCGGATGATGGAGGCGAAGGAGTCATCGAGCAGGATGATATCGGAGGCTTCCTTTGCCACGGAGGTGCCGGTGATGCCCATGGAGAGGCCCACGTCGGCGTGGTTCAGGGCGGGGGCGTCGTTGGTGCCGTCGCCGGTCACGGCTACGACATGGCCCTTCTCCTGCAGGGCGTTCACGAGGCGCAGCTTGTCCATGGGCTTGGCGCGGGAAAGCACGCGGAGGTCGTTCACGCCGTCGAGCAGCTGCTGGTCGGTGAGCTGGCCGAACTGGTCGCCGGTGAGCACGGCGCCCTGGGGCAGCTCGCCCTCCGGCAGCAGGCCGATTTCGCGGCCAATCTGGCAGGCGGTCTCGAAGTTGTCGCCGGTCACAATCTTGATCCCCACGCCGGCCTTGTGGCAGGAGGCCACGGCGGCGGGCACATCCGGGCGCACGGGGTCCTGGATGACGAAGCAGCCGAGCCAGGTGAGGCCGGTGCAGGCGTCCTTCACGCCCTCGGCGGTATCGGCAGAGCCTTCCTTGTAGGCCAGGCCGAGCACGCGCATGGCCTTGCGCTGGGCGGTGCGGATGATGGTGAGCACCTCCTCGCGGGCGGCTTCGGTGAGCTCGCCGGCGTAGGCGGTGGAGCACTTGGAGAGCACCACTTCGGGGGCACCCTTCAGGTAGATGACATCCTTGCCGAGCACGGCAGACTTGCCGCAGGTGGCCATGAACTTGTTCTGCGTGTGGAAGGGCAGCTGGGAGATGACGCTGAACTTGCTGCGGGCATCGGCATAGGAGACGCCCTTGTCGTTCAGGAACATGAGCATGGCGCCCTCGGTCACGTTGCCGAGCACCTTGCCGGCTTCATCGAGGTCGGCGGTGGAGTTGGCGGCCACGGCTTCGGTGAGCAGGGGGAAGATGGGGGCAGCGGTGCCCTGTTCGTTCACGCCGGGGAAGTTGGCCTCGCGCACGGTCATGAGGTTCATGGTGAGCGTGCCGGTCTTGTCGGAGCAGACCACGGTGGCGGCACCGATGGTTTCGCAGGCGTCCATCTCGCGCACCAGATTGTTCTGCTTGGCCATCTTGCGCATGCTGTAGGCCAGGCTGAGGGTCACGCTCATGGGCAGACCTTCGGGCACAGACACCACGATGAGCGTGATGGCAATCATGAAGTAGGTCAGAATCTTATCTGCTGCGGCCTGGGGCATCCAGGTGCCGGGGTCGGAGGCCAGAATGCCGCTGCCGATGAGGCCACCCAGCGCCACGCCGAAGATGACAGCGCCGGTGATGAGGCACTTGAGCCAGGGGCGGAAGCCTTCTTCCTTCACCCAGGCGGGGGAACCGATGCGCACCTTGGCATAGCCGAGCAGGTCGCGCAGCACGGGGTACCAGATCTTGAGCGTGGCGGCGGCAATGCCGGCGAGCATGGCGGCAAAGAAGTACCACTGCGGGCAGGTGAGCACAAACTTGCCCAGCAGCGCATCATGCGCCACGAGCGAGATGAAGAGAATCATGGCGATGGAGGTGCCCACCACATTGATGGCCTTGGAGAGCCCCTCGAGCTGCAGGTTCAGGGGAGACTTGGCACCTGTTTCCTTGGTGGCAGCTTCGGCCACCTTGCCGATTTCGGTGTGGTCGCCCACCTTGGTCACGCAGATGATGCCGTGGCCATCGGTCACGAGGGTGCTGCGCAGCACCACGTTGCGGGGGTAGGCGCCGGGCAGGGTTTCCTCCTCCTCGGTGGGAACTTTGAGCACGGGTTCGGATTCGCCCGTGAGGGAAGACTGGTTGATGCGCAGGGATGAGGACTCGAGCACCACACCGTCGGCGGGGACTTCCACGCCGGTTTCCAGCGTCACGATATCGCCCACCACCAGCTCATTCTTGGGCACCATGGTGTGCTTGCCGTCGCGCAGCACGCGAACGGGGGTGACATCGTTCACCTTGTTCAGGATGTCGAATTCCTTGTTGGCGCGGTATTCATTCACGAAGCCCACGGTGGTGGCCAGCAGCACGGCGCACATGATGCCGATGCTTTCGATGGGGCTGTGCTCGCCGGGGGAGAGCAGCACAGGAATGAATGAAATGACCGCTGCGGCAATGAGGATGACGATGAGCGGATCCGCAAACTTGCGGGCCAGCTCCACCCACCACGGGTCGCGGCTGGGCGGGGTCATTTCATTGCTGCCGTGCAGCCTGCGGCTTTCCTCCACCTGGGCGGTGGTCAGACCGGTATGCATATCGGTATGAGTCTTCATAAGATTGGGGGTGGCCATTATAGCGTTAGCCTTATGAAAATGCAAGCACTAACAGAGCAAAAACAGGGAAGAAAAGAATCGGAGGCACGGGACTTCAATCCCGATAAGCACACCTGCAAAAAACAACCGCCGCAGAGTTGCTCTGCGGCGGTCGGAAATGCGTTTGTGGCGGGCTTATCAGAAGTTGCCGAGGTCGCTGGCATCGCCGAAGGAGATGCCGATTTCGCGGGCAGCTTCAATGAGCTGGCTCTTGCTGTCCACCAGGTGCAGGGTGCGCACGGCCTCTTCGATGGGCATGGACACCATATCGGTGCGGTGCAGAGCCACGGTTTCGCCGAACTTGCCCTCCTCGATGAGGTCGATGGCCTTGGCGCCGCAGCGTACACCGAGCACGCGGTCGAAGGGAATGGGGGAACCACCGCGCTGGGTGTGGCCCAGCACGCAGTAGCGGGTTTCGATGCCGGTGATGGTCTCGAGCTTGGTGGAGAGGAAGGCCGCGATGCCGCCGAGGCGCACCTCGCCCTTGGTCTCTTCATCCAGCGTGAGGAGCTTGCCGCCGATGGTGGCGCCTTCGCTCACCACGATGATGATTTCGCGCTGGCCGAGAGCCTTGGTGAGCTCTACCTTGCGCACCACGTCCTCCAGGGTGAAGGGAATCTCGGGGATGAGAATCACGTCTGCACCGCCGGAGATACCGCCGTACAGAGCAATCCAGCCGGCGTGGCGTCCCATCACTTCCACCACCATCATGCGCTGGTGGGAGTAAGCGGTGGTGCGCAGGCGGTCGAGCTGCTTGCTTACCACGGAGACAGCCGTCCAGAAACCGAAGGTGTAGTCTGTGGCACCCAGGTCGTTGTCGATGGTCTTGGGCACGCCCACGATGGGCAGGCCAATCTGGCGGAGCTCCTGACCGATGGTCTGGGAGCCGTCGCCACCCACCACGATGAGGGCAGAGAGGCCGAGGCGTTCCACCGTGGCCTTGCTGCGCTCGAGCACTTCCTCGGCAATCTGCATGCGGCCACCCACACCGCTCTTCACGGTGAAGTTACCCTTGTTCACGGTGCCGAGAATGGTGCCGCCTGTGGAGCGGATGTTGAGGCAGTTTTCGGGAGTGAGGATGCGCCAGCGCTCGTTTTCGGGCGTGGAGAGCAGACCCTCAAATCCATCGTAGAAGCCGTAGACGGTCCAACCGCGGGCGGATGCAGCCGCCACGGCGCCTTCAATCACGGCGTTGAGACCGGGGCAGTCGCCACCGGCGTTAAGAATACCTATGTTCATGAGATGTTAATTGGGGAGTAAAATGAATTTGGATCTATCCTGGTAATCATTAGAGGGCAGCCAGGCATCCCAGGCGTTCCAGCCGTCGCGCAGGAAACGGGCGGTCTCCTGGTAGCGGGAGTGGGACGAAGGCATGCCGAGCATGACCACAAGCAGACGCTGGGCGAAGGTGGCTTCCTTGCCGGTGGCGGGGTTCACTCGCTTCACCGAGGCGCGGCGGGCGGTCACCATGAGGCAGTTGCCGGCGCTGCGGGACTGGCCTACCTTGAGGCCATCCACATGGCCGGAGCCACTGAGCAACTTGTTGTTGTTGCGGATGGTCTGGCGGCGCTGGCCACTCGGGGTGTGAATGGTGACGATGCAGCCGGTCTGCGCGGTGATGGCCAGCAGGTCGGTATCGTTGATGGCGTACATACCCAGCAGTGCCATATCGCGGGCCGAGGACTGGGTGATGACGGCACCATTCGTGCCCTTGAACACGGTGGAGGTCATGCCGAGGCGGCGGGCCAGGCTGTTCATCTGGGCAATGAATGCCTTTTCCGGCGAGCTGGAGCTGAGCGTTTCACCACAGGCGTAGGCCAGGGCGGTGGCGCAGGCGCTGTCGTCCCACATGAGGGCGGAGTACAGAGCATCGCGCACCGAGATGTAGTCACCCGCACGCAGGTTGAGCAGGTTGGTGCGCTGCCACACGGTGGCTTCTGCCGGCACCGTAATCAGGCGGTTCATATCCACCTTGTGCGATTTCACCCAGTCCATCACCACCACGGCGGTGGCCAGGTTGGCCAGCATGCCGATGGGGCGCTTGATATTGGAGTTGGAGGAATAAAGCACACGCCCGGAGTTCACCTCCATAGCCACATAGCTGGGGGTGGTTTTCTCGGGGGTCACGATTTCCTGGAAGCTGCACGAAGTGAACATGACGCTCACCAGAGCCCCTAACGTACAAAGATATGTGAAGACTTTATTCATTTAGAATCTGCCGACTTGGATTTGGAGCACTTGCGGGCAGGCTTGGTTCCCTTGGTGCTGGCCTGAATGCGGTCGCTGTGCAGTTCCTCGGGCGCTCTGTCGCCGAAGATGATGCCCAGGTCGCGGGCCGTGCTGACAATCTGGGCATCGGGCTGGACGAAACGGTGGTGTGCCACGGCTTCCTCAATCGGCACGTTGTCGATGTTGAGGCCGTTGAGCACCACGGTCTTGCCGAAGTCCTTCTGCTCGATGAGCTTCACGGCTTCCACGCCGAAGCGCACGCCGAGAATGCGGTCGAAGGCGCAGGGGGAGCCGCCGCGCTGGGTGTGGCCCAGCACGCAGTAGCGGGTCTCGATGCCGGTGCGCTCCTGGAGAATCTGGGTGAGCTTGTTGCCGATGCCGCCGAGGCGTTCATCGCCATTCTCCTTGTTGTGCACAGTGACGAGCTGGCCATTCAGGCGGGAGCCTTCAGCCACCACCACGATGATTTCGCGCTGGCCGGTAGCCTTGCGGGCCTTGATGCAGGAGATGACCTTTTCCAGGTCGTACTCGATTTCGGGGATGAGTACCACGTCTGCCGAGGCGGCGATACCGCCATACAGAGCAATCCAGCCGGACATATCGCCCATTACCTCAATCACCATCATACGCTGGTGGGCATTGGCGGTGGTGCGGATGCGGTCGATGGATTCCGTCACCACGGTCACGGCGCTGTGGAAACCGAAGGTGTAGTCGGAGTCGCTGCAGAGGTCGTTGTTGATGGTCTTGGGAATCGAAATCACGGGCAGACCTTCCTCGGAAAGCAGCTTGGCTGTGCGGGCAGAGCCGCTGCCGCCGATGACGGCGAGAGCCTGCAGACCAAGAGCGCTGATGGTCTTCTTGGCCTTGGCCATCACCTCGCGGTCCACCTGGCGGCGGCCCACCTTGTTGGTGACTACCTTGAAGTTGCCGGTGCTGGTGGTGCCGAGAATGGTACCGCCGTGGGCGCGGATTTTGTGAACCTTGTTGGGGGTCAGGGTCTCATAACGGCGGCCCCCTGCCCCGGGCAGAAGCCCTTCAAAACCGTCATGGAAACCGATAACTCGCCAACCACGGCGATAGGCGGCCGATACATAGCCTTCAATCACCGCATTGATGCCGGGGCAGTCGCCGCCGGAGTTGAGAATACCGATAATCATGCTGTTGTCTTATTCTTGTTAAGCTTGTGTGCCGGGGGCAGGGATGGCGCCGAAGTAGTGGGCGCAGCACCACAGGGCACGCGGGTGGTGGAAGAAGGACTTCCACATGGAACCCTTGAGGCCGTTGGTGGTGGTGCCGTCCTGGTTGCAGTAGCCGAACCACTCGCCGTGTTCCTTGTCCTGCAGGTGCTCGAAGGACCAGTCGTGAATGCGCTGGTGCCACTCGGCATACTTCTCATCGCCAGTCATCACATAGGCGAGGCAGGTGCCGATGAGGGCTTCATCGTGCGGCCACCAGAACTTCATGTTGTGCCAGTACTCCTGAACCGGCTTGTTGTACACGTCGGTGTAGTAGAGCAGACCGCCGTACTTCTTGTCCCAGCCGCGTTCCAGCGCCCAGTCAATCATCTTGCAGCCGATTTCGATGAGCTTCTTGTCGCCGCCGCGGTAGCGGGCTTCCTCGAGCACGAACCAGCCGCCTTCGATATCGTGGCCGGGGTTGAGCACACGCTCGTCGAAGTGGTCGATGACAGAGCCATCGGGGGCCACGTTTTCGAGCACAGCCTTGATATCCTCGTGCAGGAAGAGGCGCTGCAGGTCATCGATGCAGCGGTCAATCCAGCCGGTGTAGAAACCATCGGCATCGCCCAGGTAGCGGCGCAGCTCCTGTGCGGTCACAATCATAATCATGCGGCAGCCCAGATTTTCGCCGGGTCGCTTGCCCGTGCTCTTGGGAGCCATCTTGCCGGGGGTGAAGAAGATATCGGCGTAGATGTCGAACCAGTGGCGGGCACGCTCTGCGCTCTTGGCATCGCCGGTGGCGCCGTAGTGGGCAGCCCAGGCAATGGCGGCAAAGCATTCGCTGTAGGCGTAGCGGCGCTTGCGGATGGGGGTGCCGTCAGCCGTCATGTGGAAATACATGCGGCCATCGGTGGGGTCTACGCACTTTTCCTCAAGGAACTTGAGGGCGCTTTCGGCGTAGGTCATCCATTCCGGGCGCTTTTCGATGCTGTTGTAGCAGGTGAGGAGCATCCAGGCCATGCGGCCCTGTGCCCATACGTTCTTGTCGGTGTCTACCAGTGTGCCATCAGCAGCGCAGCAATGGTAGAGACCCCCGTTCACTGTGTCCAGTGAACGGGGAAACCAGAACGGCTCTACCTCATTGAGCAGCTTGTCTTTGTAGAATTCGCCAAGTGCTTTTGTATCCATGATGAGGCAGATGTTGGAGCTTTACTTGTAGATAGCCCAATCGTAGAAACCGATGGCCTTGAGCTCGCTCTTGAGAGCATCGAGGGTGGCCTTGTCCTGCTTGCCCATGGGGAGGCGGGCCGGGCCGAAGTCCACGCCGGTCCATTCGCTCATGAGGTACTTGCAGCAGCCCATGTAGCCCTTGCCGGCGATGATGTTGATCATGGTCACGGAGAGCTGCTGGAGACGGCGGGCCTCAGCGAGGTCGCCGGCGTCCACGGCCTTCATGATGTCATCATACAGCTTGGGAGCATAGTTGAAGGAGGAACCTACGCCGCCCTTGGCGCCGGTGGCATATGCACCGAGGAACCATTCGTCCACGCCCCAGGGAATGTCGTACTTGCCGCCGTCGTAGTTCAGGGCGTCCATATACAGAGCCAGGTCGGGGTTGGTGAACTTCACACCCACGAAGTTGGGGATCTTCTTGGCGCAGGCCTCAATCATCTTGCAGGGGTTGAAGCCCACGTGGGTGAGCACGGGGATGTCGTAGAAGTAGAAGGGCAGCTCGGGAGCGCCGGAAGCGGCCACGGCCAGGCTGTCTACCAGCAGGTCGATGCTGCCGGGCTTGAAGTAGCAGGGGGAGTTGCTGGCGGTGCCGGTAGCGCCGCATTCAGCAGCGTAGGCGGCGAGCTCGCGGCCGTCGTATACGCAGTTGCCACCGGTGTGCACGATGACGTCGATACCGTACTTCTTGCCGGCCTCGCCCCAGGCGGCCATGTTTTCCTTGCGCTCGGTGAGCTGCATGTGGGCGGATTCACCGGTGGAGCCGGTGATGAAAACGGACTTGATACCCTGGCTGGCCAGGAACTTGGCCTGAGCGTCCACTGCATTGGGGTTGCAGGAGCCGTCGGCGTTCATCGGGGTGTGCGTAGCTGCGCAGAGACCGTGGATTTTGAATGTGGTTTCCATATTTGTAGTATGTGTTTGTATGTGAGAAACAGTAGGGACAAAAAATTGCCCTGTGCTAGTTTTAGCTCAAAGATTGCGCGTTTTCAAGAATAATCTGAGGTGCAGGCCGTGTTGCGCTTATTTTTTTTGCTCCACGCGGCGGAAACGCAGGATAAACTCGTTTTCCGGGCGGTTGCGGGCCTTGTTGCGTTCCTGAATGAACTTGCGGGCCTCTGCGGGCAGTCTGTCCACAATGTGGAAATCCACCAGTGCGTGGTCATCGTCCTCAAACGTGAGGCTGGCGAGCCATTTTTCGCCATTGCGCGAGATTTCGATGGTGTAGGGTTCGTTTTCGTACTGAAGCCAGGCGTAGGAATAGGTGCCCTTGTAGTTGCTGCCGCTCCAGCGGGCGGTGCAGTCGGTTACTTCCACATAACCCAGCTTGTTGTGCTCCTGCCACTCACCCTGCACCAGCTGGCGCGGATCCTTGAACCACCCCGGCAGCAGCAGCGCCAGAGAGGTCAGCACAGAAAGAAGTACCAGAATGAAAATAAGGCGTGTACGTGTCATCTTTCCGGTTATTTTAACATATTCTTTTCGCGATGCAACCTCTGAATGCAATACGCATCAGATTTATTCGTTCAAAGAGGCCGGTTGCGTATCTTGGTACAGGAGGACAGGGACTGTGGTGTAGCGGCCTGCTCAAGAGGATGAAAAATATTTAGGAACGATTCTAAAAAGTGTGACAATGTGCGAGTCTGTGCTTGCGTTGGGGGAATGAATCGTATAATATAGCGCTGTGGCAGGGATTAGATATTCCCTGCGACCATTATAGAAATAACGCAAGCCACAGAATCAACAATATGATTAAGGTAGCCATCGTAGGATACGGGAATATCGGTAAGTACTCAGTCGATGCACTGCGTGCTGCACCTGATATGGAATTGGTAGGCATTGTGCGCCGCGCAGGCAGCGCCCCTGTGCATGGAATCAAGACGGTGTCTGACATCGCTGAGCTTGGTCAGGTGGATGTGGCTCTGCTGTGCACCCCGACCCGCAGTGTGGAGGAGACCGCTCTGCCCCTGCTGGCCAAAGGTATCAACACGGTGGACAGCTACGATATCCACGGCGGTATTGTGGATCTGCGCCGCTCGCTCGGCAAGCAGGCTCAGGCCGGCAATGCTGTGGCCGTGATTTCCGCCGGCTGGGACCCCGGTTCCGACTCTGTGATGCGCACGATGATGCTGGCTATGGCTCCCAAGGGCATCACCTACACCAACTTCGGCCCGGGCATGAGCATGGGGCACAGCGTGGTGGCCCGCTCCAAGGCCGGCGTGAAGGATGCTCTTTCCCTCACCATCCCGACGGGTTCCGGTGTGCACCGCCGCATGGTGTATGTGCAGCTCGAGGATGGCGCCAACTTTGCCGATGTGGAGGCCGCCATCAAGGCCGACGATTACTTCTGCCACGATGAGACGCATGTGAAGCAGGTAGATGACATCGACTCCCTCCGCGACATGGGCCATGGCGTGTACATGGAGCGCAAGGGTGTTTCCGGCACCACGCAGAACCAGATTTTCAAGTTTGAGATGCGCATCAACAACCCCGCCCTCACTGCTCAGGTGATGGTGAGCGCCGCCCGCGCCAGCATGCGTCTGGCTTCCGGCTGCTACACGCTGCCCGAAATCCCCCCCATGGATTTCTGCCCCGGCGACCGCGAGACCCTCATCGCCCAGCTGGTGTAAGAGCGCGGGCTGATACAAATATAGGAAAAACCGGGGCAGGTCTGGAACCTGCCCCGGTTTCTTTGATTTCAGGTGGAGGGTTTGTTTAATCCACCTTGATTTTGATTGTCTTCTTGACCGTGGTGCCGTATTCGTTGGCGAGCTCGTAGGTGAGGGTATCCACGCCGGTGAATCCGGGGGCTGGGGTGTAGATGGCTTCTCCCTTGTCGAGGTATTCTACCTTGCCGCCCTGGGCGGTATCGGGACGCCAGAGGATGCGGGAACCCTTCGCAAAGCTGAGCAGGTCAGACTTGCTGCAGGGGATGGTCAGGGGAGTGTTCTTCTTCGTGCTTGTTTCCTTGGGCTGTACCCAGTAGGTCATATCCCACTTCGGCAGCTTCTGTGAGTCCATGTAAACGACCGTGCCGCTGGAGGGGAACATCTTGAAGTGTGCAAAGTAGGGGCGCACATCCCGACCGGCGGCGGCAGACAGGGCAATGAGGTAGCGGTCAATCTTGGCCTGGTCGTGGTCGTTGGCATCGATGAAGTCCCACTTGTACAGCGGGTCGTTCTGGTCGCGCAGGCGCTTGATGGCGTCCTTCACGCAGCACCAGCCGAAGTCCTCGGCATAGGCAATCATCATGGAGGTGATGGGGTAGGACCAGTGGTGCGTGCCCTTGGTGCTGATTTTGTACCACTTCTCCTGCATGATTTCCTGCATGCTCGTGTTTTTCGGGTCAAAGAGGTTTCGCAGGTGCAGGTCGTGGGAGTCCTTCCAGTCGAAGGCCAGGCCTTCGCGGGCTTTCAGGTAGTAGCCTCCCCAGTTGGTGGTGGATTCTGCCCAGAAGGAAAGCTCCATTTCCCAGAAATCGCAGTGGTGTCCGTGTTCATGCAGGAATAGGGCTGAGTTGGTGGCCTTCATGGCTTCCAGGTCCAGCAGGTAGGGCACATTCTGCACATCCCAGTGAAGCGGCCAGTAGGAAAGTCCTTCCTCGGCATAGAGACCGGAATGCATGCGGAACGGGACCTTGGGGTAGTAGGCATAGAAATCCTCGAGGTCGCGGTTGTTCTCGTTCCACCAGGTCATGAGGGCGGTGGGGTTGTCGAGCTTCTGCAGCACATCGCGGGGCACCAGCAGCACCAGGTGCTCGCTCACCAGCTCGCCCCAGGGGGCAGGGGCCTGGCGCAGCTTCTTCCACTCGGCATCCGTGTGCTGACCCAGAACGAAGCGCGGGGCCTGCAAGGCGCCGTCGATGCAGACAGGAGAGTTCTTCAGCTCCACGCCCTTGGGCACCATGAGCAGCATGAGGCCGCCGTGCGGGCTCACAAAAGTGGTGGTTGCCTTGTTCAGCTTAAACCAGCGGGATGTGCCGGGCATGCTGATAAGCGGCAGGTGCTTTTCCGGGAAGTGGTGGCCGACCTGTACCTCCAGCCCTTTGCCTGCCAGCTCCTTGGGAATGCTCACCGTAACAGGCTTGCCGGGGGCGGCATAAAGCCCGAGTGATACGTACTCCTCACGCCACTTATCGCCTGCCGAGTTCAGAGCCTGGGTGGATTTGCAGGGCTTGGCGCCGGGGACGATGGTGCCGAGGGTGTCGGCAAGGCGGTGGGCGCCGAGGCTGGTCAGTTCCTCCAGCGTGAGAGATTTCAGCCAAGATTCCTCCATGAAGAGCAGCTGGCGGGCTACGGGATGGTAGACGGGGGATTTTGCTGAGGCGAAGATGCCCTGAGCCGCAGAGGCAAAGGCGCGCAGGCCGCTGCGCATAGCCTCATCACCCTTGGTCTGCAGGTCGCTGTGGATGCTCTGCAGCGCTTCCATCAGCACCGGCATATCTTCCTTGGAAAGGTTTTCAATCCATCCGGGCACGGCTGCAGGCTTGCGGCTGAGCAGGGCGGCGATGAGTTCCTTGCCCCGTATGTCGCGGATGAGGGTCTGCTCCCAGATTTTCTGCAGGCCATCGCCCATGCGCGGCGTGAGCCAGGCGGAATCGATGATGGATTTCGGCATGCCGGGGCCTTCCCAGGCAATGGCCACATGGTCATCCTTCACGGCATCCTTGAAATGCACGGCAAGAGCGTATTTCTTCCCCTTTTCCAGATATACCCTGGCAGAGCTGCGGCCGGGGCGGAAATGGTGACGCGGCATGTAGTAGGGGGCATCGCAGATGACTTTCAGGTCCTCTACCTTGCCGGTGGTGCTCAGCAGCAATTCTGCCGAATCATCTGCCGCCAGATAAAGCGTGTATTCGCCGGTTTCCGGCGCCGTGAGCCAGGCCGAGTAGCGGGCTGCGAAATGGTCCTTGCCAAGGGCAAAATCATCGATACGGTCCTTGATGTAGACCGAATCGGCTGGGCGTCTGTTGCTTACATCGCCCACTTCCTTGACCTTTTCGCCCTGCACGTTGTTCCATATTTCCATGACCACGCCATTATCGGGGAGAACAGGCGCACCGAGAGCCACCGCTCCGGCGGCCCACATCAGACTCACAATAGGTAAATGCTTCATCGGAGTATATCTGTTGAAAGATGTTGAGCTGAATCTCAGCTTCTATTAGTTTCGCACAGAATGAGCGGCATAGCAAGTTTTTTCCGCTCCACAAATCGTATGACTGGCTGTTTCAGATTTACGGGTAGATATCAGAACTCACTACCATGATTAAAGGGCAAAGATAACGCATTGGTATAATTAAGCAGTAGAGACAAATCCCAGTTTGTCGGTCAGTTTGCGCAGCGTTAGCGGAGCGGAATTTGAGTCCCGCGAGGGACGTAAGAGGGGAGGCAGGGGTAAGCCCGCGGAGCGGGCGCAGCCCCTGCTAACAAACAAAAGATAATGGAGCCCCGACGAAAGGAGTGGGCGGCAGAGGCCTTGGCATCAATGTGTAGCAGTCGCCTCTGGCACCCTCTCGCTCCGCTCGGGGTTCAGATTGTTTTTTATGGTTAGCAGGGGTTCCATCGCTTCGCGACTCCACCCCTGCCTATGCTCTTACGTCCCTGCCGGGACTCCAAATTCCGCTCGCCGTTGGCTCGCCAATTTGTCGATGATTAGCGTATTTTACCAACGCATAATATATTGCGAGGTCCAGCAAATCAGAAACACACAGCATGACTTCAATCATGAATTTAACATCTTCTCCAACTATCTACGTGCGCGGGTAATTTTCTGCTTGCAGTGGGGGATAAAATGCCTATAATTCTACTATGATTCTTGGCCGGGTAGTGCGATTCTATGTAGACGGGTTCCGCAGCATGACGCTGGGGCGCACGCTGTGGGGTATTATCCTGCTCAAGTTATTCATTATGTTTGCGGTGCTGAAGGCATTCTTCTTCCCGTCGTATCTGGAGGGCGAGCCGGAAGAGAAGGGGGCTCAGGTGGCAACAGAGCTGACAGACCGCGCAGCCAGGAAATAAGCTTATGGAGGCATTGGATTCGACATTGGTTGACTGGTCGCGTGCGCAGTTTGCGCTTACTGCGATGTATCACTGGCTATTTGTGCCGCTCACCCTGGGGCTGGGCGTCATCATGGCCATCATGGAAACGCTGTATGTGCGCACGGGACGCGAGTTCTGGAAGCAGACGGCGAAGTTCTGGATGAAGCTTTTCGGTATCAATTTTGCCATGGGCGTGGCCACGGGCATCATTCTGGAGTTTGAGTTCGGCACGAACTGGAGCAACTACAGCTGGTTTGTGGGCGATATCTTCGGCGCACCGCTGGCCATCGAGGGTATACTGGCTTTCTTCATGGAGTCCACCTTTATTGCGGTAATGTATTTCGGCTGGAACAAGGTGAGCAAGGGTGCGCACCTGGCCTCCACCTGGCTCACCATCATCGGTGCTACGATTTCCGCCTGGTGGATTCTGGTGGCCAATGCCTGGATGCAGCATCCCGTAGGCATGGAGTTCAACCCCGAGACCGTGCGCAACGAAATGGTGGATTTCATGGCTGTTGCCTTCTCGCCCGTGGCGGTGGTGAAGTTCTGCCACACGGTCACTTCCTCCTGGGTGCTGGGCGCTGTGTTTGTGGTAGGCGTGAGCTGCTGGTACCTGCTGCGTGGGCAGCATAAGGATTTTGCCTGGGCCAGCATCCGCGTGGCCTGCTGGTTCGGTCTGGCGGCCTCGCTGCTCACGGCGCACACCGGCCACCAGAGTGGGCGTGATATCGCCCTGTATCAGCCGATGAAGCTTGCTGCTGCCGAGGGACTTTATGAGGGCGGCCAGTCGCAGGGACTGGTTCTGGCTGGCGTGCTGCGCCCCGGTGTGGACTGGAGTACCCCTACGGATAAGGACCGCTTCCTGCTCAATATCGAAATGCCTTATGCGCTTTCCTTTCTGGCCACGCACGAGGCCGATGGCTATGTGCCCGGTATCCGCAATCTGCTGGAGGGCGGCTACACACTGCCCGATGGCAGCACGGCGCTCTCTGCCGAGGAAAAGATGCAGCGTGGGCGTACCGCCATTGCGGCGCTGGCTGATTATCGCGCCGCAACCGACCCCGCTGCCAAGGAGGCTGCGCTCAAGACGCTGCGGGCGAACTTCGACTGCTTCGGCTACGGATACCTGAAATCGCCCTCGGACCTGGTGCCGCCCGTGCCGCTCACGTTCTACAGCTTCCGCATCATGGTGATACTTGGTGGCTACTTCATTGCACTGTTTGCCGGTATGCTGCTGCTGGGCAAGTGGGTGAGCCGGCAGAAACTGCTGTTGCTGGCTGTGGTGCTCACCACGCCGCTGGCCTGGGTCGCAAGCCAGGCGGGCTGGATTGTGGCTGAGGTGGGGCGCCAGCCCTGGTCCATTCAGGGCCTGCTGCCGAATGTGGCGGCTATTTCACGGCTTGATGTGGGGGCTGTGCAGACGACCTTCTTCATCTTCCTTGTGCTCTTCACTCTGCTGCTGGTGGCAGAGCTGAGCATCATGGGCAAGGCTATTGCCGCCGGCCCCGAAACCGACAAAACCGCTGCTTAAGTTATGAACGATATTTCACTTTTGCAACACTACTGGTGGTTCCTCGTATCCCTGTTGGGGGCTCTGCTGGTATTCCTCATGTTTGTGCAGGGCGGCCAGTCCCTCATCTGGACCTTGGGCCGCACTGAAGAGCAGCGCCGCATGCTGCTGCTGGCTACGGGCCGCAAGTGGGAGCTTACCTTCACCACGCTGGTGACTTTCGGCGGGGCTTTCTTTGCCTCGTTCCCACTGTTCTACAGCACCAGCTTCGGTGGTGCCTACTGGGTGTGGCTACTTATTCTGCTGTGCTTTGTGCTGCAGGCTGTTTCCTATGAGTTCCAGCTGCGCCACGGCAATGTGCTGGGCACCACGACCTACCGCGTGTTCCTGCTGCTGAATGGCGTGCTGGGGCCGCTGCTCATTGGTACCGCCGTGGGTACTTTCTTCACGGGTGCTGAGTTTGTGGTGAACAAATCAGCCGTGGCTAATGTGAGTATGCCCGTGATTTCCAGCTGGGCCAACCCGCTGCATGGGCTCGAGGCGGCGCTGGTGCCGCAGAACCTGCTGCTGGGGCTCAGTGTGCTGCTGCTCACCCGAGTGCTGGCCTGCCTGTATTTCATGGGCAGCATCGGCGATGAAACACTGCGTGGCAACTGCCGCAGCCGCCTGTGGATGGAGAGTGGCTTCTTCCTTCTCTTCTTCCTCACCTGGCTGGGTTACTGGCTGGCTTCCACCGGCTTCGGCTACATGCAGGACGGCTTAGTGTATCCGGTGCAGCACAAGTACCTGAACAATCTGCTCGACATGCCCGCGGTGGCGGCATTGCTGCTGGTGGGTGTGGTGCTGGTGCTGGCAGGCATGGTGCAGGGATTGCGTGGCTGGGGGCGTGCCTTCTGGCTGGCAGGGCCTGGCAGTGTGCTGGTGGTGCTGGCGCTGCTGCTTTGCGCCGGGTGGAACAATACGGCCTATTACCCCTCTGTGGTAGACGAACAGTGCTCGCTCACCATCGCGAACAGCAGCTCCAGCCTGTTCACGCTTAAGACAATGACCATTGTTTCCTTTATTATTCCCTTTGTGATAACCTATATCGCCTGGGCCTGGCGCGCGCTCGACCGCACGCCGATTACCCCGGAAGAGGCTACGGAAGAACATTGATGGAAAACTATTCCGTCTGAAAAAGCGCTCTGGGATTTTTCTCAGAGCGCTTTTTTCATAACCATAATGACCGGATTTCAAAGAAATAGCTTGATTTTCACGATTGCTTGATTAGAATGGAAATTCCATCAGCTATTACAATTTTTTATAACTATGAGTCAGGAAGAAACGAGCGAACCGAAGGTATCGGTGAAGAAAAAGTCCCGTGGGTGTTTCAAGTGGTTCATCCTCATGATTCTGCTTGTGCTTGGCGGCTGCTGGTTGTTCTCGTTCTGTTTTTATGATGGCACGGTGAGAACGCCCAAGGAGGCCGTACAGAAGGCGCAGGCTAACGTGCGCACTATGGTGGAGAATATGGTGGCAAGCAGTGCGTTGCAGGGGCATTCGGTGAATCAGTCCGGCAGACTTGTGGAAATGTATTCGCTTTATGAAAAGGATTTTGTGGTGGAGTATGAATATACCACCAGCTGGATGTTCTCCCGAAAGCGAATCAGAATAATCCAGCCCTATCGCGTGCGTTATGGTATCGACACATCCATGAGCAACCTCCAGTGCGAATGCCGGGAAAACAGCGATGTGGTGCAGGTGAGTAATCTGAAGCCCAGTGTGATTTCCTGCGAGCGCTTCGGCTTGCAGCTTATGGAGGAAGAAGAAGGTATGTGGAATAAGATTCACCCGGATGAGCGAGCCCTTGCCCAGAACCAGATTGAGGAACAGGCCCGGGAGGACGCTGCTAAGGATCCCGCCGCCATGTACCTGACCGAGATGCGCTTTGTGGAGCTGCTCAACAGGGAATCTGCCCGCCAGCAGTCTGCCACCCGATATACGCTGTCTCCCAGAAACTGATCAGCTACTGCAGAAGTTCTTAATAAAACGGCGAGCCCTTATCAAGGCTCGCCGTTTTTATGAACTCTGGCCCGGATGGCGTTATCAGACGTCGAATATGAGGCCGGTGGAAATGGTGTCAAGCTGGCAGCCCATGCGTCCTCCGAGTAGTTCCGTGGCAGCGGCGCCCGTGCAGTGTCCCGTGTAGTAGCGGGTGGGCAGGGTGCTGAGCAGCTCTGCTGCTTGCATGAGCATGGGGGCATCTGCTTCAGAATCTGCTTTCATGAAGTGGAAGCCTCCTATGAGTACGTCGGGCTTGAAATGGGAGGCAATATTGAGGATGCCGCGGTGGGAGCAGCCGCTGATGAGAATGCGTTTGCCGTGTTTCTCGATGAGCAGGTACTGCTCATGCCGGAAGTCATCTGCCACGAGCCGACCATCGATGATGGCGCTCATGCCTGCCCCTGCGGCAGGGTAGGGACTGGGTACGCAGGCGGCCTGATACAGGGTGATGCCGGGGGCAAGCTCCTGCACGGCAGCGCTCGGGGTGCAGATCCTGCCACTGCTTTTCAGCTCCTGCGGCAGACTGATGTCCTTGCCGACAGCATTGAAATGAGCATCGAAGGCATGCGGACTCACCCAGACGGGGGCGTGGTCATTAAGCTCCAGAAAGTGGGGCAGGCCACCGCCGTGGTCGTAGTGCCCGTGGGAAAGCACGGCAAAATCAACGTGGGATAAATCAATGCCCATGGCCTTTGCATTCTCCGCGAAGACAGAAGAAGCACCCGCATCGAAAAGAATGCGGGCGCTCTGAGTTTCCAGCAGCAGGCTCAGGCTGTGCTCCGCCACCAGCTTGTCACTGGCGGCGGTGTTTTCAATCAGCACCGAAATCCTCATTTGAAGATGACTTCGTTGAGGAAAGCGTAGGTCTGCCTAGGGTGCGTGATGCGCACTTCCTTGGCACCGGGATTAATCCTGTAGCGGCGCACGTGCTCGCCATCCTCATACAGGGTGGCATTGGTCACGTTGCAGCGCGCGTTGCCCACGGTCAGCAGCTCAGTGCTGCCTTCGGGCACGGGCATGGTGTAGTCCAGCGCGGCCTTGGAGCAGAAGAAGCAGGTGGAGATGTCTGCATCATATACGCAGCGTGGGTCGGTGTCGAATGCATCTTCTGTGACACCTACATTGAAGAGCGTGAGCTTCACCTCCTGCGCTTCACCGCTGTTGTTGACCAGGCTCATGGCGGTGATACGTTCATCGGGTAACTCATTTTTCTTCATGAAGAAGCGGTTGGCTGAAAGTGCTTTCTTCAGCTCGATAACCTTGCCGGATTCGAGCGTGAGCTTGATGATACCCCACTTCTGCATGTCTGCATTTTCCATGTTAATCTGAACCCATTCGGGGCGGATGGGATTCGGCAGTTCCAGTGAGATGAAACTCTGGGGCTGCATCTGGAATACTTCCATGATGCGGCTGATGCCGATATCGTTTGTGTTGCTGTATGCGTTCAGGTTGCGACCAGCGACATTGGTGTCCACATAGGGAGGAAGCACACGGTTTACGGCAAACTCGCAGATGGAGAGCCAGTTCGGGCGGGGTGTCACAATGCGGAATCGCACGTAGCGGGCTCGAACAGGCTGGTCGGCAATGTTGACGATGGCCATGTTGCCGCGCTGGGGCGTGCCTACCGGCTGCCAGTTGGTGGCATCATCAGAAACCTCGAACTGTATGCAGTTGGGGTAGTCACCCTGTCGCGTGCCGCCCATGATGAGGCAGATGTTGTTGATGCTGATGGGAGAACCATGATCCAGACAATACCACTGTCCTTCTTGCTGGCGAGCATCATTGGACCAGAAAGAAGCCGGCTTGCCATCCATTATCTTCATGGTGTCAGCCTTGGTGTTGCCGGTGGAGGCCGTGAACTTGGGCACAGAGCGCTTCTGCCCGGAAAGCTCGGCATACACGCGGGCATTCAGATAGGAGAAAGCAGCATTGAGTACGGGGGTCATGGCGTAGGCCGCCACTTCCACATCGTCAATCTGGCGAACTCCATTCGGGCTCCACTCTCCGCGCGTGGTGGAGCGCATGTCGTAGAGGGCCTTCACGGTGTCGAAGAAGTAGTGGAAGGCGTAGTGGTCCTTGGCGGCAAAGGTGGTCATGACCGAAGCGCCGGCCACACCCACCAGCTCGAACTGGTCAAGCCACGGGCGGATTTCCTGGCAGAGCCCGGCTACCGGGTTATTCGTGTGCTTGAGTTCACGCGCGGCGCTCACCATGCGGTCGAATTCGAGCTGCAGTATCTGGCGTGCCCTGCGGTCAATTCTGCCTTCTTCGAGCTCTGCGATGAAGTGTTTAGCGGTTTCGGCAATCTCGACGGATTCCTCACGGAAATAGCCGTGGCCGTTCGGCAGCAGGTAGGAGTTGTGAGAGCAGAATACCTTCATGGCCTCGCGGTGGCGGGGGTAGAGGCGGTTCATTCCTTCCATCCAGGTAGTGGTGGATTCGAAATCGTCGATATTCCAGGTGTAGTTTGCCACGCCGAAAAGCCCCACCTTGCTGGCTTCCGCATGCTCCATCGGGTTGGCCACAAATCCGCTCATCTGGTTCTTCATGTCGGGGTCGGTATCCAGCCCGTAGGTGCGTCCCATGGAAAGGCGGCTGCGCTTGAAGTCGTTGCAGGGCCAGTTCCACCAGATGAAGGTGGGGCGCTGCACATGCTGATTCACCCACTTCTGGCCGGAGAGGGTGATGTCGTGCACCACGGTGTCGCCTGTCCACATGACGGGAATACTCTTATCGAGCCCGGAGCCCAGCGTGTTGAGGAAGTTTTCGTTGGTCCAGCTGCGGTTGTAGCCGGTGGGGCACATGATGAGGGTCTGGTTCACATCCGGATGCTTGCGGATGAAGTTTTCCAGAATGTAGTTCGTGAGCTGCACCTGGCGCTCGGCCTTGCCGATTTCGCCGCTGGAGTCATCCACCAGCACGCCGAAGTCACGCACGCCTAGGTCATACATCTGCTGCAATTTCACGCAGAGGGCATCCAGCTGGTCCTTGCCTCCATTCTGGTTCCAGCGCACGGTGTTGGCGGGGTGAATGGCCCATACGAAGCGCACGTGGTTCTGGCGTGCGTATTTGATGAGGTCACGCAGCTCGGCGGCCTTCTGCTCGGGGTATGGCTTGTAGCAGCCATGGCCGTGGTGGAAGGGGTCATCCTTGGGGGCATAGATGTAAGTGTTCATCTTGTTGCGGCCCATGAATCGGAAGATGGAGCAGCGGGCTTCGAAGCTCCAGGGGGCGCCGTAGTAGCCTTCCACCACGCCGCGGGCGGGCAGGTCGGGCCAGTCTACCAGCATGCCCTGCGGCAGTTCACCCAACCGCGTTACTTCACGCAGGCTCTTATCGGCATACACATCGTTGTGTGCCAGCGTGGCATCCGGTACGTTATAGAGCATCTGGATGATGGATTGGCGCGCATAGTAGCGGCCATCCTCATCATTGGCGTAGATGGTGAGTTTGCCCGGAGTGATTTCGATGGCGTAGCCGCCGGGGACATCGGGCAGACGATCCCACATGCCACCCTTGCTTTCAGGGGTACGGTATATGGTCTGTGCTTCGGTTACCCGGGTGGTGACGGAGCGCATACCGTTAATCTGCGGCTGGGGATAAATGACTACGGCCTCAGATACATGTGTGCCGGTCAGAAGGCAGACCGCACCTGCCAGGGCTCCGAATAGTGATTTAAACTGGAGTTTCATATGAAGGAGAGAATAAACAGGAATAGAAAAACAAGATTTTCTATCTTATCCTTGTATATTAGCATTCTGATGGAGGAAATCAAGTCAGAAGTGCCGATTTGCAGGCATTCGATGCTTATTCGTCAGGGAATAAAAGATTTGCTGCCGATGTGGGGATAATTTTGCTCGCCATGGCAGGTAAAACATGCTAAAGTCAACGGCAACCGACATGAGCGATTCTACTTACATCTATGACAACGTAGGCGAGTACCTGAAGCTGGGTAAGACTATTTTCAGCCCCACCATGTATCTGGGGCCCGGTCTTCAGCCGTACTGGATGAGAGCCGGTGCATACGAACCCGTGGCAGATACTGCCGGGGCTCTCAGCGCCGAGGACACGCAGAAGCTGGTAGAGAGCTGCACCACTCCTGAGCAGCGCGCCACCCTGGCTGAAGCTGGCGTGGTGGATTTCATTGCCGAAGGCCCCTGCGGCAAGTACCATGCCTACATTTATGCACAGGCCGAAGGCCCGCTGCTGATTCTGGTGACCCTGCATGTGGACGATTACCTGCAGCAGGGTATCGATGCCAAGTGCTCTGATATTCACCTGCCTTCCGGCAATCCGCCCTCGTGGCGTCGTTTCGGTACCCTGCAGCCCATGTGGGAGGGTGCCCCCGTGCTGACCAAGGAAGACTGCCATGAACTGGTGGACAGCTTCCTGGGCGAGAAGGAATGGGACCGCCTCAAGGAAATCGGCGACGTGGACTTCGCCTACCAGAACGAGCGTGGCCGCTACCGTGCCTCTGTGGTTTCCCAGCGCCTGGGCTATGACATCTGCTACCGCATCATCAACAGCCGCGTGTTCAGCATGAAGGAAATCAACCTGCCCACCGAGTATGTGGAGCCGCTCACCCGCTTCACGAACGGTCTCATCCTCGTGACGGGTGCCGTGGGTTCCGGTAAGTCCACCACGCTTGCTTCCATTATTGATTTCATCAACTCCGACCGCCATGACCACATCATCACCATGGAAGACCCCATCGAAACCGTGTTCGAGTGCAAGGGCTGCCATGTGAACCAGCGCGAGGTGCATTCGCACACCGAATCATTCGCCCGTGCTCTGCGCGCCGCTCTGCGTGAAGACCCGGATGTCATCATGGTGGGTGAAATGCGTAACCTCGAGACCATTTCTCTGGCCCTCTCCGCTGCAGAAACGGGTCACCTGGTGCTCGGTACCCTGCACACGGGTTCCGCTGCCCGTACCATCGACCGTATTCTCGATGCCTTCCCCGTGGAGGAGCAGGATCACATCCGCGTGATGGTGTCTGAATCGCTGCGTGGCGTGTTCTCGCAGCAGCTGGTTCCCCGCAAGGACGGCAAGGGCCGCGTGATGGCGCTGGAGCTGCTGGTGAACAACGCCGCTGTGGCCAACTGCATCCGCGAAGGCAAGACTTTCATGATTCCCGGCCTTATCCAGACCGGTAAGAACCTCGGCATGCGCCTCATGGACGACTCCCTGCAGCAGCTGTACCTCGAGGGTACCATTGCCGCAGAGGAATGCATCGGCCGCGCCACCGACCGCGTGATGATGGAGAAGTTCCTGAAGGAACACCCCGAGCCCGCCGCACAGGCCTGAGTTTAACTGACAACCTACCTTTTTCCCGAAATGAAGAACAAAATCGACGTATTTTTCCAGGCCCTGGTGGACCAGGGTGGCTCTGACCTTCACCTGTCTGAGGGCGAACCGCCGAAAATCCGCGTGCATGGCGACGTGACTGCCATCCGCGAGGAGGCCCTCACCCACGAGGAGATGGTGGAGCTCATGGAACCCATCTGCCCGGTCAAGCTGTGGAAGGAGTTCTGCGAAATCGGTGATGCCGACTTCGCTTATGAGATGGACGAGAAGTCCCGTTTCCGCTGCAACTACATGAAGCAGCAGCGTGGCTATTGCTGCGTGTTCCGTCTCATTCCCACCAAGATTCTCACCCTGGAGCAGCTCAATGTGCCCGAGCAGATCAAGCGCTTCGGCGAGATGCGCTCTGGTCTGGTGCTGGTGACGGGGCCCACGGGTTCCGGTAAGTCCACCACGCTGGCTGCCCTCATCGACTACATCAACACGAACTTCTCCCGCCACATCATCACCGTGGAGGAACCTATCGAATTCGTGCACCCCAGCAAGAAGAGCATCATCACCCAGCGCGAGGTGCCGAACAACTGCCCGTCCTTCGCCGACGGTCTGCGCGCTTCCCTGCGTGAGGATACTGATATCGTGCTGGTGGGCGAAATGCGCGACCTGGAGACCATCTCCCTGGCCCTCACCGCCGCTGAGACCGGTCTGCTCGTGTTCGGCACGCTGCACACCAATAACGCCCGCAAGACGGTGGACCGTATCATCGACGTGTTCCCCGCCGAGCAGCAGTCCCAGGCCCGTACCATGCTGGCCGGTTCGCTCCGCGGCGTGGTGGCCCAGCTGCTCATGAAGCGCTGCGACAAGCCCGGCCGTGTGGCTGTGAACGAAATCCTCTTCGCCACTCCCGCTGTGAGCGCCATTATCCGCGAAGGTGCTACCCAGAAGCTGGCCGACGTTATCATCGGCGGCAAGTCCATGGGCATGCAGTTCATGGATGACGCCATCTGGCAGAAGCTGCAGCAGGGTATGGTCACCCCCGAGGAAGCCTACATGAAGGCCATCGACAAGGCCCGTTTCAAGAACTTCCTGCCCAAGGACCAGGTGACGCTCGCCAACGCCGGCGGCGCATAAGATTACACTACAACATCAAAAGACAAAGGGCAAATTCTGCAGTTCTGGCTCAGCAATTTGCCCTTTGTCCTTTTCACGGATATGAAGGAAGTATTCAGCTGTTTAGCTATCAGCCTGCTGCTGGCCTCCTGCGGCACTAAGGTAGCGTTCACAACGGATTCTACGGTGCATCGCTCCGATATCGGTGTGCTGCGCCAGCAGGATTATGTCGTCATCGGTTTCAAGCCCGATGCTTATTTTGAATACCGCGGTCCGGTCAACTATGTGCCTGTGGGCAAGGGCCTGAGCGGTAGTGAGCCGAGCTTTACCTTCGGCAGCGATGCCGCCGCGCTGGAGCACCAGGTCAGCTTTTCGTATCTGACCGCCACTGGCATGAACAACCGCACAGTGCGCTTTGTGCCCGAGCAGGTGGAGGAAGTGACCTTCTCCCGTACGCAGGGTATCCTGCTCCGTCCCCGCAGCGGCAGCGCCCTCGTGCAGCCCCGCTCAGAGGCACGCATGTGCACGGAGTAACTGGGAATAACGGTTCGCATGACTGTCTGCCGGGGATTCCACCAAATCGACTGCTGGTTGCCTGGAGAAAACTCTTGTTAAGAGTCTCGACAAATCGGCAATTGGCGAAGCGATGGCGAGCCAAAGGCGAGTGGAATTTGGAGTCCCGAAGGGACGTCAGAGCATAGGCAGGGGTGGAGTCGCGAAGCGACGGAACCCCTGCTAACAATAAAAAACAACCTGAACCCCGAGCGGAGCGAGAGGGTGCCAGAGGCAACTGCTACACATTGAAGCTGGGGCCTCTGCCGCCCACTCCTTTCGTCGGGGCTCCTATAAAATTTTAAGGTTACCCCGGGTTCCGCCGCGTTGCGGCTCCACCCGGGCCTTTTGGCTATCACCCGCTAAAGCGGGTTCCGAATTCCGCTCGTCTGCGCCTCGCCAAACTCGCATTTGTCGCTGCCACTGCCTATAACCGTTTACAAACAGTCATATGAATACGCTGCCGCGTCTGCTAAGATGGGCAGCGTATGAATCCTGTCATTGTTGAAGCGGTCAACCGGCAGATTCGGCTTGAGTTCGAATCTGCGTTCCTTTATCTGGCCTTTTCGGGTAACCTGCGGCAGTATGGCCTGCCGGGCATGGGGCATTGGATGCGCGAGCAATACCGCGAGGAATGCGGGCATGCGCTCCGCTTCGTCACCCATCTGGAGAACCGCCGGGCGCGTGTTGTGATTCCTGCCGTGCGGCAGCCGGAATACAACTGGCAGACGCCGCTGGATCTGTTCCGCCTGGCGCTGGCGCACGAGAAACTCATCACCGCTTCCATTCACGAGCTGCTCACCCTCTGCCGCGAAGAGCGAGAATACGCCACCCAGTGCCTGCTGTTCGATTATGTGAAGGAGCAGGTGGAGGAAGAACTCCAGGTAGAGGAAATCGTGGATATCATGACCCTGTGCGGCACCCGCATCGATGAACTCCTGAGCCTCGACCAGAAACTGGCCGCCCGCAAGACCCAGGCCTGGGAGTGATGAGTCTTACTCGCTGACGGCGAAGGGAATGTCTGCCAGGGTGGCGCGGTGCATGGAAAGCGCTGCTACCAAGGTGCGGAGGAGCTGCAGCGAGGCGGCGGCATCGTAGAGGGCATCGTGCCAGCGGGCGTGGGCGGCATCGTTCACCAGCGCGGTGACGGTGTTGGTGATGCCGAGGGCATCGCATACGCAGGAGAGCGAATGGTCGGGCAGGGAGGGAGCAGCCTGTCTGGCCAGAGCGAGGGTGTCGACCCAGGGGCCGAAGCCGTGCCCGGGGAAGGTGCGCAGGAAGCGTTTCTCTGTGGCGGGGTTGTGCCCCAGCACTACGGCTCCGCGCAGCAGGTCGCGCAGCTCCGGCCAGAGGGTGGTGAATTCGGGCGCGTCTGCCAGGGTGGCAGTGGTGATGCCGTGCACCTTGGCGGCGCTCCACCGCACGGGGCGGTGGCAGGCGATGTAGCTGGTGAAGATGCGGGGCTCGGTGGAGAACAGTTTTTCCACGCGCACAATGCCCACCTGCACCGGGCAATCGGTCTCTCCCGGTACGGTGCCGGCGGATTCAAAGTCGATGGCCGCCCAGCTCAGGTCCTGCAGTGCTGTGTGTCTCACCTCAGTTCTGTTTCTGCCAGCCGTGGATGGCCTTCAGCTCAGCGCAGAGCGCATCGTAATCGCAGGTGAGGAACTTACCGTCGCGGTAGAGTTCCTTGCCATCGACCACGGTGAGCTTGTTCTCGGCGCCAGTCGCGGCGTAGACGATGTTGGAAACGATGTTGTGCACGGGCTGCATGTTCGGCGTGGTGAGGTCGAGTGCAATGAAATCGGCCTTCATGCCGGGTTCCAGCGTGCCGATGAGCGGCTCGTGCAGGGCATCGGATCCGCCGCGGGTGGCCATGTCGAGGGCGGTCTGGGCGGGGCAGACGGTGGAATTGAGCTGCGTGACCTTCTGCAGCAGGCTGGCCATGTACATTTCGCGCACCATGTTCTGGGCGTTGTTGCTGGCGGGTCCATCGGTGCCCAGGGCCACGGGGATGCGGTAGCGCATCATGGCTTCGATGGGTGCCACACCGCTGGCAAGCTTCATGTTGCTGGCGGGGTTGTGCACCACGGCGCAGCGGCCTTCGCTGAGCAGCTCCATGTCGTGCTCATCGGCGTGCACCATGTGGAAGAAGGTGGTATCCGGCTGCAATAGACCGAGGCTCTGGCAGTAGGGCACAGGGCGCATGCCGAAGTTCTCCAGGCAGGTCCGGGTTTCGCTTTCTGTTTCGGCCAGGTGCATGCCGAAGAGCGAGCCTGTTTCATCTGCCAGTTCGCGGCACTTGGCGAGCAGGTCGGGATTGGTGGTATAGGGAGCGTGTGGCAGCACGGCCTGGCGGATGCGCGGGTGGCCTTTCCATTCCTCGGCCTGGGCTCGCACCAGGTCAAAATAGGCTTCGGCATCCTTGCAGGAAAGGGATGGGAAGTACTGGGTGACGCTTTCGCCCATGACAGCGCGCATGCCCAGCTTATCAGCTGCGCGGAACACGCTGCGCTGGTGCATGTACATGTCGTAGAATGCGGTGGTGCCGGTGCGGATCATCTCCGCCAGCGAGAAGGTGGCGCCGAGCTCCACGAGTTCGGGGGTGAGCTTTGCCTCTGCGGGGAAGATATCCTGCGTGAGCCAGTCCATGAGGGCCTTGTCATCGGAATAGCCACGCAGCAGGCTCATGGAGATATGTGTGTGGGCATTGATGAGGCCGGGCATGATGACGGCCTGGCCCAGGTCTACACGGCGGTGCTCAGGGAAAAGAATTTCGAGCAGGTCGGCATGTCCCACGCTCAGGATTCGGTCGTTTTCCACGGCCACGGCGCCCTGGCGGATGATGTCGCGGGCGTCATTCTGCGTGACCACATAGTCGGCGGTGTACAGGGAAATCATGGTATAGGAAAGATGCAGGGGCTTTACCAGAAGAGACCAGCGCAGGTGCAGATGGCCAGGCCGTAGACGAAATTGAAGACGGCAATGCCGGCAATGAGGGCGGGGCGCTTCACCAGCCAGTTCATCCAGTCGCGGAAGAGGTAGGGCTTGCCCACCCAGAACATGGCTACAGTGAGCACGGGATACCACCAGAGCGGGATGAGGATGCGCGTGGCGGGATCCTGCAGGAAGGCGGCGCTCATGGGCACAATGGCCATGAGCAGCAGGAACATACCCAGAGCGCGGGCGAAGAGCTGCTCCTTGGCCATGCTGCTGAGCACAAACCAGATGATGGGGCAGAGAATGAGCAGGAGACCGCGGGAGAACTCAAACTCGAAGAGCGGCATGCAGAGCGGGTTCCAGTCTGCCTTGAAGAGCAGGAGCGCCACCCAGAGGATATCGATGCCCAGCAGCACGGTGCCAGCGCTGCTCTTGGCATGCACGCTTGCCAGCTGCCTGCGGAACTGCTCGGGGCAGACCAGCACATACAGGCTGAGCAGCATGAGCACCATGCCCATGGTGAAGCCAGTGGGCGCAAGGGAGAGTGTTTCGTATAAATGCATGGCGGGGAAGGGGTGTTAGTCGTCCAGCTCGTCGTCTTCTGTATTGTCCTCCAGCGGGGCGTATTCGATGCGCACCTGAGTGACGCGGCGGCCATCGCTGCCGATGACGGTGAACAAGTAGTCGCGGTGGCGTATCTGCTCGTCGCATTCGGGCAGGTGGCCGAGGCGGTCGGTGATGTAACCGCTCAGGGTGGAGATGCCGCTGTCCTTATCGATTTCTCCCAGTTGGGGCAGCTCCTCCTCGAGGTCGAAGAGGGCAATGGAACCGCTGGCAATGAACTGCCCATTGGCCACCTTGAAGAAGGTGCGGGCGGCCTCGGTCTCGAACTCGTCCTGAATGTCGTTGCCCACGATTTCCTCCAGCACGTCGTCCAGATACACCAGGCCCTGGGCTTCGCCGTATTCATCCACTACCAAGGCAAAATGCGTGTGCTCCTTGGAGAAGAACTCGAGCAGGGTGTCGAGCTTCATGGTTTCGGGCACCACCTTGAGCTCGCGGCGCTCGACCATGATGTCGCGGGTGCCGCTGTGCACCATGCGAAGCACGTCCTTCACATGAATCCAGCCCTTGGCGTGGTCCAGATGCCCGGAAACGAGGGCAAAACGGCTGTGGCGGCTGTTGAGCACCTGCTCCAGCAGTTCGTCGAAATCCTTGTTGATATCCAGCACCTCCACGCGGCTGCGGGGTACCAGAATATCGCGCACGGAGCGGTCGTTGAGCTCCAGGGCATTCATGGAAATCTCGGCCTCGGTCTCAGTCACTTCCTTGCTGCGGCCGCTGGCTTCCACGATGAGGGCGATTTCCTCAGCGCTGTGGGATTCATTCGGCTCGTAGTGCGGGTCGACGCCGAACACGCGGTGCGCGATGGCGTTGGCCGTGTTGTTGAAGAGCAGGATAATCCACTTCGTGTACTTCGCAAAGCGGTGCATGGATACGGCAGTACCCAGGGCGATTTCGAGCGGCTTGCGGATGGCCAGACTCTTGGGCACCAGCTCACCCAGCACCACGTGGGCAAAGGTGAACAGGGCGTAGGAAAGGGTGTAGGAGATGACGTGCACCACCGTGGGCGAAAGGTGCAGGTAATAGCTCAGCGGGCTCTCGATGAGGCTGGCGATGAAGGGCTCGCCCATGGCACCCAGGGCCAGCGAGGCAAAGGTGATGCCCACCTGGTTGGCAGAAAGGTAGGTATCCAGGTGGCGCACGATGTGGCGCGCTGTGCGGCGGCGGATGGCTTCCGCGCGGGTGTCATTCGCGTCTTCGGCCAGCTGGCTCTCGCGTACGCGTGCGCAGGCGAATTCGTTAGCTACGAAAAAGGCGTTCAGGAAGAGGAAGAAACTGATGCCCACAACGAAGAGCACAATCTCACCCGCGCTGGGGTAGGTCCACTCCAGCTGGGCGATTTCTTCCGGGCTTAGAAAGAATTGCATAGGTTACAGGAAATTAAAGTTTTTCGTACACGCCCTGGTCGCGCTTCTGCATGACGGTGAAGCCTGCCTTCTTGGCATCGCTGAAGGATAGCGGGGCGGTAATCTTCGGTACGTTCACATTGCCGATCTTCTTGCGTACCGGGTTCTTGCAGTACATGCAGTGGGTAAGCGGGGCGCGGTCTGCCGGACGCATCAATTCAAAGCCCTTGCGGCACATGCGGCACGATTTCTGCGGGTCGTCCGGGTTTTCTGAGATGTATTCGTATATCGGCATTAGGAAATAAGAAGCGCGGGCTAGTCCGTATAGGATAGCCCGCGTAGAAAAATTGTCAAGTCTATATCTGGACTTACCAGCTGGACTTGGTCACACCGGGAATCATGCCGGCGTTGGCAAGCTCGCGGAAAGCGATACGGGACAGGTGGAAACGGCGCAGGAAAGCGTGACGACGGCCAGTGAGCTCGCAACGGTTCACGAGACGCACGGGGGAAGCATTGCGCGGCAGCATCGTAAGACCGATGTAGTCGCCTTCAGCCTTCAGCTTGGCGCGGAGGTCTGCATAACGAGCCGCGACAGCTGCCTTCTTCTTGTTTCTTTCAATCCAGCTTTTCTTTGCCATAACTTTGTGGGGCGGATATATACAGCATATCGGAATATAAGTCAAGCGGAATTTGTTCTGAAACGCAATTTTTTGGAATTATGCCGCCTTTTTGTCAAAAAAACTTTTCAAAGCTCTGTTAATATGGTATGAATAAAGCATGAGCAGATACGCTATATTACTACTGACGGGAGCCTTGCCGCTCTGCGCTGCGGTGGAGTTCGATGCCATCTATGGCGATGGCATGGTGCTGCAGCAGGGGCGTGAGATTGTGGTGCGCGGCACCACAGATAAGCCCTCGGAGCCCGTGAAGGTGAGTTTCAATGGCCAGACGGTGAAGGCCACCACCAAGGGGAAGGCCTGGAAGGCTGTGCTGCAGCCCATGCCGGCCAATGCCACGGGGCAGGAGCTGGTGGCAGAGCAGAAGAGCGGCAGCGCCAGCGTGAAGAATGTAGTGGTGGGTGAAGTGTGGATTGCCAGTGGACAGTCAAACATGCTCTGGCGCCTGAACCAGACCCCCGGCAACCCGGCCACCATTGCCCAGTCTGCTAACCCGGATTTCCGATTCTACCACAGCGAGCCGCAGGTGCACACCAGCCCGCCCCGCTACAATGAGGACCTGCTCAAGCGCGTGAAGGAAAAGCGCATGTACGAGTGCAAGTGGTCCGTCAGCGCTCCCGAGACTTCCCCGCGCATGAGTGCCGTGGGTTACTACTTCGGCCAGCACCTGCAGAAACAGCTGGGGGTGCCCGTGGGTATCATTCATGCCTCGCTCGGCGGCTCCAACATGCTGGCCTGGATTCCCCGCGATGTGGTGAAGAAGGAGTACCCCGGCTGCCAGGGCGGCGACTGGGTGAAGAGCAAGTACGCCAGCGAATGGGTGCGCGGCCGCGCCCAGCAGAATGTGGGCCCTGGCGGTGATTTCTCCCTGCATCCCTATGCTCCCTCTTACCTGTACGAGACAGGTCTGGAGAAGTGGGAAGGTTTCCCTGTGGCCGGCGCTATCTGGTACCAGGGTGAATCCGATGCTGAAATCCTGGACAATGAGCAGAACAAGAAGCTGCTCAAGGATATCATCACTTCCTGGCGTCAGAAGCTGGGCAACGAGAAGCTGCCCTTCCTGCAGGTGCAGCTCCCCCGCATCAATGATAAGAGCAAGCTCCGCGCCTACTGGCCTGAGTTCCGCCAGGTGCAGTCCGAGGTGGCAGAGGAAATGCCGGGCGTGGAATGCGTGGTGACCATGGACCTGGGCTCCACCAACAGCGATGTGCATCCCCCGCGCAAGGTCGAGGTAGGCGAGCGCCTGGCTAACACCGCTCTCAAGACCGTGTACGGCAAGGATGTGGAATGCTGCGGCCCCGTGGTCTCTTCCATCAAGGTGAAGGGCAGCAAGGTGCAGGTGAAGTTTGACCACGCCAAGGGCCTGACCACGACCGATGGTGCTGCCCCCGTGGGCTTTGAGCTGGCCGGCGCCGATAAGAAGTATGCCCCCGCCACCGCTGAAATCAAGGGCGAAACCGTGGTGCTCACGGCTGATAGCGTGAAATCCCCCAAGTACATGCGCTATGGCTGGGCCGTATTCATGACCCCGAACCTCGTGAACGAGGCGGGCCTGCCTACCGCCCCTTGCCCCGAGATGGAGGCTAAGAACAAGAAGCGCCGCTGATAGTGCGGGTAAATGATTTTATTCCGCGCTGCGGGAAACTGCTCCTGCGGCGCGGAGTCTTTCTATCACCCGCCTGCAGAGCTCGCGCTGGGCGGGAAGCTCGGCGCGTTCCAGTGCCGTTTCTACGATTTCCAGCGGCCTTTTGCGGGCCTGCGAGTCAGTGTCCCACATGCGGTTATCGTATTCTTCATCACTTTCACCGGGACGCTGAGGCTCAGCTGATTTCGGAATCAGATTCGGGTCGGCTCCCGCGGTCAGCAGCATGTTCAGGCGGGGTAGCATGATTTCTTCCACCTGGTCATCCTGCCACCGTTCCTCATCGAAGGGATACACGAGTATTTTCACCAGCGCCTGAAGCATGGTGATTTTTCCGCTGACATCGTTCACATCCACCCGCTTTTCGCGCAGCACACGTTCCAGCAGCGGCTGGGCGGCGGGGTAGGACATGACGCTCGCCACGTATTCGTGCTGCACTTTCATGCCGTGCTCAATCGCCCAGAGCCAGGGCGTGGCGCCTTCCTGCTGGCGCAGCATGATGGGCATGGCACAGCTCAGGGCGTGCATGCGCCCGCCGCTGTTGAGGTCAGCGCCTTGTTCCAGAAGAAACTCTGCTGTCTGCCGACGGCGTTCCCAGGGAAGTCTGCGGTCGTTGATGAATTGTCCGTTGATAGTGGGAGAGAGTGGTGTGTCGCCATCCATGGGATTGGTGAACTCGTTTGCCTGGTGGTAGGTCTGGGCGTTCGGATTTGCTCCGTGGCGCACCAGTGCTTCCAGCGCGTCCAGGTGCGCTGTCAGCCCGGCAACGATGGCGGGGGTAAAGCCGTGCGTGTCTTCGTAGCTGACCGTGCCTGTTTCCCGGGCATCACCGCTTTCGGCGATTTGGTGCAGCATGCCGGATATGGGGTCAGCTATTTGTTTAGCTGTGTAGGCACCGGACAGATGTTCGATCAGACCAACACTGTGGGTACCGCCGAAGCCGGCATTCAGCATGTCGTACCAGTTTTGTATGCTGCAGGTGATGTCGCGCGCAAAATCCTGTCGCAGATAGCGGTCGAACTCGGTGATTGCGGCACGTTCCCCTGCGGTCCAGCTTTCGTGAAAGTCCGGCGCCCCCTTCCAGGTCCAGCCCCACAGCCAGACCGCACCGCCACCCAGCCCGATGACGGAGAGCAGAAGCAGAGCCGCCAGCGAGCGCAGCACCCAGCGGAGAATTTTCCGGAACTTAGTCATGCACAGGTTGTAGCATGAGTGCCGGGGGATGTAAAGAAGAAACCGGGAGGAGCCACACACACTTGCTCCTCCCGGCTGCTTTTCTCTCTATTGGTTGCTACTTTCTGTTGCTGACATGGTCTTACTCAGCCCATGTCCAGGAAATCTTCTTTTCTACGCTGGGGGCAATGGCTGCGCCTACGGGGCAGCCTTTCACCGCGGCTTCCAGCACGCTGCGCTCGGCTTCGGCCACCGCATGCGGCACTGTGATGTGGAATACCAGGGCGCTGAGCCCGTTCTTGCCCTCCTCGTAGCCGGATTCGATGCTGATGCCCTTGGTGTCAATTCCTCGGCGGGCGCCGAGGTAGGCCATCATGCTCGCCATGCACGAGGCTACTGTGGCGGCCAGCAGGGCTGCGGGCGAGGGCTGCTCACCAAGTCCGCCCAGTGCGCTGGCCACATCGGTGGTGAATACGGCCTGGCCATTGCTGAATTCGCTCCGGCAGCGCATGCTGCCCTCATGTACGGTTTTCGAGGTATACTTACTCATTATTCCGGCTTCCTTTCTATCTTGTTGCTTGGAACGATTCCAATGTAGCAGAGGGCAAGAATGTTGTCAATGGTAAAAGCTATAAATTAGATAGGAAATATTTTTTTCTTGATTTTGTATGACAAAAGGGGGAGGGAAGCTAAAATACGACTTGACAATGAATAAAAGCTGAGTAAAATCTCTGCGCGCTGCGACGGTAACGCAGCCTCTAAGACTATGAAGGCAGACATCCATCCCAAGTACAATCCTGTTGTGTTCGTGGACATCACCACGGGCCGCCGCTTCATCACCCGCTCCACCGCTACTTCCGCCAAGAAGGAAGAGATTGATGGTGTTGAGCACTATGTGATTTCCTGCGGTATCACCTCCGACTCCCACCCCTTCTTCACAGGTAAGAACCAGTTCGTGGACACCGAGGGTCGTATCGACAAGTTCCAGAAGCGTTTCGGCGCCGTGCGTCGCGCCAAGAAGCCTTCCCTGGGCTAAAGCACTTTTTTCTATTGGTTTGGAAACCCTGGTACTGCGAAGTGCCGGGGTTTTCTGTTTCCAGACATCCTGCTGTTTATAAAAAGAAACCGGTGTGCGAATATATTAGAACAGTAGTTCATGCAGATGGGGCGGTCTGGATTTCACAATTCTCCTTGACATTTGAGGCTTTGGCATCTATACTCCGCGAGCTATGTTGAAGACTGTTTTTACACGCGCTATTCTGGTTACAACTGGGGCTTTCATGTTATGCTGCTGCGGCGGTGGCGGTGGTGGCGGCTCTGCAGCGAGCGGTGTAGATGCAGGCAATCTCATCCCTGAGACCTCAAGCAATTTTGTTATCGAAGCTGATTTTCTTGGATTCGAGCTCGACTTTAATTGCGATAACATCGTTTTCAAGCACAGCGGCCATGGGGATGGTGAATGCCCTGGCAACTGTCATGGTACGATTACATCGACCTCAAAAATCAGCATAGAGGCAAAGGATTTCAATGGTTCGGTAAAACGCCGTGAGTATCAGAATGTCAGTGGCAGCTGGGATGTCTCGTTCAATGGAGATTATTATGTTATCTCCTTTTACAACATGAAGAATAACGGCACGGATATTATCGGTAATATTTCCATCAACTTCAGGGCTTTCGGTGTGAATGAAGGCGCTGAGCGCGTGGTGCAGGGTAATGTGATTGGCGGTCATGCCGAAATTGCCGGTTACACCGGAACTCTGGGTGGAGTTGCCACCATCAAGACTCAGCCTGCGAAGAAATAAGGCAGTAAAGATTTCTGCTTCCGCTCCGCATTTCGTTGTTATGGAATGCGGGGCTTTTTTGTGCTTATCGCAGAAACAGAACCCCCTTCATCCGGAATACGGATGAAGGGGGCGTCTCTCTGATTTATCAGGGCGGATATCAGAACGAATACGAAGCGCCGATATTGGCTCTCTGGTCTACGGCGTCCTCTCGGGCTTCCACGGAGTAGCCTGCGTTCATGTTCCACTTCTCGCTGATCTGCCAGTTGGCGCCTGCGCCGAACTGAACAGCAGTGCGTCCCTGGTGTGCGCTCTTGTCCGCGATGGTACCGGCCGCAGTGGTGGCTGTTACCTCGGCATCCTGGCGCAGGATGTCCTGGCTGATGGCGATGTTAGCGTACGGAGTAATCTTCTGCCCGTTTTCCAGGGAGAAAACGCGGTGGGCGTTCACACCCAGGCTGAGAGCAAGATTGCGGTAGGAATCGGATACTCCATAAGCCGCCTCACTCTGCTGTCTCTCCACAAAATTGTCCATGTCTGCCGTGGTGTAATCCAGGCTTACATAGGGGGAAACAAAGGCATGGTCGCTAATCATGTAGTTGCGGGTAATAGCCACACCCATAGCCCAGGCATTTTCATCCCAGCTGGCAGAAGCAGTTTTGCCAGTGCTGTAGGAATTGCGAGAGCTGTCGTTTTCGTATGCACCGTAGGTGATGTAGCCATCAATAGTGAGGTAGGAGGATGCGTACGGATCCGACTTCGACGTGTATCGGCCATATACACCAAGTTGCGTGCCATCCTGGTCAATCTTGCCGGCGGTATAAGAAGCAGAGCCCCGGTTCGGCTTAATCGTTCCGTTGGTTGCACCCAGCGTAGCGCCGATGATGAAGGGCATCTTTCTGGTTGCATAATCTGCGCCTACAGCAAAGCCTGTTGTGTTGCTGTCAAACCCAGAGTGCCCATTTACGGTGTTGCGGTCAAGGCAGGCGGCAAATGCCTGAGCCCACACATTGGTACTCTTGGCTCGCGGTGCATTCAGCTGGCTGAGTGCCAGACGACCGAAGCTGCCGGTTGTGTCAGCAGCAGAAACCAGAGTGTTGGCAATGCGGCCGGGGTCACCCGTCAATTCATAAATCACATAAATGGCACCTGTATCGAACAGGCGGGAAGTATCCCACATAAGACCGTTTGCAAGTTCAGGCAGCGTGTCCTTGGCGAAGGTGTAGCTGCCGGTGATGGAGCCGTTAGCGGTATCAATCAGCGTGATGCTGGCTCCGCTTTCAAACTTCGTCGTGAAATCAGCCTTATCGACGTTGGTGTAGCCCCCGTTATTCTCAGATTGGTAATTAATCTTGATGGTGATACCTTCAACAGTGTTGCTGCCATCCAGACGCAGCTGAGAGAATGCGTCACCGGCTACCTCGTTTGCACCGTCCGTTACCCAGTTTTTGTCGGTAATCATGTGGAATGTCCACTCGGTGCCGTTGAACTCGGTATCAGTAATCGTCATGATACCGGGGGAGTTGCCGATGCCGAAGTGACCCCCATGCAGGTGCACATTGTGCACGTGGCCTGTGCCATGCAGATGCGAATCGTACATGTGAATAGTCTGGTGCTGGTCCTGGCTGCCACCGAATGCAACAAAGTGCTTGTGGCCCATGCCTCGGTCGCTATCCTTCAGCTGCACTTCTGCAGAGTGGAACTCCACGGAGGTCTCTGCAGATTTGTCCAGATTGCCTGCGTCATCCTTCATGTACGAAGCCTTGAACGAGGTGTCAGTGCCATCTGTGCCGTCCAGGGTCAGCTTGCCTCCGTCCACCTTGGTGTTAGTGTGCATGTCCAGAGCCAGCTCAGCAGTCTTGCCTGTTTCAATGCTGATGGTCTGTTCGTTCTGACCATCGGTCACATGGAGCTGCTTGTATTCTTCCTCTGTAAGAGTTTTGCCACCCAGTGTCATGGAGGTACCCTTCAGGATAATCTCGCCGCCATTCATCTCAAGGGCGCGGTCTGCCTTCACATCCATGCCGGACAGGGTTACCTTATGGCCATCGTTCTTGATGATATCAACTGAGGTGATAATCTGAACCTCCGTGTTGCCTGCAGCTGTTTGAATCGTCACCTGCTTTCCGCTCGCCTCTTCGCCGCAACCCAGTTCACCGCCTGCCAGGTCAGTATCGGCTGTGAAGTTGAGAACAAGGCTGTCGGAACTTTGCGCGATGGTGGTCTGCCCCTCTTTCAGGGTGGAGGAGAGGGTTGCAGTCTGGATGCTGCTGCTATCGCCTGTCACGTTCTGGGCATACACCACGTTGACGGCCTCATCCGCGAAGTTGGAGGAGAGTACGTTGGTTGTCGTGCCGCCCTCGGTCACGGTTCCTGTGGCGGTTTCACCGGTCACGATGGTCTGCTCCAGCGTTACATATGAGTCGGGGGTCAAAGTGGGTGTTTCCACTACGAAATCGTCACTGTCTACATTGCCGCCGTTGGAGATGGCGCTTCCATAGGCGAAGGTCATCTTGTCGCCGTCCTGGGTGAAGGTGAGCTGGAACTGACCATCCTGAGCTGTGCCAATGGTGCCAGCTTCCCAGTCGATGGTACCACTGGTGGCGCTGAAGCAGTCTTCCCCAAGGGCGATTCCCTCGACGAACTGGTAGGTCTTGCCGGAAAGACTGCCGGCCAGAGCCGTGTTAATCTGCACATTGATGTCTCCTTCCTTCAGTCCGGTAATGATGGCAGAATTGGCCTTGGTGTTGCCGTTCAGCAGAATCTGGACAGAGCCGTTGAGCTCAGCCTCTTCAGCGAAGTGGAGAGTTCCGCCGTCGATGGTGAGGGAACCACCATTTATCGAAAGGGAGTTCACGGTAAGTTCTGCGCCGGGCTTCAGCGTGATGTTTGCATCGGAACCTACATGGAGATTTTCCAGCTCTTCACCCATAGTGTACACGATGTTGCCGTGAGCTACTTCGTGGGAGAAATCATTGCCGACATAAACATATTCAATGAACGCAGCATCTGTACCGAACTTAATGCCGATGACGGAATTGCCACTCATCAGCTTGTCCATAGTGAAGTAATAGGCACTACAATCAGAGTTTCTGTATACATTGCTGGTGCCTTCCTGTACGTACTCGTTGGTGTATACCACAGATACACCATAATTTCCGAACCCGTCAATTTCAATGAACTTGTATTCGTTGCCGCGCAGGGATGCCAGATCATTTGTCGCGACGCCCACGGTGATTCCGGTGGTCGGGAGTGCGGAGAAACCGGACTTCTGCACAGTAGCTGCGTCTATCGTCAGCAAGGCCTTGCCGACTCGGGAATTTCTAGTTACTTCGAAAATAATCTCCCCGGCGTTTACAAGTCTGCTGTTCACCACATCTGCACTACCGGCAATGGTGAGCATGCCTCCCTTGTTGTCAATGACCGAGTTACTTGCTGTAAGGTTCTTTTCGAAATAAATGGCACCCTGGTTGGAAATGCTGGCATCCTCCAGGTTAATCTCACCAAACGCGTTTACCCACGAGTTTGTGTTGTTAATGAGGGTGCTGTTGCTAACCTGCAGGCCCCCTTCGATGCTGAGCATCTCATTGTTAATGATTTTGCCTGTTCCGGAGAGAGATAATGCTTCGTAAATGTAGGCATAACCCTCGTTTGTTACGCTGGAACCTGCGCCAAGGCTCATGGAAGAGGAGGATACGTCATTCGTTCCTGTCAAGGTGACGGTCACCCCCGGGGAAACAGTTATGCTTTCAGAAATGGCTGCTCCGTCCAGGGTGGTGTTCTTGTCATAGGTGACAGCGTCGACCGTTGTGGCGGAACAAGCAAAGATTGCCGCCAGAAGTGCGGCGCGAAGCTTGGTGGGCAGATGTGTTTTCATGATTGAAATTGATTATCGGAAAAACAGTTGTGATAGAGATTAATAGCGCATTTATATACCTGAAAGGGGGTATACGACAAGCAAAAACAATATGCAGACGTAATTAGTTCTAAAAAGAAAGAAATAAGAAGGTATCAGGTATTTTGTTCAGATCATTAGAATGATAAGGTGGCATTAATGCCGAAATCGAATGTAACGCGCTCGTAGTCATACAGATGCCCGATAAGAATCGAGTATTCTCCGTAGGTGAAATGACGTCCGGCAATTTTGTTCTGTCCCTTTCGGGCACCATTCCCAAGAACTGAACAGCTGGCGTGAGGTGTGATGATAAAGCCTTCTCCCAGGCTGATCGGGGCAAACAGAGAGAAAAGATAGCTCTGCGTGCCGTTTCCATTGGCCATACCTGCGTCAAAGTAACCAAGTGTGGAAATCCAGCTTGCGGAGAAGATGAGGTCTGCATCTTCGCAAATATCGAACTTGTATCCAAGTGTATTCGTGAACCACCATCCCGATTCCCATTGTACCACATAGCGTGATTTCGAATGGAAAAAGAGACCATCCAGCTCCTGGTCGAATTGGTGGTGGAAATCGATGACCACGCTGTGCTCCTCTGCTCGGTTGGAGTTAAAGGCTTCAGACCCTTCCTCAGCAGAAAGAATATCATTTATTGTGCCTCCGTTCGCAATGAAGTTATCCACAGCATCGAACTTTGCTTCATAATCCGTGGCGTGGAAGCGTCCCGGCAGACCGCCGTGAACAAACTCATAACCAGCTGCAAGCATGGTGCGTTCTGTGAAGTAGTGTGCAAACTGGACGTTGAACGTTGCCTCATCGCACAGCGTTTCGTCCAGAGCATATTCGCGATAACCAGGGTTATTCATCCAATCCTTCACATAGGCTTTCAGTGCAGCCTTATCCGGTTCTGAGGCATGCTGTACGCCGTTGTCGGTGAGCCATCTGTACTTCCCGCCCACCAGAATGGCATTGTTGTCCGGCAGATTATACTGGAATGTAGCTTCAAAGTCGCCCACGTTGTTGGTGCGGGAGTCTTTCAACGCCAGCCCTCGGCTCATGTACTTGGAGGAATAGCCGGCAGAAAGACGAGTGCTCAGAGAGACCTCTTTGTTCTGAGTGAATCCATCAGTCCCCATAGGATAGAGGATATCTGCCTGGACCAGGCCAGACAGGGCCGCGGCGGCGGTTACTGCAAATGCGGGAAAGGTATACTGTGACATAAATGAACGGGATATGAGGCTTGCGGAGTGTAGCATGATTCTCGATATTGTAAAGCCTATATCGCTTATCTAACAATAAAAATTACACAAAAATATCAAGGCGTCGTAAATTACGAAGCCTGAGTTGCATCTCACTGCCGGAGAATCTGGTCACAGCGACCTTGGTATCACAGGTTGCTCATTTCTGCAAGATTGTGCTGCCTGCCTGACGCCACAGTTGCACGGTGCGGCAGAGCTGGGCGGCAGCGTACACCACGCACAAGAGGCTGAGAGGGTAGCCGGCCTGGGGGCCGCTGGGAGCTTCGTAGCCAAACACGATGAAACCGCCCGCGCCGCCCAGAATGACAGCGGAGCCCAGTCGCCAGGCCAGATCCACCGGGTGCAGGCGGATGATATTCCACCCCGGCAGCAGCTGGGCCAGCACCGCGCGGAGGCTGAGTATGGCCAGTGGCAGCAGAAGAAGAAGGTCGACTACGAGTACCCCGATAACGCCCAGGATAAGCTCGGCGCCACTGTCGAAGTTTCCGCTGCGGGACTTTTCACGCCAATCGTACAGGTCCAGGAATGTATTTGCCTCTGGGGCGCTCATATCGAGGCAGCCGTCCACCTGCCTGCCCAGAATATACACAGGGGAAGTGCCGTAGTGGCGGTATGTCAATGCAGCCATGGGCTCACCATCACTATCGATGAGGATGAATGTGGCGTTACAAGCATCCTCCACGGGGGTGAGCGTCCGGTTATCCGCAGGGGATGAGAGCTGAACCTCATCCTTGCTCAGGTCGGAGAATCCGCCCATGTAGCCTCTCGGATTTTCGTTGAGCCTTATGATGGGGTAGGCCCCTATCTTCAGCCCAGGTGCGGCAAAGGTGGTTTCATCCAGATGCCGGAGGATGAAGTCTCTGTGCCCTGGCTTTGTCTCCACGCTGTGGTAGTAATTATTTTCCCGCCGCATCATCGGCACGGCTGCTTTCACGCCTGTGATGGGGTCCAGCGCTTCACCTGTGAACACGGCTTTGCCCTTGATGCGAACCAGCTTGCCTTCGTTTTCGGGATTCACCACCTGGGCATCGGCCTCCACCACAGGTTCGTCGCACATGTAGGCAAGGAACATGCCGGTGACCACTCCGCCGCCCAGCGTGGCAAGCAGCGCAAAGTAGGCGCACACGCAGGTCAGCGCGCCGAAGAGCAGAATCTTGAGCACGCGCATGGCCATGGGGTGTATGCCGGCGCGGGTGGGGGATGGGGATTCCATATAATAGTTAGGATAGGCGCGTGGGTTGGTTCGTTCAATCATAAAAAAGAGGCATGCCACGTTTTTCTGCTTTCATTGTGCACAAAAGGGCGTATAATGCTCCCGTTCACACAAATTTCCTTATATTATCATGAAAATCTGGTTTGATGGCAAGCTGGTTGACCGGGACGAGGCTAAGGTCTCCGTCTTTGATCATGGTGTTCTCTATGGCGATGGCTGTTTTGAAGGCATTCGTTTCTATTCCGGCAAGGTATTCCGCCTGGAGGAGCACATCGTGCGCCTGTTCAATTCCATGCGCTACCTCATGATTGAGCTTCCTTGGAGCTTCGAGGAAGTGTGCGAAGCCACCAAGGAAACCGTGGCTGCCAGCGGCATGGAGGACGGCTACATCCGCCTCGTGGTGACCCGCGGCGTGGGCGACCTGGGCCTGAATCCCCGCAACTGCCCCAAGGCCAGCATGTTCATCATCGTGCAGGATATCGCCCTGTACCCCAAGGAAATGTACGAAAAGGGACTGAGCATGATTACCTCCTCCTTCCGCCGCCCGAACCCGGACATCCTCTGTCCGCAGGTGAAGAGCCTGAACTACCTCAACGGCATTTCCGCCAAGATTGAGGCAGTGGCCGCCGGCGCCGGCGAGGCCCTCATGCTCAACCAGCGCGGCAACGTGGCCGAATGCACGGGCGACAACATCTTCATCGTGGTGAATGGTGAGGTGCAGACACCCCCGCTCACCGAGGGCGGTCTGGGTGGCATCACCCGCCACGCCGTCATGGATATCTGCGCTGAGCTCGGTATCCCCTGCGTGGAGAAGGTGATGAACCGCTTCGACATCCTCTGCGCCGATGAATGCTTCCTCACCGGCTCTGCCGCCGAAGTGATTGCCGCCACCTCTCTGGATGGCCGTAAGATTGGCACCGGCGTGGCCGGCCCTGTGACCAAGCGCATCCTCGCCCGCTTCCAGCAGCTGGTGCGCGAGTAAGCTGCAAGTCCTGGCAATTTCAACCGGGGCGGCTGGGGAATCACCTTGCCGCCCCATTTCATTCAGATGCTATGGAGACTCTTTATCAAGGAAAGTTCCTGAACATGGTCCGCGAAGGCCATTGGGAGTACTGCGCGCGCGTGAACAACACAGGCGCGGTCATGGTGTTTGCCTGTACGCCTGAGCGTAAGGTGCTGCTGGTGGAGGAATTCCGCCCGCCCATCGGGCAGCGCTGCCTCTGTTTCCCCGCCGGCTTGAGTGGCGATGAAGGCCCGGAGAGCGATGCCGCCGCTGCCCGCCGCGAGCTGCTCGAGGAAACGGGTTACGAAGCCGGAGAAATCCGCTTCCTGTTCCATGGGCCGTCCTCTCCCGGCCTCACATCGGAATCCCTGTCCTTCTATCTGGCTACGGACCTGCGCCGCGTGGCCTCCGGCGGCGGGGTGGATGGCGAGAATATCACCGTGCGCGAAGCCCCGCTGGATGATATAGATGCCTGGCTGGCCGCCCAGGTGGAGCAGGGCATTGCCCTAGACCCCCGTATCTACACCGGCCTGTACTTCCTCAAAACCCAACACTGAATATGAATAAACAAAGCATTACTGAAAAGCTCGTGGGCGAAGCCCGCAAGGGTAGCCTGTGGAGCCCCCGCAGCATTGTTTTCTATCTGCTGGCCATTGTCTATACGCTCTCGCCCATCGATTTCATTCCCGATGCCATGTTCGGCCCGGGGCAGGTGGATGACGCCGCGGTTGTCATCGCCGTGATATTCTACATTATCCGCGTGCTGCGGAAAAATAAGGCAGGCCGCAGGGATTGACGCGCTCCGGATGCAGGAGACGGCGGCCTTCTCCGGGGAACGGGGCAGGTTCTCCTTGACAATTCCGGGGTGGTAGTGTATACGGGGCGCATGATTATTGACACGCATTGCCACCTGGTGCACGATAAGTATGATGACCTCGAGCAGCTGCGGGCGGATTCGCTGGCGCTGGGGGTGGGGCATTGCATTTCGCAGGGTACGCACCCGCAGGACTGGCTGCCGCAGCTTGAGCTTGCCCGCCGTATGCCCGATTTTGTGACCTCCTGCCTGGCCGCCCATCCGTCAGAGGTGACCAACGTGAGCGATGAGGATTTTGAATACATGGCCGACCTGTGTCGCAATAATCCGCAGGCTGCCATCGGCGAAACAGGGCTGGATTACTTCTGGGACGCCCCCGATGGTTGGGACGAGCCCGTATACCATGCCCGCCAGAAGGTGCTGCTTGAGAAGCATTTTGCATTGGCCGAGGAGCTGGGGCTGAACATCTCCCTGCACACCCGCGATAAGGAAGGCACCTCCTGCTTTGACGATGCCTTTGCCATCGCCCGCAACTTCCCGAAGGTGCGTCCTGTGTTCCACTGCTTCATTGGCAGCAAGGAACAGGCCAACGCCGTCTTTGAGCAGCTTGATGGTATGGTCTCCTTCACGGGTATCATCACCTTCAAGAAGACGACGGATGTGCAGGCCGTGGCCACCTGGGCCCCGCTGGAGCGCATCATGCTCGAAACGGATTCGCCCTACCTTTCGCCCGAGCCGCACCGCGGCAAACTCAACATCCCCGGGCGCACCCGCTTTGTGGCCGAGAAACTCGCGGCTCTCCGCGGTATTTCGCTGGATGAAGTGGCCGCTGCCACCACAGCCAATGCCTGCCGCTTCTTCCGCCTACCGGCTCTGGGTTAATCCCGGTAATACAGGCGGCGGCGTGCGCGCTCCAGGTAGAATGCGGCGCAATTTACGCTGCCGAGCATACCGCAGCAAAGCCCCAGGAACATACCGGCCTGCTGCACATGCTTGATGGCGTGGTCCCAGAACGAATCCTGCCACGGCCAGCAGAGTTTCAGGCAATGCGGTTCCGGCTGCAGCGATTCCACCAGCGTGACGCAGAACAGCGCGGCGCAGGCCAGCACAATGAGCACATTGGCGCCGAATAAGCCTATGCGGAACCAGTGCAGCACTGCGGGTTTGCGCAGCAGGAACAGGCAGATGATGGAGCAGAACGCCCCCACGCCGGCCACAATCATATTCAGCATACCCACGGCCCAGTTGAAGCCCTGCTGGTTTTTCAGCAGCAGCTCAGCCCCCTGCGGATCCACCACCTGCTCAAAGGCTTCCTTGCTGGGTTCCATGGGCGCGGCGGTAAGCGCCAGCTGCCACGAGAAAAAGGCCAGGCACAGCAGGGTGCAGATAAGGAGCAGGGTCGATTTCATGCGTATTTTCAGGGAATAGAAGTGTTCTTGCGCTCCCATCCTACATGATTTGCGCGCGCGATGTCAAGCTCCCGTGTGTCATTGTAGTACTTTGTTGAAATGAAAACAGGCTGCAACTTTTTCAGTTGCAGCCTGTTTCAGCGGAGAGAGTGGGATTCGAACCCACGGTGACATCTCTGCCACGCTCGATTTCGAGTCGAGTGCCTTAGACCAACTCAGCCATCTCTCCTTCCTGTGCTGGAAGCGCAGGCATTTTGCCTTTTTTTGTCCGGGGTGTCAAGAAATATCTGGAATGCTGACACGGCGCTCGTAACATAAAATGGAGACAGTAGCATTTTGTTCTTGAGACGTGCAGGGGGGTGGTGTTAGAATGCGGGAGCGGACTGTATATGAGACACACGCTTACCCAGATTATGCTGCTCATGCTGGCACTTGTGCTGTGCCTGGCAGGCGCTGTGTCGGCTCAGGGAACCTGGGCTGTGCGTGATATTGATGGGGTTGAGTACGTGAAGCTTAGCGATGTGTGGCGCTTCTATCGTTTCAGTCCCAGGAACGGGCGCCCCGGCTGCGTATCCTACGGCAGCGGCAAGCATGTGGTATCAGTGCAGGAGAATAAGCAGGATTTCTATGTGAACAACTACCGCTATGTGCTCTCGCATCCTGTGCGGAAGAATGGCGGTGAGCTCATGATTTCCTCTGTGGATATGCGCAAGCTGGTGGACCCCGTGCTGCGTCCCCGCTATACTCCCTCGGCCCGTCTCCGCACCGTGGTGATTGACCCGGGGCATGGAGGTCATGATGCCGGCGCAGTCAGCGGCATTGCCCGGGAGAAGGACCTGAACCTGGCCGTGGCGCGCAAGCTGCGCCGCCGACTGGAGCAGCAGGGGTACAAGGTGGTCATGACCCGCGATGGCGATTACTTCCTGACACTGCAGCAGCGTGTTGATATTGCCAACCGTATTCCGGATTCGATTTTCGTGAGCATCCATCACAATTCCGGCCGCACCGCTGCCAGCGGTATCGAGACCTTCACGCTTGCCCCGCAGGGAACCACCTCTCCCTTTGCCCGCTCCCGCCGCTTCGATGACCTGGCCGGCAACAACCAGGACAGCGAGAATATCGCCCTGGCCACAGCGGTACACAGCCGTGCCATCCGCAGCTCCGGCGCTATCGACCGCGGCATCCAGCGTGCCCGTTTCTCAGTGCTCTGCACCATTCGCCGCCCCGCCATTCTGTTCGAAGGAGGATTCGTTTCCAACCCTGCCGAATGCAGCAAGATGGCAACCTCGCGTTACCAGGACCTGCTGGCCGACAGTATCTGCAAGGGCATTGTGGCCTACAACAACACGGTGTGCCGCCCTGCCGGCAAGGTGGCTGCTGCTGCATCCACCCCGGGTTCCGGGCGTGTGCGCACCAGCATGTCCGGCGCCAGTATCCGCAACTATTCTGCTAAGAAGTGATGAGGCAGGGTCTGGCAGGGTGGTGTGCATGGTTCGTGGTGCCGGGAATGCTGGCGCTTGTGCCGCAGGCGCTGGCCAATGCTACGGATGATGCCGCCAAGGCCGCCGAACAGCAGCTGCAGACAGCCTCGGCAGAGGCCCCCGCGCCCGCTGCTCCCGCGGTGGGTACCTGGCATCCGAAACAGGTGGATGGCGTGGAATATCTGCCGCTGGAGGATATCCGCAGTTTCTATAAGCTCATGACCCTGCAGCCCAAGGGCCGCAAGGTGGCAGGGCAACGCCTGCTGGGCAATGGCGAGGTGGAGCTGCGCTTTGGTCCCGCCCCCCGCGAGCTCCGCATTCAGGACCGCCTCTGCATCCTCTCCCATCCTGTGCAGGAGGACCCCTCGGGCGATTTACTGATTTCCCGCCAGGATGTGCTGCATGTGCTCGAACCCGTGCTGCGCCCCACCTACATAGCAAACCGCCGGGCTGTGCGCACCGTAGTGGTGGATGCCGCCCATGGTGGCCACGATACCGGCACGGTCACCCCCTATGCCCGCGAGGCCGATGTCACCCTGGCTGTAGCCACCAGATTAGCGGCCGAACTCCGGAAGCGCGGTTTCGAGGTGCGCCTTACCCGCGAGGACAACCAGTATCTTTCACCTCAGGCCCGTGTGGACAGGGTCAATGCCGAGCCCCTCGCCATTTTTGTGAGCCTGCATCTCAACAATGGCCGCAGCGATATGCGCGGCTCGCAGGTCTACACCATGGCCCCCGCCGGCAAGGAAGAAAAGCTGCTTCCCGGCCATGAGTTCAGCCAGTCCAGCACGGCGCTGGCCATGGCTCTGCAATCGGCGCTGGTGGAGAAGGGCGGCCAGGAGGATGCCGGCTGCCGCCGCGCCCATTACAGCTTGCTCAATTCCCTGCGTTGCCCCTCCGTCATGGTGGAGCTGGGCTATGCCACCAATCCTGAGGAAGGCCTCCGCCTCAGCTCCGAGGAAAGCCAGATTAAGCTGGCCACAGCCCTGGCCGGTGGCGTGGAGGCCTTTGCCCGCGTCATGAATCCCGCCACGGTGCTGCAGGTGCAGAAAGCTCCGGTGGTGGAGCCGCCCGCACCCCCTGCCAAGGTGGACCCCGCCCCCCGCAAGGCCGAGCCCGCCAAAAAGACGACTACCCAGCCGCGCAAGCGCGCCGCCCGTCGCCAGCCCGCCCGCCGGAGCAGCAAGAAGAATACGCGTAAAAGTAGCAATTCCCGTCGCCGTAAGTAAAGGCGCAGTCGGGGGCAGTTGAGAAGCTCTGCGAGCCTTTCAAATCAAATGTATTTGCGCTCGCGGAAGAGATGTGCGCGGATGGGGTCGGCGGCGGCCAGGTGGGTGTAGCCGATGGCGAGTGCATCGGCGGCATCGGGAGCCGGAGTCTCAGTAAGGGAGAGCAGAGCGCGCATCATGAAAGCTACCTGCTGTTTGCCGGCGCCGCCGCGGCCCACGGTGGCCAGTTTCACGCAGCTGGGCGGGTATTCCATAATCTGAAGCCCGTGCTTGGCTGCCGCCAGCACAGAAGCTGCACGCGCGGAGCCCATGGTGATGGCGGTGCGGTGGCTCTGCACGTAGATGATGCCTTCGATGGCGAGTTCATCGGGCTGCCAGCGCTCGATGAGGCTGCACACATGCTCGTGAATAGCCAGCAGGCACTGGCTCTGGCTGAGCCTGGCGGGCAGGGAGAGGGTGCCGTAGTCCAGTGCGCGAGGGGCGCGGTAATCGCCTTCGATTACCGCGTAGCCCGTGTTGCGGATGGCGGGGTCTATGCTGACAACGCGCATGGAGCTGCAGCTTTAGCGGCGGCGGCGCTTAGGCGCGGGGCGGGCCTTGCGCACGGGGCGCACGGGACCGTCCTCGAGCAGAGCGGTGTAGGCATAGTCGAAACCGTCGAGCTTGCGGCGGGCAATCTTGCGGTTGATGAAGATTTCCACGCTCTTGGCAAAGTCCACCTCATCTGCGGTGAGCAGGGTGAAGGCATCGCCGGTGGATTCGGCGCGGCCGGTGCGGCCGATGCGGTGCACGTAGTCCTCGGGGTTTTCGGGCACGCGGTAGTTGATGACGTGGGTCACGCCGTTGATGTCGATGCCGCGGGCGGCCACATCGGTAGCCACGAGAATGCGGAACTTGTCCTCCTTGAAACCCTTGAGGGCGGCCATGCGTTCCTTCTGGGCGATATCGGAGTGCATGACGGTGACCTCATCCTTCCACCCGGTGTTGGCAAGCATGTTGCCCACGGTGTCGGCCTCCTTGCGGGTGCGGGTGAAGATCATGAGGTTCTGGAAATCGGTGGCCTTGATGAGGGCGAGCAGCAGCTCATCGCGCTGGTCGAGGCCCACGGGATAGAAGGCGTGGGAGATGGTGCTGGCTACCTCGCGGCGGGCAATGGCGATTTCCACGGGGTCGGTGAGGCACCACTTGGCAAAGCCCTGGAGAATCTGCGGCATGGTGGCCGAGAAGAAGAGGGTCTGGCGGCCCTCCCAGGGGCACAGGTTCACAATCTTGCGCACGATGGGCAGGAAACCCATGTCGGTCATGCGGTCCACTTCATCGAGCACCAGGGCCTTGATGGCCTTGAACTTCATGTTGCCGCGGTAGAAATGGTCGATGAGGCGGCCGGGGGTGGCTACTACCACGTCCACGCCCTTCTTGAGCTCCTCGGTCTGGGCGCCGTAGCCCACACCGCCGTAGAGCAGGCCCACCTTGATATCGGTGTGCTTGGCATAGGCGCGGAATGATTCGGCGAGCTGGTCGGCGAGCTCGCGGGTGGGCTCGAGCACGAGCACCTGGGGCTGCCCCGTGTGGGTGATGCCATTGAGCAGGGGCAGGGCGAATGCGGCAGACTTACCGGTGCCGGTCTGCGAGGCGCCAATCACGTCCTTGCCCTGCATGATGACCGGGATGGCCTGCTGCTGAATGGGGGTGGGAGTCTCGTAGCCGCAGTCCTTCACGGCTTCCAGAATGGGGGCAGCGAGCCCCAGCTCTTCGAATGTCATCTTTGTTTCCGTTGTCGTTTGTTGTGTAAAATCGTCCATACCTCGTCCTCAGCAGATGTAGGGGTTATTCAGCTGCTCCTCGCCGATGGAGGTGGCGGGGCCGTGGCCGCTGTTCACCGTGGTGTGCGGGGGCAGGGGCATGAGGTGCTCGCGGATGCCGCGCACCAGGGCGCTCATGCTGCCGCCGGGGAAATCGGTGCGGCCCACGCTGCCTGCGAACAGGATATCGCCCACGAAAAGCTCGTCTTCCTCCGGCAGGTAGTAGGCGGCGCCATCGGTCGCGTGGCCGGAGATGGGGAATACCTTCCACTCCAGCCCGCCCCAGTCTGCCGTGCGCGGGGCGGTGCCCAGCACATCGTCCACCGTGTAGGGCTCCACGGGGGGCAGCCCCCAGGCGCCGGCTGCTTCCTCCAGGGTGAGTGCCTTGCTGTAGGGTGCCACGGCGTGAATGGTGCAGCCCGTGCGGCGCTGCAGGGCAGCGGCGCCCTCCACATGGTCAAAATGCTGGTGCGTGAGCAGAAGGTGCTTGAGCTGTGCGCCCTCCGGCAGCTGGCGGGCAACCCACTCTGCCATGCCCATGGGAGCATCCACCGCCACATAGCCATCTGCCGCCTCAATAAGGTAGCCATTGCAGCCCACAGAGCCGCCCGTGTAAACCTGAATCTTTCTGCTCACGCGCGTATTCTACCCGCTTTCGCCCCTTTTGGCGAGCCGAAAGTGCGGCAGTAAGAATCCCTACCGGAAAATGCAGCCCAGATGAATAGCCCGATAAAGCAACGCTATATTCCAAATCCGTAAATCGTAAATCCCACTCCGTACTTCGTAAATCCCCTTGTTCCGCTTTCCTGCTTGACTCACGGGGGAATTTTGCTATAGTGGGACAGTTATAAAAAGAGTTCCTCTCTGCTGACCATTTTCTCCGTTTTTTACCTCCATGAAACTTCATCTGAACCTGACCCTCCGCCGCGCCCTTCTCGCCGCCATGGCCGCCGTTGCTACGTTTGCCTCCTCAGCAACTGCAGGTGTGATGCATAGCGATGCCACCTACCAGACTTATACGGATTTCGGTCAGAACAAAGGCCGATATGTGGTAGGAGGCAATGTGAACGCGCTGCTTTCCCACATCCGGGAAAAGGAAGGCGGTATCACTATCGATTACACCGATGGCAACGAGAGTTTCCTTATCTCCAATGAGCAGGGAATGATCAGCTTTAATGGTACGCACGATGCAGGCCATTCGGCTGTGATTTCTCCCACGTTCATTGCCACTGTGCTGCACAACGGCTCGCTGGATGGCTCGTTCTCAGAACGCACTGTCGGCTCCAGCTACGCCATCAACTACGAAGCTATCGATATTCGCGGCTCGCAGAACTTCCGTCTGGCCCCGACCTGGGGTACAGGGCAGTATGACTACATGCTGCAGCGCCAGAGCAAGGTGGTGACCGATGTGACCTGGAATCAGCTCACCACGCTCACCAACGAGCAGATTGAGAACCTGGATGGTGGATACATTTACCACTCCGGCTCCGGCACGATGTACCAGTGGGATGAGGCGAATGAAAAGATGGTGGGCAAGGCCGGACCGTACACCTTTATTATCGGCGCAATCAATGGTATTCTCAACGGACAGGTACATGCGGATGGGGAGAATATCAGTATTCATCAGAACCCCGATTACATCCCGAACGATGGCGCGAGCGTAGACAACCCGCTCCCGAACGGTGTGCGCCCCGGTGATTCCGGTAGCCCCACTTTCATTTATAACCCCACCACCGGCAAGTATGAATACATTGCAGCCCAGCAGTCTGCCGGTGCCGAAGCATATGGCCAGGCCCGTGGTAACGTAGAGTGGACCCAGGAAACGCTCAACAAGTTCGATGTGAATATCGACATGAGTGAGGCTTCTACCATCCACCTCGGTGCTGTCAATAAGGCCGGTGAAACCATTACGGAAACGCTGGGTGACAAAGCATACAGTACGACTTTGTACTCCGGCCTTGCAACAGATGCCAACGGCAAGGAAGTCGGGGAATACGTTGGTGTTCAGACGGGGGTTAACACGTGGACTAATCTATTAAGCCGCAAGGATATTAACAACTGGTATGCCTACGAAAACAAGGATTACACAATGGGAAGCCCGACCTACGGTCAGGTTATTTCCGACCTGAATGTCTCTGACGCTGACCTGTTCTATACTCAGAATCTGGTATTCACTCCTTCCCAGTCATCCAATAACATAGTTCTTGATGCTACTGTGGACCTTGGTATCGGCTATGCCGAGTTTAACAAGGGTGAGAACATGGAGGATAAGGCTGTGTTTAACATTACAGCCGGATCTGCCGGTACCATGTTCAATCATGCAGGCTACGTTATCAACGAAGGTGCTGAGGTGCACCTGAAATTGACAAACCCAGATACCCACATGACCGAATGGCGCAAGACAGGGGCGGGCGATTTGTACATAGATGGTACAGGCAATACCAATGCGCTGCTTAACGTGGGTGGTAGCGGTAAGACTTATCTGAACCAGGACGACGGCCACGCAGCCTATAATGTGCTGGTTAACAGTGGCGCTACCGTTGTTATCGGTGGCATCAATCAGATTGAACGAGACCTCACTTTCGGCGCCGGCGGCGGTACGCTGGACATGAACGGTAACAGCATGAATTGGTATACAAGCGATGGAGAATCCCGAGATGGCTTCACCATCCAGGCGCTCACGGAAGAGGCCATGATTACCAATACCTCAAAGACGCCGTCAACCCTCACTTACATGCAGGGCGGAAATACCACTTATAAGGGCTCTTTTGCAGATACTGCTACCGGTGCACTTTCAGTGGTCTATTCCGGTGGAGGTACCTGGACTCTGAACGGTATCCATACGGATCTGTCACATTGGGTCAATAGTGGTTTCACTGTCGCCAACGGCAAGGTCATTCTCAGCGGTACGAACACCGTGCATGGCATGGGTTCCGCTACTGCTATTAATGCCAACCGTCTTCAGGTCGAAAATGACTGGCATTATGCAGATGCTGCCATGGGCGTGGAGATTGCGAGCGGGGCCACTTTTGAACTGGGGAGCCACGCCCGTCTGACGGGGTATGTTTATCTGTATGATGGCGGTACGTTCATTATCCGTGAAGCAGTCAAGCATCAGTACGAATATGTGGAAGGCGGATCCAAGTTGGAAGATACCTACAAGTATGCTGATTATTATGGCTACAAAGGCGATGGGTCGATGGATATACTCCTTGCAGGTTCAAACTCAGCCTTAAAGATTGAATATAGTGAGGGGACGACGGCCAATACTTCCATTGCTGCAAAGATAACAGGAAAAGGTTCAGTCTCCGTAGATACTGGTCTCTCAGGCGGAACGCTCACTCTCTCCGGGGCGAATACAATGTCCGGAACTAAAACTCTCATTTCCGGCGGCTTGATTGCCGAGTCCACCAATGCTCTGGGCGATACCTCTGATAATAAATGGAAGGTGCAGGATAAAGGTTGGATTGCTTCGCACAAGCATACCGGCGCTGAGCTGTTGGACCAGGTTGATTCCACGTCCACGGGTGTGCTGGCACTTTCCTCTGATACGAAAGATCAGCTGAATCTTTCCGGGCACAAGTCGCTTTATGTAGGTGCAGAAACCGGTAAAACGATTGAATATGGTGAGAAGGGAACTTCTACTGAGTTGACTGCACAGGAGGACGGAGCCTGGCGACTTGGTGGCGGCGGCGGTACTTTGAATGTCAATTTCCTGCTCGCGGGAAAAAACAACCTCATCATCGGCAATACATACTCCAGCGGTACGGTTCACCTGGCCAACACCGGTAATACCTTCAGCGGTGATATCATCATCATGGGCACCGGTAACCTGCTGACTTATGCCGATGTATCTGCTTTAGGCAGTGCTCGAGTTGCTCTTTCATATGGCAATACGCTCGCCATGCACCAGCAGAGTGACCTGGGCCTGTTGAAGTCTGGCGCTCAGGGTGTCATGGCTGTGGCTGATTCCTTTGGTGTGGATTTGACCGGCTATGGTGTTGCGCTGGGTGCCGTGGGCGATGTCACTTTTACCGACACCCTCACTGTAGGAGACATGTACCGCCTGGGCGGCAGCGGTAATCTGATACTTGATACCGCGCTGGATTCAACGAAGAAGATTCTCATTGATGGGCAGGGCAACAGCGGTAGTGCTGTAACCTTTGCCCGGGAAAATGCCTATTCCGGCGATATCGTGGCCGGCGGAGGCATGAATCTCGAAACTCCCAACAGTACCGGCAGCGTTGGTATTCACGCCGGGCATGACAATACATTTGCTGCTACCAATTCTGTGGAATTGCGGCAGGGGGCTGTGCTGTATACCGATGGGCACGCCAACATGGTTGTGCAGAACCTCACCGCGCAGACAGGGGCCGGCATCGTCAATAATGGCACTACGGCTTCCTCTTTGGAACTGCGTGTGACTCAGAACGCCAGTATCGCAGATGGTGTGCTGAACGATGCAAATAATTCGGCTTCTCTTTCCTTGGTGAAGACCGGAGAAGGTAACCTTTCCATGGCTGGAAACAAATCCTGGTCTGGAGGCTTGACGATTCAGGAGGGGCAAGTTACAGTAAATGCAGGTAATGGCGGTGTCGGCTCTTCAGCGAACATCATTCAGATTGAGGACAAAGGAACGCTGCGTGTTGAAGCTGGTAAGGTTGCTTACGGTAATATCGGTCAGACTATCGTCAATCAGACGATTACCGGTACCGGTACCATTGTGGCGGCCAGCGGTGGCAACATGCTGCTTACCCAACAGGCCGCCGGTTTTGAAGGCACAGTACATGTAACGGAGGGGACCCGCCTTTACGTAGGTAAGGATTTGACGTACATAATCGAAAGCCCAAATTCCTACAATAATGTGCAGGCTTTTGATAATGCGACTATCAAGGTGGATTCGGGAAGTCAGGTGCGTGTAACCAATAATTTTGTGCATGTTTCCCAGGTGGCAGTTGTATCTCATGCTGATTACTCTATTGCCGGCTCGGGGTTGGAAAAGGCTACTTCCTCCGAATTGATTCATGAAGGCCTGATACAGGGAGCTCTGTCTATCGATTGCGGTGCAACCATCATGGGTAATGTAACATTGGATGAAAACGCCACTATTGCTTCGTGGTCCAAAAACCCGACAGAAGGTCTTTATCGTCCCACGATGCAGAATATCTACGGACGCTATTACAGCAGAGACAATGGAACCCCCGAATTAAGTGCACACTATGGTATCAAGGGATATCTCGGCGGTACCATCCGCGGTCAGATTCTGGGCGAAGGTAAGGATCTGACTATCGGAGGTAATGAGGGGATGACCTTTACGGCAGATTCGGCCAACACCTTCCGAAATCTGAATATCGCCAACGGCAACGGTAACAACACGGAGAAGTTTGCCCTGTGCCTGGATGGAGGTAAGGCTGTGAGCCAGACATATACAGCTCTGGGTACGGGCAATGTGTCGTTGAACGATGGGCTTATCCTGCGCCTGGCGGGCACGGGTATGGCTAATCAGACCGATGTGGAGTACACTTATGAGAACAATATAGCCGCAGGGAATGGCGCTACCATCCAGAGCTACAATATCACCAATAAGCTCACGGGTACTATCACTATAGATGAGGTACTGAATCTCAGTACAGGGAATGGCGGTGTGCTCGAACTTGCTGGCTATATTACAGGTAACGGTAAACTCAATATTGGCTCCGATTCGGTTGTCGTGCTGAGCGGTAGCCAGACTTTTGGCGGTTCTGTCACCGCGGAAGCAGGAGCGACGTTGACGTTGGCATCCACTACCGTGATGTCGGAGTCCTCTGCTGTTACTGGTACGTCAATGCTCAATCTGCACTTGAGTGGAACGGCTGATTTCAAGCTGGGCAACATTGTGGTGAATAACAGTGATTCAACGGCATCCTCTACATTGAACCTTCGTTTTGATTTTACTGGTACACCAAATGAGAATGAGGCTGATTCCTGGTCATCTCTGACTAGCTCCATTACAGCGGATAGTACGGTTATTGGTCTTGAACTCAATATGTTTGATGATCTCCGCACCGGTGATTATGTTCTTGTAACACAGGCTGGAGAGAATACGGAATACAGCCTGGCCGATACTATGGGCGGCCGTCTTTCTCTGGACAGGGATGAATCAGGTGCGCTAGTGCTCCACGTGGGGGCTGATGACCGTCTGTACTGGACTGGTAAGCAAAGTTCAAACTGGAACTCCGATTTGAACTGGACCTCCGAAAAGAATGGAGATTCTGCTTATAAGGCCGGCGCATATGTCATGCTTGATTTCAGCCAGGTGGATTCCGCAGACGAGAGCGAAGCCATTGTGCTTGGTAGTGGGGAAACAACGGTAAGCACGCTTGCTGCACAGAAGTCCAGCTACGAGATAAGAGGAGAAGGCCAGCTTTCGGGTGAACAGTTGGTTGTGGGTAACAAGGCTGATTTGAAGCTCAGCAACACCGGAGGTTCCTCTTTCCGCAACGGAGTAACTGTAAATGATGCCAAGCTGGAAGTTAGCGCCGGTGCCCTTACCGCTAACGTGACGGCTGAGAATGGCGCAGATTTCATACTTTCCGACAATGCTTCCATGACCGGGAATCTGCATCTGGATAACGCCAATGGCTCTATTCGAAATGCAGCTTTGGTAGGGAATGTCACTACCGCAGGCAGCGGCACGCTGGTTCTGAGCTCTGCAAGTGTCAAAAAGGATTATGAGTTCAGGTTTGACGCCGGAACACTGAATGTAACCTCCGACAGTGCCACTGTGGGTGGCTCGTTCACCTTTGCTCAGGGACAGACACAGCTTCAGGTTCAGGGAATGTCCATTGCCAGCGGTGGCCTCAGCTCCACTGCAGCTCTGGATATCGATACTCTGGCGATTTCCGGCGATTCATTAACTTTAACACACGCTGCCGGGACAACAACCGAAATCGACACCATTACCGGTAATGGCAGTTTGTTCATGAACTCTGCAGGTGATTTGAAATTACGCAATGCCAACCTGTCGGGAATGACGTTGAAGGGTGGAGGTATCACTACGATTTCTGGTTCAGTAAATCTGACAGATGCCCCCTTGTCCATAGGCAAGCAGACGCTTAATCTGGTGAATGGGGCTAATGTGACCGTCAAACAGTTTATTGCAGGTAATACAGCTGATGATCAGCCCTCCCAAATCAATATCGGAGCTGGCGCCTCTCTGTCCATAACGGGTAATACTGATGTAGATGGAGATTTCTCGACTGGTAATAGCTTCCTGTTAGCACATTGGAAGCGTTCAGATTCTTCGATAGTGCTGAATGGGGGCACTTTGACGGCGCTGAATACAAGAATGATGATGGGGTGGAACTCAAAAGGGCAATTCGATGTGCGCGCCGGTACCGCCAATCTGAAAGGTATCCGCTTTGTTACAGAACGTGATTATGCTGATACTCTTTTGCTGGGAACGGAGGATTCCGGTTCTGGACGCATCAATCTCGGTAGTAGCGGTATTACCGGAATAGACTCGAATGATACGGTAAATCTGGGAAATGGTACGATAGGGGCATTAGCAGATTTTGCTATCAGTAACAAGTCCGGAGTAAATCAAGCCATCAACCTTGTGGGTACAAGCTCTGGCACCACCTTCGACACCGCCGGCCACACCATCACGGTAAACACGGCGCTGGCCGGCAGCGGCAACCTGATTAAAGCGGGTGAAGGCACGCTGAAACTTGCAGGTAGTGGTGCTCAGTTCAGCGGTAACATATCGGTTGAATCGGGCGCCCTCGCGGTGGATTCTGTCAGTAAAGATATCTTTGCATCCGCTTCTTCTATAACCATTGACAATGGTACTCTGGATTTATCAGCCATTGACTTCTCCGAGTCATCTCAGACCATAAGTCTTTCAACTCAGTTGTTCATCTCATCAGATTCCACTCTGGCTCTGGGAAATCTGCAGACTGATACGACATACAACTTCTTCAATACCGCGCTGGAGAACTGGACTTCGCTGGGTATGGATAATTTTACCATCGGCGGCATTGCTCTTTCCGATATGGGCCGCGTCTCTCTTGCCCTTGGTATGGATGGTTCTTTCTCCTACTCCATTGATAGATGGAATCTCACCTGGCAGGGGGACAGCAACGACACTTGGGATATGACGGCAGCCAACAAAGTGTGGCAGACAACCCGGCTGGATGAAACTACCGGCGCAGAAAGCACGTTCAATACAGGATTCTGCAACGGCGATAATGTCATTTTCACCAGTAATGCAAATGTGACACTTGGACAGCCTATTACCGCAGGAACTGTGACGATTAGCAATAATGCCCAGGTAACCCTGACCGAAGGCAGCAATGCCCTCACCGCTAGCTCTATTGTAGTTGAATCTGGTGCCAGACTGACTTTTGCAACGCAAATGTCGGGAGTAAAAACTGATATAGGCTCCAATATTACTGGTTCCGGCACTGTGGTACTGAATCTTTCCGGAGAGAACTCCAACTGGGGGAATAAGATAACCATGAACTCTGCTTTTACGGGTGAAGTTCATGTAAACAAGGGTTGTATGACCCTGGATGGTTCCTACACTGGCAGCAAATTAGTGTTGTTGACAGATTCGGCAGACCTACAGCTGACGACTACCACGAATCAGCAAACATCCTGGTCAGGCAATCTGGAGCTGAGGGGTACACATGATGTCCACTCTAATTCGTCCACCGATTTCGAGTTTATGGGTCATGTGTCGGGTACCGGTACGTATGTGAAGAAGTCTTCGGGTAAGCTTACCTTTGGTGCGTCTGGTTCTGTCAATCTCGGAAAGTTCCAGCAAAGTGAAGGCGATACTATTTTTGCAGGAACAACAACGCTCGGTGCGCTGGATATGACTGGCGGTAAGCTGAAAGTTCAGGGTGACATAGAAGTTACCGGCAGGCTGAATGTATCTGGTGGCATGATTGAGACCATTAGCAAGGAGTTGAAACTTTGCTACACCGGTGAGGATGGCAATGTGATTAATATTCTTGATGGTGGTTGTCAGAATAACATCGGTAAAGGTAGTGTGCGTTTGCTTCAGTATGTGGGGCTGAATGTGAAGGAGCAAATCTGGGGCAGATCAGAATCTTCCATCATCTTGGAGAAAGACGCAGTTCTCACGCATGGCAGTATTGCTATCACGAACAAGGGTAGTTCTGAAGCTACTCTCAAGGCGTCAACTGGTAGTGGTAATCAGTATGGTTCTGATAATACCAATTGGGTGTTGACCAACGGTCATATTAAATCTACTGCTTCAGGTATTACTATTAGCAATAAACTGACCAATTCCTCAGTGGAAAACGCTGGTGGTGGTACGCTGACGGTGACGAACGGGGCAAACACCCTGAGCGGTGTGGTGGCCAGCAAAGGCGATGTGACGCTGCAGAATCTGTCTGCCACTACTTCCCTGAACCTGCTTGAGATTGCAGACGGCAGGACGGTGAATGCCTATGTGGGGGCTGATGCCAACGAGAAGCAGACGGTGACGGTTTCCGGAACAGCTCTGCTGAGTGGAACATCTACACTGAACACGAGCCTGACGCTGAATGCAGGCGCAACGCTGGATATGGTGGACTTGAGCGCAGGGGCTGCGATAGTAACTGGTGCGCTGACTTTCGATGGTCAGGTGACCATGGGCAATAAGCTGCTCGCTATTCTGGATGAGATGAGCAGCTGGGAATCCAATGGCATCACGCTCTTCACGGGGTTGACTTCCTTCACCTTCAATGATGAGCTGGTGAGCGCCGGTTCTGTGCTGCAGGCCAGCACTATTTTCAGCAATGTGCAGGCGCAGGATGTGTACATGGAATATCACTTCGATGATAATGTCGGCAGCCTGATTGTGTCCAGGCAGATTCCCGAGCCCACCACAGCTACGCTGAGCCTGCTGGCACTGGCCGGGCTTTGCGCCCGCCGCCGCCGCAAGGTTTAAAGGTGGCTCCAAACATGATATTTTCCGCCCGCTCCGGTTCTGCCGGAGCGGGCGGATTGCATAGGAAGTGCGATTTTTGATTGATGATTTACGCAGAAGGGGGGGCACCCGGCGAGTGAAACTAAAATCCTTATTCCTATACCATATTTAGTCCGACCATGAGTTGTATTCCCGGGGCAGGGGGATGATGGCCGGATGCGTTGTGTAAAAGCGGCTGAAACGTGCTGAGGAATCGGCATTATGATTGACTTTTGGTGGAGTATGGTCTAAGATTGAGGCATGGAGACTCGTGTGATTGAGGTGGATCCGCTGGAGGATTGCCGCAAAATCTATAAGGAAGCCGCTGCTGTGCTGGCAGAGGGTGGGCTGGTGGCTATTCCTACGGAGACCGTGTATGGTCTGGGGGCCGATGCCTTTAACCCTGATGCCGTGGCGAAAGTTTTTGAAGTGAAGGGGCGCCCGAGCTTTGACCCGCTCATCTGCCACTTGCCGAATGGCAAGGCGCTGAAGGATATCACCGAGGTGCCCGAGGTGCTGCAGCCGCTGGTGGATAAGCTGGTGAAGGAGTTCTGGCCGGGCCCGATGACCCTGGTGCTGCCGCGCAAGGAATGTGTGCCTGACATCGTGACCAGCGGTCTGCCCACGGTGGCCTGCCGCGTGACGAGCCACGAGGTGATGCGCGCTGTTTCCCGCGCACTGGGGCGCCCGATTGCTGCGCCGAGCGCCAACCGATTCGGCCATATTTCGCCCACGAGCGCCCCCGCCGTGATGAAGGAACTGGGTGGTTCCATTCCGCTGGTGCTGGATGCCGGCGCCTGCTCCGAAGGACTGGAAAGCACGATTCTGCAGCCCTGCCTGGATGAGAAGGGTAACCCCGCTGTGCGTGTGCTGCGCGAAGGCCCTGTGACCCGCGAGAAACTCCGCAAAATCTGCAAGGTGGTGAAGCCCGGCAAGGGCAGCGATATCGAAGCTGCCACGCCCTGCGCCCCCGGCATGCTGAAGAGTCATTATGCCCCCACGAAGCAGCTGCTGCTGCATGACCCGAAGGAGGAGTTCACCCCGCAGGAGGGCGTGCGCTATGGTCTTATCACCTACCAGGGCGATTCGCCGCTGGCCGCTCAGGATTGCTGGAACGAAGTGATGCCGCTTTCCCCCGGCAGTGGCCGCCTGGCCGAGGCTGCAGTGCGTCTCTTTGCGGTGATGCGCGCCATGGATGAGTGCGAAGAGGTGGATGTGATTGTGGCCGAGGAGCTGCCGAAGATGGGGCTTGGCCTGGCCATGATGGACCGCCTGAACCGCGCCGCTGCCCAGAGAGGAGAATAAGTGCATGAAACTGGCTTTGCAGAAACTGACGGTCGGCATCGTGCTGCGCGTGGTGCATGCGGCTCTGGTGGAGCTGTATGCGCTGGATACGCGGGTGCGCGATGAGTTCAACCGCATGCCCGAGGGCATGAGCTACGCCCTGCAGACGGGGTACAACGCGCCCCAGCTCTTCGTGCAATGGAAGGATGGGAAACTGCACAACCTGAAACACCTGGATAAGCCTGTGTGTGCGCTGCGTCTGAAGTCTACGGGGATTTCCTTCCGCATGTTCACGGGGCAGATGGGGCTGGCGCAGGCCTATGCCCAGCACGCTTTCAGCATGCAGGGTGAAATTGCGGATGTGATGAAGCTGGCCCGTCTGGTGAATCTGGTGGAGGGGTATCTCTTCCCGAAGTTCATCACGAAACATATTCTTACTGATATTCCGACCTTGCAGGTGAACCCGCTGCGAGTGTATGGCCGAGTTCTCTGCGGGTTCCTGACCGGTCGCTATAATTAATCATGAACAAGTATTTCGAATTTCAGAATGTTGTCAAGCTGCTCTGCGGTGAATCTGCGCTGGAGCGCCTGGCCAATGAGCTGGAGCACCTGGGTGCCAAGGCTCCGATGCTGCTTTCCGATGCCGTGCTGGCGAAAATCGGCACCATGCAGGTAGTGGTGGATGCCATGGAGGCCGAGGGCTGCAAGCCGGCCTGCACCTTCACGGATATTCCCGTGGATTCCTCGCTCAAGGTGGTGAATGAGATTGCCGCCCTGTACCGCAGCAGTGGCTGCGATGCCCTGGTGGCTGTGGGTGGCGGCTCGGTGATTGACACCGCCAAGGGGGTGCGCCTGGTGCTTTCCCAGAATGCGGATGATATCCTCGCCATCGGTGGGGTAGAGAACCTGGTGCGCGGCACGCACATTCCCTTTGTGGTGGTGCCCACGACTTCCGGTACGGGCTCTGAATGCACGGGGGTGGCCGTTATCCGCAATGATGAGAACGGTGTGAAGATGGAGTTCCTTTCTCCCTTTGTGCAGCCCGATGCAGCGGTGATTGACCCGCGCATGACCATGGGCCTGCCGCCAAAGGCTACGGCCAGCACCGGTTTCGATGCCATGGTGCACGCCATCGAGGCCTGCACCTGCCTGCAGGCGAACCCCATGAGCACGGCCTACGGTACCACGGCCATCAAACTCATCTGCGAGAATCTGGAAGAGGCAACCCGCAACGGCAGCAACACGAAGGCCCGCTACGCCATGGCGGTGGCCTCCACCATGGCCGGTGTGGCTTTCTCGAACAGCATGGTGGGCGCCGTGCATGCCATCGGCCACGCCCTGGGCGGTGTGTGCCATGTGCCGCACGCTGTGGCCATGACCATTCTGCTGCCGCATGTGATGCGCTATAATCTCGAACGCTGCAAGGAATCGTATGCAGCACTGCTGCCCTGGCTGGTGGGGCTGGATGCCGCTATGGCCACCCCTGCTGAGAAGCGTGCAGAGGCCTCCATCGAGGCCGTATCTGCCCTGAGCAGCCGCCTGAATGCCATCTGTGGCCTGCCGCTTACGCTGCGCGAAGCCGGAGTGAAGAAGGACGACTTTGCCAAGGTGGCCGAGTTTGCTGTGAACGATGGTGCGCTGATTGTGAATCCGCGCGCAGCCGATGAGAACCAGGTGATTGAAATCCTTAACGCCGCTTACTGATATGCACGAGATTGTTGAGAACCAGCGTAAGTTCTTCCTCACGCACGTGACGCGTGATGTCGATTTCCGCCTGCGTGCGCTGCGCACCCTGCAGAAAGCCATCCGCGAGTGGGAGCCCCGCATCAGCGAGGCGCTGCATGCCGACCTGGGCAAGAGCGCCACGGAGGGCTACATGTGCGAAATCGGCCTCGTGCTGGGCAGCCTGCGTGATACCCTGAGCAAGCTGCGCAAGTGGAGCAAGCCGCGCCGCGTGATGGCCTCTCTGGCACATTTCCCGAGCACTTGCCGCGTGGAGGCAAATCCCTACGGTGTGGTGCTTATCATGAGCCCGTGGAATTACCCCGTGCTGCTGTGCCTGGATCCGCTTATTGCGGCGCTTTCCGCCGGCAACTGCTGCGTGGTGAAGCCTTCCTCCACCACGCCTGCCACCTCTGCTGTGCTGGCTGAGATGCTGGGCAGCATTTTCCCGCCTGAATATGTGAAGGTGGTGCTTGGTGGTCGCGAGAACTGCAACGCGCTGCTCGAGGAGAAGTTCGACTACATCTTCTTCACCGGCAGCCCCAGCGTGGGCCATGGTATCATGGAGGCAGCAGCCCGTCACCTGACCCCCGTGACTCTGGAGCTGGGTGGCAAGAGCCCCTGCATCCTCGATGCCAGCGCCAATGTGAAGGTGGCAGCCCGCCGCATCGCCTTCGGCAAGATTCTGAATGCCGGTCAGACCTGCGTGGCTCCTGACTATCTGCTTATTCACAGCAGTTGCAAGCAGGAGTTTGTGACTGAGTTCCGCGAGGCAGTGGCCGAGATGCTCGGCGAGCATCCTGTGCAGAACGACAAGCTCACGCATATCATCACCCCGCGCCACTTCAAGCGCCTCATGGGGCTCATGGATGATGTGACGCCCGTGGTGGGTGGCCAGGGTGTGGAGGAGACGCTGCGTATCGAGCCCACGCTGCTGGACGATGTGACACCGGAATCCGCCTGCATGCAGGAGGAAATCTTCGGGCCTCTGCTGCCCATGCTCACCTGGAACAAGTGGGAGGACGTGGAGAATTTTGTGCTTTCGCGTCCGCGCCCGCTGGCTTCCTATCTCTTCACCACGGACAAGGGAGTGGAGCGCAGCTTCCGCCAGCATCTTTCCTTCGGCGGTGGATGTGTGAACGACACCATCATTCACCTCGCGGTGCATGGCATGCCCTTCGGCGGCATCGGCGACAGCGGCATGGGTTCCTACCACGGCAAGGATGGTTTCGATACCTTCACGCACTACAAGTCTATCCTCAAGAAGGCCAACTGGCTGGACCTGCCGTTCCGCTACCAGCCGTATAACAAGCTGAAGGCCTCTCTGCTGCGCATGTTCCTGCGATGATGTCTGATTTGTCAGCTGAAGAACAGGCTCGCCTGAGTGCTGCGCTGCGCCCGGGCGAGCAGCCTCTCTGGCTGGGGAAGGGCGGCACTGCCGCCGCGGCTCCTACCGGACTCCTGGCTCGCCTGCTTGGCCGGAAGCCCCAGCAGCAGACGGAGGTGACTTTGTATGCCATCTCCCCTAAGCGGGTGCTGGCGCTGCCCCCGCAGGGTGGAGAGCAGGAGTGGTTTCTCATGCTGGGGCTGGTGCAGGCGGTGAATACCCGCCCCGATGGCAGCGGTGATATCGTCTTTGATTTTGAAGATGCCGGCGGGCAGCGAGTGCCCCGCGGTATCATTGGTATACCCGCCGCTGCGCAGGTGGCTCAGTTGCTGGCCGATGCCATCGATGCGGCCTATAATGCCTCGCCCTGGTCGGTGTGAGGTGGGGTGGCCGAGTTCCTCATGTTAATTCTACAGCATTCCGCAGGCTATGCCTGCTGAATTTTGTTAATTAAACCGAAAAAACGTGTTGCAATAACGGAAAATTGGGAGTATACTGGATGCACATGGTTGAGAATATTCTGTACATCGTTGCAGCCTACCTTATTGGTTCCGTGCCGTTCGGTTATATTGCCGGGCGTCTGAATGGTATTGACTTGCGCGAGCATGGCTCGCGTAACATCGGAGCTACCAATGCCGTGCGTGTTCTTGGCAAGGGGTGGGGTATACCCGTTTTTGTGATGGATTTCCTGAAAGGCTTTGCGCCGCTGCTCTACATGAAGTATCACCTCGGCGGTGATATCACGGAGTTCAGCCCGGCTGCAATGGGCTGGTTCCTGGGCGTGATGTTTGCGCTGATTCTGGGGCATACTTTCACCTGCTTCCTCAAGTTCAAGGGAGGCAAGGGTGTGGCCACCACGGGTGGCTGCCTGTTTGCTCTGTCTCCCTGGGTGGGCGGCGCTGCGCTGCTTTCCTGGATTGTGAGCATGATTTTCACCCGTTACGTCTCGTTCTCCAGCATCATGGCCGGTGTGGGCATGATTGTTGCCGCCGGTATCGAGCTCTGGGGGGAGGAGAAGGCATATTCTGTGGCTGATTACATGGTGCTCGGCCTGTTGGCTATCATTCTGGTACTGGTTACAGTGAAGCACCGCGCAAATATCGGGCGCATTCTGAATGGCACGGAACCCAAGGCCTTTGCCCGTAAGAACTAATTTCTCTCTATAGATATGGAACGTACTTTCAAGAAAACAGCAGTTATCGGTGCCGGTGCCTGGGGCACGGCTCTCGCCTTTACTGCAGCTCAGGATGGCAGCGAAGTGGTGCTCTGGACTTATCTGGAGAAGGAGGCTGCCACTATTCGCGAGACCCGCATGAGCCTGGTGCCCATCAAGGGTGCCCGCCCGCTGCCGGAGAACGTGAAGGTGACCAGTGACTGGGCCGATGTGGCCGGTGCTGAGCTGGTGATTGTGGTGGTGCCCAGCGTGGTGATGCGCAGCGTGGCCCAGAGCCTGGCGAATGTGGGCCTGGCTGACCATGCCGTCATCGTTTCCTGCTCCAAGGGTATTGAGAAGGACACGAACCTGCTGATGAGCGAGATTCTGGCCTCGAACCTCAATTACCCCGTGGGTGCTCTTTCCGGTCCCAACCATGCAGAGGATATTGTGCAGGGCCTGCCGAGCCTCACCCTCATCGGTTTCGAGGATATCGAGATTGCCAAGGCGGTGCAGAAGCGCCTGAACACCGGCTTCCTGCGCATCTACACCACGAGCGACGTGGTGGGCATGCAGATTGGCGGCGCCATCAAGAATGTGTTTGCTCTGGCCAGCGGTATCTGCGCCGGCCTGGGGCTGGGCGACAATGCCCGCGCTGCTCTTTCCTCCCGTGGTCTGGCAGAGATGACCCGCCTGGGCATTGCCCGTGGCGGCCGCATGGAAACCTTCATGGGCCTTTCCGGCATGGGTGACCTGGTGGTGACCTGCTATTCTGAGCACAGCCGCAACATGACCGCCGGCCGCCTGCTGGCCAAGGGTATGCCGCTGGAGGAATGCCTGAAGCAGATTGGTCAGGTGGTGGAAGGTGTGCCGAACACCCTTTCTACCTACCAGCTTGCCCGCAGTCTGAATGTGCGCACGCCGCTTACTGACGCCATGTATGATATCCTGTACAACGGCAAGCACGCAAGTATCGCACTGCAGGAACTCATGGTGCGCGACCTCCGCGAGGAGAATGTGACGGATTGATTTTCCGCTCACCTGTAGATTTAACCGGCGGCCTGCGTTCTTCCCAGATGGAAGTAATCTGACAGGCCGCCGTTTTTTATCCCCCTTCATCCACATGAACTCGACTCCTGAGAACCTCTGGCTCGCAGAACTCTGGCTGCAATACCGCGAACGCCTGGAGCGTCTGCTCGTGTTGCGCATGCCGCCTGTGCTGCAGCGGAGGCTCAGCGTGGATGACCTGCTGCAGGAAACCTACCTGGCCTGTGGCCGCAGGCAGCAGTTCCTGCAGTCGGAGCCCGAAGTGCCGGTGTACGTGAAGCTGCGCCGCATAGCGCTGCAGACCATCACGGACATGGAGCGCCACCACCTGGCCGCCGCCAAGCGCGATGCCATGAAGGAGCGCAGCCCCGAGGATGATGTGGCTGTGGCGGATGCCTGGGCCCAGTTTGCCGATACGATTTCCAGCCCCCGCACGCATCTGGAGAAGCTCGAGCGACAGGCGATGGCACGCCGCGTGCTGGCCCAGCTTTCCGACAACGATCGTGAGATACTGGAACTGCGCCACTTTGAAGAGATGGGCAATGCCGAGTGCGCTTCGGTGCTGGGTATTGATCCCAAGGCGGCCAGTATCCGCTATGTGCGTGCCCTCAAGCGTTTTCAGGAACTAGTATTCCACGAGAATCCCTATGCCTGAGCAAGCTGACAACGAGGAACTGCTGGCCACGCTGGTGGATGAATATCTGGAGGCGTTGCGTGCAGGCACAGCCCCTCCGCTGACCCAGTATGCAGCGGAGCACCCCGAGTGTGCGGATGAACTCAATTCTCTGCTACGCGGCATGGTGGATATGGAGAGCCTTGGCGTGACGGCTCGCAGCCCATCTCCTGCGCCTGCCAGCTACCCCGAAACGCTGGGCGGCTACCGCCTGCTGGAGCGCATTGGTGCCGGCGGCATGGGAACTGTCTTCCGCGCGTTGCAGGAATCGCTGCATCGCGAGGTGGCTATCAAGATTCTTTCTCCCGCGTGGAATGCCGATGCCCGCCACTGCGAGGCCTTCGAGAATGAATCGCGCGTGATTGCGGCTCTGCACCACACCAATATCGTGGAAGTGTTCGGTGCTGGTCACGAGGGTGATTACCGCTACTATGTGATGAGTCTGGTGCAGGGGCAGGGTGTGACACCCACGCGCATCCGCAAGGCTTTCCCCGGAATCCCCTTTGAACAGGCTGTAGCTCGTGTGGGTTTGCAGGCTGCGCAGGCCTTGGCCTACGCCCACTCCTGCGGAGTGCTACACCGCGATGTGAAGCCCGGCAACCTGCTGCTGGATGATGATGGTGTGTTGCATGTGGGTGATTTCGGCCTGGCCACTGTGCTGAACAATGGTGAGACAGCCCCGCTGGTGACCCAGAGCCACGATGGCACGCTGCGCTATATGCCGCCCGAGCGTCTGATGAAGGGCGAGAATTCCTTTGCGGGCGACCAGTACAGCCTGGGTGTCACACTCTACGAGCTGGTGAGCAATCGCCCCGCCTTCCGCGAATCCGAGCCGGGTAAGCTCATTCACCGCATCTGTAATGACCCGCTGGCGGAGCTTCGCGGTGAAGGAGAACTGGGTGCCATCATCAACAAGAGTATCAGTTTTGACCCTGCAGACCGCTACGCCTCCATGGCTGATATGGTGGCCGATTTGCGGCGTTTCCTGAATGGCGAGCCTGTGGCTGCCCGCCCTGTATCCTGGTTGCGGCGATACGGTATGTGGATGCGCCGCCGTCCGGCGGTGGCTGCATGGAGCCACGCAGCAGCGCTGCTGGTCTGTCTGCTGGTTGGCAGTCTGGTGTGGGGCTATGCTGCCGAAAGTAAGCAGCGTTCGATAGCAGAGCGCAATGCCTCTATTGCGGATTCTGCCCTCCAGCAGATTTTTGCCAGCATGGCCGACCGTGATTCCGGCGATAATTCTCTCTGGCAGCCCACCAAGGCAGATGCCCGCCTGCTGCAGCAGCTTATGCCTTATTATGAGGAGATAGCCGCGCTGGCCGATAAGGGGAATGATAAGATGGGTGAGGCTTGCCAGACTCTGGCCATTATCGCCTTGCAGACGGGGGATCACGAGACGGCGCAGGAGTATTTCACCCGAGCATTGCAGCATCTCAGCCCGGGAAGCCTGGAATATGTCCGCACGGTGAATTATCTTTGCTCATCGCTTTTCAGCTGCGGCCAGCATAAGGATGCAGCTGAAAAATTACGTGCGCTGCTTGAGGACGCCGGGCAGGTGGCAGATGCCGAAACCCGCCTGGAGTTGGTTCGTTCTCTGCAGATGCTCTGCTCGGGCAGTCCCTTCCGCCGCCGCTGGCAGCCGGGAGAAAGAACTGCACGTCGAGAAACAAGGAACGGTAGCCCGAGCCGCAACTCTGCGCTGTCGGATTACAGGAAATATATGCAGCAGGCCGTTTCGATGATGAAGGTGCTGCTGCACGAAATGCCCGATGATGAAAAGGTGCAGGTGCGCCGTGTGAATCTCCTGATGCAGTTCATGCGCCGCGAGTGGCAGAAGGAACTGCTGCCGGAGGGAATGAAGCTTGCGGACTTGCTTGAGGAGTTGCTGGAGAAATATCCTGACAGCCGTCCCATCAAGCGAGCCTATGTGCAGTGGAGTGTCCGCCCCGGGTCGCGGAGGAGTGTTGCTTCGCTGGAGTTGGCGGCTCGTCACGCCCGCTCTCTGCTGGCAGATGACCCGGGCAATACGGAAATACTCATGCTTTATATCTCTGCCCGCGATCGCCTGACTGCCGCTCTGGCAAAGCAGGGGGACAAGGAACGCGCTGAACGCGAGAACGAGATGACGCTGGGCGTACTTTCTCTCATCACCACGCGTTCGGATTATACCCCCGAAATGCGCAGTCGCCTGGCGGTGCTGGTATCCATGCACCCGCAGGCAGAGGATGCCCGCTCCCAGCAGGAGGCCGAGATTTCCCTGCTTCTCGAAAGCCACGACGAAAAACGCCTGGGGGAAGTCCGCAAGGAAATCAACCGCCTGCGTCGCGCCCCCCCCCAATTTCGGCCCCCCCCCCAATTTGCCCCCCCCGAAAAGGGAGAAGAAGGAAGAGGTGAAAGAGTAACTTCCGGAGCACGTGGCTTTAGTTCCGTAAATAAGCCCGCTAAATAGAAAACGAAAAAGGCCTGCATGAGCAGGCCTTTTTCATTGAGAGCGGATGATGGGATTCGAACCCACGACATCAACCTTGGCAAGGTTGCGCTCTACCACTGAGCTACATCCGCGATGTTTTCTGGAGAGCGGATGATGGGATTCGAACCCACGACATCAACCTTGGCAAGGTTGCGCTCTACCACTGAGCTACATCCGCGTGTTTTTGGAGAGCGGATGATGGGATTCGAACCCACGACATCAACCTTGGCAAGGTTGCGCTCTACCACTGAGCTACATCCGCTTTTTGCTATCCTTGTTCCGCCGTTTCCGGTTTCGCGTGGAAGCGGGGCTATTATACTCATCTTGCAGCGTGACGCAAGACTTTTTTTGTGGAAAATGTGTTTTATGGCAAAAAATCTTGCCAGTGCCGTGGTGGAATTTCAGCTCAGACTCCGTAGAATTCCTGCATGAATGACTGATTTTGCTCGCGGTACAGCGTGCCGGCCAGATCATCGGCCAGCGAGATAAGTTTCTGCTCCAGATTGCAGAGGAAGGGAGAGACCTGGTTCAGGTGGCCGGAGGCGGCGTGATTGGTGCAGCCGCAGGAGTTGGTGCAGCGGTGGCGAAGTTCGCAGATTTTGCATTCGGGTGTGACGTTGCCGCGCGTGGCGATGATGAAATTCTGTCTGGCGCGGTCGATTCCCTGCTGTACGTTGCCGAATACGTAGTCGGGATTATCGCCCACGCCCACCATGCGGGAGCAGGGGAAGAAATTGCCATCCACCGAGACGGTGATTTCCTGCTCTCCGATGAAACAGGTGTTGCTGCAACCTGTGTCGCGGTGAACGCCGGTGAGAATCTTGCCCTCGATATTCTGCTCGTGCAGTGGATTGCCGCATCGATAGCTTTCCAGTATGTGCCGAGCCACAAGATTAAGCTGCTCGCATAGCGATTCGAACTGTTCATCGCTCCAGTTGCTCCAGAAATCAAAATTGAGACCGATTTTGCCCTGGTAATGCTCGTGCAGCCACTGCACGCCTTCGCAGAGAAGGTGGTGGTTGTTCGGCGAAACGACGCAGACAACACGGCTGCGTAGGTTCGGCTGCTCGTTAATCAGTTGCAGAGCCTTTGCTACCTGTGCATGACTGCCGCTCCCATTAGCGTAGCTGCGGTTTGTATCGTGCATGGCTGCCGAGCCATCCACGGAAAGCCCTACGAGGAAATCACGCTCGGCCATCCAGTTCAGCCGCTCGCGGGTGAGCAGGGTGCCATTGGTGGTGATGCCGAATCTCAACGCAACTCCGCATTCCATGGCCCGTCGTTCTGCATACGCGCAGCAGTGCTGCAGCAGCTCCCACTCCATGAGCGGCTCACCGCCGAAAAAGCCAATGTCCAGTCCCCTCTGGGTACGCTGCGCTTCCTCCATCCCGATGTCGATACCCCGCTCGGCCGTATCCCGGCTCATGGCATGCTGGTATTTGCGCCCAGCGTAGCAATACCGGCAGCGCAGGGTGCAATCGTGCGTAAGGCACAGTGTGAGTTGCAGAGGCTTTTTCATTTTGGCGAGTGCTACTTGATTTCCCGGATTATAACAACTGCGCCGCGGCTCAGCAAGTGGATTTATGTAGTAGACACGCGTTGGCATAATTGGAGGGTATCCAGTTATTCGTCTCGCTAAATCAGAGTTTGTCGAGCAGGCACAGCCTGCGGAATTTTGAGCCCGAAGGGCGGTATAATCGTAGCGATGGGGTGGAGCCGCCCCGCTAAGGCGGGGCGCGCGTAACCCCTCGATTACAGTTAAGAAATATAGGAGCCCGTTTCAACGGGCGGCATAAAGAGACGAAATGCGAAACCGAGTCGATTTCAATGTATATCGGTATTGAATTAACGGTCATTTGCGTTGCCAATATATTCCTCTTGTCCTCGCATTATGCCGCCCGC
>JAZRHL010000006.1:0-20100 GCA_045644745.1 Akkermansia sp.
CGGAGATTGGTTCATTTTTTTAGCACCGCCAGTTTAGTAGCTGGCACCCCAGAACTCAATCTCCATTTTTGTTTTCTTTTTTTCTTAGTTTTGCTTCTCTGCCCTCCGCTTTCTTTAGAATGCTTTTTGGACAGCTATGAAAATGAACAAGTTGCAGACGGATAGCTTTTGACAATCTGTTCATTTCCTGCTAAACTTCCGTGCAAAACACATAATTTCATAAGCTGTGAGCAAGAACAAACGCACCGAACTCAACATCGGCACCCACACCCGCGGGTTGTGGGTCCTCAGCCCCCTGCTGGTATTCTTCGTCCTGTACCTGGCCACCTCCATCGTGGTGGGCGATTTCTACAAGATGCCCGTCACCGTGGCCTTCATGGCCGCCTGCACCTGGGCCTTTGTGGTCTGCCGTCCGCGCAGCTTTGCCGAGCGTATTGAGCGCTTCTCCCGCGGTGCCGCCCACAGCAACATCATGATGATGGTGTGGATCTTCGTGCTCGCCGGCGCCTTTGCCCAGTCTGCCAAATACATCGGCTCGGTCGATGCTACGGTGAACCTCACCCTCTCCCTGCTCCCCGCCAACATGGTGCTGGCCGGCGTGTTCCTGGCTGCCTGCATCATATCGCTTTCCATCGGCACCTCAGTGGGCACCATCGTGGCGCTCATGCCTGTGGCCGTGGGCCTTGCCGATAAGGCAGGTGCGAACCTCGCCCTCATGGCGGGCGGCGTGATTGGCGGCGCCTTCTTCGGTGACAACCTCTCCTTCATCTCCGATACCACCATCGCAGCCACTCGCACGCAGGGCTGCGCCATGAACGACAAGTTCAAGGCCAACTTCCGCATCGTGTTCCCCGCCGCCCTGCTCGTGCTCGGCATCTATGTAGCCCTTGGCTGGAACCTCGCTCCCGTAGAAGTTCCGCAGGAAACAGCCTGGCTCAAGGTCATGCCCTACCTGCTCGTGCTCGGCACTGCCCTCTGCGGCATCAACGTCATGAAGGTGCTCATCCTTGGTCTGGTTTCCACGGGCCTTGTTGTGTGCATCGAGCCCGGCTGCCAGCCTATGGAATGGGTCAGCGCCATGGGCAACGGCATGACCGGCATGGGCGAACTCATCATCGTCACCCTGCTTGCCGCGGGCATGCTTGAGCTCATCCGCTTCAACGGCGGTCTGGAATACATCATCCGCCACCTCACCGCACACATCCGCGGCACCCGCGGCGCCGAGGTAAGCATCGGTCTCATGGCTGCGCTGGCTAACTTCTGCACAGCCAACAACACTGTGGCCATTGTGGCCGTGGGCAACATCGCCCGCGGCGTGGCAGAGAAATACGGCATCACCCCTGCCCGCTCTGCCAGCCTGCTCGACACCTTCTCCTGTGTTGTCCAGGGCATCCTGCCGTACGGTGCCCAGCTCCTTATGGGCTCCACCCTCGCCGGCATCACCGCCTTCTCCATCATCCCCCATCTCTACTATCCCTTTGTCATGGGCATTTCCGCCTTCGTCTTCATCATCTTCGGACTGGCAAGGCAGAAGTGAATTTTGGATGTTGGATGTTGAATCTTGAATGTATCAATTTCGCGCGGGCCTTCGCCCGCGCCTTTTTTTTCATTTTTCATTTTTCATTTTTCACTATTAACTATTCACTATTCACTATTCACTATTCACCATTCACTCCACCGCCGTCATTCTGAGTTTCCAGAACTCGGTGGCAGAGCGGCGGGTAATGCCACGGAGGTTGATATAGCGACTCATCAGGAGGCGCTGGTCACGGTGCCCCATACTCAGCTGAAGTGCGGTCATATCCTTACGGGCTTTGATGAAATAGCTCGCATAGGTGTGCCGCAGTACATCGGGCACCCACTCGGAGAAACCGGCCTCGCGGCGTAGCGCCTGCCAGCGCTGCCGCCAGTTCGGCGGGCAGATACGCCCGCTGCCGCGGTTCTCGCGCAGCAGATGCAGCAGAGGCGACGATATCGGAATGCGCCGCGCCCCGCCCGTCTTGCTGTGGCGGCCGGCGAGGCAGATTTCGCGCTCCTCCAGGTCGATATCCTGCCATTGCAGTCGCGTCACCTCCTGCGGGCGCACCCCGGCGTGCAGCATAAGTCCCAGCGCGGGCAGCGCCGCGTGGTGCGGCTTGCGTCGCGCCGTTTCCACCAGCTGCCGCACCTCGTGCAAAGGCAGCGGTACAATCTCCTTCTCCTGCACCACAGGAGCATCCACCAGCTGCAGCGGATTCTCCGAGCACCACCCACGACGCCGCCCCACACTGAACACCCCCGACAGGATAGCCCGCGCCTTCCGCTGCTGGCTGGGCGTGGGATAAGCTATCTGCAGCGCCTCGCGGCAGTCCTGCGGTGTCAGCGACCGCAGCGATTTCTCCGCCAGCCCCGGCACCGCCCGCATCAGGCGCTTCATGTAATATGCGATATCCGACTGCGTCCGCGCCGCGCGATGCTGCTTCACCTGCCTGGTATAGGCCACCGCTTCGGCAAATGGCACACTCTGCTCCTCCTTCTTCAGCGCCTCAGTCCCCAGCACCACCGCTCGCCGGCAGCGTGCCATATCACCACATCCATCCACCAGTTCCAATACCAGCCGCGCCGCCGCAATCAGCGGCAAACCACTCTGTCTCATGAGGTAAATTGCAATCTCGGTCTCTTTATTTTTCATACGCATTGTCTATGGGTAGCAAGGAAAATTCACGTTTTGCCCCAGTTTTTAACAGAAAAAGAGCAAAAAGCTGTAATTTTGAAGCCGACGGTATACCTTTCCACGTTGTAACGCATTCCGCACCCACAAAAAAGAATTCCCGTAAGGGGGGTAGATGGTAGGGTGCGCGTGTGGCTTCGAGCATCAAAGCGAGTTTTGACATAATTAGCCCATCAGCATCAAATCGGGAATTGGCGAGCCAATGGCGAGCGGAATTTCAGAGCCCACGAAAGTGGGCGGCATAATCGTAGCGAGGGCCGTCAGGCCCTCGTTCTCAACAAAAATAAGACCCGAGCCCGCGTCTGCGGGCGGCATAATGCGAAGCCAAGGGGAATATCTCGGCAACGCAAATGACCGTTAATTCAATACCGATATACATTGAAATCGACACGGTTTAGTATTGCGACTCTTTATGCCGCCCGTGAAACGGGCTCCTATATTTATTTTGCTGTAATCGAGGGGTTACGCACGCCCCGCCTCAGCGGGGCGGCTCCACCCCATCGCTACGATTATACCGCCCTCCGGGCTCAAAATTCCGCAGGCTACGCCTGCTCAACAATCTCGTATTTCTCGAACAAACAACTCGGAACACGAATTATGTCAACGATTAAGGTAACTATTTTTGCACCTACTTCTATGCCTTCACGTCCCCATAGACAATGGGTAGTAAGATACCAGCACCAACATGGATGCCTGGATTAAGACCCTGATTACCCAAGGAGACGTACTATTCAAAAAGACTGCCGAGCTGATGCAGGCTGTACTCATTGCCCGGCTTGAACTCATCGGCAAGCAGCCCGTCGAGGATTTTCCCCGACTATTCCTTGAGCTTCTGGATATTCAGGATTCATCCATCTACGACCGCGTTGAGCAGGCCTATGACCGCGCGCACCAAGGCCAAGCGGTCAACGTGCGAGTGAATGATCGCCTGACGCTCTATTTTTCTCAGGGCTGCCGCACCCCCGAGCCCGATACTTCCACCCTGTACACCATCGGTGTGAGCGATTCTGCCCTGCTCGTGCAGGTGAACCATCCCGAGCCGGTGGCGGCATTCATCTCCACCCACGAGCAGCTGCACAAAAACGGCGCTGCGCTCTTCTGGCTCTTCGGTTGGGAAGAAGTCCGCCGGCGACTCGATGAATTCCTGCGCGCCTTCAGCGAAACCATGGATCCCACCAACCCGCCGGCCATGAAAGGCCCCCTTTCCTACACCACCTACGCCCACCTGCTCCCCACCCATCTGCGCCCCCTCAATGAGCTGGAGCAGCGGCTCATGGATGAATTCACCTCAGCAATTGATATTTCCCGACTCTGAATCCCAACACACAGCTATGGAGGACGATAAGATTTCGCCTCCCCGCCGCTTAGATTTTCGAGACATCCGTCTACGCTCTAAGAGCAGCAATGCCCATACAGGAAAGTCCCGTACTCCGACAGCTTCAGGCTCTGCCGCCCGTTGAAACCGGCGAGCCAAAGACTCGCGGAATCTATCAAATCCAAAATTAAAAATTCAAAATCCCAAATTCCCTTTTAGTCCTTCGCGGCCTTGGGGTCGAGGGCGTCGCGGAGACCGTCGCCAAGGAAGTTGAGGGCCAGGAGGGTGAGGCAGAAGAAGAGCGCGGGGAAGAAGAGAAGCTCGGGGGTAGCTTCCATGCGGTCGGCTCCTTCCTTGATGAGGGTGCCCCAGGAGGAATTGGGGGCGCGGACGCCGAGTCCGATGAAGGAGAGCGTGCTTTCCGTGAGCATGATGCCGGGCACAGCCAGGGTGGTATAGACCACCACGGTGCCGAGCAGGTTGGGCGCGATATGGCAGAAGAGGATACGCAGGTGCCCGAGCCCCAGGGAGCGGGCGGCCAGCACGTACTCCTGCGACTTGATTTCAAGCGTCTGGGTGCGCACGATACGCGCCAGAGTAAGCCAGCCAAGCGCACCGATGGCGATGAAGAGCGGCACCAGCCCGAGGATGGGGGCCACGCTCTCGCGGCTCCAGCCGGTGGTTTCCACCACCCAGGTGGTGAGCTCGCGGCTGGGGGCCTCGATGCTCAGAGAGAAGACAATGACCAGCACGATGAAAGGCAGCGCGAACAGCACATCGACCGTACGCATCATGAATGCATCCGTACGCCCGCCGACATAGCCCGAGATGAGACCGTAGCTCAGCCCGATGATGAAGGAGACAACCGTGGCCACCACGCCCACAAGGAGCGAGATGCGGCCACCGTAGAGCACGCGGGCAAGGAGGTCGCGCCCGAGCTGGTCGGTGCCGAAGGGGTGCGCCCTGCTGCAATCGGCAGCGATATTGGCCAGGTTGGTGGCATTCGGGTTAGCGATGCAGGGGAAGAGCGGCAGCACAAAGCAGGCCAGCGCCATGAAGATGAGGAAAACGAGGGCTGCCATGGCCGCGCGGTTGCGGCAGAGGCGGCGGCGGGCATCCTTCCAGAGCGAGTTTCCTTGTTCGTATTGTTTCTTCATGGGCTCAGGCAGCACCCTGCGAACGCAGGCGGGGGTTGAGGGCGACCAGCACAAGGTCCACCGCAAGGTTGGCAATGACGATGAGGACGCCGTAGCAGAAAACGAGCCCCTGGATGAGGAAGTAGTCGCGGTCGGTAGTGGCATTCACGAAGTGCAGGCCCATGCCCGGCACCTGGAAACAGGTTTCCACCACGAAGGAACCGGTGATGAGCGCCGCAAAGGCCGGTCCGAGGTAGGAAACCGCGGGCAGCAGGCCACTGCGCAGGGCATGCACAAACAACAGGCGCCCTGCCCGCACGCCCTTGGCGCGCGCCGTGCGGATGAAATCGGCAGAAAGCACCTCTACCATGCCGCCACGGGTAAGGCGGGCAATGTAGGCGGCATTGATGAGTCCCAAGGTCAGCGCAGGCAGCACGGCGCAGAGAGGGTCATCCCAGCCGGCGACGCTGAGCCCCGGCACATGCAGACCGAGAGTGAGCCCGAAGAGCGGCGCGATGACGAAGGCAGGAATGCAGATACCCGCCATGGCCAGGAGCATGAAGAGTGCATCGGGCCAGCGGTTGCGGAAATAGGCGGCCATCATGCCTGCAGGAATGCCCAGCACAATGGCAATACCCATGCCCAGCACACCGAGCCAGAGAGATACGGGGAAAGCCTGCGCAATGATATCGGCCACCTGCACGCCCTCGCGCACCAGCGAGGGACCGAAATCGCCGCTGAGGAGGATGCCCTTCCAGTAGTTGGCGTACTGCACCAGGGCGCTCTGGTCGAGGCCGTAGAGGGAATTGAGCTGCGCCATGATATGCCCGGGCAGCTTGCGCTCGCCGAGGAAGGGATTGCCAGGCAGCAGGCGCACCAGGAAGAAGGTGATGGTCTGCAGCACAAAGATAACCAGGGCACCCTGCCCCAGACGCTTGAGGAGGAGCTTGATCATGGTGTGACTTCTACGGCATCGAGGGGATGGTTATCGAGCATGAGCGGGTACCAGCCGCGCACGCGGGGGTCCTTGAGGTAAGTGCGCTCGCTCCAGTAGAGCGGGATGATGGGCTGCGCCTCAAGCATGATGTTTTCGGCAAGAATGAGATGCGACCGACGAGCATCGGCACAACAGGACTCACGGGCATCGCTCAGCGCCTTATCGAAGCGTTCGTCTCCCCAGCCGGTGCAGTTGTTGCCGCCCCCGCTGCGCCAGAGCTCTACAAAGGTGGCGGGGTCTAGGTAGTCACCGCTCCACGAGGAGGAGGAGACATCGTAGTCGCCATTCTGCTGGGCGGCCTTGTAAGCAGTCCATTCGCAGGCGCGGATTTCAGCATGAATGCCCAGCACCTTCTGCCACATGGCCTGGATGGTCTCGGCCATGATGCGCTGCACATCGCGGCTGGTGGTCATGATTTCGATGGTCGGGAAGCCTTTGCCACCGGGATACCCGGCCTCTGCCAGCAGCTTGCGGGCCAGCTCCACCTGCACCTCACGCGGCGCATAGGTAAACGAGCTGTCATACCCCGCACCGGGAGGGGTGAAGCACGAGGCCACACGCCCCGCGCCGCGCACCACATCGTTCACCAGCGATTCGCGGTCGATGGCCAGGGAAAGAGCACGGCGCACACGCACGTCGTCCAGTGGCTTACGGGTGGTATTCAGGCGGTAGAAGATGGTGCAGTAGTATGGGTCCTGGCAGTAGGTCTCGCGATTCTGCCGGGTGCGGGCCAGCAGCTCGGGGGGCACGTTGTTGGAGACGTGCAGCTTGCCATCGGCAAACATGCGGGTCTCGGTGTAGCCGTTCACGATGGGCAGGAAGCGGATACCGCGGTTCTTCACCTCGGCGGCGCGCCAGTACTGCGGATTGGCCGCCACGAACAGGTAGTCATTGTAATGGTGGGAATCGAGCACATAGGCACCGTTGCCCACCCAGTTGCCCACGCGGCTCCACAGGCTGCGGCGGTCGAGCATGCCACCGTGGGCCTCCACTGCATGCGCCGGCACGGGGCACCATGTGAAATGCAACAGCAGGTGCAGCAGGTGCGGCGTGGGACCGGTGAGGCGCAGCTGCAGCGTGCGGGCATCGGGCGCATGCACGCCTACCTGCTCCCATGCGACCTGCCCCTTGTTATACGCCTCAGCTCCGGATATCGGGTAGAGCATCTCGGCATACTTGCCACCGAACTCCGGATGAAGCAGGCGCTTGTAGGCGTACACAAAATCATGCGCCGTAACAGGGCGGCCATCACTCCACTGAGCCTCGCGCAGGTGGAAGGTCCACTCAGAGGCATCGTCATCGTGCTCCCAACGCTCAGCCATGCCGGGGTGAATGCGGGTATCATCCAGAGCATCGGGGCGCACAAGACCCTCCAGCAGGGCGGCGATAATCTTACCATCGGCCACGGCGGTGGCCTTGTGCGGGTCGAGGCTGAGGGGCTCCTGGTTGTTACCCACGATGAGAATCCCCTGCTCCGCAGCCTTATCTGCCGAGCTGCGCGAATCCCCACACCCTGCCAGCAGCAAGGCAGCAAGACTCACACAGATGGACGGCAGCAGTTTCACGCGCACTATTCTACCACACCCCCATCTCCGCGCAAGCGCGCAGTGCGTCAAACTCATCAGCCCGGCAAATTTTGTCACCGATGTAGAAAAATCGGAGAAAATTACGTATTTTTAACTGGAAAAGCACGGGTAGTGCGCCTATATTGATAGAGAACTCCAACAAAACATACAAAACCATGAAGAAATTCGCCCTCATTCTCGCGCTGGCAGCCGTTGGCTGCGCCTCCGCCGCTATCACTATCCCCACCAGCAAGGCTGAACTGGACGCCGGACTGAACAGCCAGAAGGCCGCTGCGCAGAAGGCTATCGCCGACAAGATTGCCGCACAGAAGGCCGCTGACAAGGCCAAGGCTGATGCCGCCAAGAAAGCTGTGACCGATGCCATCACCGAAAAGACCTCTGCTGTGACCAGCAAGGTGACCGAGGTGAAGGGCCAGGTAGACAGCGCCAAGAGCAAGGTGGAATCCGCCAAGTCCCAGCTCGAGGCTCTGAAGAACGCCACCTCCACCACCCCCTCTGTGGAAGTGGAGAAGCCGAGCGTAGAACTGAATGAAAGCGGCATCCTGATCAAGAAGCCGAGCATTAAGCTCAAGTAAAAATCCGCTGATTCAGCAATTTTCAGGCGCCCGGGTAACAATTCCCGGGCGTTTTTGCATGATTAGACTTCACATCGGGTTCAGAAAATGCTAAAATGCGCCCATGGCAAATAAACCCGTAGTACTTATCATCCGCGACGGCTGGGGCCGCAACCCGCAGGGCCCGGAAGCCGCCAATCAGACCGGCGATGCTACCGTTCTCGCCAAGACTCCTTTCACTGACAAGCTGCTGGCCACCTGTCCGCACATGATGCTGGGTGCCTCCGGCCAGGACGTGGGTCTGCCCGACGGGCAGATGGGCAACTCCGAGGTGGGCCACCTGAATCTGGGTGCCGGCCGCGTGGTGTTCCAGGACCTCTGCCGCATCACCAACTCCATCAACGATGGTTCCCTGGCCAAGAATCCCGTGATTGTGGACGCTTTCGCCAAGGCTGCCGGCAGGCGCCTGCACCTCATGGGCCTGGTGTCCGACGGCGGTGTGCACTCCCACATCGACCACCTCATCGGCCTGGTGAAAATCGCCTCTGAGGCCGGCGTGAAAGATATCTTCATCCACGCCATCATGGACGGCCGCGACACCGACCCGAAGAGCGGTGCCGGTTTCCTGCTGCAGCTCGAGGACGCCATCGCTCCCTACGGCGCCAAGATTGCCACCGTGGTGGGCCGCTTCTTCGCCATGGACCGCGACAAGCGCTGGGACCGTGTGCAGGTGGGTTGGGACGCCATCGTGCTCGGCAAGGGCGAGGCCTGCACCTGCAGCCCCGCTGAATATGCCCGCCAGAGCTACGAGGCCGGCGTGACCGACGAATTCATGAAGCCCGCTGTATTTGTGGAGGCTGACCAGCAGCGCGTACGCGATGGCGACGTGGTGTACTTCTTCAACTTCCGCGCCGACCGCGCCCGCGAGCTTTCCCGCGCCTTCATCTTCGAGGACTTCGACGGCTTCGACCGCACGGTGCAGCCCAAGGTGCACTATGTGACCATGTCCGAATACGAGGCCTGCTACCCCACCCCCGTGGTGTTCGAGCAGGAGCAGCTCACCAACATTCTGGGTGAGGTTATCTCCAAGGCTGGTCTCAAGCAGCTCCGCATCGCCGAGACGGAGAAGTACGCCCACGTGACCTTCTTCTTCAACGGTGGCGTGGAGACCCAGTACGAAGGCGAAGACCGCATCCTGGTGCCCTCCCCCCGCGAAGTGGCCACCTACGACCAGAAGCCCCAGATGAGCGTGGGCGAAGTGGCCGACAAGTTCGTGGAAGCCATCGGCAACTACGATATCGCCATCATGAACTTCGCCAACCCCGACATGGTGGGCCACACGGGCTACCTCGAGGCCGGTATCGCTGCCTGTGAGGCTGTGGACGCCGCCCTGGAGAAGAGCGTGACCAAGATTCTCGAACTGGGCGGCTGCTGCCTCATCTGCGCCGACCACGGCAACTGCGAGAACATGCTCAACCCCGATGGTTCCCCCAACACGGCTCACACCACGAACCTGGTGGACCTCATCTACTGCGGCCCCGACCAGGACTCCATCACCCTGAGCGATGGCATTCTGGCCGATATCTCCCCCACGCTGCTGCACCTGCTCGGCATCGAGCAGCCCGCCGAAATGACCGGCCACAGCCTGGTGAAGTAATTCCTCAACACCATTCACACGAAAGCCGCTTTCCCCCTCCGGGAAGGCGGCTTTCCTTTTGCTGCAAAGCAAGGCAGGTGACAGAATGCGACAATTCGTATAAAGTCGGGTGGTATGAAAGCGAAGAATCAACACCCTGACCATGGGCTGCACGCACCACAGGAAGTGGATACGAAGCAGCTGCTTATTTCCGCAGTAAAAAACTCCACAGGTAAATCACCTGCGGCCGTGGATGATTTTCTCGACCAGCTCAAGGTGGTCATCAAGGCATTTGCCCAGATGCTTGAATCAACAGAGCCCAGCGTAAGTTTCCGCCAGGCGGCAGAGTTCAGCATCATCGCGCGCGACCACCGCCGACCGAGCACCAAGGCAGACCTGCGCTCGTATATCACACGCATGTGCAATTACAAAGACATGGCCAGCGCTAACATCAGAGCCATCACCATTTCGGAATGCCGCGAGATGATGCAGGATTGCTTCGGGCACAGCAAGCACAGCTTCCGTAAGGCCCAGTCCGTACTGCACAGCATCTTCAATTATGCTGAGCGCCAGGGATGGTGCTCGACCAACCCTGCACGCGCCATACTCCGGCCTCCAGTGGTGGAAACCAAGGTGGAAATCCTGAGCTTGCACGAAATCTCCACCCTATTAAAGACCTGCCACTCCCGCGCGAGACTACGCTGCATGGAACCGGCGCTGCGGCTCATGCTCTGGTGCGGCATACGCCCCACAGAAGTGCGCAGGCTGCAGTGGAGCGACATAGACCCGGATGAAATGCTTGTCTATGTGGAGGGACAACACAGCAAGACCGGCGGCGCAAGAGCGGTTCCCCTACGAGGCGGAGCAGCAGCACTGGCGCAGGCTGCCGCCACTTCCACCGGACGCATAGCACCCGCCAACTGGGAACACCTGTGGCGCAACCTGAGGCAGGAAGCCGGGTTCAGGCACTGGCAGAATGATGCCCTGCGACACACCTTTGCCAGCATGCATCTGAAACGATATCATAATCTCCCGCTACTTCAGGAAGAAATGGGACACCGCAACGCCGCGCTGCTCCAGACCCGCTACCTGAACCTCAGAAACCTGAAAAAGAACACAGCCACCCTCTTTTTCCAGGAAAAACGCTGGCCATAAGCAGCCCCCATTATCACAACGGTAGAGTTCACTCTATTTTTTCGGCATAATAGCAAGAATTTTCTCGCCAAATGCCGAGTGCTGTGTTAGGATTTAGTAACGAAACGTGGATATACCGTTTTATGAACGACCTCACAAAACCCTTTAAGCGTCTGCCCGTGGCCCTCATCGGCACGGGGTCGTATGTGCCTGAACGCCGTCTTACCAATGAAGACCTGGAAAAGATGGTAGACACTTCCAATGAATGGATTGTGACCCGCACCGGCATTGAGGAGCGCCGTATTGCCGCCCCCGATGAAAAGACCAGCGACATGGCCACCCAGGCCGGACGCCGCGCCATGGAAGCAGCCGGCGTATCCCCCGAGGAGATCGATCTCATCATCGTGGCCACGGTGACACCCGATACTTTCACCCCCTCCACCGCCTGCTATGTGCAGGCCAATCTGGGCGCTAAGAACGCTGCCGCATTCGATATTTCTGCAGCCTGCTCCGGCTTCCTGTTCGCGCTGAAGACGGCAGTGCAGTACATCGGCTGCGGCCAGGCCAAGACTGCCCTCATCATCGCTTCTGAGAAGCTCAGCCACATCGTGAACTGGGAAGACCGCTCCACCTGCGTGCTCTTCGGCGACGGCGCAGGCGCTGCCGTGCTCCGCACCGGTACCGGCATCGAAGGCGACAGCGCTGTGCTTGCCTCCGATATCGGCTCTGACGGCACACTGACCGACCTGCTCATGGTGCCGGGCGGCGGCTCTGCCATTCCCACCACCGAGGAAAACATCCAGGAGAAGCTCTACACCCTCGCCATGCGCGGCAACGAGGTATTCCGCTACGCCGTGGCCCACATGAAGGACAGCGCCCTGTCCCTCATCGAGCGTACCGGCATCAAGCCTGAGGACGTGGATATGGTGATTCCCCATCAGGCCAACCTGCGCATCATCAACGCCGTGGCCCAGCGCCTCGGCATTCCCACCGAGCGCGTGTTTGTAAACGTGCACAAGTACGGTAACACCTCCGGTGCAGCCGTGGCTATCGCTCTCGATGAGGCAGTGTCGTCCGGCCGTGCGAAGAAGGGTGACATCGTGCTCCTGGTAACATTCGGAGCCGGTCTCACCTGGAGCTCCGCAGCCATCCGTCTCTGATAATCCCTCAGAGAAGACAATTTCTCACCCTCTGCTGCACGCAGCAGAGGGTGTTTTGTCTGATGCGCCATCTTTTATCTGTGCACTTCTTTATGTCAGATAGCATGCTTGCGTGTGGTGTTATGTTCTGGTAGCATTCGGTGAACATTCCCATGATTACCTCTATCCTTTCCTCACTTGAGACCGCCTGGCTTATTTTTCTCGTCGTCATGTTCTTCAACGTGATGATTTTTGTGCACGAACTGGGACATTTCCTTGCCGGCAAGTGGAGGGGCGCCTACATCGACCGTTTCCAGATCTGGTTCGGCAAGCCCATCTGGCAGAAGGAAATCAACGGCGTGAAGTGGGGCATCGGCTGGATTCCTGCCGGTGGCTTTGTCTCCCTGCCCCAGCTGGCAGATATGCAAAGCATCGAGGGCGAGGCCGACATTCCCAAGGACCTGAAGCCGCTCAAGCCGCTGGATAAGGTCATCATTGCCGCTGCAGGCCCCCTTGCATCGCTGCTACTGGCCTATTTCTTTGCCGTACTCGTGTGGGTAGTTGGTAAGCCTGTGGGAGAGGTGACCGGCACCACCATCGGCTATGTGCCCGCCGATTCTCCCGCCGCCCAGGCCGGACTACTGCCCGGCGACTGCATCCGCGCCATTGATGGTCGCCCCGTAGAAAAGTGGATGGGCAACATGGAAGGCGTACGCGAGCTCGTAGCTATGAGCGAGCATGAGAAAATCGCCTTCACCATCGACCGCCCTCAGGCCGATGGAAGCGTGCAGCAACTCACCATCGAAAGTGGCTACCGCCAGCCTGAGACCAAGTGGTGGCAGCGCACAGCCATGCGCCAGGTGGGCATTTCCCCCACAGCTCCGACCGTGGTGGGCGATATTATTCCCGGCTCACCCGCAGAGCAGGCCGGCCTCATGAAAGGCCAGCAGATTACCAAGCTGAACGGCACTCCCGTATACACCCCCCTGCCCATTCTGGAAGCTTCTGAAAAAGGAGCTCCCGTGGAGCTCACGCTCCGCAATGCCGATGGCAGCGAGGTAACCGCAACCATCACCCCCGCAGTGCCGACAAACTGGCAAGGTCTGAAGGGTGCTGCCCCCATCCTCGGTTTTACCTGGGGCGGAGCAGACAAAGACATTAAAATAGAACACCCCGGTGTGCAGCAGCAAATCAACCAGAGTTTCCGCTGGATGGGCGAAACGCTGGCTAAAGTAGCGGCACCCGGCAGCAGCGTAGGCATGCAGCATCTCTCCGGCCCGGTAGGCATCGGCAACTACCTGTACCAGATGCTCGAATCAGAATACGGATGGATGCTCATTCTCTGGTTCGCCGTAGTGCTTAATGTGAACCTTGCCGTGCTGAACATTCTTCCCCTGCCCATCGTGGACGGCGGCCATGTGGTGCTTGGCACGCTCGAAATCATCTTCCGCCGCCCTGTGGGTGGCAAGATTCTGGAGTGGATACAGAGCGGTTTCCTCTTCCTCATCCTCTTCTTCTTCCTCTTTGTCACCTTCAAGGATGTAGGCGATATGGTGGGCAGCGATGAGGATGCAGCGGCCAAACTCCCTGTTCCCGTCTTCACCAAGTAAATGGCAGGCTTCCATCTCAGCGACCCCTGGAGCGATTTCACCTCAGAGGAAGATCAGGCCTATCTGCGCAGCATAGAGGCAAAGCAAGGCAAAGGGCTCACAGGGGAAGAACTGCACTGCGTTTTTCAAAGCTACCTGCCCGCGGGCACCACGCAGGAATGCTGCTCCTACCTGCACGCCCTGTATGAACTTTTCCGCACGCCGCAGGACTCGTGGTCGGAAGAAGTGTGGAGTGACATTCTGTGGATATGGTTGTACAAGAGCCAGGCTGAGCTGGAGCAACTCAACCAGTTCCAACGCATTCCGGAAGAACTTCGCCGAATTGTGCAGGACACCCTCATTCCCGCCGAATGGCAACCAGAGCAAGGGCCGTATGTCATCTACCGCCGCACCCGCATGCTCATGAGCTGGATGGCCACCCCCTGGGGAGAAGTCGATATGCCGGGCATCCTCGATACCCTTTCTGCAGGCGGCTTTACCCAGCAACTCCTGCTGCTGCGCCTCTTCCTGCTCAACAAGGATGACATCCACTTCGAATTCACCCCCGGCGTATTGGAGTATGGCGAACGCTCTGAAGCCGCCTACCGCCGCTACCGGGAGCGATTTGATGCCCACTTCCGCGAAAGCACCGCGCTATACGATGCGCTGGAGCACCTTGAAACCAAGCCCATCGCCCTGCCTGCCAACGATGCCACCGGCAGCACCACCCTGCTGTACGAGACAGCAGATGAATGCCGTATGTACCTGTAAAGCACAGCCGATTTCATCTCGATTTTTTCGTGCGTACTAACAAGATTTTCTCCTTGACTCCGGGAGAGAACGTGATAGTCTAAGAGTAATCGCGATGAAATCTCTCCTTTCTAAATTAAACTTGGCTCTGGTGGCTCTGATGAGCGGTGTGGCGTGTGCATCTGAGGAAGGCGGCCACCATGGACTTTCCACCGATGCTCCCGTGCTGTGGAATATTGACCTGCCTTTCTGGCCGGGGCATTCCCTGCCTATCACTAACTCCATGGTCATGATGACCATCGCTGTGGTGCTGCTCACCATCGTGCTGCGACTGGCCACCCGCAAGATGGAGCGCGTGCCGAGCGGGCTGCAGAACTTTGTGGAGTGGATTTTCGAAATGCTTTACAACTTCGTGGAAGGTCTCATCGGCAAGAAACTGGCCAGCAAATACATCTGGTACTTTGCCACTGTATTCCTCCTCATCCTGACCAGCAACTACATGGGACTCATCCCCGGCGTGGGCGAAATCACCTACCATGGCCACCCGATTTTCCGCGGTGCCAATGCTGACCTGAACGTGACCCTCTTCCTCGGTCTGTTCTACACCCTGCTCTGGTTCATCTGGAGTATCAAGGAACAGGGCATCGGCCACTTTGTAGGCCACATCTTCGGGCCTAAGGGAGGCCTGAAAGGCATGCTCAAGAACCTGCTGCTGCCCGTCTTCTTCTTCGTGGGTCTTATCGAACTGCTTTCCATCGCCATCCGCCCCGTGGCTCTGGCCGCCCGTCTTTTCGGCAACATCTACGCCGGTGAAGCCATTCTGGAGCAGATGAGCATCGTGACCGGCAGCACCATCGGCAACGCGCTGGCCATGCTTCCCTTCATGTGTCTGGAAATCCTGGTGGGCTTTGTGCAGGCTCTGGTATTCCTGATGCTCACGGCTATTTTCCTGAAGACCCAGGTAGGTGGCGACGAAGAACACGCCCACTAAGACAATTTTCCCGCAGCGGATCATGAAGCAAAACGTGACGCTGCGGGTTTTCCCAATAAAACAACAAACAATAGAAAAACAACAACCATGATGATTCCCGCTCTCGCCACCGCCGCTATCAAGTCCGGTCTGGCAGTTCTCGGTGCCGGCCTCGGCATCGGTCTTATCGGCATGAAGGCCGCTGAATCCACCGGCCGCAATCCCGGTGCTTCCGGTCAGGTGCTGACCATCTCCATCATTCTGGCCGCCCTCGTGGAAGGTGTGGCCTTCGTGGCCATCTTCATGGGCTAAGCTATAAGCTACGCCCGCGGGCATGCCGGGCCATTCAAGAAAACGGCATGCCCCTTCCCCTTTCCCCCATCAAATCTCCATTCATCCGGTTTTAACCTAAATCAACTCACAACCATGTTCAACCCGATTCTCGCCGCTGATATTCAGGACCTGGTCTCCAATTTCGGTCTGCATACCGATGCCTTCATCGCCCACCTCATTGCCTTCTGCGTGCTCGCAGCCATTGTGGTGTGCTTCGGTATCAAGCCCATCTTCAAGCAGCTTGAGGAACGCCGCCAGCGTATCCAGGAAGGCGAAGAAATGCACACCCGCAGCCAGCAGGAGCTCGCCGAGGTGAAGGAAACCGGCGCCAAGATTCTCGACGAAGCCCGCGAATCCGGCAAGAAGGAAGTAGAGCAGGCTCGCCAGACCGCAGCCCGCCTGCAGGCTGACCTTTCCGCCAAGGCCACGGCAGAAGCCCAGACCGTGCTGGAGAATGCCCGCAAGCAGGCCGACATGGACACCCAGCGCCAGAAGGATGCGCTGAAGGATGAATTCACCCGACTGGTAGCCGAGGCCACCACCCGCGTGACCGGCAAGGTGCTCACCGAAGCCGACCACCGCACCATCAACGCCGAAGCCATCAATTCTCTCTAATCAGCCATGAAAATCAGTAAGGAAGTACAGGCCCAGGCACGCCGTCTCATGCGGTTGTGCATCGGCGCCGATGGTCTGATGAACGAAGCCACCGTGCGGCTGGTGGCAGACAAGATTGCCGCCGACAAGCCGCGCAACTATCTGGCGCTGCTCTCGGCCTTCACCGAGCTGGTGCGTCTGGAGCGCGCCGCCCACACCGCCACCATCACCAGCGCCGTGCCGCTGACCGCCGAGGAACAGGCAGCCATCACCGCGAAGCTGAATGCCCGCGAAGCCGGCCTGAACTATGAGTGGAAGGTGGATTCCTCCCTTATCGCCGGGCTCACCGTGAAGGTGGGCGACAACGTGACGGATGCCTCCATCCGCACCCGCATTGAACAACTTACTAAAAATCTCTAAACACACCACGGTATGAGCAACATCGTACAAGAACTCGAAGCACAGATCCGCAACATCTCCACCGCCTCCATCAGCGAGAACGTCGGCACCATCAAAGCCATCGGCGACGGCGTGGCCCACATCGAGGGCCTGAGCAACGCCATGCTCAATGAGATGATTGAATTCCCCGGCGGCGTGATGGGCCTCGCCATGAACCTGGAAGAGCATGAGGTGGGTGCCGTGCTTATCGGCAACGCCGCCTCCCTGAAGGAAGGCGACACCTGCAAGACCACAGGCCGCCTGCTCCAGGTGCCCGTGGGTCCCGGCCTGCTCGGCCGCGTGGTGGATACCCTCGGTAACCCGCTCGACGGCAAGGGTCCGATTCAGGCTGCCACTTATTATCCCGTGGAAAAGATTGCTTCCGGTATCATCTCCCGCCAGGGTGTGAACCAGCCTGTGCAGACCGGCATTCTGCCCATCGATGCCATGATTCCCATCGGCCGTGGCCAGCGCGAGCTCATCATCGGCGACCGCTCCACCGGCAAGACCACCATCGCCACCGACACCATGATTGCCCAGGCCCAGCAGAACAAGCTGGCCGAACAGGGCAAGCTGCCGGGTCACCGCCCGCTGTACAGCATCTACGTGGCCGTGGGTCAGAAGCGCGCCACTGTGTCCCGTCTGGTAGCCAAGCTCGAAGAAGCCGGCGCCATGGAATACAGCATCGTGGTGGTAGCCTCTGCCTCCGACAGCGCCGCCATGCAGTACCTGGCTCCCTATGCCGGCTGCGCCATGGGCGAATACTTCATGGACCAGGGTCAGGATGCCCTCATCGTGTACGATGACCTTTCCAAGCACGCCGTGGCCTACCGCCAGGTATCCCTCATCCTGCGCCGTCCCTCCGGTCGTGAAGCTTACCCCGGTGACGTATTCTACCTGCACTCCCGCCTGCTGGAGCGCGCTGCCCGCATCAACAGCGAAGGCGGCCGTAAGGGTGGTTCTCTCACCGCCCTGCCCATCATCGAGACTCAGGCCGGTGACGTGTCTGCCTACATTCCCACGAATGTGATTTCCATTACCGACGGTCAGATTTTCCTCGATACCGACCTCTTCTACCAAGGTGTGCGTCCCGCCATCAACGTGGGTATCTCCGTGTCCCGCGTGGGTTCCAGCGCCCAGACCCAGATTGTGAAGAAGCTGGCCGGTTCCGTGAAGCTCGACCTCGCTCAGTTCGAAGAACTCCAGGCATTCGCCCAGTTCGGTTCCGACCTCGACGCCGCCACCAAGGCCAAGCTCGAGCGCGGTCGCCGCATCGTGGAGCTCTTCAAGCAGGGTCAGTACGAACCCAAGAGCCTTGGCATCGAGGTCATGAACCTCTACGCCATCCAGCGCGGCTTCCTCGATGACGTGGCCGTGGACCAGATTAACACGGTGCGCCGCCAGCTGGAAGAAGAGGCCAAGGTGAATGGTGCCGACCTGCTCACCCGCATTGAAGCCGAGAAGGCCCTGACGCCGGAAATCGACGCCGCCATCAAGGACTTCATGACTGCTTTCAAATCCCGCCTGAAGAAGTAACAACATGGCAAGCCTGAGAGACATCAAACGCCGCATCAAGTCGGTACGCAACACATCGCAGATTACCAAGGCGATGCAGATGGTTGCGTCCGCCAAGATGCGCCGTGCTCAGGAGCTGGCACTCAAGGGGCGTGTGTACATCCGCGCCCTGTCGCGGGTCTTCAAGCACCTGCAGGAATCCATTGCCGAGGGTTCTGTCCAGCTCATGGAAAAGCGCGAAACCGGCAAGCAGCTCGTCATTGTGGTGAGCACTGACCGCGGTCTCTGCGGTGGTCTGAACACGAACCTGTTCAAGGAAGTGCTCACCCAGTGCCCCGCCGAGGCAGATTACCTCACCATCGGTGGCAAGCTCAACCCGCAGTTTGCCCGCGTGGGTCGCAAGCTGGTGGCCTCGTTCACCATCGGCGACACCGTGGAAGAAGCCGAAATGAAGGCCATTCTGGACTTCATCCGCAAGGGCTTCATGGATGGCACCTACAACCGCGTGACTGTGGTTTACCAGAAGTTCATCAACATCATGGTGCAGCGCCCACAGGTGGTGGACATTCTTCCCATCAAGCCCGAGGATCTGCTGCAGCTTGCAGAGGAAGCAGAGGGAGAAGAGCACGCTGAGTTCATGCTCGAGCCCAGCCCCGTCGCCCTGCTCAAGTCGATTCTTCCGCTCTACTTTGCCAACCTGCTCACCCAGATGGTGCTGGAAGGCAAGGCCTCCGAGCAGTCTGCCCGCATGGTCGCCATGAAATCCGCTACCGAGAACGCCAAGACCCTCATCGGCGAGCTCACGCTGGAGTACAACAAGGCACGCCAGGCCCAGATTACCAACGAACTTCTCGAAATCACCACGGCTATGAAGGCCATGGAGTAATCCCCACTATATCAACAATTTTCAAAAACAACTTAATTTCAGTATGAACACAGGTAAAATCGTGCAGATTATCGGCGCCGTGGTAGACGTCGACTTCTCCCAGGCGGAGATGCCCGCCATTTATAACGCTCTCACCGTCGACTACGAAATCGACGGCAAGCCCACCCAGCTGGTGCTGGAAGTGGAGCAGCACCTGCCCGACGGCTGGGTGCGCACCGTGGCCATGAGCACCACGGATGGTCTGAAGCGCGGCATGGACGTCATCGACACCGGCGCTCCCATCTCCGTTCCCGTGGGTCCCAAGGTGCTTGGCCGTATCTTCAACGTGCTCGGTGAGACCGTGGACGAAAAGGGCCAGCTGGACGGCGTGAAGCGCTACCCGATTCACCGCGAGGCCCCCTCTCTGGAAGAGCAGTCCACCTCCTCCGAAGTGCTGGAATCCGGCATCAAGGTGATTGACCTCATCTGCCCCTTCCTGAAGGGTGGTAAGGCCGGTTCCTTCGGTGGTGCAGGTGTGGGCAAGACCGTGCTCATCATGGAGCTCATCAACAACATCGCCAAGGCTCACTCCGGTCTCTCCGTGTTCGCCGGCGTGGGTGAACGCACCCGCGAAGGTAACGACTTCTACATGGAAATGAGCGAATCCGGCGTTATCGACCAGGAGAACCCGGAGAACTCCAAGGTGGCCCTGGTATACGGCCAGATGAACGAGCCCCCCGGCGCACGTCTGCGCGTGGCTCTCTCCGCCCTCTCCATGTCCGAGTACTTCCGCGACGAGGAAAACCGCGACGTGCTTCTCTTCGTGGACAACATCTTCC
>JAZRHL010000007.1:0-16559 GCA_045644745.1 Akkermansia sp.
GTCGAGCAGTTTGCGCAGGGCCAGCGGGGGGGAATTTGAGTCCAGAAGGGACGAAAGAGGGGAGGCAGGGGTAAGCCCGCCCCGCGGGCCCAGCCCCTGCTAACAAACAAAAGATAATCGAGCCCCGACGAAAGGAGTGGGCGGCAGAGGGCTTGGCATCAATGTGTAGCAGTCGCCTCTGGCACCCTCTCGCTCCGCTCGGGGTTCAGATTGTTTTTTTTATGGTTAGCAGGGGTTCCGTCGCTTCGCGCCTCCACCCCTGCCTATGTTCTGACGTCCCTGCGGGACTCCAAATTCCGCTCGCCTATGGCTCGCCAATTGCCGATTTATCGAACGCAGAATAAGTAGTAAGCGCACAGCCTAACGGCCGCATGAAAAAAGGAAAACCACCTGAGAGAATCTCAGGTGGTTTTGTTTGCAGGTAAGGCGAAAGCCGAACACAAAATCATTATTCTGCATTCTGACTTCTGAAATCTGCATTCTAATCACTTCTTCGGGAAGCTGACCTTCACCTTCTTGCTCTTCCAGGCGCGGATGAAATCCTGCTGCAGGCGGGCGGCGGTGCGGTGGGGCTTGATGAGTTCCTGCGAGGCTTCCTCGGGGCTCTTGCCGTCGAGCAGAGCCTGCAGGTAGGCCTTCATAGCCTCCACACCCTTCTTGCCGTCCAGGTGTACGAAGAACGCCACGGTCATCACAGAAAGCAGGTAGGTGTTCTTACCCTGGGGCATGTAGCCATACATGGTCTGCTGGTCCATGGTGAAGAAGTCTTCGAGCTTGAAGTCGAAATCCAGCGCGCCCTGGGCAGAGCTCTGCTTGACGGCATGCAGAATGAGGGAGAAGCCGCGGTCGAAGTCCAGGTCCTCACCCACATAGGGCACGTAGCCCACATACTCGGCCCAGCCTTCATTGGCCCAGATGGGCAGATTGTTCAGCAGGAACTGCTGGTGGGTCAGCTCGTGCACCAGGGCGTGGGTGTCTATGTCCTCGCGCTCCACAGCGCCGTTGCGGCCAATGCCCAGCGAGGGGAACGGAATGATGACCTTGTCCATCACGATGTCAGCCTCGGTGGCCGGCTGGCCTGTGGCGCGGCGGGCGCCCACGAACACACCCGCTGAATTGCGGGGACCACCGGCGGCGTAGTAGGCCTCCATGGTGGGCTGGAGCTCCACGGTGAACTTCTTGTCGCCGCGGTCGCCCGTGGCGCGCAACACAGGCAGCACTTCACCTATGGCCTTGTTGGCCTCATAGGCGCATTCGCAGAGGCGGGCCACCGTCTTCTGAGCCTCGGAGGAAAGCTTGGCGGGAGAGCGGTACACAAAGTTATTCGACGTGTACACAAAGCCCCCCTGCCCACCGGCCTGGGCGCCGGCCTGCACCTCGGTATCCTTGGGCACGCCCACGCGGCGGGGCCAGTCGCCGGGGTTCTTCACGCGCACCGTCTTGACGCCCATTTCGCGCAGCTCCTTCTTCTTGCGGCTGGCGGCTTTGCGGACGTCGCGTTCCTTTTCCTTCTTGACGCGCTTGGTCTTGGCGGGCTTTGCATCATCGTCCTGAGCGGCGGCATAAGGAGCCAGCGGCAGCAGGGCAATGAAACCGGCTAAAAGAAGATGAAGTGCTTTCATGGCTGGTGTTTTGGGAGGTAGGAAATAATCAGCGGGTCAGGCCATCGCGCTTGGCCTGGTTCCAGTAGGCGTATTCGGAGCGGTTGAAGTCCACGTACTCAGGGGAGAGGTCGGTGGTGTACACCACGTAGTCCTCACTGCCCAGGTTCAGGTTGATGCGGATTTCGAACTCGCGGGCCTGCACCAGCTCGCGCAGGTCGTCGCTGGGGGTATCTGTCTGCTCGCCACCGCGGCAGGCGGGAAGACCGGCAATGTCGATATCAATCTTCTCCTCTACCACACGGGAGCCGGAGTAGCCTACGGCGTGAATGATGCGGCCCCAGTTCGGGTCGCCACCGTTCCAGGAGCTCTTCACGAGGTTGGACTTAGCCACACCCTCGGCCACCTTCCTGGCTTCCTCCTGAGTGGGGGCACCCTCCACCTTCACGGTCACAAACTTGGTCACGCGCTCGCCGTCCTGCACGATGCGCTTGGCCTGCTCGAGCATCACATAGTGAAGTGCGGCCACAAAGGCATCCCAGCCCTCGGCACCGGGTTCAAGCTGCACACCGGAGGCACCGTTGGCCATGACCAGCGTGGTGTCATTAGTGCTCATGTCGCCGTCAATCGTGATGCGGTTGAAGGAATGCTCCACACCGTCGCGCACGATGGTATCGAGATTTTCGCGGGATACGCCGGCATCTGTGCAGATGAGGCAGATCATCGTGGCCATGCAGGGGGAAATCATGCCGGCGCCCTTGCAGCAGGAGCCGATGCGCACCGGCTTGCCGCCGATGGTGATTTCCACGGCCACTTCCTTCTCGCGGGTGTCGCTGGTGATGATGGCGGAGGCCACGTTGTGGCCATTGGCAGCAGAAAGATTGGTGCAGAGCTCCGGCAGGCGCGGGGTGATGCGCATCATGGGCATGGGCAGACCGATAACACCCGTGGAGCACACGGCCACCTCGCTGGGGCTCAGGCCCAGCTGTTCGGCCACCACGCGGCATTCGGTGCGGGCGTCCTCCACACCGCGGGCGCCCGTGCAGGCGTTGGCGTTGCCGCTGTTGACCACAATGGCGCGGATATTGCCGCGGCTCAGGTGGTGCTCACTCACGCGCACGCAGGCAGCACGCACGCGGTTGGTGGTAAAGGTGCCGGAAGATGTGGCAGGCAGCTCGGAATATACCAGCGCCAGGTCCAGGCGGGTGGCTTCAGGTTTCTTGATGCCGCAGCTCAGCGCGTTGGCCACATAACCCCTGGCGGCAGTCACGCCGCCCTCAATGCTCTTCATGGTGCAATCTGACATGGTCGTAACTTCTTAACAATCAATATACTACAGACGGGACTCGAACCCGTACGGTATTACCTACCGGGAGATTTTAAGTCTCCTGCGTCTACCATTCCGCCACTGTAGCACGTTGCGGGAGCAATTCAACCACATTCTACCCGCCATTGCAAGGAAAAACTGTATCAGTAAAGCACACATGTGCCAAAGGACATTTTTCAGAACTGGCGGCTTGAAATGGCGCTGCAATTATGATAGAATACGCTCACACGATTATGGCAACACAGCTCGATCAACTCAAGAAGTACACCACCGTAGTGGCCGACACCGGCGATTTCCGTCAGATGGAAGAGTTCGCACCGCAAGACGCCACCACCAATCCCTCCCTTATTCTGGCCGCTGCCGCCAAGCCGGAATACCGCCCGATTCTCGATGCCGTAGTGGCCGATTTCAAGGCCAGCGTCAACGAGCCCGCCAGCAAGATTGGCGAACTGATGGACCGCGTGATTGTCGCTTTCGGTCTGGAGATTCTCAAGCGCGTGCCCGGCCGCGTATCCAGCGAGGTAGACGCCCGCCTTTCCTTTGATACCGAGGCCACCGTGCAGAAGGCCCGTGAAATCATGGCTCTGTACGAGGACGCCGGCATTCCCCGCGAGCGAGTGCTCATCAAGATTGCCGCCACCTGGGAAGGCATCCAGGCTGCCCGCCAGCTTGAGCAGGAAGGCATTCACTGCAACCTGACCCTGCTCTTCAGCCTGGTGCAGGCTGTGGCCTGCGCCGAAGCCGGCGTGCGCCTCATCTCCCCCTTCGTGGGCCGCATCCTCGACTGGTACAAGTCCGCCACGGGCGAGAACTACACCGCCGAGACCGACCCCGGCGTCATCTCCGTGCGCACCATCTACAACTACTACAAGAAGTTCGGCTACCCCGTGCAGATTATGGGCGCCAGCTTCCGCAACACGGGAGAAATCCTGGCTCTGGCCGGCTGCGACCTGCTGACCATCTCCCCCAACCTGCTTGCCGAGCTTGCCGCCAGCGAGGAGGAAGTGAAGCCCCTGCTTTCCCCCGAGGCCGCTGCCGCCAGCGACATCGAGCGCATCCCCGCCGACGAGAAGAACTTCCGCTTCCTGTTCAACGAGGACGCCATGGCCACCGAGAAGACGGCCGAAGGTATCCGCAAGTTCTCCGCCGACATCCGCAAGCTGGAGTCCCTGCTCGCCTCCATGCTGTAATACCCCCTTAACCCCTACTGATTCATCATGAAAGTACTCGTTACCGGTGGAGCCGGGTATATCGGTTCCCACACTGTGCGCCAGCTCGTGAAGAGCGGCGCTGAGGTGACCGTGCTCGACAGCATGGTCTACGGCCACCAGGCCGCTATCGTGGACAAGGAAGTCACCCTGGTGAAGGGCGACCTGGGCGACCCCGCTGTGGTGTACCCCCTGCTTGTCAACGGCAAGTTCGATGCCGTGGTGCACTTTGCCGCCTTCATCCAGGTGGGTGAATCTGTGACCGACCCGCTCAAGTACTATGAGAACAACATCGCCAAGCCCCTGGTGCTGCTGCGCGCCATGATTCTGGCCGGCTGCAAGCGCTTCGTGTTCTCCTCCACCTGCGCCACCTATGGTGAGCCCACCCAGGTGCCGATTCCCGAGACCGAGAAGCAGGATCCCATCAACCCCTACGGTGGCTCCAAGTACATGCTCGAGAAGGTGTGCAAGGACTGCGACCGCGCCTATGGCCTCAAGAGCGTGTTCCTGCGCTACTTCAATGCTTCCGGTTCCTCTGTGGACGGCGCCATCGGCGAAGACCACGAGCCCGAGTCCCACCTCATCCCCGTGATTCTGCAGGCTATCAAGGGCGAGCGCCCCGGTATCACCGTGTTCGGCACCGACTACGACACCCCCGATGGCACCTGCATCCGCGACTACATCCATGTGGATGACCTGGCCGATGCCCACCTGCGCGCTCTCAATTACCTCATGGAAGGTGGCGAGACCAACTGGTTCAACCTGGGCACGGGCAATGGTTTCTCCGTGAAGCAGATTATCGACGCCGCTGAGAAGGTGACCGGCATGAAGGCCCCCGTGACCTATGGTCCGCGCCGCGAGGGCGACCCGCCCCGCCTCATCGCCGACTCCCGCAAGGCTGCCGAAATCCTCGGCTGGATTCCCAAGTACCAGGACGTGACCCAGATTGTGGAGACCGCCTGGAAGTGGCACAACGGCCCCCGTGGCGGCCACTATTAAAGAGCCCTGCCCCGCTTTATTCAGAAAGCCCGCGTTCCGGAAAGGACGCGGGCTTTTCTCATGAACTGATTGTTCCCTTACCAGATTATTACCAACCCTGCGGCAGAAAGCAACAGAGCCACAGCAAGAACGCAGGCAAGCACAAAACGCGGGTGCCCGGGGTGCAGCCATTCCTCGCGCACACCGAGGAACACACCGATGACGACAAAGGCAGCAATAAGGAAAGACTCCATCATGATTCAAAAGTCATGATAACCTCACCGGCCTTACCCTTCGGTCCTGTCCAGCCGAGGCGGCGCGGGGTATCTGCGGCAGCGGCGCGCTGGAGGTTCCTGCGGAAGGCACTGTCGCTGCCATAGTTGACAAGGTAGCCCACAAAGCGCTTCTCCCCCTTGCGGCAGGCTGCCATGGCTGCGCGCCAGTAGGCATCGAAGGTCTCGAAATACAGCCCTCGCTGGCGGTAGTAGTAGGCGGAGGTGCAGGCCGTGGCGGGATACGCGGCTCGGTTCCAGCTGTGGGAGCGGGAGATTTCCGCATCGCTCAGGCAGAAGTAAGCGTGTGATATTTCCTGCTTCCGGCCGCCAGACATGACTGGGTCGTCCCAGGTGGCATCCACATGGTACCAGGCGCCGCCCAGCTGCACAAGATTCCACGCGTGGGGGCCATCTGCCGAGCCGGTCACCACACGGGCGGGGATTCCCGCCAGCCCGCAGAGTACGCAAAGCGTGGAGGAATAGGCCTCGCAGCAACCGGAGCCACCGCTGAGGATATCGTACACATCGCTGCCGCCATCGGTCTCGTACTGGGAGCTCTGCACCAGGTCATCGTGCAGGGCGAGAAGCTTTTCAAAATCGCTCATACCGGGGCGCAGCAGCGCCGCCACACGCTCACGCGCCAGCTGCAGCGCCTTGCGCTGGTTTGTGGTAAGTTGCGGCAGCAGGGTCGCATCGCGCACCGCAGCGCGAATCAGCACGTAGTCGCGGTATTCCAGCGTGAGCGATACCTGCCCCGTCTCCATGAATGCCGTGGTGCAGCTGCGGGCAAACTCACCCCAGGTGCTTTCGTTGATAAGCTGGCGCCACTTGCCTGCCAGTGAGCCCGCCAGGCGGAAATTAATGGGGTTCTCGGCCCTGGCTGCCCACGCGGGGAACGAGGAATCGAGCTGCGCCTGGGTATGCACCACAGGCTCTGCCGCTTTCTGGATGCGGGCTTTTTCCGGCAGCGGCACGCTGCTCACAGAAACAGCCGGGGCGCACTGCACCAGCAGTGCACCCGACAGGAAAAGCGGCATGAAATGGCGCAGCATAGCGCTGGAGAAGAGAGATTTACACCTCCTCACCGTCGCCCAGCAGCTCAGCCATGAGGCCGTTCGGCGAGGCGTGCATGGACTCGCGCGTGGCCATGTTCTTGAGCTCGAGATCCGGGTATTCGGAACCGATGATGACCGCAAAGCGGGCACCGATCTTCTCGGCGCGCTTGAGCTGGTTGCCCATCTTGGCGGGAGCCATGGGCAGGTCCACACGCAGGCCGGCATCGCGCAGGGCGGAAGCAAGGGCCAGCATCTGCGGGCGCTTCTCCTGAGCGGCCAGCACCATGCACACATCGATGCTCGAGGCCTTGAGAGCAGCGTCGCGCAGGGCAGCAGCTGCAGGGCAGGCTTCGATGAGGTGGGCAATCACGGCATCGCCCATAGCGAAACCGGTGGCGGGCATATCCACTGCACCGTTGGAAAGGGTGGAGACCAGGCCATTGTAGCGGCCACCGCCGGCCACGGCACGCAGGGTGTGCCCCTTGTCGAAGATTTCGAACACCAGCCCCGTGTAGTAGGCCAGACCACGCACCACGGAGAGGTCGAGCTTCACGTAGGAATCCAGGCCACGGGCCTGCAGCTCGGCCAGCACCGCATCGTAGCGGGGGGAGCAGCCTGCGGGCGGGTTGGCAATGAAGTTCACCAGGTCCTCGCGCTTCATGCCGAAGGCATCGAGCTTCTCCTGGCAGTACTCGGGGCGGTCGCGTTCAAACTTGTCGATAATGGCCAGGAAATCGGGCACACGTTCCTCGGGCACACCGTTGTCGGCGGCGTACTTGAGCCACACCTCGCGGTCGGAGATGCGCACCACGAAATCGTTGTCAGTGAAACCGAACTCGCGCATGCAGTCGATGGCCAGGGAAATCAGCTCGGCATCGGAGCCCTCCCCTGCCTCGCCCAGGATATCGGCGTTGAACTGCACGAACTCGCGCAGGCGACCCTTCTGGGGCTTCTCGTAGCGGAAGCAGGAGCCGATTTCGAACCACTTGAGCGGCTTGGTGTACTCACGCTGGTAGGCAGCGGCAATACGGCCCAGGGAGGCCGTCAGCTCGGGGCGCACGGTGATGTCGCGCTCGCCCTGGTCCTTGAAGCGGAAGAGCTGGGTGGGCAGCTCACCACCGGACTTCTTGAGGTACAGCTCGGTGGATTCAATCGTGGGGGCTTCCCATTCCACAAAGCCGTAGCGATGCGCCACACGCCGCCACGTGTTGAACAGATAGTTGCGGAAGGCGCATTCCTGCGGGGCAAAATCGCGGAATCCGGGCAGCGGTTGGAAGCGTGCGTCAGGCATAGTGAATAATGGGGTTGCAGATATATGTTACGCGCCCCATTATACCTGAATCTCCCCGCTTGGCAAGCGCAGAGACAGACATCGCCGCCATTTTGGCGCCGTCGCAGCTCATTCATCGCCGGAATCCTCTGCCGGTTCGCTGGTCTTGCCTTTCTTCTTAGCTTTGCGCTGCTCTGCCTGGAAGTCCTTAATCTGCTTCTTCCACTCCTGCATATTCTTGCCGCCACTCAGCGCCACAAAATTACCATCGGCATCCACGATGCACATGGAGGGGAAGCCAAGCCCTTCGAAGGAGAGACCGGGCACCGTGCCGAGCTCGGCAGGCATCACACCGGGAATGTTGTACTTATGCTCCTTCATGTAGTTCTTCACCACTGCCTCGTCCTCCTGCCCCAGCAGGATAAGCTCGAGCTTGGCACCCTTCATCTTACTGTAATCCTCGAGCAGCTGCGGCACGAATACCTGGCACGGCATGCACCAGCTTGCGGAGCGGATGAATCCGAAGTACTTAGCCTTCAGGTTAGGCTTCTTGCGGGTGAGATAGGTGGCTTTCGACAGCAGCTCCGGCACAGGGGCCAGGGATTTCGCAGCCTTTTTGGAGACCTTGCGCTTGGTGGGCGCCTCATCAAAGGCTGCATCATCCTGCGCACAAACCACAGGAGCCACCGCCAGCATGCAGAAAGTAAAGGCAGAAATCAGGTGCTGCTTCATCTTCATGCGCGCACTATACCACACCTGCCCGCCTGCGGCAATGAAAATATGATAGGCTTATTTCGCTTGCGAAATCTGCCTATTTGCTGTATATTCAGGCGCATGAACTACGTAACACCTGTTCTTTTTGCCGCCCTGCCCGCGCTTGTTGCCCCTGCCATGGCCCAGCAGGCAGAGGAAAACATCTCCGCTTCCGACTTTGTGGAGGCTCAGCTCGCCATCATCAAGGGCATGACCGAGCTGCTCAAGGTGAAGGGCATCGAAAATGACCCGCAGTCTGTGGCAAACGGCATCAACCAGCTCGCCGGCATGGTGCAGCAGCTCGCTGCCCTGCAGCCCCAGGCCACGGCAGAGGACGCCGCCATCATCGAAACACAGCTTGCCGACCAGGCCCGCACCGCCGCCATGGAACTGCAGCAGGCACTTGAGGCAACGGTGGAGCGCAACTTCTACAACAGCCAGGAGCTCGCCGACGCCATCCAGAACTTCGCCGCCTCTTTCCAGGCTCTCAAATAATCTCACAATCATACACCTATGTTCAAACGCACATTCATTTTCGCCACAGCCATGCTGGGCATGCTGGCTTTTGCTCCCCTGACCACCTGGGCACAGAACGAAGCCGAGGAAGCCACCGAAGCCCCCGCCAAGAAGAAGGCCAAGAAAAAGGAAAAGAAGCCTGCCAGCCCCGTGGTCACGGCGGTGAAGAAGGTCAAGAAGGTAAAAGGCCGTCTGAATGACAAGGCCGATTACTTCATTTACCTGTTCTCGGCCAGCTGGTGCGGCCCCTGCTGCAAGGAGATGCCCAATATCGTCGATACCTACAAGGACATCAAGAAATCCGGCAAGGTGGATGTGGTGCTCTTCTGCCAGGACCGCAGCATGCCCGATGCCAAGGCCTTCGTGAAGAACTTCGATATCAAGTTCCTCACTGTTTTCGGCGGCGATGACAAGTGCGCCAAGGTTCCCGGCCACGCTCCCTCCGGCGGCATTCCCTACAGCATCGTCGTAGACCGCTATGGCCGCACGATGACAGCAGGCCACCCCGCCAGCATCATTCCCAGCTGGGAGTCCCACACCATCGGCAAGGGCGAACCCGAGCCGCCCGCAGATAAAAAATAACCTGAACCGGCCATGAAATACGCATCTGTTCTACTGGCTCTGCTGGCCATCCCGGCCCTTCAGGCTTCCCCCATGCCCGCAAAGGCCGATCTGCTCGCCACCAACAGCTTCGAGGCCACCTACCTCGGACTCATGGATCTGCCCTGCCGCGGCATGACCGCTGATTGCCCCGACAAGTGTGACCACGCCACCAAGGTGGCCCGTTTCCGCGTGACCAAAAACGTGGACTACGCCCAGAACTCCGAATACGGAGACGAAAAGGTGGTCCCCGGTTCCATTGTGATGGTGGACGTGAAGAAGCCCACCCCCGGGCAGGATGATGAAGCAGTCTTCTCTCTGATTGACCAGATGGAACTCGGCACCAAGGTCATCATGACCCAGGACCACTACTACGGCGAAATCGGCGATTTAGTGGCTCCTTTCCGCCCTGTCACCAAGCTGGAAATCATCCCCGGCGCCAAGGCGGAAATCCCCGCCACGGAGGCCCCGGCCGGTGATTACTCCGTCTGCCCCATTCAGCCCCGCATCCGTCGCTAAGCTGAAAAACGCATCATCTTCAAGGCAGCCCTGCTCCGGCAGGGCTGCTTTTTTATGTGGATGCGTCTGTCAGGAATCTACTCCCGCTCCAGCTCCAGCTGGGGTATCTGCCGAAGAATCTCTGCCGCAATCTGTTCCACCTGCGCGCGCTGCCGCACATCAAACTGAAGCAGTCGCTGCGTATACCCGAGGGGGTCTGTAAGCTGCAGCTCCAGCATTTCATGAGAACTCGTCCCCCCATCATCGGAGATTGTCTCGCAGCTGGCCTTGCGCAGGATAAGCCGGCTTCTGCGCCCCAGCTGCACCCGCTTGACTCGCCGGTATCCCCAGACCTCCCAGTATATCTCCACCTTATCACCCTTCAGCAGCAGGCACTTTCTCCCCCACAGCACAAAGAGCGTTGCCCCGGCACTGCCGATGGCCGGCACCACCGCCATGGCCACAATAAGCCACTTCCACACGGGTTCCTCGCATTCTCCCAACAGAGCCCCCGCCAGAAAAGCCAGCAGCCCCACACTCAGCACCACCATCAGCACCTTCGAGAAGGCCCCGATTGGCTGCCGGAGGTCAATACTACCAATCTGCCCTTTGTTACTCATAATCTGTACACAGTCAATATATCCAACATTTGTCAAAAGTGCAAGAGTTATCTCGTCCGATTGACTTCCTCTGATTTCATGATACAATATCAGCGCCATGTTCCAGAAGATTTTCCTCTCCCTTGTTGCCCTTTGCAGCCTGTGCAGCTGCGTCACCTTCAACACCGGAGCCAAGCTCGACAGCATCGGCAAGGCCGTGCCGATGCAGGAAAACCTCGACGAGCCTCAGTTTTATCTGCTCGATGGTGTTCCCTACCGCGAAGTCATGATTGAGTATAAGCAGCTCAATCCGAAAACAATGGGCTTCATCATGCTGCTCCATGTGGACACCCGTAACCCGGAAAGCCCAGCAGCAGATGACATAGAAGCCCCGGGAGCAGAACTCTACCTCGTCCGTCTGGATACCAACAGAGCAGATATGCCCGCCTTCATCAAGGCTGTAGATTTTGAATATACGCGAGCAAAGCGCGTAGAAATCGATGAAGTTCCCAGAGCCGGCATTCCGAGCGAATACTTCATCAAGCCGCGGGACTGGCTCACACTGATGCCTTCGCTTTACCAGGGGGCAACCGCATTCGAGGAGCTGCCCACCATCCGCACCACCGGCAACAAACTCCGTCTGCCCCTGGCCGTGGCTCTGAGCTATGGCGTGGATTTACCTCTCACGGCCGCCAGCTATACCATCGGTTCAGTCGTCTACGCCCTCTTTATTTATCCATTCCTGGATATGTAAAAGAGGGACTGAAGCCCCCGCTCCGAATCCAGATTCACCACCCGGCCTCCAATAGTCAATCGTCAATAGTCAATCGTCAATTCCCCATTGTCGCACTTGCAGCTTGACCGCGGGCGGGGTTTCTGGTAGTTTGTAACGAATGCTCAAAAAACTGCTCAGCTGCCTGATTCTGGTCTTCGCCCTGCTTCTTGTTCCGGGGTGCAACCAGGAGGACCCGGATAGCAAGGTCATCCGCATGGGCGGATTTCCGAACGTGACTCATGTGCAGGCACTTGTGGCGCGCAATATGAGCCGCCACGGCGAGGGCTGGTTTGAGCGATACCTGCCCGGCTATTCGATTGAGTGGTATACCTACAACGCCGGCCCCACCGCCATGGAAGCCCTGTTCGGTCGCACGGCTGACCTCACCTACGTAGGTCCCAGCCCCGCGCTGAATGCCTATGCCGTGTCCGCAGGGCGCGAGGTGCGCCTCCTGGCGGGAGCCGTGAATGGCGGCGCCGCGCTCATGGTGGCACCCGGCAGCAATATCCACACCCCCGCCGATTTCAAGGGACGCAGCATTGCCACGCCCCAGCTGGGCAACACGCAGGATGTCTCCTGCCGCGCCTGGCTCACGCGCAACGGCCTGAGCTGCACGCTGGAGGGCGCAGGCGACTGCCGCGTGGCCCCCACGCCGAACTCCATGCAGCTGCAGCTCATGAAGCAGGGCGATATTGACGCCTGCTGGACGGTGGAGCCCTGGGTCTCCCGCATGGAAAGCATGGCCGATGCCCGCATTCTGGTGCAGGAGCCCGATGTGGTCACCACCGTGCTGGTTGGCCGCGTGGGCTGGCTGAAGCACCACCCGCAGGAGGCCGCCACCATCATCCGCGCCCACCGCGAGCTCACCCAGTGGATCATTGACCACCCCGAGGAAGCCCAGGCGCGCGTGGTCGAGGAGCTCACCGAACTCACCCAGGCCCCCATGGAGCCCGAGCTGGTACGCAGCGCCTGGAAACGCCTCAAGATGACCACGGAGATTGACCTGCCGGGGCTGAAGCAATTTGTAGAAGATGCACAGGCCGCAGACCTGCTGGACCGCGTGCCGCCGCTGGATGGAATGATTTACAAGCAAGACTGATGACACAGGAGAAATTACACGAGGAAATACACCACTTCCCCACAGCCAAGCTCAGCATCGAGCATGTGTGCAAGGATTTCGTGACCAAGCGCGGCACCGTGCGCGCGCTGGACGATGTCTCGCTCACCATCAACGAGGGCGAGTTTGTCTGCTTTGTGGGGCCCAGCGGCTGCGGCAAATCCACCCTGCTCAATATCATCGCCGGCCTCGACAAGCCGGACAGCGGTATGGCGCTCATCGATGGCACGCCCATCACCGGCCCTGGGCGCGACCGCATGGTCATGTTCCAGGAGCACGCACTCTTCCCCTGGCTGGATGTCATCGGCAACGTGATGTTCGGGCTCAAGCAGAAGCCGAACCTCACCAACAAGGAGCGTCTGGAGGTGGCCAAGTACTACCTCTACCTGGTGAAGATGGACCGCTTTGCCCACGCCAATATCCACGAGCTCAGCGGCGGCATGCGCCAGCGTGTGGCGCTGGCCCGTTCCCTGGCGCCGAACCCCAAGATTCTGCTCATGGACGAACCCTTCTCCGCCCTGGACGCCATGACCCGCGAACAGCTCTACGGCGATATCCAGGAGGTGTGGGAGAAGCGCCGCAAGACCATCGTCTTCGTGACCCACAACGTGCGCGAAGCCGTGTGCCTGGGCAGCCGCGTCATTCTGTTCTCGCCGCATCCCGGCCGCGTGCGCGAGGAGTTCCCCGTGTACCTCGCCCGCCCGCGCAACATCAACAACCACGACCTCGCCGATATCTCGCAGAGCATCACCTCGGCGCTCAAGGGTTACACCGCATCCGAATCCGATTAATCCGCCATGAAACGCACCATCATCACCGTCATTTTCTTTGCGCTGCTCATTCTGGTGTGGGCGGCCCTCACGGGAGATCTGGCCGGTCTGGGGCTGGATATCAGCCTGTGGTCGCCCTATGTGCTGCCGCCGCCCAGCACGGTGGGCCATTACCTGTGGGATAACACCGTGAACGGCAAGATTCCGCTGTCCATGCTCATCACGCTGCGCCGCCTGGTCATCGGCTACATCATCGGCCTCATCCTGGGCGTGCCGCTGGGCATGCTGGCCGCGCGTTTCCGCTGCGTGAACGATACCCTGGGTATGCTCGCCCTGGGGCTGCAGGCCCTGCCCAGCGTGTGCTGGGTGCCGCTGGCCTGCATCTGGTTCGGGCAGACGGAATCCGCCCTGCTCTTCGTGGTCATCATGGGCACGCTGTGGAGTGTGCTGCTTTCCACCCAGAACGGCATGAAGAACGTGCCGCCCATCTATGCCCGCGCCGCACGCACCATGGGCTCCAGCCCGCTGCACACCCTGGTGTTTGTGACCCTGCCCGCCTCTGCCCCCTTTGTGGTGAGCGGCATGAAGCAGGGCTGGGCCTTTGCCTGGCGCTCGCTCATGGCAGCTGAAATCTACGTTTCCGTAGTATCGGGCTTCGGTATCGGCCAGTATCTGCACTATGGCCGCGAGCTGCAGCGCATGTACCAGGTCATCGGCATCATGTTCATCATCATCGTGGTGGGCCTGCTGGCCGATAAGATTCTGTTCTCGCCCGTGGAATCCTGGCTGCATCGCCGCTGGGGAACGAATAAGGATTGACAATTGACGATTGACTAATGACTATTGAGTGGATTGAGGAGCTGAAAAACCTGCTGGGCGACTGCGTGTGCAACGATGAAGCTACGCTGCAGGCCCACGCAGGGGATAAATGGCATGCCGAGGCGCTGCCGCAGGCTGTGGTGCTGGCTACCTCTACCGAGCAGGTTTCGCAGGCTCTGCGTTTTGCTTATGAAAGGGGCATTCCTGTGACCCCGCGTGGCGCAGGTGTGGGCTATGTTGGCGGCTGCGTGCCTGTGCAAGGCGGTATCGTTGTTTCCGTAGCGGGCATGACCCGCATTCTGGAGGTGAATCCCGGGGATGGCGTGGCGGTGACCGAGGCCGGCGTGCTCACGGCCGATTTACAGGCCGCCTGTGCCGAGGCAGGCTGGTTCTACCCGCCCGATCCCGCCTCACGCAAGGAATCCAGCATCGGCGGCAACATCGCCACCAATGCAGGCGGCCCCCGTTGTCTGAAATACGGCGTGACCCGCGCCTATGTGCTGGGGCTCACCGTGGTGCTGGCAGATGGCCGCGTGCTGCGCTGCGGCGGCCGCACCCACAAGAACAAGCAGGGCTTCGACCTGGTGGGGCTCTTCTGCGGCAGCGAAGGCATGCTCGGCATCGTGACCGAGGCCACGCTGCGCATCATTCCTGCCCCCCCTGCCCGCGCTGCGCTGCACGCCAGTTTCCCGCAGTTTGCCCTGGCAGCCGCCGCCGTTCAGAACACCCTGCAGGGTGGCCACCTGCCCTGTGCCATCGAAATCACCGATGCCTTCACCCTGGCCGCTGCCCGCAATCACCTGGGGCCCAGCGCCCTGCCCGCCGGGGCCAAGGGGCACATCATCATCGAGATTGACGGCCAGGCAGATGCCGTGGCCACCGAGCTGGAGGCCATTGCCCGCATTCTGCACAGCACGGGCGCCACAGAGGTGGTCTACGCCCGCACCGAGTCCGAGGTGGAAGCCATCTGGCAGCTGCGCCGCGAGTTCTCCTACAGCCTGAAGGCTACGGGACTCACCAAGCTCAACGAGGACATCGTCATTCCCCGCTCCCAGCTGGTGGAGCTGGTCAGCTTCTGCGAAAGCATGCAGCAGGAAACCGGCATTCCCGTGGCCTGCTTCGGCCACAGCGGCGATGGCAACATCCACACCAACATCATGGTGCTGAAGGACGCCGATGGTCGCGATATCCGCGAACCTGCCGATGCCCTGGTGAACCGTCTTTTCGATTGGGTCATGAACCACGGCGGCAGCATCACCGGCGAGCATGGCATCGGTCTTGCCAAAGCCCCTTGGTTCCCCCGAGCCATCGGCGATGTGGCCATGGACACCCACCGCGCCCTGAAAGCCGCGCTAGACCCCACCGGCATCCTCAATCCCGGCAAAATGGGGCTGTGATTTCCGCATAAAAGAGGCGGGAGTGGGATTTAACCCCACTCCCGCCCTTTTTATTCCCGGATAAAGTCTTTTACTTTTCCGCCGCGTAGCGCTCGAACGAAGCATCGATGATACGGCAGGCGGTCTCCACACCGAAGAAATCGCCCACTTCGGTCTTCTTGTTCTGCAGCGTCTTGTAGGTGAGGAAGAAGTTCTGAATCTCCTGCAGGTAGTGCGGGGGCAGGTCATCCAGCGTGTTCACGTGGTCATAGCGTGGGTCACCCACATTCACGGCCAGAATCTTCACGTCGGGCTTGCCGCCGTCAATCATATCCATGCCACCGATGATTCGGCAGTCCACATAGCAGCCGGGGAAGGTCGGTGCTGAGGTGAACACCAGAATATCCAGCGGGTCGCCGTCCAGATACCGCGTATCCTCCACAAATCCGTATTCGGCCGGGTAATACACAGAGGAATAAAGCACACGATCCAGCTTGATGCGGCCGGTCTTCTCGTCCACTTCATACTTATTGCGGCTTCCCATGGGGATTTCAATGCGGGCTTCGACGATGCGGGGATTACTCATGCTTGTTATCCTACCAGTATGCAGGTGCATTGTCAAGAAATCTCGGCAGAGTGTTTCCCATTAAGGGTCAGTTTCAAATCCACTGGTAGATATATGGACCAGAACCAGCTAACTTGAATAAAGGGCAAAGATTACACGTTGACATCATGAAGCAGCAGCGACAAATCCGAGTTTGTCGATGAAGTGGCAAGCCGTAGGCTCGTGGAATTTTGAGCCCGTAGGGCGGTATAATCGTAGCGATGGGGTGGAGCCGCCCCGCTAAGGCGGGGCGCGCGTAACCCCTCGATTACAGTTGAGAAATATAGGAGCCCGTTTCAACGGGCGGCATAAAGAGACGAAATGCGAAACCGAGTCGATTTCAATGTATATCGGTATTGAATTAACGGTCATTTGCGTTGCCAATATATTCCTCTTGTCCTCGCATTATGCCGCCCGC
>JAZRHL010000008.1:0-7558 GCA_045644745.1 Akkermansia sp.
CACCGGTATCCTTACCGGCTGGGGCATCAGGGAATCCTGGGCCAAGCTCATCGCCGGCGCCGTTATCGGTGCCCTCGCTGCCGCCGGCCTCATGTGATCCCTCCCTCATCTCTCGCCTCCCGTCAGGGAGGCGGGGAATTAACTATGTTTTTTTGCCCGTCAAATCCGAGTTTGTCGTGCAGTTTGCGGTCGGCACGACCGCGGAACTTGAGTCCCGTCAGGGACGTAAGAGGGAAGGCCGGGGTGGAGTCGCGAAGCGACGGAACCCCTGCTAACCATAAAAATAATCTGAACCCCGAACGGAGTGAGTGGGTGGTAGAGGCTGCGGTTACACATTGAAGCTGAACTCTCTGCCGCCCACTCCTTTCGTCGGGGCTCCGTTATCTTTTGTTTGTTAGCAGGGGCTGCGCCCGCTACGCGGGCTTACCCCTGCCTGCTCTCTGACGTCCCTCCGGGACTCCAAATTCCGCTCGCCTTTGGCTCGCCATCGCTTCGACAATTCCCGATTTGTCGATGTTTGGCTAATGATGCCAACGCGTATGAAAACGCACTTCACCCCATTATCTCAAAACAACCTGCCCGTGCCGGAGTTATCCGACACGGACAGGGAATTGAACTCAATAGTCAATTGTCGATGGTCAATCGTCAATTACTTGCGGCGGCGGCGGGCAGCCAGGCCGGCCAGTGCCAGCAGACTCAGCGTAGCCGTAGCAGGCTCGGGAACGGCAGGAGTAATAGTGGGAAGAACGCCCTTATTCAGCATCTCAGCCTGTTCAACAGAGGCGTAACCATCGTAAATGGTCAGCCCGGTGAGATAGGTGGGGTCATAGCCAATTGCGGTAACATCAAATTCATTGGAGCGCTCGCAAAGGTTATTAGTACCTGCAGAATATGTGCTCATTGTGCCATCGTTCATCATCACACTGAAATAGATGCTGGTTCCCAGGGGAGCAGTTGAACTTGTGACACCATTGTATACGATGGTGAGGGCTGCGCCAGCTGCATTGTCCCAATCAATGTTTGTCAGATACGAAGTGGCAGCATCTCCGTTAGTGCCGAACTTAGATGCGCCTGCTCCCGTATTATCAGGCAGAGCAGCAGAGGCATTCAGTGCATCCTTGTAGTAGAAGCCGCCAGTTGTAATAGGGCCGTTATTGCTGTTATTATTTACGGAAATATTAATGGTTCTGTGTACGTCGCCCGTTGTATTGTTTGTTATCGTCCAGGAAAGGAGCGGCGTCTTCTTGGCGCCAGAAGTCTGCTTACCTGTCGTAAACACAGAGAGAGCCTCTACGTCAAGAGTTAAAACAGCTGTAAATGCCTGTTCGAAGCTGGTGCTAGAAATGATTGGAGCGGCATCAATCGAAGCTGCAGAGTTCCCCAATGTAATCGCAGTAGGAGTACTAAGCTGCGTCTCGTTCAATGCAGCACTAGCCACACCTGCCAGAGCGAAAAGTGCGATAATTGTTTTCTTCATGATAATAAGATTTTATGGTTAATGTGTTATATCAGCCAGAGCCCGGGTTCCGATCCCTTGCGCAATGAGACGTAGAAAGACCCCGATTCCTCGCAGATGCGCGTAGTATACAGCATGCCGAAGGCGGTATCCGCATACCCACTGCAAACCAATAGTAAGATGAGCGTGAGTTCATTCGCCCGTGTTATGCCGCCTGTATTTTCGCTTCTATGTTAATGATGCAGGAGATGAAGCCAACGTATGAGCTGAACCGCTGCGTTGTAGACTGGCGTAAGTCTTCGGGGCGGAGTTTTATGGATTGCCTCAGTTATACTCGCTTGATAACTTGCGATTTGTCGAGCCGCAGGCGAGCGGAATTTTGAGCCCACGGAGTGGGTGCAAGATAGTAGGCCGGGGTAAGAGCGCGATAGCGCTCGCAGCCCCGGCTAGCTTATAAAATAATTCAGAGCCCGCAGAGCGGGTGACAGAGCGGTGGCCTGATTCATTGCTGCTGTTCTGTCACCCGTTTCACGGGCTCTCTTATGTTTTGTTTGTTAGCAGCTTCGCGTCTCGCTACGCTCGCTTGCTTCCGTCTTCGCCAAGGCTACGCCGAGATAAAACGCCCTCACAGGTCGCCCGCTGCGCGGGCTGACCCCTGCCTTCCATCTTGCGCCCACTCCTTGGGCTTTCATATGCCGCTCGCTGACGCTCGCCGTTTGTCCCACAAATCGCAATTGTCGCGAAAATGGCTTATCAACCGAGGTTAACACTGCTTGCGGATCAAACCGGATTCAAATCAACGGCTCGGCCTGAATAGAATGCTGCAGGTGTTATTTTCTGCCTGTCTTCACCGTTCTATAACCCACAGAAAATTCATTACTTCCATTCTCTGCCGCAAATTGTTTACAACCGGCCCGGCCTGTGCTTCTACAGTTCGTCTACGCACACTTCGGTCGGTGTAGATTCCCTGTCGGCAGCGTCGGCGAAAAAATGACCAACAACGGTCATTCCCTAGCAAAATGCTGTCATTTTTTTTGCATACCACAACCAAAAATGGTAAAAATTGGCACCTCACGATTACGTGAAAGGGAATTTCGAAGAAAAATCAGGGGCATACATGCTTTTTTTTCATACTTTTACAACCTTTCTGCTTGCTACCGCCTTCGGCATGCTGTATACTGCACGCATCTGCGAGGCATCGGGGGCCTTCTACGTCTCATTGCGCAAGGGAACCGGAACCCGAACTCTGGCCGATATAACGCATTAACCATAAAATCTTATTATCATGAAGAAAACGATTATAACCCTGTTGGCTCTTGGCTCGTGTGCGATGGGTATCACTTTGGATGATGCAACCCTTAGCTTTACCACAAGTGATTTAGTCCCTGCAAAGTATATTACACCTCAAGGTGAAGGTGCCGATGCCGGGGCTATTCAACCTAACGGCGATAAGTGTATCACCATAGCAGTAACTCTCGATGTTAATGTTTTGAAAGGCTATCTGTCGGCAGATGAAAGTCAGCATATGATTGTTGGCATTAAGGGGGCAGGTGGCGCTGGTGATTATACTACGGGTGTTGTAAGCAATGGCAGTGGGAACAATATTGGCGTACTGAGTGGGCGATGGGGCGATGAGTACAATTACAAAGGACAGACCTTTATGACAGGTCTGAATAGCCCCACCACATGGTCATGGGATGATGTAGCAGGCGCAGCCATGACATATGTGTTCAACGGTAATGACACCGTTGGCGATGTGGCAAAGGGTACGTCTGTTTTCTTGACGCTTGTGAACGAAGATAACACCATTTTATACGAGCAGAACAGCACGATGGGAGGATTGGTATCGACTGGTACAACATACAAGGAAGTATACTTCGATACATCTGTAGTTACTTCTGCTTACACGTTTAATACTGCGGTGGGAACAGCCGATGGTAAATCTTTGACATCGACCCTTGCTGCTTCCTCCATCCCCGAGCCCGCTACAGCCACGCTTTCTCTGCTGGCACTTGCCGGTCTGGCAGCCCGTCGTCGTCGCCACTAAAGTGGCTTCCGGCTTCTCTGCGATACGCCGAGACAGGCCGCAAGTAATCGAATAAATTCTTAAATTAAGTCCACCAGCCCGTCCGGGGATACCGGAACGGGCTGCTTGCGCATGGAGAGCTCAGGGGAATGCAGGATTCAGAAGTCAGAAGGGAGAATGAATAGCAAGCGCGCAGTTTATTGACAGCGCGAACAAAAGGAAAACACCTGAGAAAATCTCAGGTGTTTTCGTTTACAAGTGAGGCGATAGCCGAACACTATATCCTTATTCTGCATTCTGCATTCTGCGCTCTGCATTCTGCACTTGATGCTTCTGCGTGTATGGAGGAGCAGCTGGCAGTATTGGGGTAATTCCGTGTGGTTCAGCTCTTATCACCCTGGGTGAAGCGTTTGAGGCGTTCCTGGTATTCCTGCCAGCGTTTGGCGATGTTTTTCCTGCGTTGTTCTTCCATGCGGGCACGGGTGGTGAAGATCTTGTTGGCGAGGTGGCGTACCGATTTGCGGATGAAGAAGGTTTCGCAATGGGTGCCGGAGGCGCCAGCCAGGCGGACGCGGTATTCATCGAGCAGGCCGCGCTGGGCATAGCGCGAGAGGGAACTGCGCGCGACGGAGAGGATGAGGCAGGCCTCGAGGGCGCTGCAGTACTTACCCCTGGGGCAGGGAACGACGGGAGCCCGCTGGCTGATAACCTCATTGAGACCTTTCTCGCACCAATAGGCGCAGGCATGTTTGCCGGGTTCGTGCACGATGACGCGGTGCACCTTGTGCCGGGTGAGCAGGGCGCGGGCTGAGCGCACGGCGATTTCGAGGCGTCTGGCGGCGGTGTCGGAGCTGACGTAGCCTTCGGGCGGCTCGCGCAGGGGATTGGTGCGGGAGGAACCGGGTTCGCCCGGGCCTTTGAGCACGGAGTCGGGGTAGGTGACGCCGGGCATGTTGATATAGCGCAGGCCATCCGCACCCTTCAGGGTGCGGGGGAGCTTGAAGGGCGAGTTCACAGGCGCACCTCCTTGCCGGCTGGTTGTGCTGTGCTTGATTTGGGGTAATGGGGCATGTGTGACATCTGGGTAGAAGTGGTGTGGATGCCCGATTGTGCCGCAGAACCCGGCAGCAGACAAGAGGAAAGCGGAGGACAGCACCGGAACGCTGTAGTACGAGCGGCTTGCAGTGGGTGCCCGCCAGCACCAGCCGCAACACCGCCGCTGCAGGGAGGATAGGCGGCTAATGTGCTGGGAAGGAGTGGATTGGGGGCAAAAGGATAGCTCTGGCGAATGATTTGCGATTTACGGATTTGCCCAGGGCGGGTGGGTATGCCAGACAATATATCTCCTGAGCTTTCTGAGGTAGGCAGGGGGCAGGAAACAGAAAAGAGCAGCGGGAGCTGCCCTTTTGCTGTTGATTGGAAGATGGGAAGGGGAGGATCAGTCGACGTTGTCGAAGATTTCCTCGGGCTTGAAGAAGCGCTTGATTTCGACTTCTGCGCTTTCGGGGGAGTCGGAAGCGTGGCAGATGTTGAGCATGCTGTTGGTGCCGTAGTCGCCGCGGATGGTGCCTTTATCAGCCTTCATGGAGTTGGTGGGCCCGAGGATGCTGCGCACGCGGGTGATGACGCCGGGGCCGGAGAGCACGAGGGCGACCACGGGGCTGGTCTGCATGAAGTACGACAGGGTGGGGAACAGGGGCTTGTCATCAATAACGAGGTCGATGATGTGGGCGTAGTGTTCGCGCAGGATGGCGTCGTCGAGCTGCATCATCTTCATGCCGCGGAGGCGGAAGCCTTCGGCCAGGAGGCGCTGCAGGATGATACCGGAGAGGTTCTTGCGGACGCAGTCCGGCTTGAAAAGAATAAGGGTTTTTTCGTCGCGATCCATAATGAAATAAGATGTGTGTTCACCTTTCTTACTCCCGCAGCCGCAATCTGTCAAGGAAAAAGCCGTGTGAACACATGATTTCGCATTGCACCCGGGGGGCAGAGGGAGTATACTGCGCACAGCAAGATATGAACCACACACTCCGTTACGAACCGATTCCTGCCTCATTCTACCAGTCCCGCCGCGACCAGCTGGCCAAGCGTCTGCCTGCGGGGGCGCTGGTGATAGTGCATGCCAACGATATCTACCCCACCAATGCGGATGGTACCCTGGCGCACCACCAGAATGCCAACCTGTTCTACCTGGCCGGCATTGACCAGGAGGAGACGGTGCTGCTGATGCGCATTGGCGAGAACGGCGAACACTTTGATACGCTGCTGCTGCGCGAGACGAATGAGAAGATTGTCATCTGGGAGGGCGCCCGCCTGACGGCGGCAGATGCCACCGCGCTGAGCGGCGTGGAGGATGTGCGGTGGACGGATACCTACAACGCGCTGCTGGCGGAGTGGGTGCCGGCAAGCAGCACGATCTGGCTGGAGACGGATAACCACCCGCGCCGCTTCACTTATGTGCAGACCCGCAACGAGCGCCTGGCCGCCGCGCTGCGTGCCTCCTACCCCGATGCGAAGACGGAGAGCCTCTATACCCACCTGGCGGAGATGCGCCTGGTGAAGACTGCTGAGGAAATGGTGCAGCAGCGCCGCGCCTGCGAGATTACGGGGACAGGCTTTGTGGAGCTGCTGCCGCAGGTGAAGCCCGGCATGGGCGAGTGGGAGATTGAGGCTGCGCTGAGCGCTGCCTACATCCGCCGCCGCGCGCGCAAGTTCTCGTTCCTGCCCATCATTGCCAGCGGGGCAGATACCTGCGTGCTGCACTATATTTCCAACCACAAGGAGGTGAAGGACGGCGACCTGATTCTGCTCGACATAGGCGCTGAATACGGCGGCTATGCGGGCGATATGACCCGCACGATTCCCGCCAATGGCAAGTTCTCGCCCCGCCAGCGGGCGGTGTATGAGGCTGTGCTGCGCGTGATGCGCTATGCCATGGGTATCATCCGCCCCGGCCTGGAGAAGCAGGAGTATGAGCGACTGGTGCGCATCAACATGGCAGCGGAGCTGGTGCAGCTCGGCCTGCTGACGCAGGAGGAGGTGGACGCCCAGCCGGAGAACCCGCTCTGCGTGCGTAAGTATTTCATGCACGGCACGTCGCATTCCCTGGGTATTGATGTGCACGATGTGGGCTCTGATACGAAGTGCTTTGCCGCCGGCCAGGTGTGGACCGTGGAGCCCGGTATCTATATTCCCGCCGAGGCTATCGGTATCCGCCTGGAGACGGATGTGCTGGTGACGGATAACGGGGTGGAGGACCTGATTCCGAATGCCCCTATTGAGCCCGATGCCATCGAGGCGGCCATGGCTGGTCAGGCTTGATGCCCTGAGAGCATTATCTGCAGAGTCCCCTGCTTCCGTTCGGTAAATCCGAGATTGCGGGGCAGTTTGCGGTCGGCACGACCGCGAAACTTGAGTCCCGTCAGGGGCGTTAGAGAATAGGCAGGGGTGGAGCGGCGAACCGAGGAAACCCCTGCTAACCATAAAAATAATCTGAACCCCGAACGTAGTGAGTGGGTGGTAGAGTCGACGGTTACGCATTGAAGCAGAAGCCTCTGCCGCCCACTCCTTTCGTCGGGGCTCCATTATCTTTTGTTTGTTAGCAGGGGCTGCGCCCGCGTAGCGGGCTTACCCCTGCCTGCCCTCTTACGTCCCTGGCGGGACTCAAAATTCCGCTCCGCTGACGCTTCGCAAATGGCTCGACAATCTCGGATTTGTCGCTATTGCTTAATTATGCCAGCCCGTAAGAGCAGAACGGCCCCGATGCCTTGCAGCACCGGGGCGCGTTCTGAAACAACCTGAGAAAGGTTTCCGGGAAGAAAGATCAGGCCTTAGCGGCGCGAACCTTCTTGATGATGGAGGCCACAGTCTCGGAGGGCTGGGCGCCATTGGCGATCCACTTGTCCACGCTCTCGAGGTTCAGCGTGTAGTTTTCGCCCTCAGCCATGGGGTTGTAAGTACCCACCTGCTCGATGAAATCACCATCGCGGCGAGCGCGGCTGTCAACGACAACGATCTTGTAGAAAGGACGGTCCTTGGACCCCTGACGGTTAAGACGGATTGCTACCATATCTAAA
>JAZRHL010000009.1:0-4875 GCA_045644745.1 Akkermansia sp.
GAGCACTACTAACATCCAACAGACCTTATACAACACCCCGGTGACAAGCAATTCTGCTTGAATCAAGTGTAACCGAGAGTGAGTGCAAAACAAGGAAAACGCGAAAGACCAACAAGCCACGCGGATGTCAGCCTGCTGCCGAGAAAGGCAGCCAGCAGAAACACCACAGCCACCCGCAAGCGCAGATGATTACCGAGGTAAGCAGCGAGCAGCAGAGCAAAGAGAAGCTCCCTGAAACCTGGTGGTCATAGCCTGATGGTCCCACCCGGTCCCATTCCGAACCCGGAAGTGAAACATCAGCACGTCGATGGTAGTCGGACGACAGGTCCCGCGAGAGTAGATAGCTGCCAGGGTAAACAAAGCCCGCAGAACGAGAGTTCTGCGGGCTTTTCCGTTATCACGGTGGCGGGATCTGCCAAGGTGGTTGTCGTCCTTCCTACCATCTTGTCAGGTTGCTTCGGGTCCGCCCCACGGGCCCTCACCCCCGCAAGCGGGGGCAAACCGCTGGAGCGGTTTGGCTAGCCGCCCTCCGAGCCCTCGGGCGTCTTGTCGGACGACAGGTCCCGCGAGAGTAGATAGCTGCCAGGGTAAACGAAGCCCCGAAACTGAAAAGGTTTCGGGGCTTCATCGTTTGTGTGCGCAGCACACAAATTTAGACCGAACGAAGTGAGGATTTCGACCGGCCAAGGGCCGGATTTCGTCCAGCCGGAGGCTGGATTTCGTTTCCTATATAGCCGTGGCAGGACAAAGAGCCATTCATAGGGAAGCAAGAACCCCGCGAGCCGAGCATCGGGACTTCCGTCTTCGCTGCTACGCAGCTACACCGAGACAGGAAAGTCCCGTGCCCCGACAATAATGCCTGGGCTGGGGAATAAAATGAAAACGCGCCTATGCGGCGCGAGTGAAAGGGCAAACAGGAGTTGGCCCGGTGAAGGATGAAAACACGCCTTGCGGCGTGTGAGAAGGCCCGCGAGACCCGTGCCCCGAAAAAGATGGCGAGGCTTTTACATGTGGCAACCCTTTATGCCGCCCATTCCACGGGCTCCCGTATTATTTTGTGTAATCGAGTGGTTTCTGCTCCACCACTCGCTACGATTATGCCGCCCTACCGGGCTCGAAAGTAGCGCGCGGCCGTGCCGCAGATACAAATGAAAACGCGCCTTGCGGCGCGAGTGAAAGGGCAAACTGCCGTTTGCCCGGTGAAGGATGAAAACACGCCTTGCGGCGTGTGAGAAAATCTGCGAGCCCCGATGATTATGGCCGCCGCTGCCTGGCTTTTTCTCAGAGTTTGAACTTTGGTGGCGCAATTCTCCTGTTTTTCTCTGCATCCTTCGGCGGTGGCAGCATTCCTGTCATTCCTACACGGAAGTTCAACGGAAGTTTGACTTCTTTTAAGCCTTCGTATGTTTTGAGCATAACATTCAGTGCGGTTACTTTGTCCTCAAAATTAATTGTAACGCTTTTGAATGCGCCATCGCCAGAAGTGAAAGAGCCGGAACTTTGGGTGCGGAGTTCTTTACCGTCGGGTGAGTCGCATATTATCCCTTGAACTTTGCGCACAGAGTCTTCGCCTGTGATATAGATATGCAGAGTACCTGCGTTATCCAACTCGTAGTTTACATCCACCCCTCGAACATTGCTTGCTGAAGGTTTGTTGATTTCAATCGTTTGCGCCGGGTGTTCTTTGATGCTTTGAGACAGCTGCACATATACGGTTCCTGTGACATGCACCCAGTCGCCATACATGGTATCTTTTGCATAGATGTCGACATATGCGTGCCCCGTATTATTTTCTCCAGGCGCATGAGTCAGAAAATCTGGCTGCAGGTCATTACCCAGCCTGTCTTTCATCGATAATTCCTGGATATCCAGTGTGCTCACGGTGTAGCCCTTTTCTGGAGTAATCCGCAGAGTCAGGGCAAATGATGAACTGCTGGAGATCATCCTGGACAATCCCTGCTGTTCTTCAGGCAGTGAAAAAGCTCGTGAGAAATTTAATAGAGAGAATGTGCAGTCCGGTTCCCCTGCTGCTGTAGGAATGAGGTAAAGCATTAATGCTCCCAGTGAGAGCAGATATCGAGTGTGATATTTCATTATCGAATGGTAACAAATTATGCAAAGCCTCGCAAGACAAAATAAGTACAAGGTAAGAATTTCTCAGTTCCCGTTACTGCGTTTGATTCGCTCGTAGAGGGCGGCTGGTTCGGCATAGCGGAGGTTCACATACTTGCGTATGGTGTCCTGCTCGCGGGTGGTGGGGATATATTCTATGGATTCCACGAGTAAATCTCTGGCTTTCTCTATATCCTGTACGTTTTTCGGCGCTGCGGTGAGATGAACGGCCATTTCCCGCAGCACGTTTCCTTTGAGGCTACGGATAGCGGCCTCATTTTCGGGCAGGGCTACGGCCATTGCCTGGTCTACAAGTACTAATTGCGCTGCCGGGGATGCGGCTTGAAGCATGGAGTGCTTCAGCTGGCGCATCTGCAGCTTGGCGCGGTAGGCCGCGTGTAACCCCTGGGAGTCTGCGGAATCTGCTGCGATAATCTGTTCCATCAGCAGGAATCGGCTCTCCTGGTCATTCGTGGGCAGGGTGTCGTAGATGGCTTTCAGCGCCTCTGCTTTCTGGCTGCCTGTTTTTGCCTGAGCCTGCTTTAATTTATCTACCGCGGAAAAGTGTTTTTCCAGCGCGGCGATGGCTGCTTTCGGTGAGCGGTGTGCTCCGCGGTAACCACCCACCATAATCTTGTCGGCAGTCATCAGCATCAGGCTGGGAAAGTTCTTGATGTCGTATGCTTCGCAGAGCGTTTCGTTGTGCTTTTTCTGCTCTGAGCCTCCCACGCGTGTGGCATCGTGGGGCACATCCACTTCCACGGCGATGCAGTGTTTCTGCACCCATTCCTCGAATTCAATCTGTGAGAGGACGCGTTTCTTCTGAATGAGGCAGGCGCGGCACCAATCTGAGCCGGTGAACTCGACCAGCAGCAGTTTGTTCTGAGCCTTTGCCAAGGCGGAGGCTTTCTCCAGATTCTGCATCCACTCCACCTGCGCTGCCATGGCGATTCCCATGAGCGCTCCCCCGCACAGCATCATCAGCTTCATTAGCATGCCTGTATTCTAGCTGATTTTCCGGGATAAATCAAGCATCTACGACGCCCAAAATATATAGGAAAACGTTACCCCTTGATAAGGAGGAAAGCGTATCAATATCAGGGCATCCTCATACCGGGGTGCTGCCACAATACCCGCTTGACCTTTTTCCTGCGGGAAGTAGAATAATGGGCAAACTTTCAGACCACCTAAAACTATGGCAAATACGCATCAGTTCCAGACGGAGGTCCGGCAGCTGCTGGACATTGTGATTCACGCCTTTTACAGCGACCGCGAGGTGTTTGTGCGCGAGCTGGTTTCCAACGCTTCCGACGCGCTGGAGAAGCTGCGCCTCAAGCAGCTGACTCAGACTGATATTTACGAGCCCGAGCGCGAGCTGCGCATCACCATCACCACCGATGAGGAAGCCGGCACGCTCACCATCGCCGATAGCGGTATCGGCATGACTCAGGATGAAGTTGTGGAGTTCCTGGGCACCATTGCTCACTCCGGCACCAAGAAGTTCCTGGAGGCCATGAAGGAGAGCCAGGGCGGCACGCAGGACCTTATCGGCCAGTTCGGTGTGGGCTTCTACAGCGTGTTCATGGCTGCCGACAAGGTGGAGGTGACCACCCGCTCCTGGCAGCCCGATGCCGCCCCCGTGAAGTGGGAAAGTGATGGCCAGGAGGGCTACACCCTCACCGATGCTGCTGCTGATACTCCCCGTGGCACGAGCATCAAGATTTTCCTGAAGGAAGACGCCAAGAACTTCGCCAAGGGCGACCACACCCGCTACATTCTCTCCAAATACAGCAACTTCGTGGGCTTCCCCATCGATTTCAACGGTGAGCACCTGAACACCGTGCAGGCTATCTGGATGAAGAGCAAGAAGGACGTGACCGCCGAGGAGTACGAAGGCTTCTACCAGTTCATTGCCCACACCGAGAGCAAGCCGCTGAGCTACATGCACTTCAGTGCCGATGCCCCCATCGTGCTCAACTCTGTGCTCTTTGTGCCCGAGGAGAACCCCGAGGCCATGGGCTTTGGCCGCTGCGAGCCCATGGTGTCTCTCTACTGCCACAAGGTGCTCATCGATAGCAAGCCTGAGAAGCTCCTGCCTGAGTGGCTGCGTTTCCTGGCCGGTGTGGTGGACAGCGAGGACCTGCCGCTGAACATCTCCCGCGAAATGCTGCAGGACAACTCCCTGCTGCGCAAGGTTTCCGGCATCATTACCAAGCGCTTCATCAAGCACCTGGAGGGCGTGGCCAAGAATGAGACCGAGAGCTACGAGAAGTTCTGGCGCACCTTCTCCCGCTACATCAAGGAAGGCGTGGTGACCAGCTGGGAACACAAGGATGCGCTGGGCAAGCTGCTGCGCTTTGAATCCACCTTCACCGAACCCGGCAAGCTGACCAGCTTCGAGGACTACGTGTCCCGCATGAAGGAGAACCAGAAGGATATATATGTTCTCTACGGTGCCAGCCGCAGTCAGCTGGAAAACTCCCCCTATCTGGATGCGCTGAAGGCTCGTGGCTTCGAGGTGGGCATCTTCACCGAGGGCGGTGACCAGTTTGTGGTGGAAAGCCTGATGAAGTTCGCCGAAAAGGAAATCAAGTCCATCGACCGCGCCGGCCTGGAGCTGCCCCCGCTGGAAGCCCAGCCCGACCAGCCCGGACTGGACGAGGCGGAAGCCGAGGGCCTGACCACCTGGGTGAGCGAGACCTTCAAAGACCGTTTCAGCAAGGTCAGCAAAGTCGGATCGTAGCCATGTCGTTCTGTGAGCCA
>JAZRHL010000010.1:0-61752 GCA_045644745.1 Akkermansia sp.
CGCCCGCAGACGCGGGCTCGGGTCATATTTTTGTTGCGAACGAGGGCCTGACGGCCCTCGCTACGATTATGCCGCCCACTTTCGTGGGCTCAAAATTCCGCTCGCCTTTGGCTCGCCATCGCTTCGACAATTCCCGATTTGCCGATGATAGACTAATCATGCCAATGCATAATTTATTGCGTAGGCCAGCAAATCTGAAACAGTCTCCATTAATCACTAATCATTATTCATTAATCATTATTCATTAATCATTAATCATTCATCCTGTTTTTCCGATTATCGTTGTCTTTTGCAATCAGTTACGCTACAATCAAGCCATGGCAGCGAAACAACAGCCGGCAGGACGCTCTGCTGCATCTCGCCCCGGGTGGACCTGGCCCGATGGCGAGCTTATCGCCATCGTCGTCGGACTGCTGTTCTGTGCGGTCTCCTTGTACTTCATGGCTAAGGGTTTCGTCTTCTTACACGAAGAAAGCCGGCTGAAAACAGACGGCATTCCTGCCACCGCCACCGTAATCGAGATGCGAAGTTCCTCAGGCAGCAGAGGTGGCTCATTCTACTCTCCCATTCTGGGCTTCACCGATGCTGCAGGAAAAGAGCATGTGGTGGATTGCCAGTTCTACACGCTCCCATATTGTGAAGGCCAGCGAATCCCCATCGTGTATCTCCCCGCAGAACCGGAAATCCTGCGCGTAGAGGAAGACAGACTTAGCCCGGGCTGGCAGAATGTGCTCTGCGGCGCCATTTTCCTGCTCATCTGGGGAGGCTGCGCGGCTCTGGGCTTTTATGCGATACAGAAAAAACGCCACAAAAAGCGCCGTTTTTTAAGAAAAACGTAATTTTCTCTTGACTCTGACCGCTACCTCGTGTAAACTGCCCCCGCAACAACGCCAAGCGGCGGGATAGCCAAGTGGCCTAAGGCAACGGTTTGCAAAACCGTCATTCGTGGGTTCAAATCCCACTCCCGCCTCTAAAAAAACGCAGTAACGAATCGTTACTGCGTTTTTTCGTATTATATCTTTGCTTCCATACAATCGAAAACAATCACTTACGCTTGTTTTTCTTCTTGTAATCCTTGTAGAGTTCTCTCAGGTATTTATGCTCCTCGGCGGGCAAGGTGGCCGTCAACGTACCGGTCTCCTCATCGTATGTGGCCGAGGATTTCCCCGGAAAGTTCAACCCCATGCCTCGCAGCATCTCTTTGACATCATCCGGCCCAGCATAATCCTCTTCGTCACAAAAGAAATCCGGCTTAATCCCTTTGTATTTCTTTTTAATGATCGGGCCACGGTGCTTCCTGACAACCGGGCGCTCCTCAGCAGCATCTTCCTGCAGGTCGGCTTCTTCCTTACTGTCCTTCTTCCCCTTGGCCTTGCGTTTCTTGTTCGCCTTACCCTTCTTCCCGGAGGAAGCCTCCTGCCGCATTTCTGTTTCCTCAGCCTCTTCTTCCGCCCACGCACAGGCAGGCACGCACACCCCCAGCAGGAATACTGCTCCCAAAAGTAAAATCAGATTCTTTAACATATGATTTATTAACTTATTGTTGTATCCAGACGCCTGAAAACAGGCAGCAGAAAAAGGAACTATCGAAACCCGCTTGAATGTCCTTCCGTTTTCCTCGCCAGATTGCAAAGCTGCAAGGCAGACAGTCTTATCGATTCAGACTATAAGCCCGTAACTTGCAAAGTTGATGCTACCAAACTAGAAACAAAGTAGCAACAAAAATTAGCAACAAAGTAGCAACATTATTATACGCATTAACCGCCGTCATTATCACATAAGCACTTGTACTTAAACGATAACAACGGCGGTTAATGATATTTATCTAATAGCCTTTTTGTGACTGTGATTTTTAACAACTCTAAAATACTGTGTATAAACAGCTTGTGAAAACTGAAGCCATTTTCTAAAAATTACCCTAAAATTCGCCTTGACTCATAACGGTTGCAGAAAACTTTGGAAAAGACTTGTTATTAATGCTTTACAAAACGTGTTAACATTACTCTTTCGCATTCACATTGAGCCGATTTAGGGATAAACGTGTTGCATTCAGGTGAACTTGTCGCCCCAGATAGGTAGGAGTACTCGCCTGTGGCTACAAGTGGGATGGCGAGGTTTACCTCACCCACATCAGCTGGAAAGCCATCGGTTGCCAGATCGGAGGTAACGACCTTTTCGGGCTTCCTACCAAGTGCTGAGGTAAGCAATATTGCGTTCTCATACTAGTGTCTCGTTTAGAAAACTTTACCCAATACCCCCTGCACACAAGCGTTTGTTTTATAAAGGGTAAAAAGATTATTATTGTAACGTATAAACTCGATGAGACACAAGAGTACATGAAGTACACGAACTTAACTCCCTTAGCCGGTGTTTGTAACTGCGCTACCTAACCGAGTTACGAGTAATATCAATAACTTTCTTGTATTGTTTCAAAAAAATATCGCGCTCATTTTTGGGTAGAGTTCTTATATTCTGCAGCTGTTTTTCATCCAGAATATTTATCCCTACATCTTTTAATTTATCATACAGAGTTGGCAAATAGACGACCTTCGAAGAATCTATATAATCATCTGATACCGTATACACATTGCTATTATTCTTTGATGCCTGATAGACTGAGAAAATGCCGTATGCATTATTCATATATAGAATAAAGCATTTATCACGTGTTTCTACAATAAAAGTTATAGGGATACCAAACATTCCCTCTTCTTCCGTAGCTTCGATTTCATCAAAGTTAATTTTAGCGAAACAAGTTGCATAATTCGCACTATATGCCTCATCTTCTCTTTGTCCGAGATATTCTCCTTGGCAATATACAGGCTCAGCCAATTTAGCACTCACAACTTCTGTTCCTTGAGAAACAGACATCATAATTATACCAGACACTGCTAACATGCACCTCATGATAACATGATTATACGCGAAGCGGGTAAAATGTCAAGCCTTTGAGAAGGGTGCGGCGCTTTGTAACTAAATGATATTACGCTAGTTACAAAGCACCTTTAATTTTGCCCCCTTAACGCGCAGAAATCGAAAGTCCTTGCTTTTTATGAGTGTTTGCCACCTTATATTTAATAGGTTACGTGAAATAAGAGCAAGTTATATCCCTAAGTTATCAAGATAAACACCCTTTGAGAGGGGTACGTCTCCGAGGATATGAATAAAAGGCTTTGGGATATAATGCGTTATTTATAAGTTGCTTGTAAAATTGAAAAAAGGACATTGAGACGTTTTTTTACATAATCACCAGCCCCAAAAGTTGCCATAAATATAACCGCTTATCGTGGACAAGACGATGACGAGAGATACGTATATTGCCGTTTTTCTCCATCCCATTACGCCCGAAACAACCAGCATGTTGGGCAGCGAAAGGGACGGACCGGCCAGAAGTAATGCCAAGGCCGGACCTTTGCCCATGCCGGAAGAGAGCAGACCCTGAACTATCGGTATCTCTGTAAGAGTACTGAAATACATGAATGCCCCGGTAACGGAGGAAAGGAAATTGGCAAGCACGCCATTTCCTCCGACTGCGTGTTGTACCCATTCGGCGGGAATCAGCCCGGGGATAGAAGTATCACCGTGCGTGGAACCAAGCAGCATTCCGGTAATGATGATACCTACTCCCATAAGCGGTATGGTCTTTTTGGCAAAGTCCCAGGATGATAAGGCCCACTCGCGATTCGCCTCTCTTTTATCGGAGAGAAGAATCAGCGATAATGCAGCCAGCGCAACCACCATGGGGGGTAGCGGCGTGAACATGGGATCAGGAATGAATCGCAGGGATGCGGCAACGGTCAAAACGACGGCTATTGCCCCGGTATACACTTTCCATGTCGGAATACGCAGGTATTCTACCATACACCAACACATGAGCAATGCTGCCACACCTACGAGGTACCAACGATAGGTATAGGCAAGAGACCATATAGAGGAACTTTGTTCACCGGGAGCAGCCCAGTTGGCAAAGATAAGGACGGCAACCATTGCAAAAAAGAGCATGGCTGTCTGCCCGAAAGAATCGGCGGCAGTTTCTGCCTGCTGTTTTTCAGATGGAGACTCTGCTTTCTGCTGTTCTTCCCGGCGGTAAATCCAAGCCATTATCATACCAATGATGACGGAAAACCCGATGGCGCAGACTGTACGGGCTATCCCCATTTCCATGCCCAGAATGCGTGCCGTCAGAATGATGGAAAGCATGCTTATGGCTGGGCCGGAATAAAGAAAGGCCATGGCCGGACCGAGACCTGCCCCTCTCTTGTAGATGCTGGTAAACAGAGGAAGAATTGTGCAGGAGCATACTGCAAGAATGCCACCCGATATGGACGCAACGCTATATGAAAGCCATCGCGGAGCATGGGCTCCCAGATACCTCAATACCGAATCCTTACTGATGAATACTGCAATGATTCCGGCTATGAAAAACGCAGGCAGCAGACACAGGATGACATGCTCCTGCGCATACCATTTCGCCAGATCCAGCGTAGCATGCAGCGAAGTCCGGAATGCCTGATTATTCAAGGGTAGAAAAAAGATGGCAGTATAGATGACAACCATCCACAACAATGATTTTAGTTCTGATTTATTGTTCATGTGTCAAATGATGAGTTCGGTTATTGTTATCCACATTCCGAGAAGGAAAAGACTGCTCCCGGCAAGGCTCTTCCCCCAACGCTGAAGCACCGGAAGACAACGCAGGACTCCAGCTGCCTTTTCGGCTCCTGTTACCAGCAATAGGGCGAATGCCGCTACCGGAACCGATGTTCCTAATCCAAACAGAGCTATAGCCACCCAGGCCCATGTGCCGCTTTGGATGGCAATCGGCAGAGCTGTTCCAAAAAAAAGAGCCGCACTGGGAGGGCACAAAGCCAACGCAAAGAGCAGCCCCAGCATAAAGCTGCCCCATAAGCCACTGCTTGCGAGTTTATGAGTGACTGTTTTGCCGGGGTAGCGACCGATGGAGGGGATACGGATACACTCCAGCACAACGAGTCCGGAGACGATGAGTATGGGGCCCATGTACAAAGGCAGGCTCTCCTGGAGCCAGAGTGATACGGCAGGGGCTCCTGCCAAGCCCTGGCTTATGAGCAGTCCTACTGCAACATAGGAGCTAATGCGCCCCAAAGTATAAAGCCCCGCTGCCATCAAGGCTCGATGTTGTGAGCCCACATGCCGGCTCATATAGCCGATAGCTGCCAGATTCGACGCTAACGGACAGGGTGCAATAGCAGCTGCCATTCCGGCAAGTACAAGATAAAGTATACTCATCTCGTTATATAAGCGTTAATTTGTTCTCTTACATATTGCTTGTACGCTGTTTCGTCTCGGTTCAATTCCCAGATGCGAGACAACTTTTCCCATTCCCTTCCATTTCGAATATCACGTAATATAAGGCTTTTTGTTGTAAGCCCATAGAGATTAACCTGGTCTGCATCAGCTTCTTTCTGTACAAATGCTATCCCCATCTCTATGGCAACATCCCTGGCCCATTGCTCCATGCGCCTGCATGTCGGGCAGCGTTTTCCGAAGGTGAAATACACAAGCTCTGCCGAATTATCTGCCACAACCGGTGTGGGTGTGCTTACCGGTTCAACCGGGGCTTCCTGTTGTATTTGTTTGAGCGCAGCAACAGCCAACGCGCCGAAGCCAATGAGAAGTAAAGCCGTTTTCAACCCTTTGCCCGGGGTGCTTTCCGTTTTACTTTCTTGATTTGTGGGGGATTTGCTGTTGCTATCTGCTCGTTGGCATCCGCAACCACATGAACATGTGGCGACATTCTCTTTTTCGAACTCTGTAGATGCCTGCACATGAGAAAGAGAATCCTGTATCAGCTCTCTCAGTTGTTCCACGGTCAGCACCTTTCCCTGCCGGACTATTGCTCCGTTGATAGCAATCGCAGGAGTGTTGAATATACCGGCTTCCGCTATCTCCAGCGGATTGGATATTTTCTCTATTTCGAACCTTCCCGGCAGCGTGCGTACAGCCTCTTCTGCATTACAGACTAAGGTTGTGCAACGCGTACACCCCGGACCATAGATTGTGATGTGTGTTGTTTTCATGGTTTGTGTTGTGTTCATATTTGGGCAAATCTAAAAACGTAAGTGTAAAAAGCCTTGTTTAAGTTATTTTTCGTCAGTCGACAAGGCAATTCAAGACAGTAGAAAGACAGGGAATAGCCAGACGATAATAGATGTTCTTTCCTCTTTGTTCTGCTGTGACCACCCCAGCATTCTTGAGTATATTGAGATGGCTGGAAATCGTGGATAAATCGCGCTCCGTCCCCTTGTGTAACTCGCAGACACATCGCTCTCCCGCCAACAGCATTCTGACGATATGCAAGCGAACCGGATGACCGAGAGCCTTAAAAACCGCAGATGCAGCTTCGTGCGACAGACTTATTTTTTCCGTATTGTGGCAGTTACAATTCATGGGTATCTTACTGTAAGTGTTGTGCTAAGTTCACGATTTCTGCGCGTATTTCATCGCGCACGCGGCGGTATATGTTCAGAGCCTCCGCTTCAGGCAAACCAATTGCCAATGCAGGAGGGTCATCAAAAGGAAGGTGAATGAGTTTTCCCCCGGGGTAATAGGGGCAGGCTGAAGCGGCGCGGTCGCAGACCGTCACAATCAGGTCCCATTGAATATCGCTCGGCAACTCGTCAACCGTTTTAGAAAAATGTTGGCTCATGTCCATTCCGGCCTCGGCCATAACGGCGAGCATGAGCGCATTCAAGCCATGTTTTTCTATCCCGGCAGACGCCACCTTCCACCCATCGGGGAAAAAGCACCGCCCCCAAGCCTCAGCCATCTGACTGCGGCAGGAATTACCCGTGCATAGAAACAAAACAGAGCTCATGATAAGCGATATTATACGGACACTTTGATAAATGTCAATATGTCTTTTTGCTCTTTTTTGTTGTCATGAGCAAAAAAGAACAATAAAGTGAAAAAAATGCACTTTATGAAAGTTGTTTGTTAATTCAACGCCGCGCTTATGGCCTATCGTAACTTTTTGCTATTGACCCAACTTTCTGAACTACCGATTAAGAGTCTTAATTGAATGTGGGCACATTGTGATATGAAAATTCAAATTCCACACTTTTTGCTATTGACCCATTCTTTTTAACAATTAAGGACTCCGCAATTCGTTAAATACCAGCGCATAAGCAAAAAAAAAAGGCTGCATCCCCTCAATTTCAGGAATGCAGCCTTTGTCAATAGGGCCGGCGGGGTTCGAACCCGCGACCAAGGGATTATGAGTCCCCTGCTCTAACCGCTGAGCTACAGCCCCGCCGAGAGTGTACAGAAGAGGTAGCGGAGATGCAAGCTAAAAATGGGTGCATTCTTTGTCATGCGTTTGATACGACACGGCGGAAGAAGTCATCCAATGGAGCGGTATCGGGTTCATGCTCCTCGGGCATAGCGGCTAACATGGTATCCAGAGCAGCAAGTTCATGGGCAATGAAGGTATCTGCAGCAGGATGAGCAGGACCTACTGCTTTTTCAGATGAGCTATTACGCAGCACGAGCAACTCATCCGTAACACTTTGCATATCATCCGGCAGGAGATACCGCAGGTCAGCAAATGGGACAGGTGCCGGTTTACGTTCCTGCATAGCCCAACGAGCAGCCAGCAAGGGGCGCAGAGCGTAGAAGTACTGCTTATAAGGAACCTGCTCACGCATGAGATACCGATGAATGGTACCTGCAGCCATACCCAGGTAACGAGAAGCCAGCATACGCGGGCGCAATACTTTGCCAAGGACATGACGAAACTCTTCATGCCACGGGCTGGTACGATACACAATGGGTGAATCCACCCATTCATACACCGTCAGGTTTGATTTAAGGGCAAGCCCCAGAGATTTGCGTAATTCCCACCCGTTGATATCAAACACTTCATTGAGTTCCCACTCGACCGTATCCCGGGGCAGCCTCACAGCCAGATATCGGTCGCGGGGGAAATAATAAATGCAGCGGACATCGTAATCGCTATCGGCAGAGGCATAGCCCCATGCGCGGCTGCCGGATTCCACAGCCAACAGCAGGTGGCAACCTTTCTGCTGCTGCAAATCATCCAGTTTCTGCTGTATTTGTTCCTGTATCGTGTTACTCATAGTGTAGTTTTATGCGAAGCTGGGCTAAATCCTCCCATATGCCATCAATCTGAGGCGTTTCAGGGAGGTCGGATTTATCGAAAAGCGGCTTGAGCGAGTCCATTTCCTCCTGGACCATATGCATGAGTTCTGTCAGCGGGATACGCCCCGCCCTGACTTCCCGGAGGAAAGCATTATCAGTCGAGCGGCGGACATGAATGACACCTTCTGTAGCAATTTCCCGTGCCGTGTGCAGCAGGCGGAATACATGCCCCATGTGCTTGGTGTCGTAGCAGCCTTGCTCATCTGCCAATGCGGCATCGGTGACAAGACGGGCGGGATTGCGCTTCTGTTCCCATTCGCGGTACTGAACACATCTGCGATTCTGCTGGCTATATGCGGATGCACGAAACAGCATCACACCCAGCAGCTGAGCGTCTGCGGAGACTTTCGGGGTGGCAATGGTCGTTGCATCCCGACCGAAGATTCCATAGCGGGATGATTGCCGATACAAAGCATACAGGTTTTCATCATCTGCAAGTCGCTGCGCCACAACATCGCAGAGGCCCAGCCCCTGCGACTGCAACCATTGAGAAAGAGGCTCAAGTTTACCATTCTGTAGCATGAAGGCATAATCCTGCATCACAGCAGGTTCAGGTGGGGCTTCAGTGGCCTTGGCATGTGTTGCCGAAATACGCTTCAGCTGGCGCTGAGCATTCGCAATGTATGTGTAATAGCAGCGGCGAGAAAGAAAGTTGTAACGGCCAAGGAAATCGCGAAACCATGATGCGCAGAACAGTTCCTGTTCTCCTCCTATGCAGGCCCAGAGTTCCATGGCCCCCGAGTTATTCAATTCCAATTCTCTGCAGAATGCCCCCAGCTCAGTATACTGCCGGTCATGCCGCTCATCCTGAACTAATGTAGGGGCCTGCCCCGTCAGAATCATAGGCAGAGGAGCCAGAAACACACCCTTGAAGTCATCGTCACTCGTGGGGGTGTCCAGTCCGTAGGCCTTACTGCCGGCAATGCAATCAAGGCAGATAAATGGTTTAATATTGCTGATATCCAGCTGCATAATGGGCCATTTTACAGGCGTACGCAGATACCTTCGTTGTGGAGGTAGTGCTTGAGGTCGGGGATTTTGATTTCGCCGAAGTGGAAGACGCTGGCGGCCAGGGCGGCATCGGCGTGGCCAAGGCGGAATGCATCGGCGAAGTGTTCTCTGGCACCGGCGCCACCGCTGGCAATGACGGGGATACTGAGGGAATCGGAAAGGATGGCGAGGGCTTCGTTGGCAAAGCCTTGTTTCACGCCGTCGTGATCCATGCTGGTGAAGAGGATTTCACCGGCGCCGCGGTCGGCCACCTCGCGAGCCCAATCGAGCAGAGTGCGCTCCACGCGGATGCGGCCGCCATTCACATAGCAATGCCAGCCATCGGCATCGTTTCGGGCATCGATGGCCACCACACAGACCTGGGAACCGAAGTGGCTGGCGATATCGTTCACCAGCTGGGGATTGCGGATAGCGGCGGAGTTGAGGCTCACCTTATCGGCACCTGCTTCGAGCAGGCGGGCTACATCGGCCAGTTCATTGATGCCACCGCCCACGGTGAACGGGATGGAAACGGTCTCTGCCACGCGGGAGACCATATCGGTGAAGGTCTTGCGGCCTTCGTGCGAAGCGGTGATGTCGAGGAAGACGAGTTCATCTGCCCCCTGCTCGCTGTAGGCCTTGCCGAGCTCCACGGGGTCGCCCGCGTCGCGCAGGTTCACGAAGTTGACGCCCTTGACGGTGCGACCATCCTTCACATCGAGACAGGGAATGATACGCTTGGCGAGCATGATAGAAGTGAATAGTGAATAGTGAATAATTAAGAGTGAATAATTAAGAGTGAATAGTGAGAAGAGCGGGCAAATCGATGCGGCCTTCGTAGTAGGCCTTGCCGAAGACGACAGAGGGGATGCCGGCGGCATCGAGGGCGCGAATGTCCTCGGTGCAGCTCACGCCGCCGCTGGCGATGAGGCGGCAGCCGGGGTGTTTGGCCATGATTTCCCGGTACAGCTCGGTGTTCGGGCCGCCCAGGGTGCCATCGCGCGAAATATCGGTGCAGAGCACGCGGGTGATGCCGTGGCTCATGTAGAAGCTCACGAACTCATCGAGGCTCATGCCGCCGTCCTCGCGCCAACCCTTGATCATCACGCGGCCGTTCAGCGCATCGGCGCCCACGATGAAGCGGTCGGGGCCGTATTTCTCTGCCCACTTGAGGAGGCGCTGAGGGTCGGTGGCAGCCAGGCTGCCCACGGTGACCATGGCGGCGCCGTGGTCGAAGGCGGCCTGCAGGTCGCTTTCCTGCTTGATACCGCCACCGAAATCCACGGTCATGCCCAGAGCGGTGATTTTCTTGAGCGTCTCCAGGTTCACGATGTGGTCTGCCTTGGCGCCATCGAGATCCACCACGTGGAGACGGCGCACGCCCATGTCGTAGAAGCGGCGTGCCACGTCCTCAGGGTGCGGGTCATAGGTCTTCTGGGCAGCGTAGTCGCCCTTGGTCAGGCGCACACACTGGCCGCCGATGATATCGATTGCGGGAATGAGCTCAATCATGGCAGAGGTGAATGAAATTGTGGAGGATGCGCAGGCCCACATCGCCGCTCTTCTCGGGGTGGAACTGGGTGGTGTAGAAATTGCCGCGGCGCAGGGCGGAGGCGTAGGTGACGCCGCCGTAGGTGGTGCGGGCGATGGCTTCGGCGCAGTCAGGCACATAGAAGCTGTGCACAAAGTAGACGAAATCGCCCTCCTTCAGGCCATCGAAAAGCGGGGTGCGGAGCTGCTCAATGGTGTTCCAGCCAATCTGCGGGATTTTCACGCGGCCTTCCTCGCAGGTGGAGGGGAAACGCACTACGGGGCTTTCGAACACACCGAGGCACGGGGTATCGCCCTCCTCGGAGTGAGCGCAGAGCAGCTGCTGGCCGATGCAGATGCCCAGCACAGGCTGCTTCAGCCCGCGAATCACCTCGCCCAGGCCGCTTTCGCGCAGGTAGGCCATGGTGTTGGCGGCTTCGCCCTGCCCCGGGAAAATGACGCGGTCGGCGGAGGCAAGTTCGGCGGCATCATCCGTGACCACGGGCTCCACGCCGATGCGACGGAGGGCATTGATGACCGAGCGGATATTGCCCGCGTTGTATCTGACAACAGCTACTTTCATGACTTAAAGCGTTCCTTTGCTGGAGGGCAGCACCAGGTGGCGCACATCGCGCTGCACCGCCACGCGGATGGCGCGGGCGAGCGCCTTGAAGCTGCCTTCAATCTTGTGGTGTTCGTTATCTCCCTCTGCCTTGATACTGAGGTTCATGAGCGCGGCATCGCTCAGACTCTTGAAGAAGTGGTAGAACATCTCCGTGGGCATATCGCCGATGCGCTCGCGCTTGTACTCGGCCTCCCACTGCAGCCAGGGGCGGCCACCGAAATCGAGCGCGGCGCTGCACAGGCAGTCATCCATGGGTAGGCAGTAGCCGTAGCGGGAAATGCCCAGCTTGTTGCCGATGGCTTTGCGGAGGCATTCGCCCAAGGCCAGACCGGTGTCCTCGATGGTGTGGTGCTCGTCCACATACAGGTCGCCCTTCACTCGGATGGTCACGCCCATGCCGCCGTGGTGGGCAAGCTGGGCGAGCATGTGGTCGAAGAAGCCCAGACCCGTGCTCACCTCGCAATAGCCGGGGCGGTCGAGCTCGAGCTTCACGTAGATATCTGTCTCGCGGGTGGTGCGCTGCACCTCGGCGCTGCGCTCGCCAGCCACCAGAATCTCGGTGATTTTCTTCCAGTTCATGCCATCGGTACCAATCTGCAGCGCCTTGCAGCCCAGGTTCTGAGCCAGCTGCACATCCGTGGCGCGGTCGCCGATGACGTAGCAGTTCTCCAGGTCATAGGAGCCGTCCATGTAGGCGGTGAGCATGCCGGTTCCCGGCTTGCGGGTGGGGGCATTGTCGTGCGGGAAGTGGCGGTCGATGAGGATGTCATCGAACTCGACCCCCTCGCCCTTGAGCGTGTCGAGAATGAAGTTGTGCACCGGCCAGAAGGTATCCTCGGGGAAGGAGTCAGTACCCAGGCCGTCCTGGTTGCTCACCATCACGAACTCGTAGTCGGTAAGCTCGCGGATGGTGCTCAGCGCGCGGAAGGTGCCGGGCACAAACACCAGCTTCTCGAATGCATCAATCTGCTCATCGGCGGGTTCATGAATGATGGTGCCGTCGCGGTCGATGAAAAGGGCCTTTTTCTTCATGGTCAGAATTGCTTGAGGGCTGCGAGGAGTTCGTCGTTCTCGGCGGGGGTGCCGATGGTGATGCGCAGACAGTTCTCGCACATCATGATGCGGTGGCGGTTGCGCACGATGATACCCTGCTCCACCAGAGCGTCGTAGATGCCGCAGGCATCCTTCACTTTGACCAGGAAGAAGTTGGCATCACTGGGGTATACCTTCTCGCAGAGCGGAAGTCCGGCCACGGCCTGCATCATACGGGTGCGCTCGGCGAGGGCTTCCTCTGCCCAGGCGCGGATTTCATCCATGTGGTCCAGGCGCTCCATGGCGGCACGCTGGGTAAGGCTGTTCACGTTGTAGGGGTACTTCACCTTGTTGAACAGGCCGATGATTTCGGGGTGTGCCAGCGCCATGCCGAGGCGGATACCGGCAGAGGCCCAGGCCTTGGAGAAGGTGTTGAGTACGATGAGGCGCGGGTATTCCTCGAGCAGGGAAATGACCGATGAGCCCTCGGGGGCGAAGTCGATGTAGGCTTCGTCCACCACCACGATACCGGGGAAGATATCGAGCACCTTGCGGATTTCCTCCAGCGGCAGCAGGTTGCCCGTGGGGTTGTTCGGGCTGCAGATGAACACCACCTTGGTGCAGGGGGAGTAGATAGAAAGCAGGAACTTCTCGGCGTCGAAGTGGTAGTCCTCCTCCAGAGGGATGGCGCGGTAGCCCACGTTGTTGATATCGGCGCAGACCTCGTACATACCGTAGGTGGGGGCGATGGCGGCCACCTCATCCACACCGGGGGTGCAGAAGGTGCGGAAGATGAGGTCGATAGCCTCATCGCTGCCGTTGCCAAGGAAAATACGCTCAGGGGTCACACCCTTGTAAGCCGAGATTTTCTGCTTCAGCTCCCACTGCAGGGGGTCGGGGTAGCGGTTGTTCGGCGCGTTGTGCGGGCATTCGTTGGCATCCAGGAACACGTGGGCAGCCTTGCCGGCGTATTCATCGCGGGCAGAGCTGTAGGGCTTGAGCTTCAGGATATTCGGGCGCACCAGGCGGGCTATGCCTGTGCCCTGCTCCTCCGGTTCCATGCCGGCCACAGCCTGCATGCGCAGGGTCATGGCGCGGGCGTGGGCATCGAGCTGCTCGGCCTGGGCCATGAGCTCCACCGTGCTGCCGATGCTGCGGATGCCCTCGGGGGTGAGGGTCTGCAGGGTGAGCTTGCGCTGGAAACTGTCGATGCACAGGCTGCTGTAGGCGCGCACGCAGCCCATGGTGGGCAGCGTGTGGTTGGTGCCGCTGGCGTAGTCGCCCGCGCTTTCGCAGCTGTAGTTACCCAGGAAGATGGACCCGGCGTTGATGGTTTCCTTCGCCACAGCGGCGGCGTCCTCCATGGCGATGATGAGGTGCTCGGGAGCGTAGGCGTTGGTAAAATCGATGGCGTCCTGCTTATCAGCCAGCACGATGATGCGGCTGTTGGCAATGGACTTGGCGGCCACTTCCCTGCGGGGCAGCTCCGCAAGCTGGTTCTCCACCTCGGCAGCCACGGCTTCGGCCACGGCGGCATCGGTGGTCACCAGCATGGCCTGGCTGTCCGGGCCGTGCTCGGCCTGGCTCAGCAGGTCTGCCGCCACAAAGGCAGGCACGCAGCTGGTATCGGCCAGCACTTCCACCTCGCTGGGGCCTGCCGGCATGTCGATGGCCACGCCGGCCAGGGAGGCCAGCTGCTTGGCGGCGGTCACATAGGCATTGCCCGGGCCGAAAATCTTATCCACCTTCGGCACAGAGGCGGTGCCGTAGGTCATGGCGGCGATGGCCTGAGCCCCGCCCACCTTGTAGATGCGGGACACGCCGCAGAGATTGGCCGCAAAGAGGATGGCGGGGTTCACCTTGCCATCCTTGCCGGGGGGCGTGCAGAGCACCACTTCCTCGCACCCGGCCACAGCGGCGGGCACCGCCAGCATGAGCACCGTGGAGAACAGCGGAGCCTGACCACCAGGCACATACAGGCCCACGCGCTGGATGGGCAGCGTGCGCTGCTCACATTCCACACCGGGGGCGGTCTGCAGTTTCACGGGAGCCTGGGCGGCATGCTGCAGTTCGTGAAAGTCGTAGATATTGCAGTAGGCCAGTTCGATGGCCTCCTTGAGCTCCTGCGGCACAAGGCTACAGGCTTCCTCTACCTCGGAGGGGGAAACGGCGAGGGATTCCAGCTCCACGCCATCAAAACGGTGACCATACTCATGCAGCGCCTGGTCACCATGCATATGCACGGCATCCATGATGGGGCGCACCACATCAAAGAGTTGCGTTACATCGAAGGCCGGGCGGCGCACCAGCTCCGCCCACTGTTCACGAGTCGGTTCCGTGATGATGGTCATGGGAATCAGGAAATTACAGAATCATTTTTTCGATGGGGAGCACCAGGATACCCTGGGCACCAGCTTCCTTGAGCTTGCCGATGATATCCCAGAAGCAGGATTCATCGAGCACGGTGTGGATGCTGCACCAGCCGTCCTGAGCCAGGGGCATGATGGTGGGGCTCTTCACGCCCGGAAGCACGGCCACAATCTGGTCCACGCAGTCCTTCGGGGCGTTCATGAGCACATAGCGCTTGTCGGCAGCCGTCATCACGGCGTCCATGCGGAAAAGGAGCTTTTCCAGAATCTCGCGTTTCTCGGCGCAGAGGTTCTTGTTGGCGATAAGCACGGCCTCGCTCTCGAGCACCACTTCCACCTCTCGCAGGTTGTTGCTCACCAGGGTGGCACCGCTGCTCACGATGTCGAAGATGGCATCTGCCAGGCCGATACCGGTGGAAATCTCCACCGAACCGGTGATAACATGGATATGAGCCTGCACGCCCTGCTCCTCCAGCCAGCGGCGGAGAATCACGGGGTAGGAAGTGGCAATTCTGCGCCCCTGCAGCCACTGCGGGCCGGTATACTCGTGCTCCTTGGGAATGGCAATGCTCAGGCGGCAGCCGCCGAAGCCGAGCTTCTTCACAATATCGGCATCACCCTGGCGCTCGAGGTACTCGTTGAGGCCCACCACACCGATATCGGCCACGCCGTCGGTCACGGTCTCGGGAATATCGTCATCGCGCAGGTAAAGCACCTCCATGGGGAACTTGCGGGCGGCCACCAGCAGGGTGCGCTTCGAAGAGCTCACCTTGATGCCGGCCTCAGCCAGAATGGCCATGGTGTCTTCATTGAGACGCCCCTTGGATTGTACAGCTATTCTCAGTTTCATGTTATCGGGAAAAGGGTTGAAAATCTGATTCTTGTATCATAGAACAAGGACGCATCTATAGGCATAGAAGCGTCCTTGTTCTCTAGCACTTCAGTGCCGGCATGATTTACTCGGAAACCTTAGCAGCGGCTTCCTTCAGGTTCTTACCAACCTTGAACTTCACCACCGTGCGGGCAGGAATCGGAACGTTCTTGGCGGGATCCTTGGGGTTGCGGCCAACCTTGGGCTTCACTTCCTTCACGGTGAAGGTGCCGAAGTTGCGCAGCACAACGCGATCACCCTTACCCAGAGCATCGGTAATCAGCTCGATGGTCTTCTGGATGATGTCAAGCACCTCGTTCTGCGTGTAGCCGTTGTCCAGCTCAGCGCATACCTTGTTAACAAGCTCTCTCTTAGTAATCGTATTTGCCATAAGTAAAACTGCTTTGTTGAAAAGCCGCGCACATTGTAGACTAAAAAATTCTTTTTGTCTCGCCTAAAGTGACAAAAACCGCTAAATTCTGCGTCAACTCGGCGTTTTTTGAAGCAATTTCGGGGAATTTTAGTTGACGCAAGCCCCAGTTCCCCGCATTCTAGTGTGCACAGACATGGCAAATCAGTACAGTATTGAGCTTTCCCGCGATGAAGCTGCCGCCCTCAAGAAGAAGCTGGCGGCCGACGCTGCGTATCGCACCTCCACGCGCGAGTACACGGATTACTGCTTCGAGAGCGAATCCGTGAACGTGGCCTTCTACCCCAAGAAGGGACGCCTGCTTATCCAGGGCCGCGGGGCAGATGACTTCGTGAAGCAGGTGCTGCAGCTGAATCCCGAGACCAGCGCCCCCGCCAAAAGCACCACCCTGCCCGCCCTGGTGGATACCACCCCGCACTTCGGCGTGGACGAAAGCGGCAAGGGCGACTACTTCGGCCCCCTGGTGGTGGCCGGTGTATATACTGATGAACGATGTGCCGCCGAACTCGTGCGCCTCGGATGCCGCGACAGCAAGGCTATCTCCGACGATAAGAAAATCCACGCCATTGCAGAGAAAATCAAGAAGACCGCCGGGGTGGTGTACGAGGTCATCTGCATCGGCCCCCGCCGCTATAATGAACTCTACGAGGAAATCGGCAACCTGAACCGCCTGCTTGCGTGGGGACACGCGCGTGTTATAGCTGCCCTGCACGAGAAGATGCCCAGCTGCCCCCGCGCCCTGAGCGACCAGTTTGCCAACGAATGGGTGCTCAAACGAGCCCTCGGACAGCGCCGCATACCCGTGCAGCTCGAGCAGCGCACCAAGGCCGAAAGCGATGTGGCCGTGGCCGCAGCCTCCATTCTGGCCCGCGACCGCTTTGTGCAGTGGATGCAAAAAACGGCCACCGCCAGCAACTGCCCCATGCCCCTGGGCTGCGGTCCGCATGTCACCCGCGCCGCCCAGCATTTCGTGGCCACCCATGGCCACGAACGCCTTCCCGACGTGGCAAAGCTCCACTTCAAGGTCACCCAGAAACTCCAATAACAAAAAAAATCACTTTTTTACAAGAATTAGCTTGCAAGCGCCCGCAATTTCGTGTATAGTGCCGCCGCACCCCATTACACGGGGCTCATGCAAAACATGGGCAGGTGTCTGAGTGGTCGAAAGAGCACGATTGGAAATCGTGTGTACGTCAAAAGCGTACCGAGGGTTCGAATCCCTCCCTGTCCGGATTAAAAAATCCCGCAAGTTACTCAACTTGCGGGATTTTTCTATTTTCCAGCCCATCAACGAGTTATTTTACTTGCCAAATGAGAATGAAACAGGTAGAATAACGCGTCCGCCGTAGGCGGCCGTTCCTTCGGCCTGAAAAACGCGGAGGGAACACCAACCAAATAATCAATACATCTACACATTCTTCATATCATGAACGAACTCAAAGGTGCATGCATCATCGGTCAGTCCGGCGGTCCTACCGCTGTGATTAACGCCAGCATTCTGGGCGCTATCCAGACTGCTCTCAACGCTCCTCAGATTACCCGCGTGCTGGGCGCTGCCAACGGTATCCGTGGCGTGCTCGACGGCAAGCTTTACGACATGGGCATGGAAGACCCGGTGGAGCTTGAGCTGCTGAAGTTCACCCCCTCCTCCGCCCTGGGCACCTGCCGCTACAAGATGAAGAACCCGGATGTGGATCCGACCGACTACGAGAAGCTGCTCGAGACCTTCAAGAAGTTCGACGTGCGCTACTTCTTCTACAACGGTGGTAACGACTCCATGGACACCTGCAACAAGATTTCCAAGTTCATGGAGAAGAGTGGCTGGGAGTGCCGCGTGATGGGTATCCCCAAGACCATCGACAACGACCTTTTCGGCACCGACCACTGCCCCGGCTTCGCCTCTGCCGCTAAGTACATCGCCACTTCCGTGATGGAAGTGAAGCACGACGCCTGCTGCTACGACACCGGTATGGTGACCATCATCGAGGTGATGGGCCGTCACGCCGGCTGGCTGACTGCCGCCTCCGCTCTGGCTACCTACGCCGGTGCCGGTCCCGACCTCATCTACCTCCCCGAGGTTGATTTCGACATGGAAAGCTTCCTGTGCGACGTGGAGAAGATCTACAACGCCACCGGCAAGTGCCTTGTGGTTGTTTCCGAAGGTATCCACGACAAGGACGGCAACTTCATCTCCGAAGCCAAGACCAACAGCAACGACGGCTTCGGCCACGCCCAGCTCGGCGGCCTTGCCAACAAGCTGGCTGAAATCGTTCGTGCCCGCGTGACCAGCGCCAAGGTGCGCGCCATCGAGCCCTCCCTGCTGCAGCGCTGCGCTACGCACCTGGGCTCCGCCACCGACGCTCACGAGGCATACCTCGCCGGTAAGACCGCCGTGGAGGCCGCTGTGGCCGGTGACACCGACAAGATGCCCGCTTTCGAGCGCACCACCGACGAGGAAGGCAACTACAAGTGCGAGATGAAGCTCCTGCCCCTGGCCAGCGTAGCTAACTTCGAGCGCAAGGTTCCCCGCGAGTGGATCAACGCCGCCGGCAACAACGTGGAGATGGCCTTCATCGACTACGCCCTGCCCCTCATCCAAGGTGCTACCGGCATGAAGACCGCTGAGTCTCTGCCCCGCTTTGCCCGCCTGCGCAAGATTCTTGCCCAGCCCTGCTGCTGATTGCGCATAGAGCAAAACCCCATTTTATGGAGCTGCCCCCCAAGGGCAGCTCCATTTTTTGTGGGGGATTCGAATAGAACATCAGCCCCGCTAATCACCCGAAATGTTTAACTACCTTTTTATAAAACCACTTTTTCTGGGAAATTATGTTATTTTAGCTATGTTGGATGAATAATTTCGAACATTTAGCAAATTAGATTGTCTGAAGTATCCGGATGTGGCAATATACGCGCATCCGGTACTCAACCCGGCAACTACAATATGACCCAACGTAATATTACCCGCTACACCTACGAGACCACCTCTTTCCAGGGGTGGAGACTGAGCATCTGCCGCAAGTGGAATCAGTTCACAAAATACTTCTCCGACCGCCAGTATGGCAGCGAGGAGGAGGCATTCAAGGCCGCGGTGGAAATGCGTGACCGCATTTTCGATGCGCTGAAGCTCACGCCGGAGGATCCCCGCGGTGTGTTCGAACGATTCAAGAACGGTACAGAAGCAGAACCTGTTCTCCAACCCGCCACTGCAACCAAGTAAATATCTCTGACTCGACATGCAGAACACCCACAGGTTTCAGATACCTGTGGGTGTTTCCTTGTATTAAACCGGCGTTCCCGTATACTGGCGGAGTTTCTGGAGCAGCTCGCGCATCTTGGATTTCTTTTTCAGTGATTTGATGGGCGGCGTGGCGGGGTGTTCCTCCAGATACCACATGTGGTCTTCAAGGGCTTCCTCATCGCTATCGCGGAAATACTTCCAGTTATGCTCGCGCAAGTTCCCCTTGGCGGCATCCATGGCGGCATCTGCATGGAACCAGAGCTTCCCGGTGCGGCGAATGAGGTTCCAGGTATGCAGGCCATCGGCCGTACGCCCATGCACCACGCGGCTGGGCATTTCCATCAGAGTGCAGAGCACATGCAGCGTGGTGGCATAACCCAGGCTGTCGGACACAGATTTCAGCACAGCATCGGTCGCCGGCGTTTCTTTTGATGTGTATTTCACGCGGGTGGTGAAATATTGGTAAACATCGCGCAGTTTCTGGCGCTCAAGTTTCCAGGTGGTGCCATGTTCCTCCACAAGCTTGCGGCAGGCATGCAGCACTGCGCTCTCCTGGGCAGTAAGACGGGCAGCGGCATCCTTATCCTTGATGGCACTCTCCATACGCACATGGGGCCAGTACTCCACCGTGAGCGTGATGACGGGATTTTCCTTGAACGGAAGATCCTCGCTGGAAGTGAGGCTGTATGCCTTCACGTATTTGTGAATATCAGACGCATTCACCATGCAGCGGGCACTTTCAGTACAACCTCCCGCCATTTTGAACGAAAACTTCGGCCCATCGAGTTTTTCTGCACGCTGGCGGATAAACTTGTTGAACTCGTCCTTGGAGCTAATCTCATTATCCTGTTTTTTCTCCCTCTCTGGTTTTGTTTCCTTACCCAGCAGACGATTTACCTGTTTTTCAGTCTTTTTCATAGACTGAGCAGCCTGTCCAAGCTGTTTTTTCGGCACAAACTTCTGCACCTTGTCGGCCTCCTCCTCTGGCACGAGGCCTAAGAGCTTCTCATAGAAAGACTCATCATCTCCATCCACGTAGAAGTCCTCCTCTTTTCGACGCTGACCATCCGTGTAGGAAAAGTAGCGGCGGGTATGAAACTTCAGCTTATTGATTTCAGGAGTTTTGGGATATATATCACAACTACCCTTCAGCGGCCAGTCATGGTCGATATCCATTTCCTCATCGTTGATAAGGAAATAGGTGTAGCAAAGGTTATTGGACGGGTCATCCCAGGTGGAATCCATGTGGTACCATTCACCGTTCACATCCACCATATTCCATGCGTGGGTCTCAGTGTCGGTGGTGGACACCATTCCATGCGCATAGCGACAGTCAATCTTCACCATGTGCAGCAGCAGCTGGCAAGCCGTTGTATAAGCGGAGCAGACACCAATGCCATCCAGCACAAGTTCCGGAGTATAGTGGTATGGTCTGGTATAGGTGGTATTTTCCACTATTCCATCATGAATCTTCTTAATCTTAAGGAAGTTCGGCATATCCTTCCGGATATTTTCCACAATCCACTGTGAGCAGACATCCAGTACATCTCTTTCTTTCTCCGTGAGCACCTCTACCAGTTTCGGGTTACGGTACGCTGCAAAAATACGCATATCCGACGAGATATGCAGGTTGAAGACCACAGCTTCTGCACCATTTTGAACGGTTCTTCCAACTCTTATCTGAAGAGTTTTCAGTGTATTGATGCGATCTATCCATTCCTTGAGGCGTTCCGATTGCAGAACGTTGCCGGGAGCAAAGACATGCTCTGTCTTCAGCTCCTTGTGCATGGCCCAGATAAGCTGCCACAAGTCCTCTTCTTTATGTATACCCTGGGGATACTCATCGGGCACACAGAAAAGAGGACTGGGTTCAGCGCCCATGGGGCCCACATACATGCGTCCCTCCTCCGACATGGAATCCCAGACCGGAGTATCTTTTCCCTGTGCATATCCACCTATCTGGCGCGCCTTTGTCAGCGTGCCGCCTCCCATGACCGGTCCGGCAGACAAGCCGCAGAACAGGCAGGCAAACATCAGATTACGGAGTTTCATGGCATCAACATCTGGTTAATTTCCGGCGGGCTGCACACGCAGCAAGGTGTGCATCATGCCGTCGCGGGTAGTGACGGCACCATCAACGCGTTCTACAATAGCCGAGCCCACCTGCAATGATTCAAGGACTGCAGGATTAGTTTCCGCTACAGGAGTGCGCTCCACGACACGGGCCAACGGAGCGAGCTGTAGAGAGAACACCATTCCACCCTGCACCGCTTGAGTTGAAGCAGGCATGGCAAGTCCCTCGGGAGTGGAAGAAATCTGCAAGGTATGCGCATCGTGGCTAATATGCAGCGAAAGCTCATCACACTTATCACCATCGCACATGCTCTGCGCACCCTCCTGCAGCATGGCGCCGGCCTCATTGAGCGCAGCCTCATCAGCCACGCCGGCACGCAGGCAGAACTGCACGGGGCATTCTGCCCCTGCTGCGGCTTCCTGCACCTGCAGAGTCGTATTGCCCGTGAGGGCAGTGTTCAGTTTCTCGACGCCAGCAGCGATTTTCTCCAGACCGGGGCGGGCCTGTTCAAGCATCTTGAGCTGCTCGTCCACTCCTGCAGCGTGCTCCGGTTGCAGCGTCGCCTTGCACCCGTTCAGAACAGTAACAAGGTTATCCAATGTGGGAGAGGCTGCCGGCAACACAGGGTAATCTGACTGCACCGGTGTGGATTCCGCAAACAAAATGCAACTGCCGGCGTCCTTTTGCGGCTGGTCACTTAATGTTCCCGGCGTAAAACTGTAACCACGGGCATCAGACACTACATGCACAAACAGAGCTTCGTCCTGCCATACCATCAGCTTTTCAGCATGGCTGCTGGGAGGCACCAGGGCGGTCAGGCTCTGCTCGAGGGAGTCCAGAGCTGTGGCCGCACGCGCGCAGCGGTCATTCTGCTTCCCTACGCGGCGCAGCACATTGCCGACAAAGCGGGCCACACTGCGGTAGCCATTGGCATCGAGATTCGTGCTGAGGTTCACCAGCCCCGGGCTTGTATAGCTCAGCGCCCAGGGAGCCTTGTTCATGCAGGAATCGAATGCTGAGAGCTTATCAGAAGCAAGCACTGATTTATCAGCAGAGGCAGGCAACTTCACCATGTCCATATTGCTGGTAATGGCCAGCACGAGCTTATTCCCGACAACGCGGGCCATCACATACACGCGCACCTTCGCCAGGTTTTCCTTCAGGCTGGCCTCCTGCTCAGGAGAAAGGCCGGCATCCGTCAAATCCACCAGATTACCCTTGATACAGAAGCCACGCCAGGCTCCCTGAGCCGTAAGCTCCACGGGGCCGCCGGGTTCCACGGGAATCATGAGCGGCAGCATCGAAGCCTGGTGCAGCAGCATCTGCATCTCCGGCTTGGCGGTCAGAACCATGTAGATGGGAGCCAGACTGAAATCCTTCGTATACTGGAGGAGTTGTTCGATATTCTTTTCGGTATCTTCTCTCTGCTGCGCCACAATGGCAAGCGCAGCAGCAGGCTCGGCCTGGTTCATCCACGCCTCCATCCAGCCGGGCTGCGACTGCGTCATGAGCTCCAGCAGCGGGGCCAGACGCTGCAAATCGCGGGCCGCATCTCCGCTCACCCCCAGGGCAAAACCTTCCAGCCCCCCTGCCATGGCGAGCATCGGCATGGCAGCAGCATCGGCTCCGCCGGCCATAGTCACCAGCTCGCCCAGACGCGATACCGCCAGGAAAGAATCGGTATCCATAGGCAAGGCAGCCAGTGCGGGGAAAGCAGCGGCACGCTCAGCCACCGAAGCAGAAGCCGGGCTCAGCACAGCCTTCTCCAACAACTCCGGGAGCGATGCCACAGGCGCCTGAGCAAACACAGGCACAGCAGAAAGGGCCAAGGCAAGGGACACAAGGGAAGCTCTGTTCATCACGCGCTCATTCTAGCCTCTTACCCTGCGCATGTAAAGAAAATAGAAGCAGCTGCCTCCTTATTTCCCCGGCGGCAGCAGAGCATGAACCACCGCCTTGTTTCCACGGGCTTCAGCTAATTCTGCCGGAGTCTGGCCTGTGTTATCCCGCAGCAATGGGTTGGCACCATAAGCAAGCAGCATGGGCACCAGAAAAGACAGGTTGTACACAGCGCAGGAGTGCAGCGGGGTCCAGCCATCCGTATCCGCCAGGTTTGCATCAGCCCCGGCGGCCAGCAGGGCTGCCACATTTTCCGGGCAGGCCGAATACGCATCGCGGCAGGCAATGACAGCCGCATGCAGCGCTGTCACCCCTTCATCCGGATCCGGCACATCTATGGAATCCGCCGCACCGGCTGCCAGCAGCATCTGCAGAGCTTCCGCCGCCCCTGCCCAGGCAGCAATGGACAAAGGCGTATGATTCTCCGCATCCGCACGATTAACCTCCAGCCCATCGCCAATCAGCTGCTGCAACCAATAAGAGAAAGGATTGCAGATAGCGTGGCGCACATCCTCGGGAATATCGGCACAATATCGCGCACCTGCAGCGTAGAGCACCTGCGATACCTCCTCGCTCAAGCCGTATAGATGCGCCAGCACACTCCCCTGCTCATTCCTCGCGTTGACATCCGCACCGGTCTGCAATAATAACTGAATCATGGCGGCATCATCCCCACTGGCATACATGATAGGCGTGCGCCCCATAGCATCGGGCAAATTCACATCCAGCCCGAGGGCAAGCAGCTCTGCCGCCATCTCAACACTACCCCAGAGAACAGCATGATGCAGCGGTGAGCACCCCTCATCATCCACTTCATGCGCGTCTGCGCCGGCAGCCAGCAGAAGACTCAGACTCTCAACATTGTTATGGCGTGCCAACAGGCTCACAGTAGTACGCCTGCACCGGTTCTTGGCGCAGGCATCGGCACCGGCCTCAAGAAGAACTCTGGTACGCTCAGCGTCCGCATCATAGAAACAATGCTGCAGCAAGGGAGTATCAGCGCGTTTATTACGGGCATTCACCTGAGCCCCCGCAGCAAGGGCGCATTTCCACACCTCGGGCTCATGGCTTCGAAACAAAAGCCGGGTGGCGGCCTGCACTCGCAGTGCCTGCGGTATGCGCTCCAGCACCAGGCCGGCAATCGTAGCGTTGTTCACCCCATCCAGCACCGGGCTCCGGCCATTGTTGCACGCAGTGGCATCAGCTCCGGCGGCCAGCAACAGGGCTACCGTATCAACACATTCATTCCGGGCAGCAAGTATGAGCGGAGTTCGGCCACGGCCATCGCGGGAATCCACAGGCACCCCCTGCTCCAGCAGCTCACGCACACGCTGAGAGTCACCGCAACAGGCGGCATATAGTAACTGGGCTTCCGGGGTCATGCTTTCGACAGTATACGCCGCCGCATGCATTCAGGCAAGGGAAATATGGCGAAGCAGGTAAAAGCAGAAACCGGCTCCCGACTGGGAACCGGTTTCCGGAAATATGCTGATACAGCGGGATTACTTCTCGCAGTAGGTACGCACGGCGGCGGCGATGCGGGCGGAAACAGCCTCGGGCTCGCCTTCCTCAGTCACGTCGATCTGCACCACCTTACCCTGGGCGCGGTAGTGTTCCACCACGGGCACGGTCAGGGTCTCGTAGTCCTTACGACGCTTGGCGAAAGCCTCGGGGTTGTCGTCGGAACGCACAATCATGGCGCCACCGCACTTCGGGCAGATTTCCTCGCCGTTGCGGGTCGTCTCGCCGCAGGCGGGGCAGGCCTTGCGCTTGAGCATGCGGGCTTCGATGAGCTCGGCAGACACGTTGAGGTACACAACGATATCAACACCCAGGCCCATGGCGGTCAGGTTGGCGTCCAGAGTCTCAGCCTGGGAAACGGTGCGGGGATAGCCATCGAGCAGGCAGCCGCAGTCCTTGTTCTCACCCAGCCACTTGGCCACAATGCCGTTCACCACTTCATCGGGCACGAACATGGCGGCATCCATGTACTTCTTGGCCTCCAGACCCAGCTCGGAACCGGCGGCAATCTCAGCACGCAGCAGAGCGCCGGTGCTCAGGGGCTTGAGATCATAGGTCTCGGACAGGAAAGAGGACTGAGTACCCTTGCCGGAAGCAGGGGCGCCTACAAGTACGAATCGCTTGAGCGTTTTCATAAGTCTTAATATACAGAATTTTGAGCAGCATGCGCTGCCAGACGTGGTTATTATGCCTGTTTCGCCACGAAATGCAAGACAAAATGCAAGGCCGTATTTCTCTTTTTCAGGGAGTAAGTCGCCCCAAAGGCTGCAATATCAATGAAAAACCGCCTGAGAAATGCATCTCAGGCGGTTTTGACAGCAAAACGTCGACGAGACCGGAATCAGCTCTGAATACCGAGAGCTTCCTCAGCCAGCAGCTTGCAGGCGCGCAGGTCGAGCTTGCCCGTGGGAAGCACCGGAATGGCTTCCACCGGCACTAGGTACTTGGGAGCCCAGAGGGTGGGCATATCCATCTCTGCCAGCATGGAACGGATAGAGGAAAGCACCTCCTTCTCCACAGAGCTGCACTGGTGCTCAGCCAGGGCGGAAAGCAACACCAGGGCCTCGCCCTTCTGCGGGTCGCTCACACCGGCAATGGCAATCTGCACGCCATCCTCCGCGGCAAGGTTGAAGCCCTTGCAGAGAGCAAGTTCTACACCTTCGTGCGGCACCATTTCACCCCCCACCTTGGAGAAGCGGGAGAGACGGCCACCGAGGGTCAGGAAACCATTGAGGTCCATCTGGCCGATATCGCCGGTCTTGAACCAGCCATCGCGGAAGATTTCCTTGTTCAGCTCGGGGCGTCCGATATAGCCGCTGAACACATTGGCACCCTTGAACCAGATCATGCCACGCTCAGTGAGGGGCAGTTCCTTGGAGTCGTCGTCCACATCGGTGATGCGGATGGCAATACCGGGCAGCATGGCGCCGATACCGGGACGGACAGTGCCGGGAATGTAGAACTTGGAGCCCTTCACGGGTTCGGGTTCAGGCATGTTGGCACCAATCACGGGGGAAGTCTCGGTGAGGCCGTAGCCCTCCATGGGATACACACCGCACTTCTCGATGAACTCCTGCTCCAGGTCAGGCTGCAGCTTCTCTGCACCCAGCACGAAGTAGCGCACGCTGCGGAAGGTATCACGCTCGGCACGGCGCAGCATGGCGCGGCCGAAAGTGGGGGTGGCGCACACCAGTGTGAGCCTGTACTTCTCGATAAGCTCGTTGAGTGTGCGGGCATCAGTCGGGTTCGGGTAAGAGCACACCATGCAGCCCGTAAGCAGCGGAAGCATCATGTTCACCGTCATGCCGAAGCTGTGGAAGATCGGCAGACTGGCCAGGAAACGGCAATCTGTCAGATCCAGACGGCAGGCGCACTGGGACACATTGGCCATCACCATGCGATGGGTCAGCACCACGCCCTTGGGCTCACCACTGGAACCGGAGGTGAAGAGCATCACAGCCTCGTCATCAGCCTTGCGGGCATCGGTATCAAACATCTTGCAGATGAGTGAGGCCGGAGCCATCTTGGCAGTCATCACATTGGTGATAAGGGAGAGCTTCGGCGTCTTCTTCAGCAGATCTTCCACCAGAATAAGCTGTTCCTCCGGCGGCCAGGGGAACTGCGGCAGCTTCTGCATGAACTTGCGGGCCGTAATGAATGTTTTGAGACCGGCCTGGCGCACCGTGCTCTCGAAAGCAGCGCGAGAGCTGGCGTAGTTAATCATAACCGGAGTAATACCGGCGAGCAGGCAGCTCAGCGTGGCAATCACACCACCGGCACCGGGGGGCAGAATCACGCCGATTCGCTTATCCTCGCGCTTGCGGAATCCCTTGGCCACGGCCATACTCACACCCAGGGCCTTGAAGTGAGGCAGAGCAGCACCGGTCATGCCATCTACAATCTCCACGTTGGGGTACTTCTTGATAGCATGCACCAGATTGGTGGTGAGCGAGGTATCCAGCAGAGGGCGGGCAGCGAAAAGCTCAGCACTCTTCTCCAGCCACACAGCCATAAGGCGTTCACCGGTCTGCGGGCCGGAGGCCAGCTTGGGCAGAATGCAGAACTCCTCGTGGCAATCGGGATCCTCACGTTCGCGATACAAGGTGGTCACCGTATTGCCATAGTGACCGAGGAACAGCGGAATGGGGGAAATATGAAGGCTACCCACATGGCGCAGGAAGGGAGAAGGCACATCGCTGTAGGTGCCGCGCCACTTTGCGACCTGCCCCGGCAGGAACACCACGCTGGTGCCGGCATTCAGATGCGCACGAATCTGGTCGCGCACCGCCAGAGAAGTCGTGTGGCGGAAATCGAAATACTCAATTTCCACATCATGGGATTTAAGGTACTCCATGATTTCATCCGACGGCGGGAAGGTCGGGTCAACCAGATAGCACACCTTGCCATCCAGCAACTGGTGCAGAGCCCTGCCCGCAGCAATGCTGATGCGGTTGGGCATGTAGAACCCAGGTTTTACGATATTTTCTTTGCCGTGTATTATAAGCTTATCCATAAGAAATCAGCGGTTAAGTTCTTCGATTGCGGGAGTATAGCGGGAGGCTGCAGCCTTCTGCATCCAGGCGCGGGCTTCGTTGGTATTCCGATCCACACCAAGGCCCTGGCGGTAGCACATGCCGAGCGCGTACTGGGCCTCGGGAAGCCCCTGCTCTGCTGCAGTGCGGCACCAGCGGATGAACTCAGCCTGGTTAACTGCCATACCTTCGCCCAGCACGTACTGGCGGGCAAGATTGAACTGAGCCACCGGGTCGCCGGCCTCAGCCTTGGGCAGCAGCGCCTCAGCCTCAGCATTCAGCGCAGGCAGCGGAGCAGGCTCAGGTTCGGGGACGGGCTCTGGCTGAGGTTCTGGTTCCACCACAGGAGCAACGACTTCTGCAGGCGCCGGCTCAGGAGTAGCAACAGGGGCAGGCTCAGGTGCAGGCACTTGTTCCGGAGCGGCAGCAGATTCCATCTGCTGTGCGGGTTGTGCAATTATCTGCTGATAATACTCCAGCGCCTTTTCACGGGCCGGGGCATACCAGTACACGGTCGCTGCAGCTGCTGCCAGAACTACCAGAACAAGGACAAGAAAAACTTTCTTCATACGCAACACTCCTACTCTAACGGCTATAAAGCGTTTTGTCAATGACATTCACGCGCTTCTTGCTTGATATGCCACGCTGTGTATGATAAAATAACCGCAATCCATGAGCAAAGACATCACCCCCGTATACCTGCAGGAAAACCCGAGCCTCATTCAGAAAATGTTCGGGGATTACTATCTGGAATACGCTTCGTATGTGATTCTGGAACGAGCCGTGCCGCATATCATTGATGGTCTGAAGCCTGTGCAGCGCCGTATCCTCCACTCCATGGAGCGCATGGATGACGGCCGCTACAACAAGGTGGCCAATATCGTGGGCGACACCATGAAGTACCACCCGCACGGCGATGCCTCCATCGGCAGCGCACTGGTCACCCTCGGCCAGAAGGGGCTGCTCATCGACCCCCAGGGTAACTGGGGCAATATCCTCACCGGCGACTCCGCCGCTGCGCCCCGATACATCGAAGCCCGCCTCTCCCAGTTCGCCAAGGAAGTGGTCTACAGCCCGAAGGTGACGGAGTGGAAGCTCAGCTACGACGGCCGTAACAAGGAACCCGTGGCCCTGCCCGTCAAGTTCCCCCTGCTGCTGGCCCAGGGCGCCCTTGGTATTGCCGTGGGCATGAACTGCCTCATCCTGCCGCACAACTTCAACGAGCTCATCGAAGCCGCCATCCACTACCTGCGCGGCGAGGAGTTCGAGCTCTACCCCGATTTTGCCACAGGCGGCCTGCTCGATGTTAGCGGCTACAACGACGGCACCGGCAACAGCCGCCTGCGCTGCCGCGCCAAGCTCGACACCAGCACCAAGAAGCTCATCCGCATCACGGAAATCCCCTATGGCACCACCACGGAGTCCGTTATCCAGAGCATCGAGAATGCCATGGAAAAGGGCAAGCTGAAGGTAGCCAAGATTGAGGACAACACCGCTGCCACCGCCGACATCCTGGTGCACATCCAGGCCGGGCAGGATATGGAAAAGACCTGCAACGCCCTTTACGCCTTTACCGAATGCCAGGTGAGCATCTCGCCCAAGGCTGTGGTGATTGTGGACAAGAAGCCCGTGTTCATGGGCGTGAGCGAAATCCTCAAGATCAACGTCGACAACACCAAGGACACCCTGCGCCGCGAGCTGGAAGTGCAGCTGGCTGAGCTGCAGGAAAGCTGGATGCAGGCAAGTCTGGAGAAAATCTTCATCGAGAACCGCATCTACAAGGTGCTGGAAGAAAGCGAAAGCTGGGAGCAGTCCCTCGCCGAAATCGAGGAACGCCTGCAGCCCTTTGTGAAGGACTTCATCCGCCCCATCACGCGAGATGATATCATCCGACTCACAGAAATCCGCATCAAGAAGATTGCCAAGTACGAAATCCACGAGGCAGAGGAACACATCCGCGGGCTCGAGGGCGAAATCGACCAGTGCCGCAAGAACCTGGCCCAGCTCACCAAGTACACCATCCGCTGGTTCGAGAAACTGCAGAAGAAGTACGGCGCCAACTGGCCCCGCCGCACCGAGCTCACCACCTTCGACACCGTCACCCGCGCTGTGGCCGCCGTGGAGAACGAAACCCTCTACATCGACGAGGAAGGCTTTGCCGGCTACGGCATCAAGAAGGGCGGTGAAGCCATCGACAAGTGCTCCACCATGAGCGACATCCTGGTCATCGACAACCAGGGCGTGCTCACCGTGCGCCGCGTGCAGGAGAAGTTCTATGTAGGTAAGAAGCTGCTTCATATCAGCGTGCTGCGCCCCACGGATGACTGGGTGTTCAACATGATTTACCGCGACGGTAAGGAAGGCATCACCTACGCCAAGCGCTTCAAGCTGGGCGGCTTCACCCGCGACAAGGAATACCAGCTCACACAGGGCACCAAGGGCAGCCGCGTGTTCTTCTTCACCGTGCACAAGACGGAGGACGAAAGCAGCGCCATGCAGGTGAATGTGTACCTCAAGAACCAGCTGCGCCGCCTCCGCCGCCCGATTCCCTTCGATTTCGGCAAACTCCGGGTGAAAGGGCGTGGCGTACTCGGCAACATCGTTACCAAGAACCAGGTGGAGCGCATCTCTCGCATCATGCCCAGCGCCGGAGGCGAAGGTGAAGAGGCTGCAGAGCCCACGATTCCCGAAACTCCCGTTGGTACGCTGAGCGCCCTGCTGGATGGCACCACCGAAGCACCCACAGCAGCCCCGGATTCCTCCCCTGCCCCTGTTGGGCCCCCCGCCCCGCCGGTGGACGAGCAGCAATCGCTCGATGACTCCATCCACGAGCAGATGGGCTTCGAGTTCTGAAAACTTCAGCCACGCCGGGATTTTCCAGGGCGCGGCTTTTTGATTACTCTGTACGCGCTGGCATAATTGGAGGGTATCCAGTTATTAATCTCGCTAAATCCGAGTTTGTCGAGCCATTTGCGGTCGGCACGACCGCGGAACTTGAGTCCCGTCAGGGACGTAAGAGAGAAGGCAGGGGTGGAGTCGCGAAGCGACGGACCCCCTACTAACCATAAAAATAATCTGAACCCCGAACGGAGTGAGTGGGTGGTAGAGGCTGCGGTTACACATTGAAGCTGAGCCTTCTGCCGCCCACTCCTTTCGTCGGGGCTCCGTTATCTTTTGTTTGTTAGCAGGGGCTGCGCCCGCTATCGCGGGCTTACCCCTGCCTGCTCTCTGCCGTCCCTTCGGGACTCCAAATTCCCCTCGCCTTTGGCTCGCCATCGCTTCGACAATTGCTGATTTGCCGAGCAGAGCAGCAGTTTTTCTAATGATTCCAACGCATCATTTATTGCGTTATTATGCAGAATGGTTCAGCAGATATGCCCCCATCAAATTAAAGCCGGCGGGGCATATCGCCCCGCCGGCATGAGTATTGCACTTGCTTATGGAAAAACTTACTTACCGAAGTAGCGCTTCAGCAGGCCATCGAAGCCCTTGCCGTGGCGAGCTTCGTCCTTGCACATCTCGTGCACGGTGTCGTGAATGGCATCGTACCCGAGCTGCTTGGCACGCTTGGCAATGGCCAGCTTGCTGTTGCAGGCGCCGAACTCGGCATCGGCTCGCATGGAAACATTCTTCTCAGTGCTGTCGGTCAACACTTCGCCCAGCAGCTCAGCAAACTTGGCGGCGTGCTCGGCCTCCTCCCATGCGTAGCGGCGGAAAGCCTCGGCCACTTCGGGGTAGCCCTCGCGCTCGGCCTGGCGGCTCATGGCAAGGTACATGCCCACCTCGCAGCACTCGCCCTGGAAGTGGTCGCGCAGCCCCTTCACCACCTCTTCATCGAGGCCTTGGGCTACGCCTACGCGGTGCTCGTCAGCATATACCTTCTCAGCAGCTTCATCAAGCTCGATGAAGGTATCCACCCCACAGACGGGGCATACCTCGGGCATGGTGTCGCTCTCAATTACTTCGCCGCAAATAGTGCACTGGTATTTCATAGTCGTGTTTTGTCGTGTGTGTTGTTGTCGTGTATTGGTCACCCCTGTTGTGGGGAACGCACGCAGTCTAACACCTGTTTTCCTACCTGTCAAGTATATTTTTAGAAAAGTTCTAATTTTCTTTCATGGGACAAATGCTAAGGAAAGCCGAAATATAGCGCAAGCGCGTAAGGCATTGATAAGCGATATATGGCACCATTTCTTTCTTGACGGTACTACAAATTGTGGTAATCTATCGGCATGCGATGCATACAGTGCGGATACATGGATGACAAGGTGATTGACTCGCGCATGTCGAAAGACGGCACGTGCATACGCCGGCGCAGGGAGTGCCTGCGCTGCGGCTACCGCTACACCACCTACGAGCAGATTGAACGCACGGAGCTGCGCGTGGTGAAGCGCGACAACCTGCACGAAGCGCTGAACCGCGAGAAGATACTGCGCGGCATGGTGAAGGCCTGCGAGAAGCGCCCCGTGAGCATGGACCAGCTGGACATCGCCGTAGATGAAATCGTGGCCGACCTGCACCGCGACCACCAGCGCGAGGTACCCTCATCCGTCATCGGCATGAAGGTTATCGAGAAGCTGCAGACCATTGACCCAGTGGCCTATATCCGCTATGTATCGGTGTACCGCCAGTTCCGCACGGTGGACGAGTTCATTGAGCTGGTGCGCCGCATGGAAATCAAGACCGTGCAGGATCCGCTGCAACGCAAACTTCCCCTGGAGTAATGATAGCTTTCAAGAACAAGCGCCCCGTGCTGCAGACCGGGCACTGCATCATTTCAGACTACGGCCAGGACTGGCTGGAGGATGTGCTGCAGCAGGCCGCCGACGAAGCCGGGGTATCCCTGCCCTGCCGCCGTGAGATTGCGCAGGCCGTGCTGATATATCTGGAGGAAGCCTGCCCGCTGCACGCCGTGCCGCTGGATTACCTCTTCGGGCGCATAGCCCGCATGCTGAGGCAGGCGGGGCTTCCCCTCATAGCCGACCATCTGCGCACGCAGACACCGCCTGTTCGCATCGATCTGAAGGCAATGGCGCAGGAAAGCCCGCTGCCGCTCTTCTTCTACAACGAACTGAGCCAGCAACTCGAGCACCTGCGCCGGATGGGGCTCACCAGTTACGAGTTCGACGGGCTGGAGACCTGCAGCAAACTGCTTGGCGCCCGCCAGCGTGTCTGCCCCACCCAGCAACGCGTGCTGGACGAATTAACCGACTTTCTGGCAAGCCAGCAGCGCCTCGCCAGCTGAAAATTCACGAGCCACCGGTCTCCGGTGGCTCTTTTTGATAAATCGGGCACAAATCCGGCGTACTTATTCATGAAGAATGGCTGATTCTCCTTGCCAGAGCCACGCAGCTATGGTAGACTGACAGCATACTACAAACACCGCGCCACACACACCATGGATAAGCTTATCGTCGAAGGCGGCACCAAACTTAGTGGTTCCGTAAATATCAGTGGTTCTAAAAACGCCTCTCTCCCCATTCTGGCCGCAGCCCTGCTCACCGATGAGCCTGTGCGCATCTCCCGCGTACCGGACGTATCGGACACGAACTACATGCTGCAGATTCTCAGCCAGCTGGGCTGCTCTGTAGAGCGCTCCAGCGGCACCGTGCGCATTGAATCCCCCGAGGGTGTGTCGCACAAGGCATCCTACGAACAGGTGCGCAAGATGCGCGCCTCCATCTGCCTGCTGGGCCCGCTCATGGCCCGCATGAAGAAGTGCGTGCTTCCCCTGCCCGGCGGCTGCGTGATTGGTGACCGCCCGGTAGACCTGCATGTGCGCGGCATCCAGGCGCTCGGCGCCCGTGTGCAGGTAAAGGGTGGCAACCTGGTCATCGATGCCCCGAACGGTCTCATCGGCACCACCATCGACATGCGCGGCGACAGTGGCCCCACCGTGCTGGGCACGGACAACGTGATGATGGCCGCCGTACTGGCCAAGGGCACCACGATTATCGAATCCGCCGCCCGTGAGCCCGAGGTGGTGGATCTCGCAAACTTCCTGAACAAGATGGGCGCCCGCATCGAAGGCGCAGGCTCCCGCACCATCACCATCCACGGCGTGGAGAAGCTGCACGGCTGCGACCACACCGTCATCCCGGACCGCATCGAGGCCGGTACCTTCATGGTGGCTGCCGCCATGGTGAGCGATGGTCTCATGATCAACCGCGTGTACCGCCCGCACATGAAGGCCATTTCCGACCTGCTCATCGAGTGTGGCCACCGCGTGGAATACAACGAGGATGGCACCTCTGTGTTCGTGGCTCCCGGCGAGAATCCCCGCAGCGGCAAGATTCTCACCAACCCCTACCCCGAATACCCCACAGATATGCAGGCCCAGATGACGGCGCTTTTCGCCCTCACCCCCGGTATCAGCGTGGTGAAGGACACCATCTTCCCGCAGCGCTTCATGCACTGCTCTGAGCTGAAGCGCATGGGCGCCAACATCAAGGTGGACAGCGGCACCGCCATCATCACCGGCGTGAGCGGCCTCTCCGGCGCACCGGTCATGGCCAGCGACCTCCGCGCCAGCGCCGCCCTGGTTCTTGCAGCCCTGGCCGCAGAAGGCACCACGGAGATTCACCGTCTCTACCACATCGACCGCGGTTATGAAATGCTGGACGAAAAGCTCATGACCCTGGGCGCCAAGGTAAGGCGTGTTCGCGATACGGAAGGCCCGAATCCGGAAGACAATTAAATAACCCTTTATTCCATTTCTCCTGACATGCGGCGTTCCACCACGGAACGCCGCATTTATTTGTCCTAGCGCAGCAGATGCGCAACTTCTTACTTGACCCGCAGGATTAATAACATATAATAGTCAAAGTTAGTTTAACTTTTCTCATTTCTGCGCCACCTTCTACCGATGAAGCACATTTTCCGCATACTCTTCCTGCTGCTGGGGCTATTGATGATGGTTCCGGCAGTGGATGCCGCACCCACCAAAGACCAGCCTCGCCGCAAGATTCCAACCTTTATCGAGTCATTTCGCAAGCAGAAGAATCACCTGCTCAATGTCGGTAAATATGATAAGAACGCCTTAGTCTACTACGTTTACCACATCGACTTATCCTATGGCAGCAGCGCATTTAACAAAGAAAGCTTCAAGGATAACACTGAATTCCTGAGCAACGCCTACAAGAAAATCTACCACAAGGGCGCTGAGCTGGTCATGCATCTGAGCTACAGCGATGAAGACGCCGCTCGCTTTGAACGCTACAAGAAGAGCCGCTATTACGACGTGGTAGATATTCCCAAGCTTGCCAAGCAGTGCAGCCTGAAATGCCCCATTGTCAACAATTACAAGCGCAAGGTGCGTCAGGCATTTTTCCAGGATACAACCAGCGAATATTCCTGCGAACGCTTCCGCGCATTGGATTCAAATGGCAACGTGCTGGCCTATTTCAGCCGCATGAATGACTCCATCATCATGTATGATGAGGAGTTCAACACCCGCAAGGTACTCAAGAGCGGAGGCTTTGAAAGCGACGGTTGGGAAGCAGCTGCCATCGTAGCCAGCTACGAGGAACTGGTATCGCGCATGCAACGTAGGGAACTTGCTGCCAAGGCACGAGCTAAATCTGAGCAACGAGCCAAGGAAGAGGCTGACCGCAAAAAGAAAGCGGCTCGCGAGTCTAAGAAGAAAGCTCAGCCGAAGCGCAAGAAGCCGGTCAGACTTGATGAGGATGACTTCGTGGACGAGGATGAGGAAGACACCTCCGATGACGAAGAAGAGGAGGAAGACGAGGACGTATTTGACGAGGACGATGACTTCCTCGACGAAGACGAAGAATAAGGAAAATCACTTTTCAGGCGGCCAAGGTTCACACTTTGGCCGCTTCGCTCTTTTACGTGTTGACTTTTGGTGGAAAAGCGCGTAGAATGGCGCGCGTATGACCACAAACGCCAAGAGCTACAAAGACACCATCTTCCTGCCGGACACCACGTTCCCCATGCGTGGTGATCTCACGACCAAGGAGCCGGCTCGTCTGGAAAAATGGGAGAATGAGAAGCTTTATGAGCGAATTATAACGCGCCGCAAGGCGCAGAATGCCCCCCGTTTCGTGCTGCACGACGGTCCACCCTTCGCCAATGGCGACGTGCACATGGGCACCGCCCTGAACAAGGTGCTCAAGGACCTCATCGTGAAGAGCAAGACCATGGCCGGCTACTACGCCCCCTTCATTCCCGGCTGGGACTGCCACGGCCTGCCCATCGAGGCCAAGGTGGTTAAGGAATTCCAGGGCCTGGAGCCCGCTGAAATCCGCCGCCGCTGCACCGAGTTCGCCCTGGGCTTCATTGACCAGCAGCGCGTCTCTTTCCGCCGCCTCGGCGTGTTCGGCGACTGGTTCAACCCCTACATCACCATGGAGCCCAAGTACGAGGCCGATATCCTCCGCGTGTTTGCCAAGCTGGTGGAAAGCGGCGCCGTGTACCAGTCCATGAAGCCTGTGCAGTGGAGCTACGCCCACCACACCGCCCTGGCCGAAGCCGAGGTGGAATACATGGAGGACACCTCCACCGCCATCTATGTGGGCTTTGAGATGGACGGCCCCGTGTGCGGCATCGATGGCTGCGAGATGGTCATCTGGACCACCACTCCCTGGACCCTGCCCAGCAACCTGGCCATTGCCCTGAACCCCGATTTCACCTACGTGGTAGGCCGCTACGCCAAGGATGGCGCCGAGCGCAAGTTCATCATCGTGCGCGAGCTTATTGAGACCGTTTCCGCCAAGACCGGCTGGACACTCGTGGAAGAGCTGGCCACCTTCAAGGGCAGCGAGCTGGAGAAGCGCACCGCCCGCCACCCCTTCCTGAACCGCGAGTCCCTCATCATCAACGCCGCCTATGTGACCACCGATGCCGGTACCGGCGCTGTGCACATTGCCCCCGGCCACGGTGCAGACGACTACATCGCCGGCATGGCCTACGGGCTGCCCGTGCTCTCACCCGTGGACGACGACGGCAACTACACCGCCGAATGCGGCCTGCCCCACCTGGTAGGCAAGCATGTGTTCCAGAGCAACGAGGACATCATCACCCTGCTGGTGGAAGGCAACCGCCTGCTGGCCCGCGAGGAGTTCACCCACCAGTACCCGCACTGCTGGCGCTCCAAGACCCCCATCATCTTCCGCGCCGTGAAGCAGTTCTTCATCAGCATGGAGAAGCTGCGCCCCGTGGCACTGGAGCAGATTGACAAGACCGAGTGGATGCCTGCCTGGGGCCGCAACCGCATTTACAGCACCGTGGAAGCCCGCCCGGACTGGTGCATCTCCCGCCAGCGCACCTGGGGTGTGCCGCTGCCCGTCTTCTTCGATGAGAACGACCAGCCCGTGCTGGACGCCGGCATCGTGAACAAGGTGGCCGACCTGGTGGCTGAGCACGGCACCAACATCTGGTTCGAGCTCACCAGCGAACAGCTTTGCGAGAAGCTCGGCCTGCCCGCCAACCTCAAGAAGGGCAAGGACACCCTCGACGTGTGGATTGATTCCGGCTGCTCCCACGTGGCCGTGCTCGAGCGCCACCCCGAGCTCTGCGCCCCCTGCGATGTGTATCTGGAGGCCACCGACCAGCACCGCGGCTGGTTCCAGAGCTCCCTCATGCTCTCCTGCGCCTGGCGCAACGCCGCCCCCTACAAGAAGGTGCTCACCCACGCCTTCGTGGTGAACCAGGACCGCTCCAAGCTTTCCAAGAGCGCCCAGGGCACCTACACCAAGCCCACCAATGCCAAGTACTTCTACGAGAAGTACGGCGCAGACATCGTGCGTCTGTGGGTGAGCAGCGTGGACTGGCAGAACGAAGTTCCCTTCGGCGAGGACCTGTTCAAGCAGATTACCGACCCCTACCGCCGCCTGCGCAACACCCTCCGCATTCTGCTGGCCAACCTGAAGGGCAACAACGGCGAGCAGCCTGAGAAGCTGGACGCCACCGATGCCTGGATTCTCGAGCGCACCAACACCCTCATCCGCGAAGTGCGCGGCGCCTACGAAGGCTACGAGTTCCGCAAGGTGTTCATGGCTATCAACCAGTTCTGCACCAATGACCTCTCTGCCCTGTACATCGACATGACCAAGGACAGCCTGTACTGCGATGCCGCGGACTCCCCGCACCGCATCAGCAAGCAGTTTGCCATTGCCCGCGTGTTCGATGTGCTGGTGAAGCTGCTGGCCCCTGTGCTGGCCTACACCTGCGACGAGGCCTGGGAGCACGCCGGCAACGCCGGTTCCGTGCACGAGCAGGACTTCCCCACCGCCGACCCCGCATTCGATGCCGGCCTCACCGCCACCTTCGACCGCCTGCAGCAGATCAAGAGCGTGATTCAGGTAGCCATCGAAGCCCAGATTAAGGCCAAGGCCTTCAAGAAGAACAACGAAGCCGCGGTCACCCTCACCGTGCCCGCCACGGAGGATGCCGCCGTGCTCGCCCTGCTGCAGGACAAGCAGTTCGCCAAGGAGTTCTTCATCGTGGCCGACCTGGAGGTAAGCACCGGCGCCGAGCTGGCCGCCACCGCCGCCATGACCCCGCACGCCATGTGCCCCCGCTGCCGCCGCTACGAGCCCGCCGTGAACGAAGACGGCCTCTGCGAACGCTGCGCCGCCGTTATGGCCTGATAAATAACCATTCAAACCAAACGGACAGGCGCACTTCCACACAGGAAGCGCGCCTGTCCTTATCCTGATTCCGACCACCATGCCCCGCCGCGTTTCCATCTGGCTCATCGTCCTCATCATCGCTCTCTACGCCCTCGACCAGGCCACCAAGTGGGCCGTGGTGCTCAACTTCCCCTACGACTGGGCGCACAGCTTTGGCTCCAGGATTATACCCGTAATCCAGGGGAGCGAGTTCATGAACTTCTGCCTCGTGCGTGTGCACAACACCGGCGTAGCGTTCGGCACGGGGCATGGCACCGTGTGGGCTCCCTTCGTGTTCCTCTGTGTGCAGGTGGTGGCGCTGGTGTGGTTCTACCGCCTGTTCCGCAAGGGCTTCTTCGCCACCCGCGCGCTGCGCGTGGCCTGGGCACTCATCACCACCGGCATCATCGGCAACATGACCGACCGCCTGCTGCAGGGCTTCTTCATCCCCGGTGCGGAGGAAAAAGGATTCTTCACCAACCTGATGAGTGGTTATGTGGTGGACTTCCTGGACTTCTCCTTCCCCTGGATCAAGACGGAGATGTTCCCCTTCGGCTACCACTGGCCCTCGTTCAACGTGGCCGACTCCTGCGTGTGCATCGCCGCCGCGCTCTTTGTCATTTCCAGCTTCTTCATGAAGCCTGAGGAGCCGAAAAAAGACTAATCTGCATGAAAAAGCTTCTTCTTCTTCCCCTGCTCTGCACCCTGCCCGCCATGGCGGCATTCAAGAGCACCACGCAGGTGGTGCCGCTGAAGCTCGGGCAGGAAAGCGTCACGGTTGTATTCGAAACCACGGGAGAGGAAATTGATGATGCCGAGCCGCACTGCGACTGCACCAAGGTGCAGGTGAAAGGCAGCAAGCTCACCGCCGTAGTGGATACGCGTACCTTTGACCGCGATGTAGAGAAAACCATCGCCTCAGAAACCGAAGACGGTGAGGAGGTAACACTGCGCATGCAGTTCCGCGTGCCGCAGGCCATGCAGCTTTCTGCCCGCAGCCTGGTGTGGAAACGCGGCGCAGCCCCCACCCCACAGGTGCTGCACATCTCGCTGCCGCAGGGCTCACCCATCACCCACATAGCAGCTGCCGCCCTGAGCGGTGAGGATTTCGACTACGCCCCCAAAGTAGTGAAGCGGGGCCGGGAATACACTGTCACCATCACCCCCCGCAGCACCGCCAAAGCCGCCCTGAACCGCCTCGTGCTCACCACCGATTCCGCCGACCCCCGCTACCACCGCCAGATTATCTACCTGCAGGTGAAGAAGTAACTTCTTCACTATTCACTTCTTCACTATTCACTTTCCTTGTCCCGCGTCACCCGAGAAACCGCCGATGGCATGCGGTGGATGCTGCTGCAGAAATGCACCCTGCAGCCGGTCACGCTGGTCTACAGCATGGTGCTGGCCCGCCTGCTGAGCAAGGAGGAAATGGGGCTCATGGGGCTCACCGCCATCTTTTTTACCGCCGCCGGCACCTTGGCCGCGGGTGGGTTCGGCAGTGCACTCATCCGCAAGCAGACTTACAGCGCGGAGGATGCCGATACCCTCTTCTGGTTCAACCTGGGCATGGGGGTGCTGCTGGCGCTGGGGCTCTTTTGTTCCGCCCCCTGGCTGGCGGATTTCTTTGAAGCGCCGCAGCTCTGCAATCTGGTGCGGGCATCTGCCCTCATCGTGCTGCTGAACAGCTCCATCAGCACCCACATGGCGCACTACATGGCACGCCGGCAGTTCAAGGCTCCGGCCCTCATCTGCCTGGGCGCTGCGCTGGTTGCCATGCCGCTCTGCCTTGTGCTGGCATGGCAGGGCTGGGGCGTGTGGGCCTACATGGTGCAGGGAATGGTCTCAGCCCTGCTCACAGTGGTACTTTTCTGGTGCGTCTGCCCCTGGAAACCATCGTGGCATTTCAGCCGCGACTCCCTGCGCGAACTAGCCCCGCTGAGCTGCAGGCTGGCCGCCACCGGTCTGCTCGACACCGCCTACATCCACGCCCGTGCCTTCTTCATCGGTAAGGTATACTCCCCCGCCGCCCTGGCCGGGTATAAGAACGGAGCCCAGCTGGCAGCCATGTGCCCCACGGTGCTCTGCTACATGATTGAGCAGGTCACCTTCCCCATACTGAGCACCCTGCAGAACAGCCCGCAGAAGCTCATCGGTGTCTACCGCCGCTACATGCGGCTCTTCACCCTGCCCATTGCCTGGCTGTGCCTGTTCACAGCAGCCTTTGCCGAGCCGCTGGTGCGGGTGTGCTACGGCCCCGGCTGGGAAGAATGCGTGCCCTACCTGCAGATTCTGAGCGTCTCCTACGCCACCTGGCACCTGCAGATCATCAATCTGAACCTGCTCAAGGCCGGCGGACCCTCCTGGCTATTCCTGCGGCTGGAAGTCCTTAAGAAATGCTTTGGCATCGGCATCCTCATCGGCATGTTCTTCATCAGCGTACAGGCCATCTGCTGGGGCGCACTTGGCACCTCCGCTCTCTGCCTCGCCATCAACACCTGGGCCACCCGCCGCTACATGCACATCCCCGTCCGCCAGCAACTGCTCGACTGGCTACCCGGCTTCGCCCTGGCCGCCGCCTGCACCTGGTTACCAGCGCTGCTGCTGCACAAGCTCCCCTGCCTGGCTCAGCTGTCTGCAGGTATAGTTCTTACCCTTTCCCTCTATCTAGGCATTCTGCGGGCCTTTGTTCCAACGGCGCTGCGCGATACTGCGCGGCTCATCCGGAACTTGACAAGCCCTTGCCGTTGAGCTAGACTCCAAGTGTCCTTTCTATTGCCGCTGAACATGGAAAAAAGCATCACTATTTCTGTTACCGTTCCGGTGCATAATACTGCACGATACCTGCCGGCATGCCTGGACAGCCTGCTGGCGCAGACATATCCGCACATAGAAATCATCTGTGTAGATGATGGCTCCACGGATGACTCTTTGCAGGTCCTGCATGACTATGCAGCGAAAGATTCCAGAATAAAGGTTTTCCATCAGGAGTCCCAAGGTGTTTCTGCCGCACGCAATACAGCACTACTCCACAGCACCGGGGATTTTGTCACTAGTCTCGATTCGGATGACTACCTCGCGCCCTATACCTACGAAAAGGCGGTTGCCTGTATCACCGAGGAAGTGGATTTAGTTTCGTACGGCATCCAGCTGGTTGATGAGGAGGGAAACAGCATCCCTGATTCAGATGGTTATTTCGCCACAAGATACGAAGGCACAATGAAGCTCACTCCAGAAATGACGGATAACATCAACGTATGCATCTGCACGAAATTGTGGCGCAGATCCGTCATGACGGAACACCACATTCGTCATCCTCATGGGCTGGTGCATGAAGACGATGCTATCTTCTACATGTTTACCCCATTTGTCAGGAAGGCTGCATTCATCCCGGATACCTGTTACTACTACGTTCAGCGCCGCGGTTCCATCATGCACAGCGACCGCAAGACGATTGAAGACACAGACCAATACCTGGGCATACTTCGCTTTGTGTTCGATTTTCACAAGAAAAGCGGTTTAGACCCGCTGCACAATGATTTCATCCGTCGTCAGTTTGCCAGGAGTTACTACCTGGTGGAAAGGTTCTGCCCGGCGCACCTTCGTCGCACCTTGGCTGCCAGATTCCTGCAATACGCCGTTGAAACCGGGCTGGCAGCCATCCTCCACAAGAAGTGGTACATGAAACAAATGCAACTACCCGCCCGCTTTTTGTCCCCTTTCCTCAGAAAACGCTCCCGCAGCACCCAGTACCGACTCGGCCCCATCCCCCTGTTTTCCCTTCACTTCTCGATGGGGAACGAATCACCTATGCTGCGGTTTGACCTATGGCACGCAGTGCTCAATGTACTGCGCCGCAGCAACACTCCGAAAACGCAGATTTCCTGAGTTGCAGGCGCATAGCCACCATCACCAGAATCGGGCTAGCTGCCTCTATTACACACACATCCCTCACTCGCAAAAAAAGCTGGTATCAGCTACCTGCCTTTGGTAAAATGCAGTGAGCCGGTTTACAAGTCCCACCATGCACCACATCCTGACGCACGCAATATTCTGCAATTACGGAGGCATACTTCAGGCTTATGCCCTGCAGGCTGTAGTACGCAAGCTTGGCACATCGTGCAGCATCATCGATTATCTTCCCCTGGATTGGGAAAAATGGAGCAGCACACAAGGGATAAGAGCTAAACTCAGTTACTGGCGCACATTATTCTACATGCTTGCAGGCTCACGAAAAAAACATTTCCCCCGTTTCCTGCTTCCGCTGCGGCATATTGTATTTAAAAAGTTCTTCATGCACCTCACGCGCCCCAAAAAAAGACCGAATTGGGGAGATTGTTTCGCAGGAGCCTCGTCATTCATAGTGGGCAGCGATCAAGTCTGGCGTGCGGTGTACGCCAGATATCTGGAAGACACGCCTTTCTTTTTCCTTTCTAAGGCTACTGAACAACAACGCCAACGCAGTTTTGCCTATGCTGCCTCGTTTGGAGCCGACGAATGGGAAGGCACTCCGGAAGAAACCGTAGAATGCACACGTTTGCTGAAAGATTTCAAAGCTGTTTCTGTGCGCGAGCACAGCGGCATCCGCATCTGCCGTGAGGTGTTCGGCGTAGAAGCCGTGCAAATGCCTGACCCCACCCTGCTGCTGGAGCCTGAGGATTACTCCCGACTTATCCGCCGCTGGTGGACTCGCCGCCTGCCGCACCCCAGCATGGCTGTCTACCTTCTGGACGAAACAGACGAAAAGAAACAGCTTTGCCGAGACGTATCTAATCAAACAGGGCTCTACCCCCAGCAACTTACCGATCATGGCGATGCCCCCAAGGCAATGGATCGCATACCGCTCTCTCTGCCGCAGTGGCTGCGTTGTATCCGCGATGCAGAATGCGTACTCACCGATTCCTTCCACGGCTGCGTGTTTGCCATTATCTTCAACAAGCCATTCGTCTGTCTGGGGAATGAAGGCCGGGGAAACGCTCGCTTTGACACCTTGCTGAGTACCTTTGGGCTGGAGGATAGGCTGGTAACAAACGTCACACCAGAAAAGCTTGTGCAGCTTCTCAACACCCCCATTAATTGGGAACGAGTCAATACCGTTCACGATACTGAACGCAAGCGTGGCCTCGCTTTTCTGAAAGAGAATCTGACAGGGGTATCATGAGAACCGTAAAACAAATCAAGAACTTTACAGCGGCTATATTCAGGTATCTGCTAACGTTCTTTTTTTCTTTCTATACGCGACGTCTTTTCGTTGATGCCTTGGGAGTGGAATATCTAGGCGTTGCCGGATTGATGGGCAATGTGTTGGGTATGTTGGCCATAGCAGAGCTGGGTATTGGTTCGAGTATCGTGTTCAGTTTGTATAAGCCTTTGGCTGAAAATAATCAGGCCAAGGTGCATTTGCTAATAGATCTGTACCGCAAATTGTACAGGTATATCGCTTTATTTGTACTAACGGTAGGATTGGCACTCATGCCTTTTCTAACGGTTATTGCGCCAGATCTGGAGCATATCTCCCATTATAATATCATTTATCTGATATTCCTGGCAAACTCTGTTATTCCCTATTTCTTTGCATATAACTCAACGCTGTATACGGCAACGCAGCAGGATTACATACTGCAGAATATACGCACTTTGTTTTATGTGCTTACCATGGGAGCCACGATAGTTGTTCTCCTTTGGTTCCCCAATTATATTTTACTGACGGCCTGTACCATGGCTCTCGGGATTTTTAGCCAGATTATCATCTACCATATGGCCCACCACAAATGGCCATGGCTGAAATACGAAGCGTCTGGTAAACTTGACAAGGAAGATATCCAGACTATCAAGAAGAACGTACGGGCTATGGTATTCCACAAGATTGGTGACTATAGCATCAACGGAACCTCTAACCTCATTATTGCTAATGCGGTGAATCTCGTAGCTGTCGGCTTATTAGCAAACTATACAGTGATTACCAGCATGCTGAAGTCGATAGTGCAGGAATTTTTCCATGCCATGATTGCTGGTACGGGAGAGTTAATAGCCACAGCGCCAAAAGAAAGAGTATGCGCAATATTCCAGGAAATGAACTTTCTAGCGTTCTGGTTCTTTGGTCTCGCTATGACCGGCACTTATTTTTGCTGTGACCAGATTATTAATTTATGGTTGGGCAATGGCTTAAATCTGCCTAGGTTGGCGGTTTTATTTATCTCTATAGACATTTTTGTAATGGGAATGCGCGTGCCTCCGCATATCATTAAATCAGGTGCCGGTATGTTTGCCAATGATCAGTTCGCGCCACTTTTCCAAGCTGCTATCAATTTGAGCGTGGGTTTTTTCCTGGCGATGCGCTGGGGGGTGGCCGGTGTAACATTTGCCATATTGTTTAGTGGTCTCTGCGTGCCTAGTTGGTTTAGGCCGTATGTCATTTACCGGGATTATTTCAAAGTTTCGTTCTTCACCTATATTCTCAATTATCTGCTGTATAGCGCAATTCTGCTAGGGATATTCCTCTTGTTGACCTTCATTTTCTCGCTGTATCTGCCCGAAGGGACAATTGGAGAACTTGCATATAGAGTAATAACGGTGCTTGTCGTATACCATCTTGCTATTGCTATATGTGGAACACTCCTGCCGCAAGGGAGAGCCTGTTTTGTCCGAGGTTTTAGAATTTTCAAGCCCTTATTTTCCAGAATATGCAAAACGAATTAGTTAGTGTCATTTCCCCGTGTTATAACGTGGGTCCTTATATAGGACGTTTCCTGAGTTCACTGATTTCACAGACATATAAGAATCTTGAAATCATCCTAGTCAATGACGGTTCAACGGATAATACGGGAGAGATTATTGAAAATTACCTTCCAAAACTGGAGGCCGAGGGTTATAAGGTTCTCTACATTGTCCAGGAAAACGGAGGACAAAGTAGCGCTGTTAATAATGCGCTTAAACATGTAACTGGACAATATCTGACATGGCCGGATCCTGATGATTGGTTAACCCCGGATTCCATTGCAAAGAGAGTATCCTTTTTATCCTCACACCCAGACGTTGGCCTTGTCAGATGTAATGCCGAACTGGTCGATGAGGTGACTGAAAATTCTCTCGGGCTATTTGAATCAGATTTAACAGGGGCAAAAGAAATAAATCACTTCTTCGAGAAACTCGTTTTTTCAAGAACATGGTTCGCGCCCGTAGCAAGCATGATTCGTATGAAACGCCTAGACGAAGTCATTCCAAATCGAGAAATCTATGTGGAGAAAAAGGCAGGCCAAAATTGGCAGATGATGCTACCCATTGCTGAAAAATCCCCTTGCTGGCAATTACCTGACGTATTGGCGTATTATCTAGTCAGAAAAGAAAGTCACTCTCATTTTAACACTTCCTTCGAAAAGTTAATTTCCTATAAGAATATGTGCGAAAGAGTTTTACGCTTCACTCTTTCTCAATTGAACGCCCCCCCATACCTCATAAAAGAGATACATACTAAATATGCTATAGAGAAATTGGACATTTCTCAAAAGTACGGCTCATTTGTTCAACGGCTATATACTTACATATTAGCTGTGAGATTCATACCTGGAATTCGAGCAAAAGTCTTTCATGCTTTGAAAATCGTCAAGCCTAGCTCTATACTAGAACATGTATGCAAAAATCGCTCAAACGTGGAAAATGAAAAATAAATCCATCATTGCACCAGATAACTGCACCGGTTGCGGCTTGTGTGCAAACGTATGCTCAAAAAAACGCCATACGCATGGTATGGAGCAAAGATGGTTTCCTTGTCCCAGTGGTTGATTCGCAGGCCTGTATAAACTGCGGGCTGTGCGCGAAAAAATGCATAGCTTTGGAAGATTCACTGAATTATAAGGATGATAATTTCATCCGTCATTGCATATGGAGGATGGAATAAAAATGAAAAAAATCCACCTCAAAAGCTCTAGTGGTGGGATTTTTACAGCCCTTGCACAATGGGCAATTCAACAAAAAGATGCTGTATTTGGAGTGGTTTGGCAGGATAAGTTAACAGCAGCATTCGATAAAGCCTGAAGTGAGCACGCACTCGCTCGTATGCGAGGTTCCAAATACACACCTACAGTTCCTGGACTTGTGTATAAAAATGTTTTAGCAGAGCTGAAAACAGGAAGACGGGTATTGTTTAGCGGAACACCATGCCAAGTTCATGCACTACATAAGTATTTGCGTAAGCCATTCTATAATTTGCTAACCATTGATATCGTATGCCACGGTGCGCCCTCTCATCTCATATTAGAAAAATATATTGCAGAAAATGAGGCTAAATCAGGTAAAACGATAGATTACGTATCTTTCCGCGATAAACCGGAAGGATGGTTGTGCTTTCATGTGACAAAGCACTACTCTGATGGTTCGACGGAATCGATGCCATTGGATAAGGATATATATATGCGCATGTTCCTATGTGATAAAGCATTGAATAAGGTTTGCTATAACTGTCCCTACGCGCATATCCCCAGACAGGGAGATATAACGCTGGGAGATTATTGGGGCGTAGAAAATCATCACAAAGAGTGGCCTATTGATAAGGGAATATCTGCCATATTGGTCAATACTGAAAAGGGAAATAGAGCATTAAGCTCGCTGAATACAGGGTTAGAGCTAAAAGAGGAGCCATTTAATAACATCTACAAAGGACAGGATGTCGTTTATGTGCGTCCCAAAAAACAGATTCCGGAAGTGCGGCCTCTTATTTTGCACAAGCTAAGGAAGTGGTCTTTGGCTGAAGTGAATCGCCGACTTGTGAACAGCGTTAAGTTTGGCCCGACGAGATTACAAACGTCGGGTGGGTTGTACAAAAGTATCATCTTCCTGATTCGCGTTTTGAGATTTATTCGACGGCAAATCAAGGCTTGAACTAAAAAGTGGAATATTTTTTGTACCACAAAACCATGGAGATTGAAAAACATCCCTCAAGAGAAAGCAGAAACACCTGACGTCGCCCCACGCCCTCAACGCTAAGGCTGTGATCCACCCTGGGTGGGCGTAGAAAGCAGCTCAACAGGGCTGACTCGAAGCCCCCAAGCCTCCAGCGCATCCTGCAGGCAAGGGAACGCCTCATACCCCACATTCACGCCTGCAGCATTCCGCACCCGGCGCACCTCCGACACCGCGAAGCGCACCCCTGCGGCATCCACATACTCACCATCAGCGCTCTCAAATCTGGCAAACAGTCTCATAACTCAGTCAGAATATTAAATCCGTGTGTGAAAACAGCCTCCGCATGCGATACCGACAACAAAGGCTGATTCATGTAGTACATGCCGCGCACGTCATCGCACCAGCCACTTACCACAAAATCAAACGCATTGTTCGCCCCACGCAGATTAATGGAAAACGTTGACGTCTTATCCGTTCCCAGCTCAGCCCGGGCAGTCAGGTAATGCCCCGGAACATCCAGCGAGAAGTCGAGATTATGCGCCACAACGTGCATATAATCAACAGGATACGGAACATCCACAATCAATCGTCTGAGACCAGAGTTTAAGCTGCGGCCCAAACTAAAAGCCTGCGGCCCGATATGACCATCATGCGCTGTGGCCATGTAAAGCGCGTCATTAGCTTGGCCGCCCCCTTTCCAAACACCAAAAGACATAATGATGCCACCAGCTGTCCACGACAGGTTCTCCACCTTCGCCTCGATATACAAGCCCTCTTCCCGCCATATCGGGGTGGTCAAATCGCCGTCCGTATCTGGCTTTATGACCACGTCTCGGCCATTCACACGCACAGAATGGGCAGGCCAGTAGGTCTCCACCACCTGCGAGCTTTCATCCTGGGCGAAACAACCGCCCATCAGGCACAATCCGGCAGCAATCATCGCTTCAGAGTATAGGCAAGGTTAGCAAGAACAGTAGAGGCATCCACCTGCTGCAGGGCAATCACAAAGGTGAAACCCTCCAGCATCGCAGGCTCACCATACAGCCAAGTCACACCCGAAAGGCTGACCGGCACCGCCGTCTTCAGGTAACAGGTCATCACCTCATTCCGCCACTCCGCGGGCTGCACCGATATGCTGCCCTGAGCCGCATTCTCATACCATGTGGCATGCTGCACCTCCAGCGTGGTGGTCTCCAGCGGTAGCACAGGCTCGCCCGTGGCAGAAAGCGCCGGGGCATCTCCAGCCTGCTGCACCGGTCTGGCAGCAACTGGCAGCATGCGCGCCGCATCTGAAGAGAGGGTGACGGGGCGGCCATCTCCCACAAACTCGGCAGGCACCCCCGGCGCCACGCTGCAGAGCAAGGAGCCATCGGCCAGGGTTACAGAGCAGGCCTCAGGCGAGCTCACTTCATATCTCCAATACAGGGTAGTTTTCAGTATCTGTGGCATTGTTTGTACAGGGTCATGGGTTACGGGGTGGCATGTGCACACGCCGTGTCGCTGTACTTATACTCAGAAATGAGGTGCAAATGCAATGCCACAGCATTTGCCGGTCTCTCCCACTCTCAGGAAACATCAGCCGCCGCCGGGCAAAAAAATCGGATTTGCCGGAATGCAGATTTCATCTTCCAGAAATCCGCATTCGGCAAATCCTGTTTCACCGGGGCCGTGGCCTTATTCTCACGCCCCTTGCTCCGGGAGTGGCGGTGGAAGATGCGCCAGAAGCTCCGCCGGAATGCCGGGGAGACCGAGCTGCGGCGGAGCCGGTTTGCCGGATTCCTCGGCCAGCATGGCGAGGCGCGTATCCTCAATCATGGCCTTGAACTTGTCCGCCTGGCTGTATTCGCCGCTGGAATCGCGGAAGATATCTGCCAACCAGCTGCGCTTTTCTTCAATGGTGAGATATTTCTTCTTAGCCATGGGGTGCAGCGTGGAAATCGAACAGGCGGCGAAGGCGGGACTTGCCGGCGGGGGAGAGTACATAGCGTCCGCTGAGCATGCTGAGGCAACGAAGCTCGCCCAGCGAGAGCAGGTGGTGCAGCTGGGTGGTGCACACGCTGGGGGAGAGCCCCGTTTCGCGCGCAATATCCTCCTTTTCCTCGAGCCCGGCGCCCACGGCCACCAGCACCAGGCGCGCGGCGGGGGATAAATCATCGCGGTGCACGCGTGTGAGGAAACGGCAGGCAAAATCTATAGCTTTCATAAGGAAAATTTTGAATTTTTAATTTTGAATTTTGGATGTATTGAGTTCCGCGGGCATTCGCCCGCCTATGTGTTGGTACTCAGACAGGAAAATTACGGTTATGGATTTACGATTTAAGAGTCAGGCGAGCCAAAGGCTCGCGGAGTTTTTTTCACTTTTCACTTTTCACTTTTCACTTTTCACTTTTCACTTTTCACTATTCACTATTCACTATTCACTATTCACTATTCACTATTCATTTAGCTCATCATAGATGAGCGCCAGAGGCGGTAAAGCGGGTGGGAATCGTTCGACATGTGCTGCACGGCATTGAAATGAGCAGCCTGCGGCAGGGCCACCCGCTGGTATTCCTCGCCCAGGGCCTGGCGGGCAGTGGTGCTGTTGATGAGGGGGATGCAGAGCTTCCACGCCAGGCGCAGGGTGAGTGCCTCGGTGAACAAGGGTTCAAAAAGCGCGGGATCCTCCACATCGGCTATGTAGAGCAGGCGTACTCCCGGGGTGGTGGTGTAGATGGCACGGCCACGCAGGGTCCAGCTGCGGGTATTCACCGCCAGCACACGCAGGCAATCGGCTGGCAGGCTGTGGCGCAGCTGGTGCATGCTGCCGGGGGAGGTGTTTTCGCTGCTCTGCAGATTGGCTGTGCAGGTGGCAAAGCTCCAGCGGTGAGCGCAGAGCACCTCGCGGCGCACAGGGTGGTAGTGCATGTAGCAGAGGCGGGCGGGAAGGTTGCCGTTCGGGTCTATGGCGGTGATGGGCGATTCTCCCAGTCGGCTGAGCGCCATGTTGCAGATATCCAGCACAGTGGGTGGTGTGTTTTCGGGGGCTGTATTCATAGTGGTGTATGTACCTGCTGCGGTACGCACCCAGAATCTGCCACAACCGGCGCCCCATGGCAAAAGCTCAGCCCCCCGCGGCTCGCCTTTCCGCCGGCCGAAGGCATGCCCCCGCCGCCTGCAGACTGGCTGCACCGCGCGCTATGCTCTAAATTGCCCTCCATGAACACGGATGCAAGAGCCGGCGCTGCCGCCTACTACCGGGCCGCGGGGCGAGACATGGAGCAGGACCTGTCCGCGCTGGCGGCCCACCCGCAGGGGGTGGTGCTGCTCATGCCGCAGCTGGTGGTGCTCATGAAGCCCACGCTGAGCAACGAGCCCGCGCTGTGGCCGCAGCTGGAGCTGGTGCAGCCCTGCCCCGACTCGTGGTACGTGCACCTGCTGGTGGGCAATCTTAGGCTGGCGCGCCGCCTGGCGGGTGCCCTGCCCCCGCTTCGCTGGCTTTGTTTCCAGCGCGGGCAGCGCAGCCCGCAGCCGCACCGGCTCGCGTGGTCCGCGTTCTGCCGCACACTCAACCCGACACAAGACCATGGGATTCAGTAACACAACCAATTACCGGGCTGCCACTACCACGATTCCGGTGGTGACTCAGAGCAGCGCCACGGAATCAGAACAGGCACAGAACCAGGCCGCCGCACAGAAGAAGGGGCTGCTCTCCACCATACTCACCGCCCACCGCCGCAGGGAGAACACCACCGAGGCACCGGGCAACACCACACTGGGATGATGAATGAGATTCTGAACAGCTACCACAGCCTGAAGGCTGCCCGCGCGCCGTGGGAAAGCTGGTGGGAGCAGCTGCGGCACTATGTGCTGCCCAGCCGCCACCACACCGACCACGCGGGCGATACGGCCGAAGCCCCCGGCGCCCACCAACTGCGCGATACCACGGCGGTGGAGGCCTGCCAGAAGCTGGCCAGCGGGCACATGAGCTATATCACCCCGAGCCACGAGCTGTGGTTCAAGTGGAGCTGCCCCCTGCCCGATGCGGGGGACGAGGCGGAATCGTGGTACAACCGCTGCTCCGAAATCGCCAACCGCGAACTGGCGCAGAGCAATTTCTACACAGAGCTGCACGAGTGCTTTCTGGACCGCGTGGGGCTGGGCACCGGCTGCCTGTACTGCGGCAGCACGCGCGGCGGCAGGCTGCAGTTCCGCCATATTCCCTGCGGCGACTTTGTGTGCGCCGAGGATGACGAGGGGTGCATGGATACCTTCATGCGCGAATTCAGCTTCACCCCGCACCAGGCAGCGGCCAAGTTCGGCCAGCGCGCGCTGGGTGCCCGCGCCCGCAGCATGCTGGCCGCTGGGCGCAACCCGCACGAGGGCTCGCTGCGCTTCCTGCATGTGGTGCGGCCGCGCACCCGCCGCTCCCGCGCTCGGGACAACGCGGGCAACATGCCCTTCGAGAGTATCTACTACAGCCTGGATGACCAGTGCGCCGTGCAGGAAAGCGGCTACCGCGAAATGCCCTACATGGTGACGCGTTTCCTGCGCTGGGGCGAGGGTGTCTACGGTCTGGCCCCTGCCCGCCTGGTGTACCCCGATATCCGCCAGGCGCAGTTCTTGAATAAAATCCTCGACCTTCTGGGCGAGGTGGCGGCGTTCCCGCGCATTCTGGAGCTGGCGAACCAGGCGGGCGAGGTGGATCTGCGCGCAGGCGGGCGCACGCTCATCAATCCCGAGAGCGCAAGCCTGGGGTTCCCCCGCGAGTGGGCCACCCAGGGGCGCTACGATGTGGGCATGGACCGCCTGCGGCAGAAGCAGGAATCCATCCGCCGCGCGTTCTTCGTGCCCATGCTGGAGCTGTGGAGCGAGCAGAAGCAGCAGATGACTGCGAGCGAGGTTTATGCCCGCGAGAATGAGCGGGTGATGCTGTTCTCTCCCTCGTTCACGCTGTTCACAAGCGATTTCCGCCCGCTCATGGAGCGTGTGTTTGCTCTCTTGTTCCGCCTGGGGCGCTTTCCGCAGCCGCCTGCCACGGTGCTGCAGGCCAACCGCCGCGGCGAGGCCGAAATCGAGCTGCCGCAGGTTGTTTACCAGGGGCGCGTGGCCATGGTGATGCGTCGCCTGCAGGCAGAGGGCATTGCCCGCACGCTGCAGCGCCTGCAAGCCATGGGCGGGCTGGATGCCGCTGTGCTGGACCATGTGGACATGGACCGCGCGTTCCGCCTCGCGGCGCGGCTGGATGGTGTGCCCGAGGAGCTGCTGCGCCCCGAAGTGGGCGTGAAACGCCTGCGCCGCCAGCGAGAAGCTGCGGCTGCCAATCAACCCGAACCCACCCCCGCCCCGCTGCCATGATATACGCCCGCAACCACCAGCTGGAGCAGGCGCGCGAGGAGCGCCGCCGCCTGCTGAAGCTTTTCTCCTACCCCGAGGGCGAGCAGGTACTGGCCGACCTGGAGCAGCGGTTCGAGACGGATCTGCCAGTGTTCCAGGGCAAGGCGGGAAGCTATGACCCGCTGGATGCCATGCGCCGCGACGCGCACCGAGAAATCTTCCTGGTTATTCGCCGCCAGCTCGCGCTGGCAAGGCAGGAAGCAACCCAGAAACAACACAAGCACGATGAATAATAACGACAACGATACGACACCCGATAAGGAGACAACGGCCGCCGAGCTGCCCGCACCGCTCATGAATGCGGAGGGAGCTTTCGAGCCCGGCTGGTTCACCCGCTTCGAGGAGCTGCAGCCGCATGCGGCCACGCTCTCAAAGTTCCGCCGACCTGAGGCGCTGGCCAAGAGCTACGCCCATCTGGAGAAGCTGAAGGGCTACCCCGACCCCGCAGATGCCGCGCGCATGGAGGCTTTCCGCGCGGCGATGGGGCTGCCGCCCACGCCGCAGGAGTTTGCCATGGAGCGCCCGCAGGATACGCCCGATGAGCTCTGGGACGAGGAGCTGGTGCAGGCTCTGGGCAGCGTTGCCTATGAATATGGCGTGCCGCCCCGCGCGCTGGCCGCCCTGGCCGAGCGCTACACCGCCGAAGGCCGCCGCTGCCTGGAGCGCACCCGCCAGGCGCACGAGCAGGCCGTGGCACAGGCAGATGCCGAGCTGCAGCAGGACTGGGGCCCCGCATATGAGCGAAACATGGGCACGGTGGCTGCCTTCCTGGAGACCATGGGCCGCCGCGCAGGGGTGGATGTGCAGCAGCTGGCGGAAAACCCCGCCCTGCGCGCTAACCCGGATTTTGCCCGGCTCATGCTCGAGGCCGCCGGTCTCATGGAGGAAGCCCCGCTGCACACCGGCCAGCAGCCCGACCACCGGCAGGAGGCCCACCGCATAGCCCACGACCCCACCCACCCGCTGCACGAAGCTTACATGCGCACGAGCCACCCGCAGCACCGCTACGCCAATGAGCAGTATGACCGCCTGGCCTTCGGCGGCAGGGCGTAAAGCCTCAATAAAATATGCCCGTGCCGGATTCCCCCGGCACGGGCATGGAAATTCCATCGAGGCACGGGACTTCAGTCCCGATAAATACGGAAAGCGGCGGAAACCTTGAGCCCACTCCGTGGGCGGCAGCCAATAGCCCAGCGTGCAGCCGCATCAGCGGCGAAACGCTGGGTTTCGGATAAAAACAAATCAGAACCCCGAGCTGCGCGAGTGGGTGGCAGGAGCCGGTGCTATTATTGGATTCATTGCCTTATACCATCTCTTTCAACTTGCCATACACTATGTTGCATGTTAGCATGGAACGTGGTTATGAGCCATTCCTTCGTCAATCTCAGTGTACACATTATCTTCCATATCAAAACGGCGGATAGCTTTATAAAAGAAGCGCATTTAGCACGAGCCTTTCACTATATAGGCGGCACCATACGTGCAATGTCGGGGCATGTGTATATGGTGGGAGGAAGGCCAGACCATATTCACATCCTTACTTCCCTACCGGCGTCGATGAGTCTGTCTGATTTCGTTCCGTCAAGGCCAACACAAGCAGGTGGATTAAAGGTCTCGATATTTGCTACAGCAATTTTTCGTGGCAAAAGGGATATGGTGCATTTTCTGTAAGTGAATCCAATAAAGATTCAGTTATCCATTACATATCAAACCAGGAGGAACACCACCGGAAACAATCAGCAGAGGCGGAGTTTCAGGCTTTTTTGAGAAAACATCATCACGATGTTGAAAAGTGAATTCCACGAATACCGGATTTTGCAAAGGCGACAACTCCTGCCACCCGCTCGCGTTGCTCGGGGTTCCGGTTCTTTTTTTGTGTATTACCCAGCGTTCCGCCGCTATCGCGGCTGCACGCTGGGCTATTGGCTATCACCCGCTGAAGCGGGTTCTAAATCTTCGCGAGGAGGCGGCAGGGCGTAAAGCAGCAATAAAATATGCCCGTGCCGGATTCCCCCGGCACGGGCATGGAAATTCCATCGAGGCACGGGACTTCAGTCCCGATAAGAGTCACCATGGTTTACTGGACTGAATTCCCGCGCTCCGAAAACAACCGAACCTGGATTTCTCGCTGAGAATCCGCCCGGCATCAGCGGCGGTGGCCGCCTCGGTTACCGCCGCGGTTGCCGATGTTTCTGGCGCCGCCACCGGAGGCACGGCTAGCGGAGGAGCGGTTTACCTTGGGCGCGGAGCGCTGCACGTTGGCGGGGCGGGATACGGGCTTTGCCGACGGACGCTGAATATTGGTAGCCGGACGCTGCACATTGGCAGGGCGCTGAATGTTGCCGGCAGGCTTGCGGTTGTTGTTTACCGCAGGTCTGTGGTTGACTGAGGGCTTATGGTTGACCGCAGGTTTGTGATTCACCGCAGGCTTATGATTCACCGCTGGCTTGTGAGGCGCGGGAGAATGATGCACCGCCGGCTTGTGGTGCGGGGTCGGTGCGGAATGATGGGGGTGATGCGGCGCCGGGGCATGGTGATGGTGGTGCGGGGGACGGCGGTCGGGGTGGTGGCCGGGCGGGCAGTGCGGCGGCACGCTCACATAATGCACATGGGGCGGATAATGCCAGGGGCCGTGGTACCAGGTGGCGGGACCCCAGTCCGGCACAAGGCAGGCTGCCGTAATGGCGGCAATGGTGAAGATGGCGGCACCGGCAGCAGTGTAGCCATACACGGGGCGGCCGTAGTAGTAGCCGAAAATCGGGAAGCCGTTGGCATCGTAGCTGGCGTTAGTCCAGGAAACAGTAGCGCTCACATTCGGGCCACCCACGCTGACGGAGGCATTCGTGTACACAGGGTAGTCATACACAGTGCAGCTGCTCAGCAGGAGAGCCGCGCCGGTCAGCACGGCGATATATCTTGATTTCTTGTTCATGGTACGAAAATTGTAGTACGTTACAACTTAAGCGTGTCGCAACACCGGTATTATTTCACATTTCAGCATTTTTTCAATAATAAATAGTCTTGACTCTGTCAACACATGGCTTTAGCATAGCGTGGTAACACTATGCTAAAGCAGAATCCACTATTCAGCGTTGTCATTCCGGCCTACAAGGCCGCCGCGTTCATACGCCGGACGCTGGAGAGTGTGTATGCCCAGACTGAACGCGATTTTGAGGTGATTGTGGTCAATGACGGCTCCCCTGATAATATGGGGGAAATCCTGCAGCGGGAAACGGACCCCAGGCTGCGGGTCATCACCCAGGAGAATGGCGGTGAATGCTCCGCCCGCAACCGCGGCGTGCGAGAAGCCCGCGGCACCTATGTTGCCTTTCTGGATAGCGATGACGCCTGGCTGCCCGACCACCTGGCCACAGCAAAGCGGTTCTTTGAACAGCACCCTGAGTATGCGTGGTTCTCCACCCGCCCTATGCGCACCCCGGAAATCAATGTCGGTGACCTCTGCATCCGCGATGGTGAGGACTGCACCTTCTGGGCGGTAAACTGGTTTCTGGAAGGAGATGCGCAGACTTCTTCCTCATCTGCCGTGCTGCGCCGCGATGCCATAGGTGGCAGAGACCTCTTTCCGCAGGGCGTGCGCATGTTCGGCGATGGCATCGGCTGGAGCCGCTTTGCCATGCAGCACAGGATGATGGGCACCTGCTACCACACCACCGCCCTGTACCGCATCTGGGGTGGCTCGGCCACCGATGTATTCCACGCTAATGTAGGCGGAACAGCCAGCGGCGCCGCGCTCGATGCCTACCTGCTGCAGCAGGATATGCTCCTGCAGCCGGATTGCCCGCAGGAGGCCCGGCTGTTCTTCCAGCGCAGCTCGCTGTACAACTGGTGGGTGCGCGCACGCGCCACCTCCCTGCGCCACTGGACCGGCGAAATCCGCCAGCGCCGCCACACCACCGGCAGATTCCTGACATGCTGGCTGATTTTCTGCTCGAATTTCAGCCATTTCATGGCGCTCACCATGGGAAAAATTGTGCGACTGAAATTCAACCGCATTGAACGCCAGATGGCCGGACTGGCAGCCAAAACACGGCGTAAGTTAGGCTGATACGTGCCTCCCCTCCTACCCAACTACCACAATTTTGAGTAAAAGTTGTAGTTTTGCTTGACGCGACGCCCAAATTGTGTAAAATAGCGCACCGCTTTATTTTTTTAACATCACCTAGAACATCTTATGTCCCGTATCTGCAATATCACGTTTGCCATGCCGCACAAGGGCCGTCGCATCCATCGTTCCGGTCTTGCCAAGAAGAAGGGTGGTATCGGCCGTCACGTCACCAAAGTGGTGAACCGCACTGTTTACCCCAACCTCCAGGAGAAGCGTATCTGGGTGCCCGAGCTCAACGGTGGCAAGGGTGGCTACCTCCGCATGAAGCTCTCCTGCAAGGCTCTGCGCACTATTTCCAAGAACGGCGCCTACAACACGCTCAAGAAGGCCGGGATCCTTTACTAAATCCTGCCGCTTTTTTTGAACGGAGCGGCTACCTCCGGCGTCTATCCAGAAAATAAGACCACGGAGGTACCGCGACGGCGGTTCAGCAACGAACGCGGACACCTTCTGCAGGCGAAAGCCTGCCCTATTACTTTCAGAATATAGTTCAAGAAAATGACCCCGCAACAGACCAAGATCGCGCTTCGTATTAACGACGACAACCTTAACCACCACCTGTGGAACAACCGCGGCGTGTGGTGGTGCCACGTGACGGTGCACAAGCCGGATGCTACGGCTGAGCGCCTCCGCTTCTCCCTCAAGACCCGCAACATCGAGAGGGCTCGTCGTCTCCGCGATCGTATCTTCGAGGACATCCAGCGCCACTTCGGCATCGCCGCCTGATAAGCTGGGTTCCCAACAGCAATCATTTCGCCTCTTATAAACGCACCAGATGGTTTCCACCATCTGGTGTTTTTTATTTACCTTGCAACGCGTTGGCATGATTGGAGGGTATCCAGTTATTCATCTCGCTAAATCCGGGATTGTCGAGAAGTGGCTAATTATGCCAACGCGTACCCTGCAGAAATCCGCCTGCGACGGGTGAAATTTCAAAGCGCCCGCCCTGCCCCGGCCGCCCCGCAGCCCATGTGGACAAGGTCGTGGATAAGCCGGAAGCAAGCTGCGGGGCCCGGGCGAATCGGGAACGGGGAGGGAACCGTAATATCAATCACCTGGCGTGTGCCTGAGCGCCGCTTGCCGCATCAGGCGCGACGACGACGGCGGGCGCACAGACCAGCCAGCGCAAGCAGGCTCAGGGTGGCTGTTGTGGGCTCAGGGATTACTTCCCCCAGACCTGCGTACACCACGCTGTCTGCATAGACCAGATAATACTTGCCTTGCTCCACATTGAGGAAGTGGTCTGCAAGGTCAACCTGGTTGGCGTAAGCCACACCGTTCAGCTTAAGTTCGGTCACGCCGGCAAAGAGCGCTGCTGTATTCGAACCGGTAAGCTCGGCAAGCAGGTTGTTAAACCATTCGCCATCCAGAGTCAGCTTGGAACCCAGGTCCAGAACACGGTTATCAGAGCCGGACAAGGTAATGGTGTCACTGGCGGCCAGCTTAGAACCATCGGCCATGGAGAGACTGCCCATGGTGAGCGTGCCAGCCGCGCTGAGAGAGGCTCCGCTCTTCAGTTCCACCACGGCGGCTGTGGTCGCGCCGCTGCCGCTGGGCGACATGGTGGCACCTTCGGCAACCGTCAGCGTGCCTACATTCAGGCCGCGGCCTCCGTTGTTCACTGTGCCGTTGGTGTATTCCATGGCTGTGACACTCAGCGCAGCTGCCATTTCCAGCGTGCCACCCTGCATCTTCACTGTACCAGTACCCAGGGCATTTAAATGCTCTGTTCGTAAGGTACCTTTAGTAATGGTGGTGCCGCCGCTGTAGGTATTTTGACCTGTAATTCTGACATTTGCAAAAGAGTTGATGGCTAACTTTTCATTTGCGGACTTATCAGAAATCGTAGAGTTAAGAATCCAGCGGTCTCCCGTCTCACTTCCTTGCCAAATTTCCTGTCCCAACTGCAAAGTGCCAGAGCCGTTGATAGAGCCATTGATTCCGCCCATATCATTCCCGCCCCATCCGGAAGTCAGAATATTTGTTCCCAGCACACTAATAGCCGAGGCAAATGTGTGTCCGTATTGCCCATTGCGAACCGATAATGTCGAACCATTGCTCAATTCCACCGATGCAAGGTCCTCAACGGTTGTGTTTCCATCTATTCTCAGCAGAGAGGAATCCGTTACTTTCGCAGAACCACCCTTCAGCTTACTGTTAACAGTCACAACAGCTCCATTTTGCACATTCAGGATGGCATTCTGCCCCATTTCTATAGTAGAAATGGTAGAGACTCCATTTTGCATGTTCAGGATGGCATTCTGCCCCATTTTCAGGATGGCATTCTGCCCCATTTCCAAAGTAGAAATGGTAGAGCCCCCCTCTATACCTTGTTTGCCGATATCCAGCTGCTTGCTTGCTTCAATAACCACCTTGTTTGCTGAAATCTTACCAAAACGCATAGTTTCAGCAACCGTTAACGTGGATTCGTTAATCATTTTAACGCTATCGATATCTGACCCTGCGCCACTCAGCTTTAAATGGTTTGCAGTACTCCCTGCACAGGTATCGACGTTTTGATCCCACGCACCACCAGCATACAGATAAGTACCAGTCACTTTGCCAGATAGAGTAAGCGTGTCCGTGTGGCAGAACTTGAAATCCCCTTCTGCTTCGCCCGCAAGTAAAATATCGCGGGTGAGCGTCGTGTTACCCCCAGACCAGTGGTTACCACTAATCAACTTCAGAGATGCATCAGCACCCAGATATGTATTGTCGTTGTACTTGTTGAGTTCCACATTGCCTTTGCTGCTATTGCCTCCTTTCGATAGCGCAAGAATGCCATTGAAGCCTGCTGCGTCGACAATGTTACCGTGACCAGTGGTCTTAGCTATAGAGACAGCCAAGGTGCCAGTACCTGTGACATTGTATGTTTTTGTGCCAGCCAGCTCGTCAGAAATTTTCAGAGTTGCGCCTTCTGCGATAACGAAGTTAGACGCATAGTTAGAAGCGGCCTGAACTGTTCCAGTATTTACGTAATATGACGAGGCGGAATCGTACCCTGCGGCTTCATATGTAAAACTGATTTTCCCCGCCTCGGATGTTTTATCGAGTTGAATATTGTTGTTTTCCCCGAGTCTGATAGCATCAGTGTCTACCCTTAAAACAGAATTGCTGTTATCTGTATCTACGAGATAATAGCTGTTACCATAGTATGTTTTCCAGCCGTTTTCTCCATCGGTATATTTACCTGATTCTGTTCCATAGCTTTTAAGAACAAAGTTGCCGACATCGATGGGGTTAAGTGAGAGTGTACCGGAAATATTTACGGTTCCATTATTTACAATAGTACCACCCAGAACAACATCAGATATTGCGGTAAATGTTGCGCCCTCGGCTACGTTTATCCCTTGCTGGAAAGTAGCTGCGGCTCCACTTATTTCTGTAGTGCCTGCGTTTTGTTTGAACACCCTCGCAAAATTCGCGCCTCCCGTAATTTCCAACGTACCATTACCGGTTTTTGTGATAATTCGGTCGTCTGCTAAGTCACTGACGTGATCCGAAAGGCCACCGCTAAGTTTCAAGATGCCACCATCGTCCACGTTTATGGTGCAAGCACGGGAAATCGTTAATGATACAGCAATTTCATTGTTGATACCGCTGGCATTAATTGAGGAACCTGAATGCAATTGAAGAGTACCCGCTGTACCTGAGGTAACCTCGCTATACCCCCTCAGATTCAGGGTTGTGCAGAATGTCTGTTTGCCAGAAACCTGCATGGTAGCTTTTTCTGCAGAAGACCCCAACAAGGAGATGGCCCTCGGAGCCTGCCCTGATGACCAGCCGAGTGCGTCTGTTTGAGCCAACACCAATGAGGCACCAGCATTCACCTGAATGCCAGACTTTACAGAACTATCGTCGCTTTCTAAATTAAGTTTAAGCGTAGTTCCTTTAGCTGCAATTAATGTACCGGCACCGGTTATCATGCTTTCCTCTGTCAACTCGTGTTGACCATTTATATCGAGTGTCAGGGTGGAGCCTTCTAAAATCTCAGCTTTTAATTTTCCGGTTATGCTGTTCAAAGTAACAGCTTGCGCAGGATGCGCGTTGTCATTCGTTTGTTTTGCACCGACTTTCAGAATAGCCGAACCAGGAGATTCAGCGCTTCCAATTACCAGATTTTCAATGGTCAGGCTTTGGAACGAAGCTGTTGCATTTCCCCACGCCCCTGCTACAACAAGATTCTTGCCATCTGCATGGATAAGATTTTCAATTGTAGCAGTTACGTTATCGCTATCAGCGCGAATGAATGCACCGTCATCGTTGGCAAATGGTGTCGTATCCAGAGAAGATACCGTCTCATTGCTCATGGTGTATGTATTGCCGCTCAAGGTGCCAGCGTACGAGATGTCCAAAAGCAGCGCTGCCAATACTGCTGTGAGTAAAGTTTTCGGTAAATGTAATTTCATATTATACGAGTTTCAAGGTTTTCTGGTTTGCCGGTGTATTCTGACCTCTTGCGCATGGAAGACACAATACACCCACAGAGCATACTATATCGCATTCAAGATGCGATGTACAGCTGAAAAGACGGTGCCGATAGGGCTTTCTGAAGAATTTCACGAATTTATCTTCTCTGGCGCTCATGATTCTCCCCCGGAAGAGGCCTTGGTGTAGAGAATTTTGTCATTTTGTGCAAATATGTCAGAAAAATACTGCTACTTCATGCCACAGCCCCCCCGCCAACGAGGTGAAACACCGCGCCGGGAGGGGGATAAGGAAGTATTCCCAAAACAGTTGTTTGATGTGTTGCTCTGCCTACCACTCAGCACATCGCATCTTGAATGCGATATACTGCGTGGTGCAGGAGTATAGTCTCTACCCACCAATGCGCAAGGCGGGTGACATTTCTCCAGATAAAATCACCATCTACAACACTTTACCATGAAATTACACTTACCGAAAGCTTTA
>JAZRHL010000011.1:0-54308 GCA_045644745.1 Akkermansia sp.
CCCGAGGGGTTAAAAACGGGGTAAAAAGAGCCCGATTTCAGGTCAATTCGGGGCTCAATCTTCGGCCATTCTATTTTCGCAACTGAATGATATTGTATGAATTAAGGCAAAAAGAAAAGGCGATGCTTTCTATTTAAAAACGCCGCCTAGAGGGGTGGACGATGGGATTCTACCCGCTCCCCTCGCCCCGCTTACGCGGGGTACCCACAGGGAGGTGGCCCTGTGGCTCGGGGGCTGGTCGCTCGCTTACTCGCGCCCAGCCCTCTCCAACCTCCGGTTGTCGTGGATTCGAATCCTGCCACGCTAATGCACAAAAAGCCCCGCACCTTTATCAGGTACGGGGCTTTTTGTGCAAGGGTGGACGATGGGATTCGAACCCACGACAACCGGAACCACAATCCGGGGCTCTACCGCTGAACTACGTCCACCATCGAGCTTGCACCGAAGTGCGGCGACAATATACACGCTCTGGCGGAGGATTGCAAGCTAAATTTTGTAATTTGGCAGATTTTTTTTGAATCAGTGGGTGGTGGCGGCGAATCCGTGGGTGCGGAAGATGGTGCGTACCTGGTCGGTGAGTTCGGGGGCAGGGGGCTCGAGATCCATGAGCGGATAGGTGAGACCCAGCTCACCCCATTTGAACTTGCCCATCTGGTGGAAGGGGAGCACATCCACTCGCTCTACATTGCCTAGCCCGGCCGCGTAGCGGGCCAGGGCGGTGATGTCATCGAGCTGGTCGGTGAGGCCGGGCACCAGCACATAGCGCAGCCACATGGGGGTGCCGCGCTTTGCCAGCTTCTCCGCAAAATCCAGCGTGGGCTGCAGGGGCTGGCCGGTAACCAATTTGTATTGCTCCGGGTTCCATGCCTTGATATCGAGCAGCACCAGGTCGGTATCGGCCAGCATGGCGTCATCTGCATTGCAGCCGAGGTGGCCGGAGGTATCGAGGCAGGTGTGCAGGCCCATTTCCTTGCAGCCGCGCAGCAGGGCGCGGGTGAAATCCGGCTGGAAGAGGGGGTCGCCACCGCTGATGGTCACGCCGCCTTTGGCATTTTTGAGGAAAGTGGCATAGCGGCTGATTTCCTCGAGCACATCGTCCACGGTGCGTTCCTTGCCCTGGCGCTTGAAGGAGGTATCGGGGTTGTGGCAGTACTGGCAGCGCAGGCTGCAGCCCGCCAGAAACACGATAAAGCGGATACCCGGTCCATCGACCGTGCCGCAGGACTCTACCGAGTGAACAAGACCGGAAATGGAAGCTGTTGTCATGGTGGCTAGGTGTCTACCCGCATGCTAACACAGATTGGAATAATTATCAATCAAAATTGGGTATATGCGGCGGAACGCGCGGTTTTCAGGTTTGACTCCCATGGGCAGTTGGTGTACGATGCAGATATGCTGAAAACTACCCTGTTCGCGCTGCTTGCCGGTTTCGGTGTTGCCTTGGCGGCTCCGCTGAATTTCTACATTGTGCCCGGCACGGGGGTGTCGCCGTGGAGTAATCCGCTGGTCATGCCCGATATAGCGGCGCTTGCTGCAGCTGAAGAAGCGGCAGACAAGGCCCCGGAGCGCTATAAGCAGGGTTTGGCCTCTTACCGGGATGTTCTGGAGGCAAAACTCACCTGGTTGCGCATGCTGGAACCGCTGGTGCGTGATGAAAAAGGCCATTTCCTCCATAAACTTGACTTGTTTGAAGCTGCCCGCGAGAAACGCAAACTGGTGGAAAAACTATACAACGCCGGCGCTACCGGTGAGCTGGATCTGCGAGAAGCCCAGCTGGTCGATGACTGGCTGCGTGCCCGCTCGCTGGCGAGCCGTGACTGGGATGTCTGCCGGAGCAAGCTGCAGAGCGCAGAGGCCCGGGCGATACAGGTGGAAAAATTGGTGCACCAGGGGTATACACAAGGACTGAATGACCGGGCGGATTGTCTGCTGGCTGCCGCCGCCGTGGCTGAGGTGCAGCTGGCGCAGTATTGGAAAAAATCTGCACCTCCCAAGGAGGCGCTGGACCGGGCTGAAAAGATATACGAGGAATTATCCCGTCTCATGGCAGCGCGTAAACTGAACAGCCTGGCAGAGGAAGATGCCGCAGACTCGGCAGAGGAAGCGCTCCGCATGTTCCGCGCAGAAGCGAACAAATCCGCCACTGCCGCCGATTTGCAGGCAGAGCGAGCTATGCTGCAGGCCATGAGCCCCGTGATTGAGACGCTGCAGGTTCGCGGCAAAGTGAAGCCACATGTCCTGCATTTTCACAAACGTGATTTGGAGCGCAATGCCGAGCACCTGCAGAAAGCCCTGACTGAGGAGTGATGATGCGTACGTGCCTTTTCGTGCTGGCTTTTCTTTCTCTGGCGTCCTGCCGCCAGATGATTGATGCTGTGAACATGAAGCAGTATGCCCCCGAAATTGTGGAATACGGCGGTCGCAGCGGCGGGTGGTATGAGTATATGCCTGAATATGCTCCCTATTTCTGCCTCAAGACCAGCAGGCACATTATTTTTCATGACCCGGAGATGCAGCTGGGGTACTGGCGGGCAAAGCATCCGCTGCCCCCGCACCGCGTGATGCTGGAGGCCCGCGGTGATTCCCTTATCCTGCACCGCAGCTTTGTGTGGGATGGCGAGTCCTTCGGCGGCACCGTCAAAGAGGAACTGCTGCCCAGCCTTCTGCACGATGCTCTCTACTTTGCCCTGCAGGGCGAGGCTCCATTCCCCCGCCGCGAGGCTGACCAGGCATACCTCCGAGCCTGCCGCCATGCGGGGCTGTGGCACAAATACCCCGCTTATCTCGGCGTCCGCATTTTCGGTGGCTTGTTCGGTATTCCTCCCGGCGCCCTGCCACCCATCATTGAAACCACATCACCCGCAAATCCGCCCGCACCCCTTGAGCCCGATGAGGGAAAGGGTGCATGAGTAGTGGTCGCTTCTGATTTCGTTCTGAGGAAACCAAGGTCTGTTTCAGAGTTGCTGGTCCATGTAATAAACAATGCGTTGATTAGTTAATCATAGACAAATCGGCAATTGGCGAGCCAAGGGCGAGCGGAATTTGGAGTCCCGCAGGGACGTCAGAGCAGAGGCAGGGGTGGAGTCGCGAAGCGACGGAACCCCTGCTAACCATAAAAAACAATCTGAACCCCGAACGTAGTGAGTGGGTGGCAGAGGCGACGGTTACACATTGAAGCAGAAGTCGCTGCCGCCCACTCCTTTCGTCGGGGCTCCGTTATCTTTTGTTTGTTAGCAGGGGCTGCGCCCGCTGCGCGGGCTTACCCCTGCCTATTCTCTAACGTCCCTGACGGGACTCAAGTTCCGCGGTCGTGCCGACCGCAAACTGCTCGACAATCTCGGATTTGTCGTCACTGCTTAATTATGCCTATGCGTAATCCTTGTACTTTAATCACGTTAGCAGGTACATGAATCTACCAGCGGATTTGAAACAGACCCTGAAACCACGCGCCGCGATGGGACTATCTTGACATCTCATACGGGTTGGTATAGAATCCCCACCCCTTTATCTCCATGAGCATTCAATTATCAGACCATTTTACCTACCGTAAGTTGGCGGCATTTGTGCTGCCGACAATAGCGATGATGGTGCTGACTTCCGTGTACACGATGGTGGATGCTCTCTTTATTTCGCACTATGCGGGAGAAATCGCTTTGGCTGCGGTCAATTTTGTCTTTCCCGTCATCATGTTGCTGGGTGGGTTGGGGTTTATGTTCGGTACCGGCGGCACGGCACTGGTAGCAAAGACATTCGGACAAGGTGACAGTACACAGGCGCGGCGCTATTTCACGCAGATAACTCTATTGGCTGCTCTGATTGGGTGGGCCATGGCCACCCTGGGTATTCTGTTCCTGCCGGAAGTTTGTCTCCTGCTGGGCGGTACGCAGGATATCATCCCCGATGCTGTTTTGTATGGTCGCATCATGCTGGGCTTTTTACCCTGCTGTATCCTGCAGTGTTCGTTTCAGGCCTTGCTGGTGGCTGCTGAAAAGCCAAAGATGGCGTTCTGGCTGAGTGTGGCCGGAGGTGTGACCAATATTGCGCTGGATTTGCTCTTTGTCGTCGTTTTCGACTGGGGGCTGGCGGGTGCTGCTTGGGCTACTGGCCTGAGCCAGGCTGTAGCCGGGCTGGTTCCGGTTTTGTATTTCAGCCGCCCGAATGATAGCCTGCTGCGTTTTGTCCGCACTGGGCTCGATGTCCGCCCCATGTTGCAGGCGTGTTCCAACGGCGCCTCTGAACTTGTGACAGGTGTATCTGCCTCTTTTGTGGGCATGCTTTATAATTATCAGCTTCTGCAATATTATGGCGAGAATGGGGTGGCGGCCTATGGTGTGGTCATGTATGTTGCCTTCCTGTTCGGTTCCATTATTTTTGGATATGATATGGGGAGTAACCCCTTGTTTGCGTACAATCATGGTGCCGAAAATCATGCCGAGCTGCGCAACCTGTTCCGTAAGAGTCTGGTCTTGATAACGGGCGGTGGGGGGCTTCTGTGCGTGGCGGCATTATGCCTGTCCTACCCCATGGCATACCTGTTTGTCGGATACAATGCTGAGCTCACCGCTCTGGCGCAGTATGCCTTCTGCGTGTTTGCTGTGTATTTTGCGCTCCATGGCTACAATATTTTTGCCTCCGGACTTTTTACAGCTATGAACAACGGCTTCATCTCGGCGCTTATCGCTTTTTCGCGCACATTCTTATTTCAGGCCGCCGCGGTGCTGTTACTTCCGCTGTTGTTCGGAGCCGGCGGTATATGGTGGAGCGCCGCGGCTGCAGAAGTGCTGGCATTGTTCATCTCGGTGTTCCTGGTGCTTCGCTACCGTAAACGATACGGCTACCTCTGATTTCGCAGCAATGCGCGTACCCTCAAATAATTCTTAACCATGAAGATTTCCATACAGTTGCTGGATGGCGAGGACATCCCCCAGTTTAAACGTGATATGCAGGAGGCTTTCCAGAAAGGTGCTGAAGCTGAGTATGGCCGGATTTCTGAGGAAATCCTCCCGGAAAGTCATATCAATGCATCTCTTTCAAAAGCCGGCGCCGTCGCATACAAAGCCGTGCGTCAGGGGGAAATGGTCGGTGGAGCCATTGTTCAGATTGACCCGGAATCGCAGCACAATCACCTGGATTTTCTCTATGTGAAGCACGGCACGCAAGGCGGCGGCATAGGTCGCGCCATATGGACAGCCATCGAGCAACTGCATCCCGATACCTCAGTCTGGGAAACCGGAACCCCTTATTTTGAGAAACGTAATATTCATTTTTACGTGAATAAATGCGGATTCCATGTTGTAGAATACTACAACGAAAAGCACCCCGATCCCCATATGCAGGATGCCGATTTGCCGCAAACCGATGATACCCCCGGATTCGAACATGGCTTTTTCCGCTTCGAGAAGCGTATGGTATGAGGCGGGAGCCATTAAATAAGGGCGTTTTTTGGGGGGCCATCTGCGCTTGCTAGGCCCTCACAAGTCGCAGGGACATGCTCCTGCAATTCCCGTCTTTCAGGAACGTAGATGTATTTATTCTTCGGTAAGAAGTACTTGAAGCTCAGTGCGGCCTTGCTCGGAGAGCTTTTCTCCTGGAGTCAGCGTGGCGCCGTGTTGGCGCAGCAGTCGGATGAGCTCTCTGGCTGCTTCCCTCTCCGTTTCCTGGCAATTCATGTATTGTTTCAGCGCAAGGGCTAGTACGGAACGCTGGCAGCTTTCCGGCCCCGGTGGCAGCATGTTCGGATCTGAGCCTGACTCCAGCAGCAGGCGCGCCAGCTCCAGCTTGTCGCGCATGGGTAATTTCTCAAGGAGCATCAGGACCTGCAGTGTGGTATTAGCCTGCCCGGGATAGCTGGTTTCGAGTCTCATGGAAGGCTCCTTGAGCAGCTCGCGAAGGGCTGTCTGCATGTTTTCGCTGCACAGGAGGCAGCGTATCAGATGCCGGGATTCCGGGGACGGTTTGTACCCATTACGAAGGGCCCAAAGTGCGGCTTCGGTGGAACCGGCCATCCCTGCCACGCAAATGGCGTCACATACACTCTTTTCCAAATGCGGCAGCCCCAGCTCCGGCCCGAAGGGTAGAAGGGTATTCAGCTGCTGTATGTGCGCTTCCGGGCTGTGCTCTTTCAGCGCATCCTTTTTATTTCCGATGAGGTAGTATTCTGCCGAAAGTACCTCGATGGCCAGTGTGCGGGGGAATGACGCTGTTGGCATGAGCGATTTATACTCACGGTTCACGTCTGCTCCGCGTTTCACCAGCTCCAGGAATAAATCCGGCTTCTGCAGACGCAGCGCCCAGACTGCCAGTGGTTCGCCCCTGCGGGTATGAATATCTCCCTTTCCGGTGCTGATGGCCTCGTGCAAGGCCTGCCGGACCGGTGCAACAAACTCCTTGTAGTTAAGTGCTGCAGATATGGCATTCCGTTTACCGAGCAAATCGTTTAACCGCGGCACCAGGGGATGCCCCATATCATCCTCCCAATAGAGGGCGGGCAATACTGCGAGCCTGGTATTGCTGCGCAATTCTTTATCCATTGCCAGCAATTCGGCTTGTTGCTGCTTGCTCCAGCTTTCGTGGTATGCAGGCGGATCCACATCCCTCCAGCCAAAGAAATACTTTGCCGCGCCGAATAGTGCACCCCATACAAGCAGCACCCCCAGAGTAATTACTACAAGTATCCTGCGCGTCTGTACTTTCCTGCGGCTTCGTGGCTGTGGCGGGTTTGCCTCTGCAGGTAGTTCGGTGGCTGTGTTCGTGTCTGGCATATGCTTGACTAAGCGTGTATCTGTTCGTGCGGCAGCATCATCTCAAGCATTCAACCAGCAACTCTTTACTACCGCAAATCAACATGGAGGCACCGAACAAGGTGTAGACCCCAACATTGCATGCCAGGGTGACGGGAACGTCTACTCCATATGACACCAGGGCTACCAGGGGAGTGCGGGCGTAATTGCCGGCTGTGCGGACTTCCGGGACGAAATTGACAGGATGATTGAAAATCATGAGCTCTGCCAGGTCGGCACTCAGGGGGCGGTAATGGGTCAGGTATTGCTCCGGTACGTCGTGGCCCTTACCCTCCGGCCTGTCAATGCGGATGGCTCGGGCATAGTCGAAGTGCTCAGTTGCGATGACTTCGTTATCATCCAGCGCCAGAACATAGCGCGTTGGCTGCGGTGTTTTCATATCCGCGGGCAGTTCTCCATACTCATCAATGGTGTACAGGTGAGGAAACTGGCTGCCAATTACGGAAATGTCGAGACTCTGGTAACGCACCTCGCATTCAACGTAGCGTTTTCCATCGAGCCTGTAGTACCGGAAATCGTGGGCTTCCGGAACGGCCTTGCCGATGGTGTCCAGCTTTGCGCCCAGATTAAGGCTGACGTACATGGAACGACATCCGAGACTCGCCAGAGCAACGGCAATGCACGTTATCCACGGTACCAGAACAAACATGATAACACGTATGCGATTCATAATCGGTATAATCAAATAGGTGAATGACCAGAGCGCACTGGTCACGCCTCTGTCGCAAGGCCGGGGACTGAGGTGGTGAGGATTTTGTGGATGATGTTCATGACTAAGCGTGCGTATGTTGCGGTGCTCGGCCTATTTGTTTTTATCGCATTGGAAAGTTGCGGTCTAACACATTCCATAAGGCCCAGGTTTTGTCCCCGTCTGGGACTTCCTGGGCAGGGCTTGGAGGCGTTTCAGGAGTTGTTGTCAGGTCGCACGTTTCCTAGTGATGCCATTATAGCGGATTAGGGATTTTTGTCAATCACCGAAAAGCTCAAAATGCTTATGTTAGAAACTCCCCGAAATGGTGACTTACAAGGGGAATCCTTCATTTTTGTTGGCATAACCGCAAAAAACACGGATTCAAGGGGGAGACCATGAGATACACTTTCTACTCCGCATGAAGAGGAGGGAATAGATTTGATTTCATTCTCGCATAATGGTATAAATATGCCGCCCTGACGAGTTATGCCGAAACCTAAGAAACAACGGAAAGCTAAAAAACAACAGCAGTCTGGACGTTGCCAGCCAGTCATTGATTTTCTCTATTCCCTGATGGATAAGAGAGAGGATGAATGGCCTGCTGTCCGGGCGGCGGGGATTCCTGCTGAGGTGGAGGCCTGGATGGCGGCATCGCCTGAGCGGCAGCAGGATATGGCCGTTGTGTGGGGCGATGTGTGCCGGGAGGAACCCTATGAAGAGTCTTATTCTGCAACAACCAGCTATGTGCTGGAGGAATTCGGTGCAGGAAAATATCCGGAGGAAACGCCGCTGGTGATGATTGCAAGTGATGTGGCGGAAGATTGCGTGGATGCATTCCCATACCCGGAGAGGCATAAGGTGGGCATGGCGGTCATCCGTCTCTTGCTGGAGGCCGGTGTGCACCCGGATGAGCATGGCGAGGACGCCTTCTTTGGCGGGCCACTGCACTATGCCTGCCGGTGGGGATATACGGAGCTGGCTGAGTTGCTGCTGAGCTATGGTGCCAGCCCTAACAAAACGGATGTGGATGAGTGGACGCCGCTGAGTGAGGCCATCCGTGCGCATTCTGTGGAGCTGGTGCGCATGCTGCTGGCGGCCGGGGCAAACCCGCGTATCCCCGATCTCGCCGGGTACACGCCGCTCTGGTGGGCAATTGAGTTCGGCAATGCGGAGATAGAGGCCTTGCTGCATGGTGCCGGTGCGCGCAAGACGAAGTTTACCGCAGCCGATTGGGCGAAATATTCCAAGAAGTAAGTCTGCTACAATGCCCGCATCGTGTTCTCGCTTCGTGCCATAAGAGCTCTGGCTCTGTTGATTTTAGCGCTGCTGCTGGCTGCGCTTACCTTCAGGCGTGACGCAGATGTCGGCCTTTGGCTCGTTATTTTTTCTGTTTTCACTTGCAGCCTCATCGAGTTTTGCGCCATTCATGAAGAGAAGCGGCAGCCGGAACAGAAAACGCCCGAAAAACTCGGGCAGGAGCGTTTAGCACGATTGGAATCGCGTCTGCTTGCCGGGGAGCTGGTCCGGCTGGAAGAATGGTGGGAGGATGATGACCTGCTGATAGATGAGAATGCTCACATCCTCTTTGTTTTCCGCGATGGTGAGGAAATGGACTTTGTGCTGTATAACGACGTGGCTGCTGAAATTTCCCGTCTTTTAGCCGCTCTGGGAATAAGCTGGAAGGCTTCGTTTCGCCTGAAGGCGGATTCCCGCGTTATCTGGCAGGAAGGCTAGATGTACGGAGCACTCAACGGGAGGGAATCGTCCGGTTTCGTAAAGCGAAATAGAGCAGGGGGGTGGCAGCGAGGAAGGGAAGCACGGTATAGGTTCTGCTCAGGATGGTGTGCCCCTCGAGTGGGATGAGCAACCAGCCGATTGCCACCAGTGAGCAGAGTTCTATTCCCAGCAGCGCAGCCACAATGGCAGCACGCAGGTATCCGCGCTTCTGCAATATCAGCACCGCAGGAAGCAGACACAGAGTTATCACGCCTTGCAGACCAAGTATCCAGAAGCAGTATTCCCAAGGTCCTATCAGAAGCATGCCTATTGCAGGCCTTGCTCTGGTCCATCTCCGGAACTCCTCCTCGCCGCGAACAAGACCGCAGTTCTTGCCGGTGATATCCAGCACATTGCCGTGCTGGCGACCCACTATGTGGCGTACCCCGTGCCAGGGTGATGCTACCCGCGTATAACAGAAATCGACGTGCGGGATAGCCATGTTGGATATATCATCTGTGCGGAGGGTGATATCATGCTTCGTGCGGGATACCACGTGATTCTCCCACGCCGGCGGGAGCGTCAATTCATCGGGGTTGATGTATTCGTATCCCAGGTCTTCCCAGAAGTTTTCCCCGGCGCGGAGTACAAAGTCGCCGGCTCTCACGGTCGGTGCATGAAAAGAAGCATCCCGAATGCCATGCAGTTTATGATAGCTCACCCGAAGCCGCCCCTTTTCATTCGCCTGATAGAAACGGTGCATGGCTATCGTGTTCTCCATGCGCAGGCCGAAGGTCTCATCTACCAGCGGGCCTCCTTCCGCCACTAACTCGGTGACACGCATCTTGACCATCTTGCCTTCCATCGACGGATGCACCTTCTCCGGGCTTACTTCGTATACGGGCTCGGTGCTCAGACTCTGCGCAATATCCAGATATATGCCACCCATAATGAAGCTGAATACCAGCGCCGCAAGCACCAGCACCAGCGCCACCGCCTGTTTGCATGTGCTGAGGCAACCGGCAGGTCGCACCGTTTTTATGGAGTCAGTCTGTTCCATGGCCATTTGCTCTATACTAACACATTAATTGCGATTTGTCGAGCCGCAGGCGAGCGGAATTTTGAGCCCGTCAGGGCGGTAGAGGGTAGGCAGGGGCAAGACCGCGTAGCGGGTGCAGCCCCTGCTAACAAACAAAACGAAACGGAGTCCCGACAGGGACGGCAGCGGCCCGGAGTTAATGTGTTGCATTCGCCTTCCGTCTCCGGGCTTGCGCCCTACGCCGTGACTGGCTACCACCCACTCCGCTACGCTCCGGGGTTCTGATTATATTATCAAATTAGCAGGGGTTCCGTCGCTTCGCGACTCCACCCCTGCCTATGCTCTACCGCCCTCCGGGCTCAAAATTCCGCTCGCCTACGGCCCCACAAATCGCGAGTTATCAGCTGCAAATGTAAAGAGCCTCGTGTTTCGCTGTAGAAGTCCCCCGCATGGACGTGATTCGTTTTTTTCTGGCTTTGCGGATGCTTGTGTAGTAGTATGGCGGTGTGATGATTGCGTATGCACCCATGCTTGCTCATGATCCGGTGGGAATCCTGACCTTTATAGCCGGTGTTGTGGCTGCTGTTATTTTACTGCATGCTGCGTGGTATTGGTTTGTGTACCAGGTGGGTTTCATGCTGGCGTCGATTGGTACAACGGTAGAGCGGTGGGGTAAGGTGGCACTGCCGTTACTGTTGGTTCCGCTTTCGCTTGTTATGTCGGTAGGCATGTCGCTGTTACTTACATATGCATCACCTGTGGAGGAAGATGCCAACCCTGTGTTGTGGCTGTTTGTGGTGGTGGTGCTTCTGCTCGGTGTGCCGTATGTGATAGGCCGTTACCTGCTGCGATTCTCCGTGAATCGCAGCCTGGTTTCTGCGTTGTTCTTGTCGATTGTCTATGCGGTGGTACCCCTGTCCATGGGGATGATTCTTTCATCTGCTCACAACCGCACCACCGAATCAACGGTTGAGGTGAGTGAATGCATTATCGCTCCGAGTGAGCCCGATGCTCCGGATGCGGCAGCAGAACAAACAGAAGAATCTGCCGGACAGGAGGAAACGGATAAACCTGCGCCATGAGCTTTGCCCGCCGAGCGGTATGGGTTAGCATGACCGTTTATTCGCGTTGGCTCAAGTAAAGGTCTCCCTGTTATTCTGCCCGTTAAATCCGAGTTTGGCGATTAGTTTGCGGTCGGCACGACCGCGGAACTTGAGTCCCGCCAGGGACGTTAGAGAATAGGCAGGGGTGGAGTCGCGAAGCGACGGAACCCCTGCTAACCATAAAAATAATCTGAACCCCGAGCAGAGCGAGCGGGTGATAGCCAGTCACGGCGTAGGGCGTAAGCCCGGAGACGGAAGGCGAATGCAACACATTGAAGCCAAACCCTCTGCCGCCCACTCCTATCGTCGGGGCTCGGTTATCTTTTGTTTGTTAGCAGGGGCTGCGCCCGCTGCGCGGGCTTACCCCTGCCTACTCTCTAACGTCCCTGGCGGGACTCAAAATTCCGCTCGCCTACGGCTCGCCAATTGCCGATTTGTCGATATCTGCCGGATTACCCGCCCACGTGTTATGACTGGGCTCTGTTCCCGGTTGGGCGAGCAGCCAATCTACGAATAGCGTGTCTTTCTTCGTGGCGCTGCGAATATAGGAGCCGTCCGAAACCGCACCTGTAAGGAAATTGAAATGCCGGTTCTGCCCCGGGAAAGCCAGCCTCACCTTCGGCACATAGGTCACCAGGGTGATGTGATAAATCTTCGTGTTGTTATGAGCAATCCAATCACTCAGTTCCTGCGGATGCTGAGGCCATCCCGGGAGGTGAACCGTCCTGATGATGCGGCCTTCCTGGTAGATGTCGGCAATTGCAGGCTGGCCATCTTCTGCTTTGGCAAATCGGCATGCCGCAAGGCTCACCCCGCAGAGAAGCGAGGCGAACAGAATCAGCAGGAAGATGCGGAGCTTTTTCTTCATGGCGAAAGAGTTGTTACCTGCTGTATTATAGCAAGCCATCCCGACTGATTCAAGCTCGGATGTGGTAGATTGGTGTGAATGCAGATATCTGACCTTAACCCGGAGGAATTTCATTTTCCTTGACCAGGAGAGGGGCGATGGATATACTGCGGGCATGAAGGAGAACCCCGCCAAGACCTGTGCTCGACGCTGGCAACTTGCCCGTGAATGCTGGGAATTGCCGGCGCGTGGGGCGGTGATGGGCATTCTGAATGTGACGCCCGATTCTTTTTCTGATGGAGGGCTGCATGATTCCGTGCCCGCAGCGCTGGCGCATGCGCGGCTGCTGGTGGAGCAGGGGGCGGATATCATAGATGTGGGCGGTGAATCCACACGCCCCGGTTCGGCAGAGGTAGCGGTGGAGGAAGAGCTGCGCCGCACCCGCCCCGTGATTGAGGCGTTGCGCGCGGAGTTTCCTGCATTGCGTATTTCGATTGATACTCGCCATGCCGAGGTTGCCCGCGCGGCTCTGCTGGCGGGAGCGGATGTGGTGAATGATATCACGGGTCTGGCCGATGCTGCGATGCGTCGCGTGTGTGCCGAGATGCCCTGCGGCGTGGTGCTCATGCACATGCAGGGCTCGCCCGAAACAATGCAGCATGCACCTCGCTACGATGATGTGGTGGCCGAGGTGCGCGCTTTCTTTGAGCAGCGTGTGGCTCAGGCGGTGGCCGATGGTATAGCGCTTTCCCGCATCTGCCTGGATCCCGGCATCGGCTTCGGCAAGACCACGGAGCATAATCTGGCACTCATACGGCATCTGGAGGAGCTGCGTGTACACGACATGCCGATGCTGATGGCGTTGTCGCGCAAGCGTTTCCTTGGCGAATTGCTGGGCGATGCCAGGCAGGCGAAGGAATGCGCCCTGCCGACTGTGGCCATGAGCCTTCTGGCCGCCGACCGCGGTGCCGATATGCACCGTGTGCACGACGTAGCCCCCCTCTGCCAGGCGCTTACACTGAGGACCGCGCTGTGAGGCTGGTACTATTCGTTGCCTGAACGATGATAGCGAGGATTTGCTCCTTCTCCAGTTTCTTATCCTCGAGCCAGGATTCTGCTACAAGTTCGGCGATTTCGCTGAGTGTTTCGGTGCGGATGCGGCATTGAAGGTGCAGGTTGGCGCCGGGCTCACCCGCCTGGAGCAGCCAGAAACCGTGGGTATCAGTACATGGTTCGGCGGAGAGGGGGATATTCAGCTTTTTGCCGGCATGTGCCACCAGCTTTTTGAGCATGGCCCGCCCGAGCATGGAATCCGTGAGCAGGGTGATGGCCTTGTGCGCGGCAATATCCTTGATGAGGCTTTTGAAGGAATCAGCGGATGAGTGGGACATAGTTCTCTGCGTAGTGAATGCGGTGGGGGGCTTCATGTGATTCGAGCTCGATGTCGGGTATGCTCATGCTTTTGGTGATGAGGACGCTGTTTTCTTCCTGGTTCAGGATGTGCATGGCTCGCTCCCAAGGCATGATATAGGATTCGCCTGGTTGCTGAGGAAGCTCCCTGAATAAACCGAGCGGCTCCAATGCTGACCTGAACTCTGCGATGAGATTCAGGGCCTGTTCTGCTGCGCTGTGGTGAGGACCGTCGAGCAGTTGGTGTAAATCGTCGAATACGGTATAATCTAGCAGCAATGTCCAATCTCTCTGTGGTGCGTAGGTCATTAAACGGCGGAACCAGTTGCCCCACTGGCGTGTGCCTGCTGCAAGCCACACGGTGCAATCGATGAGGAGTTTTTTGCCCGCAGGTAATTTTCTCTGCCGTGAGGTCTGATAGTGGGGAAAATAGCAAACTTCTCCTTCCAGACGCTGGTAGGCTAAGTATTCTCTCGTTTTGCGGGACTTGCAGGGAACAGAGGATATTTGTGGATTTGTTTCGGGTTGTATTTTCATAGAATAGGGGAGTGAAAGGGTGTCTATCAACAAGCTAACACACCAGCAATTTACCTTGCAAGCAAAAATGTGCGGAAAAATGCACAAGCTGGTATCATTTGCGAAGAACCCTGTTATTCTGCTCGAGAAACCCGAGATTGGCGAGCCATAGGCGAGCGGAATTTTTAAGCCCACGTAGTGGGCGAAAGATAGTAGGCCGGGGTAAGAGCGCGTCAGCGCTCGCAGCCCCGGCTGGCACATAAAAAATAATCAGAGCCCACGGAGTGGGTGACAGAGCGGTGGCCTAACGCATTGCCTTTGTTCTGTCACCCGTTCCACGGGCTCCGTTCAACTATTTGTTATTGCAGGGGCTGCGCCCGCAAAGCGTGCTTACCCCTGCCTTCCATCTTTCACCCACCCCGTGGGCTCAAAATCCGCTCGCCTGCGGCTCGCCAAATTTCTATTTGTCGAGGTTTGGCTAATTACGCCAACGCTTAAAAATGCTTTAGAGAGCCTCCCCGATGAGGTCGGCCTCCCCTCTTACTTCGCGATTCTCTCGCGGAGGTGGGTGCTGTAGTTATCCACGGGGATATCATAGCCCACGTAGCAGCGCTGGCGAATCTGTTCTTCTGTTTCGCCGGTGCGGGTCTGGAGGGCGCCGCTGCGGAAGAGGAGCCCGGCGATGCTGCCGTTGTGGAGGGGGAGGAAATCGTACTTGCGGGGCATGGAGGGAACCAGTGCACGGAATCCGCTGACAAGGCCTGTGGAGCAGTTGCCGGAGATGGTATTGTAGGGCAGATGCTCTTCCTCGGCCTGCTTCGCCAGGTCGATATAGTGCTGCAGGAGCTTGCGGGCACCCTGTGGCTTGATATTCATGGGGTAGATACTTAAATCCTCGTGGCGGATATTAGTGCGGAGACCATAGAGATCCTCCTCGGTGCCGAACAGGTACAGAATGCCGTATTTCTTATAGAGCCCGGGAATGGCGCCTTGCTCCACACCCTCGGGCAGGCGTGTTTCTGCCGAAACAGCCAGATGGCGGCCATCCGCAAAGTTGAAGCTGAGCATGGTGTGGCAAATAGCCGTCATGCCGTCCCAGTGGCACTCGGCAAAATCCACGCCGATGAGGGTGTTTAAGTCATAGGTCTCGGTGCGGTAGCGGGCATCGCTGTCCTCCTCGGTGCGGTAGCGGAAATCGCGGATATTGCGGATGGTGAGCTGGTCGCCCTGCTGCTCAAATACCGGGGCGAGTGCCCAGGGCTTCTGCCAGCGTTCGGGTGTGGGGCCGGGAATGCAGTGGTAGGTGATGATGTTGACGGCAACCATCAGCCAGAGTACGAGGTGGATGGACGGGCGCTTGCGAAGTTTCCACCACAAGGCAGCACCTGCCGCTACCAGCAGCGCGGGCAGGATGCTTACGGGCTGGTAGTACCAGAGCCCGATGCTCCAGAGCAGCGGCAGCACAAGCAGCAGACCGGAGAGAATGCCGGCACTTATGAGAAGCTTTTTCTTCATTTGAAAGAGATGAGGAGGGGTACACCCGGCTCAGTGCCATTCGGGGACAGGGTTGCGGTGTCGGCGGTGTTCACCCAGCCACGCACGCCCGTGAAGGTTTCCACGTAGGCGCAGCTGCCGCGGCTGGCCAGCAGGTGCAGCGGGGTGGAGGGCGGAAGTGTCATGATACCTGCTCTCTGGGCATCAGCGGAACTGCGCAAGGGAGTGGCTTTCAGGATATAAGCGATGTCTGAGGGCGGCAGGGAAGATAAATCAGGAGTCTGGCGGGTGGTGTAGTAACCCCAGTCTGCGGCGCAGAGCAGGGATGCCCCCAGGCTGATGGCGGTGATGGTCTGCAGCCAGGGTTTGCTTTCCTTGCGGCGCATAATGAGGAGGCCGATGCAGAGCAGCAGCACAGCGGTGCTCACGATGGTGCATACCCAGAGCTGAGAAGGTGAAAGAAGCGTGAAGATATCATCGGTAACTGTGCCGCTGGGAAGCAGGGCTCCCTCCTTGCGCTGGATGAAGGCGAGATTGGCGCGGGCCTCCTTGAGGCCGGGATTCTCCTGCAGCGCGCGGGCGTAGCAGAGGGCTGCCATGCCGGGCTGGTTGAGGCGGTAGTAGCAGTTGCCCATGTTGTACTGGCGCAGGGCGTCGGGGTAGTTTTCCACGGCCTCGAGCTTGGCGATGGATTTGCTGTACTGGCCGCCCTTGTAGTCATCCTGTGCGGTGTTGGCCTGTGCCAGGGGGGCAAGGCAGAGGAAGAGCAGGGCTGCACCTGTGCCGATGTTGCGCAGCGTGCGCATGATGATGTTGCGCTCCTGCGGGGTGATGCTGGTGCGGGCATCAGGGCGGAAGACTTCCTCATCGCGGCGGTCGATAATCTTCTGGAGTTCTGGTGTCATGCTACCGGGCGCAACGTGGGTCTCGATGTAAGCGCCGACGCCTTTCAGGAAGCTCAGGGCATCCTTGCGGGAAGCAAGTTCGTTGAGTTCGCGGTCGCGTGCGCGTCCCGCAGCACCGGCGGCCAGCTTGCTGCGCAGAGCGTTGATGATGAGAGTGGCAAATATGAGAGCTGCGGGCAGGTAGAGCAGGTACCACATCCAGCGCGGCAGGGTGATATCGCGCCCGTACATGGCGCGGGGCATGTAGCCGTAGATATCGGTCATTTCAGCCACAGGTACGGTGCCTGCAGGCGGCGGCTCAGCAGCCACTGCGGTCTGGATGCCGCTGCCCGTGGTTTCCGTGTCGCGCCACTGCAGCGGGATGGGTGCCGTGGCAGCCTGGCGATATTCCATCTTCTTCGGGTCGAAGAAAGAGAATGAGAATGAAGGAATACCACCGACTTCTGCCGTGGGGCGGAGGAGTTGACTAAACACCATGCCAATGGTCTCACCATTCGGACCGACGATGGGTTTGCGGGTGGCGGGCACGAGCTTCCAGTCTGCAGCGTCGGCGGGCTTGGGGCATTCAAGCTGCTCGAGGTTGCCGGTGCCTTTCACCGTGATTTCCACTTCCACAGCCTCGTGCATGGCAAGTGTCTTGGCCTGGGTGGAGGCGGAGATGCTGTATTCACCCACCATGTCGGCAAAGTTGGCCGGGGCTCCCGGGGGCAGGGGCAGGGCGCCGACAGTCAGTACAGGAAGGTCGGCCTCGGCGCGCATGATAGAGAAGAAGCCCTGGCGCTGCTCGAGCACAATCTTGCCCGCCACGTCAGAATTACCCTCGCGGAACGGAGTGAGGGTGCCTGTGTAATCTACTGTGCGCCAGGTCTGGCCCTTCGCGTAGGCGGTGGTGGTGCCCATGGCCTGGTTGTGCACCATGGCCAGCACACCCTGGAGCGTGGGCTGGAAATTGCCCACTTTCACATCTACTGCACTCATCTGCGGTGCACCCATGGTGTCCACGCCGCCGGGCAGAAGAATCTTGACGGCAGTCTTGATAGGCTGGTGCACGTAGCCGTCCTTGATATTGGTGTACCAGAGCACACCGAAGTTCACGGGCTTCTTGCTCCAGCGGATGGCGCTCTGCGAAACTACGGGCAGGGCGGGCACCTCAATGACCTCGGTGCGACCGGAGTTGTATTTGACTTCCAGCCCGGTGAGACGCACTTCGCCCGGGGCATCGGGGATAATCTGGAGAGGATATACCTCCATGGCGGCGCGGTTGGCATCCATCGGGTTGGCGCCGGCGTAGTGCTGCATGATTTCCATCGCGGCGTTCGAGACTGTCGGGCGCTTCTGAATCATGAACAGATCCTCGCCGATGTCGGTATCCACGAGGTAAAGCGCTACCTTCTCGCCGGGCACGGCAACATCCACCGACCAGACCGGTACAATTTCGGCCATGGCCAGGCTGCCGATGCAGCAGAATAGTGTGTAGAAAAGATTGATAATGTGTTTCATGTAAAAGATGGTGTCGGGTGTTTAGTAGTCCTTGTCAGGCGGGCGCACCTGCACATCCGCGTGGGGAATGGGCGAGCCTTGTTCTTCATCCAGATGGCTGCGAAGCACGGAGGCTGCATACTGACGGGCCTTTTCCTCATCGCTGGGCTGCTCCTGCTGTTCTTCGGGGCGGGGCTGCTGCTGTTGCTGCTGGCCTTGCTGGTCCTGTTTGTCGTCCTTCTGCTCCTGCTGCTGATTATCCCGCTGGTCCTGCTGCTGGTCATTCTGTCCCTGCTGCTCGTCCTGCTTATCTTGCTTATCCTGCTCGCCGTCCTGCTGGTCCTGTTTATCCTGCTGCTGGTTCTGCTTGTCCTGATTCTCAGAATCCTGCTGCTTGTCGTCCTTGTCCTGCTTGTCGGAGTCCTGGTTTTGCTGATTGTCCTTGTCCTGCTGTTGGTCAGAATCCTGATTCTGGTCCTTCTGCTCCTGCTGCTGGTCCTGATTATCCTGTTGCTGCTGCTGTTGTTGCTGCTGCTGCTTCAGACGCTCGATTTCTTCCTCCAGCTTCTTGATAAGCTCTTCGATGCGGGTGATATTCTTTTGCGCACGCGTGAGGGAGGGCTGTAGCTGCAGGGCATCGCGATAGGGATGCAGATTCAGCTTGAGTGCATCGACAATCTTCTGCAGTGCTTCCGGGGTGACACGAGAGGCCGGTTGTTCATCCTCGCTCAGTCCTTCATCTGCCGTGCTGCTGCCTTTGCCATACAGGGCGCGCAGTTCGTTGAAGGTCTGGCCGGCATTCACCTGCCCGAGCTGGTAGAGCGCGGCAGCCTGCAGGTTCTTGTCTTCATCCAGCAGGGCAAGGGAGAAAGCTTCCTTGGCCTTATCCAGCTCCTGCGCCTGCATATGGGCGAGCCCCTGGCTGTATGATGCTGCATTTTCAGCAAGAGGTGCAGCCTGAATGCAGGGTGTCATGCCACCGATGGTGAGAATGAGGATAAGGCTCTTAGCCTGTTTCCATTCCGTGCTGCAAAGCATGGCAAGAGCGAGTAGTGCGAGCGCAGCGCCTGCGAAGGGCGCAAACAAATCGTTTGGAATCTTGTTGATGGAGAAAGCCTCCTCGTGTGTGTCAATCTTGCGCACTGCTGCCTGGGTGAATGCGGTGAGGTTGGCATTCGAATCCATCACAAAGAAATCGCCTCCTGTAGCCTCGGCAAATCGGCGAAGGGATTCTGTGTTGAGCTTGCTGATGACATGCTTGCCGTTGGCATCCTGCCACAGGCCATTTTCGCCTCGCTCATCAGGAATGGGACCACCCGCAGCCGTGCCGATGCCCACCGTAATCACGAGAAGTCCCTTTTCCCTGGCTTCCTCGGCTACTTCGAGCGAGGAGTTGACGGTATCCTCGCCATCGCTGAGAATGACCAGTGCATTGGTGCTGCCCTCGGGGGCGCTGCGCTTGAAATCCTGCATGGCCTTGCGCAGCACCAGACCGAAGTTGGTGCCGCCTACGCCGGCCCAGCTGCGGTTCACCTGGTCAAGCGCATCGCGCAGGGCGGTGTGGTCGTAGGTGAGAGGTACGACAAGGTCAGCCTCGCCGGAGAAGACGATGAGACCGATTTTGTCGCCCGGCAGGGCATCGATAAGCTCGTAGGCAGCGGCGCGAGCCTCCGCCAGACGCGAAGGCGTCACGTCCTGCGTTTCCATGGAGCGGGAAATATCCAGCGCAATGAGCAGATTGCGTCCCGTGGTGGTGGCGCCGCCTTCGCGATAGCCGTTGATGGGGCGGGCGAGGGCCACAATGACACATACCAGCGCCAGCAGGGCAAAGGTGGCGGGAAGAGCGGTGCGCCAGAGCGGGCGGCGACGTACCAGCTCACGGTGCTGCTCCGAGACCAGCCTGCGCCAGCCCTGGCCGGCACTGCGCCAGGCCAGCACCACCAGCACAATCAGCACGGGCACCAGCAGAAGAAACCACAGAACGTTGGGATACAGAAAACTCATGGCGTTGAATCAGGGGGCTGAGCGGCGACGGGCAAAGTTCAGCAGAATGCCAAGCAGCAGGAACAGGGCTGCTGCGGCCAGCGGCCAGGGGAAGAGTTCATCGAAGCTGATGAGCGTGCGGCGCTTAGCCTCAGTCTTTTCCAGCTTGTCGATATTTTCAAAGGCCTTTTTCAGACGAGCGCCGCTGCTGGCGCGGTAGAACTGTCCGCCGGTGATGCGGGCAATCTCCTTGAGCGTCTTCTCGTCGAAGGTGTCGACATTGGCGGTGTAGCGCGAGAGACGCTCATCTTTGCCGATGGCGATGGTGAAAATCTTGATGCCCAGCTCGGCGGCCTGCTTGGCGGCATCTATGGGGGAGATGCTGCCGCGGTTGCTCATGCCGTCCGTCACAAGGATAATCACCTTGCTCTTGGTTTCCTTTCGCTCATCGAGACGCAGGGCGGCGGAGGCAATGGCGGTGCCGATGGCCGTGCCATCTTCGCTGATATAGCCGGGTCGGCGGTCATCAGCAAGGTAGAATTCCTGAATGATATAGCGGACGATGCCGTGGTCGAGCGTGAGCGGGCTGCAAAGCTTTGCCTTGCCTGCGAAGGCCACGAGACCGATGCGGTCATTCGGGCGGCCGGTGATGAACTCGCTGATGACGTATTTGGCTGCGGTCAGGCGGTCGATAGCGGCGCGCTGTGTGCGGCCCAGCCTGTCTTTGGATGTGAAGAGCATGTCCTGGCTTGCCATGGAGCCGGAAAGGTCACAGGCAATCATGATATCGATACCGCTCACCGTCTGCTCCGTGTGCTGGTTCTTCCACTGCGGGCGGGCCAGCGCCACGATGAGTGCAGCCATGGCCAGAGCCATGCAGATGGGGCCGATGCGGCCGGCCAGCGTGGCCGGGCGGTGAAGGCGTGCGGCGGCAAAGCGGATAGTGGGGTGCACCAGACTGGCTGTGGTGCCGCGGCGGCGGCGCAGGAAAAGGAAAAGCAGGATGGCGGGCAGAGCCCAGAGCCAGCCTGGCTGGGCAAAGGTGAACTCACGCGTGGCTTCCACCACCGCTTCTGTGGAGGCGGCCAGCATCATGATGCCACCTCCTCACTCTTTGCTTGCTGCTGCGCCTGCTCAATGCGGCAGACCAGCTGACGGGCCCTCTCCACGAGTTGGTGAGCGCCCGTGGCATCGCGGCCGCTGTCGCCTGCGTATTTGAACTCGGCCAGGTATTCGAGCAGCTCGCGTGTTTCATACTGGCAGACCAGCGGCACATTGGCCAGCGAATCCATGCGCTGTGAGAATTCCTCGTGTGTTTCGTAAAGGGCGGGGTCCTGCGTCTGCCCAGCCAGGAAGGAACGCAGAATCATGGAAAGGCGCAGGGCACACTCGCGCATGGCGGGCAGGTCGGCATCCAGCTCGCCGAGGGCAGCCAGAGCATCCTGCAGCGGAGTGGTGCCGGGCACAGCCACGCGGCTGCGGCGGCGGTAAATCCACCAGGCGGCCAGGGCTGCCAGCGGAACAAGCACAGCGCAGGCCCAGGCAAAGGGTTCCCAGAAGTTCTGCACCATGAACTGGTCGGCAGGGATATCCTGCTCCAGCGTGGGGATGGCCTGTAAAATATCGTTACCCATAGGTCAATGCGCAAATACGCGGCTGCGGCGGTTGAACATTTTGCGCAGGGCGGGAATGAAATCCTGCGTGGTGAGCAGATCGAGCGAGTCGATTCCCAGCTGGTTGAATACACGCTGCCACTCCACGCGGTGCGCCTGCATGGCCTTGGCGTGCTGCTGGCGCAGCTGCTTGTCGCTCAGGTCGCCTTCAAAGAGCTCGCCGGTTTCGGGGTCGCGGAAGCAGATGCGGCCTGCGGGTGGCAGCTCGATTTCGGCGGGGTCATTCACTCGCACGGGAATGAGCTCGTGGCGGAAGTTCAGCTTGCCGATGGCCTGCTTATCTACCTCGGCCAGGAAATCGCTGATGAGGAATACCATGGCGCTCTTGCGCTGCGTGCGCAGGATTTCTGCTGCCACTTCCTCCACCGTATCATCGCTGCCGGCAGTTGGGGCGCTGAGGATTTCGCGCACCACGCGCTGGCACTGCTTCATACCCTTGGCGGGCGGCAGGTAGAAGTGCGGCTTGTGTCCGAAGATGAGCAGCCCCACCTTGTCGCCATTCAGCGCTGCGCTGTAGGCCAGCACGGCGGCAATCCGGGCGGCGTACTCGCGCTTTGTGTCGGCGATGCCGGCACTGGCGTAGTCCATGCTGCCGCTCACGTCCACCGCGAGAAGCAGCACCTGCTCGCGCTCCTCGTGGAAAGTGCGCACATAGGGCGTGCCTGTGCGTGCGGTCACCTTCCAGTCGATGAAGCGGGGCTCGTCACCGGCGCGGTATTCGCGGAAATCATCGAAATCAAGCCCCTGACCACGGAAGCCGGAGCGATACTGCCCGGCAAAGGTGGCGGTGGACATGCGGCGCGCCTGCAGCTCGATGCGGCGCACTTTTTCCATGATTTCCTGCGTTTTGTCCATGGCGGTTTACGGCACGGGAACCTTCGAGAGGATGCTGTCGATGACGTTGTCGCTGGTCTTGTTGGCGGCTTCGGCCTCGTAGGAGAGCAGAATGCGGTGGCGCAGAATGTCGTGTGCCAGGTCCTTCACGTCCTGCGGGGTCACATAGCCACGCTGGCGGGTGAAGGCCAGAGCCTTGGCAGCCAGGGCAATGTTGATGGTGGCACGGGGAGATGCACCGGCGCGCACCATGCCTTCCAGGCGGGAATCCACCTTCTCAGGGGTGCGGGTGGCGCGTACCAGGTCCACAATGTAGCGCTGCACGGCGGGGTCGATGAAGATCTGGTCCATGAGGGCGCGGGATTCATCGATATCCTGCACGGTCACCACGGGGCTGGTGCGCGGGGTGGCCATGGTGCTGCTCATCATTTCGAGTACCTTGAGCTCCTCGTCGCGGCTGGGGTAATCCACCACCACCTTGAAGAGGAAGCGGTCGAGCTGGGCTTCGGGCAGCTGGTAGGTGCCTTCCTGCTCGATGGGGTTCTGCGTGGCCAGCACGAGGAAGGGATTGGGCAGGGGGTAGCTGCACTCACCCAGGGTCACCTGGCGCTCCTGCATGGCTTCGAGCAGGGCGCTCTGCACCTTGGCGGGGGCGCGGTTGATTTCGTCTGCCAGAATCAGGTTGGCAAACACGGGGCCCTTCTTTGCGGTGAACTGGCGCTCCTCGGGGTTGTAAATCATGGTGCCCAGCAGGTCAGCAGGCAGCAGGTCGGGCGTGAACTGGATGCGGGAGAAAGCGGCCTGCATGGTGCCGGCCAAGGCTTTCACAGAAAGGGTTTTGGCGAGACCCGGCACACCTTCCAGCAGCACGTGGCCTTTGCAGAGCAGACTCAGAATCAGGCGGTTCACCAGCTTCTGCTGGCCAACTACCACCTTGGCCATTTCCTGTTTCACTGCGCTTACCCAGGCGGATTTCTGCGCAATTTGTTCGTTGAATTCCTGTGTGTTCATGGTCGTGGTTTGCGCACAAGTCTACCACTTGCGTGCACTTTGGCAAGTATGTTCAATGTCAGTTGACGCAGATGACCCGCTGGCTGTTCAATTTCGGGGTTTGATTGTTATTGGTAGTCACGAAAAAGGCGCATCCTGTGCAGGATGCGCCGGTATAGGGAAAATCAGTATCTTTGCAATATCAGGCAACCGGTGTGGCGGGGCCTTCGCCGTACTCATTGGCGGGGGCAGAGGGCTTGCACAGGTACACCAGAAGGATAATCAGACCGATGATGGGCAGGAAGACCCAGAGGTAGTTCCAGCCACTGCGGCCGATGTCGTGCATGCGGCGTACGAATACAGCAAGACCCGGCAGGAAGGTAGCAAGCTGGAACAGATTGCTCACAAGGGAGGAACCTGCCTCCGGATTGGAGAAGTCGCCGGTAGCGATGGAAAGAATGATAGCAATCACAACAGTGGCGAGAGTCCAGTACCAGTATTCGGAACGGCAGGCGCGGCCTTTGAACTGGGCATAGCGCTTCAGGCAGCTCTTCACAGCGGAAACCAGGTTGTAAGAAACGGTGGGAGTTGTAGTCATATTTAGTCATGCGGGTAATTGTTGTATCGCCCGCAGGAGTTACTGTATCATAAATACAGCCAAGGTCAATACCTAATGAAAATTCCGGGCAGAAATCTTGCTATCCCGCCCGGTTTTTGCTAGTATAGGAACATGAAGAACGTAATCAGTACCTCCGCTCCCGTTATCCAGCAGCTTACTCACGAATGGTATGGCTCGCCCGTGGCCGCCCCTGTTGAGTTCAGCTTCTGCATTGAAGATGACTGCCTGGTGTACCGCGCAGCGCAGGCTGCGCCGGTGACGATTCATCCAGAGGCCCGCCCCGGTATGTTCAAGGAGGAGCTTTGGAAGTATGATACGGCTGAGTTCTTTGTGGCAGATGCCGAGGGTAAGAATTATCTGGAGTTCAATCTCTGCCCGAATGGCGCCTGGTGGGCGTGCGCTTTCTGTGGCCCGCGCCAGCCCCTTGACGGGGCAGGGGTGCCAACGGGTGTGGAGACCAGCGGCAGTGTCACCCCCACGGGCTGGGGCTGTATGGCCCGCCTGCCTCTTGCATACCTTGAGAGCCTGGGTATCGATATCCGCAACTGCCGCCTTGCTGCCACCTGTATTCTCAATAGCCCCGACTACCACTTCTGCACCACCTCCGATGACCTGAGCGGGGAGCCTGATTTCCACCGCCCTTGGAGCTGGCAGATTGCCGAGGTGAAGTAAACACCATGAAAGCCACGGATAAGACAAACGTGATGCGCCTTCTGGAGCAGAAGAAGGTGGCCTACCGGCATTATACCTACGAGTCGGAGGGTGCCATCACGGGCCTGGAGGTTGCAGAGAAGCTGGGTCAGGATCCCGCGCAGGTGTTCAAGACCCTGGTGACCACGGGGCGCAGCGGCGCGCATTATGTCTTCGTGATTCCGGTGGGGGCAGGGCTCGACCTCAAGAAAGCCGCCAAGGCGGTGGGCGAGAAGTCGCTGGAGATGCTCAAGCAGAAGGAGCTGCTGCCGCTTACGGGCTATATTCACGGCGGTTGCTCACCCATTGGCATGAAGAAGCCCTTCCGCACCACCATAGATTCCACGGCCGAGCAATTCGACTCCATCATCTTCTCCGGTGGGCGTATAGGCCTGCAGGTGCAGGTCTCGCTCCCGGACCTCGCCCGCCTGGTGCGCTTCCAGCTGGCCAATATCACCACCGGTCTTATTCATAATTGATGCAAAAATGCAGAATTAAGCGCCGATATCAGGCGATTCTGGAACAAAAGTTGTCATTCCGGAAGAAAAGTCTTGCCAAGTGAGGCAATTAGGGGTATTCTCTGCTCCGCGCGGGTTTATTAAAAAATCCGGTCGTTGGTCCTCCCTTTCCGTAGGAAGCAGAGCCCGCATGGAGGGAAACCCGGCCACAAAAACACACTAATATGTCTGACGAAATCATTCAGGAGCAGGGGCCCATCAAGCTGGCCCATTTCGAGATTCCGAACACGCTTAAGCGCATCGCTGACCCGGAGGATCCCAACCACGTGACCTTCATTGCCGAGCCTATCGAGACCGGTTTCGGTCACACCCTTGGCAACTCCCTGCGCCGCGTGCTGCTCAGCTCCCTGGAGGGTGCTGCCATCACCAGCGTGCGTATCGCCGGTGCCCAGCATGAGTTCACCTCTCTGCCCGGCGTGGTGGAGGACGTGACCGAAATCATCCTCAACCTCAAGAAGGTCAAGTTCAAGCACTACGGCAAGGAGCCCCGTACCCTTTCCCTTCGCGTGACGAAGCAGGGCGTGGTGACCGCCGGTGACATCCAGGACGACCACATCTACACCGTGGTGAACAAGGACCAGGTTATCTGCCACCTTGACCAGAGCACCATCTTCGATTGCGATTTCGAAGTGAGCGTGGGCCGTGGTTTCCACACCGCCGACGACAACAACGACAAGGACCGCCCCATCGGCGTGATTCCGATTGACTCCATCTTTTCCCCCGTGACCCGCGTGAAGTACGCTGTGGACAACGCCCGTGTGGGTCAGATGACTGAGTTCGACAAGCTCGTGCTCGACATCTGGACCGATGGCCGCGTGAGCCCCGCCGACGCCATGCTTCAGGCCGCCAGCATCATGCGCCACCACCTCGACGTGTTCGTGGACGCTGACAGCCGCCGCGTAGAGTTCGACAAGGCCAACGGTGGCGAGCAGGACGCTAACACCGCCCAGCTCCGCAAGCTGCTCAACATGAGCGTGAACGAGATTGAACTCTCCGTGCGTGCCGCCAACTGCCTGAACAACGCCAACATCACCACCGTTGGTCAGCTGGCCATGAAGACCGAGAGCGAAATGCTCAAGTACCGCAACTTCGGTAAGAAGTCCCTCAACGAGATTAAGGACAAGCTCGTGCAGCACGGCCTGTCTCTGGGTATGCAGTTCGACGCCAAGCTCCTGGCTTCCCCCGCTCCGGCTTCCCGTCTGCGCGAGAGCAACGACGAGACCCGCGCTACGGACCTGCAGGCCCTCATCTCCCACAATATCGACGCCTTCGGTGACGACGACGACGAGTAAAGATTCCGAAAAACTAAACTAATAACCCAAAACACACATTAAAATACTATGAGACACGGCGTTAAGAAAGCCAAGCTTCAGCGTAATGCTTCCCACCGCAAGGCCCTGCTTGCCAACCAGGCTTGCAGCCTCATCAGCCACGGCCGCATCACCACCACTCTGGCCAAGGCCAAGGCTCTTCGTCCCTACGTGGAGAAGCTCATCACCCTCGGTAAGAACGGTTCCCTGCACGCCCGCCGTCAGGCTCTGGCCACTCTGCCCCAGCCCAAGGTTGTGGCTAAGCTGTTCAGCGTTGTGGCTGAGGCTACCAAGGATCGTCAGGGTGGTTACACCCGCATCGTGAAGCTCGGCCAGCGCATGACCGACAGCGCCCCCATGGCTCTGATCGAAATCATCGACCTGCCCCAGCTCTCCGCTCCCGTGGCTCCCGCCACCACCACGGCTACCGGTTCCACCTCCGAGGAGGCCTAAACCGCGCCTGAGCGAATAAAACTTGAAACCGCCGCAGTTGCCCTGAGCAGCTGCGGCGGTTTTCGTTAAGGGGATACAGGTCAGGGCGGAAATGAATTGAAGAAAGCCCTACGGGTTGGTATAAGTTACCAATCATCGTCAAATAGTCAATTGGCGAAGAGTTGGCGAGCCGTAGGCGAGCGGAATTCAGAACCCGCTTTAGCGGGTGACATATCAATAGCGATGGGGTGGAGCTCGACACAGTCGGGCGGAACCCCTCGTACGAACAAAAAAAGTAATTGGAACCCGTGATAACGGGTGACAGCCTGCCACGGCGTAGGGCGCAAGCCCGGAGACGGGAAATCGTCGATTATCAATGAAGCCAAGGCTTCTGTCACCCGTTCCACGGGTTCTAATATCTTTATTTACTTAACGAGTGGTTCCGCTGCTAACGCAGCTACACCACTCGCTATTGATATGTCGCCCACTCCGTGGGCTCAAAATTCCGCTCCGCTGATGCTTCGCAAACGCCTCGACAATCTCGGATCTTTGTCAAGTGGGTTTACAATGGCTCATCTAATGCCCCCAACGCGCGAAACTTTATTCTTCCTCCTGGTGGCTGCGCACGGCGTCGCGCATGGCGATGAGACCGCTCATGAGCATTTCAGGGGAGGTGGCAAAGTTGAGTCGCACGCACTGGGGAGCGGCGAAATTGGCGCCGTTGTCGAGGTACACGCCTGCTTCGTTGCGGAAGAACTCGTGGGGGGAATCAACGCCGAGTGCGGAGCAGTCAATCCATGCGAGATAGGTGGCCTGCAGCGGGTAGACCTTGAGCATGGGAAGCTCTTCCCTGATGAAATCGCAGAGCATTTCATAGTTGCCGCGCAGGTGCTTGATGAGGTTGGCATGCCAGGCCCATCCCTCGGTATAGGCTGCCTTGGCAGCAGCAAAGGCAAAGACGTTGAGCGTGGGCAGGGTGTGCCCCTGAGCCTTGATGATGCGCTGGCGCAGCTCTGCATCGGGCACGGCCATGTAGGTGAAGCAGATGCCGGCAATGTTGAAGGTCTTGCTCGGGGCACTGAGCATCACAATGCGTTTGAGCAGGTGCTCGGGCAGGGTGAGGGAGCAGGCGTGCTTCTTGTCCGGTGCCAGCACCATATCGCAGTGGATTTCGTCAGAGCAGAGGGTGAGGTCGTGCTTGTCGCAGAACTCGGCAAGGCGGAGCACTTCTTCGTAGCTCCACATGCGGCCAATCGGGTTATGCGGGTTGCAGAAGAGGAACATGCGCGTGTTCGGCGTAACGGCTGCTTCCATGGCTTCCCAGTCAAATGACCAGGTGTTGCCTTCGGTGGTGCAGGGCACGGTAATCAGGCGGCAGTTGGCGTCCTCGTGGCAATGCAGCATGGGCGGGTAGGACGGGGTGCACACCATGATTTCATGCTCAGGGCTGGTGCACACAGCGCGTGCCACCAGCGTGAAGGCTGGCACGCAGCCGGGCAGGGCATGCAGCCACTCAGGCCGGGCTCCGGTCACATCGTGGCGCGTGCGGAGATAATCGCAGATGACACCGCGCAATTCATCGGTCATGAAGGCGTAGCCATAGAAACGGTGGTTGAGGCGCTCCTGCATGGCTTCCACCACGCAGGGCGGGGATTCGATATCCATGTCAGCGATGCCGAAAGGCTGAGGACCCTGCAAATCCCATTTGATATTGCCGGTTCCACGGCGTACTTCATCTGCTGCGTAACGAATCATAATGGCCGGAGTGTTGAAAAATCACTTGGTCGGCTTCACCATGATGCGGCGACCCTTCTCATAAATGCTGAATGGAATGGCAGCAATGCCATAGGCGGCCGGGACTACCGTATTGGCCAGCACTGTGCCGGGAACATCCACCAGCACAAATGAGACACCTGCCAGCGGGTAGGCATACCAAGCGTGCTTATTCGTACGGGAAGGGGTGACGGGGATGATGAAGCCGCGGCGGGTATTGCACAGGTGGCTGCCCACATGCTGGTGCTCGCTAGTGACCATGTGGCGGTAGTGGGGGCGGGCTCTGCCCGGCAGCTCGGCTATCCAGCCATACTGAAGATGCGTGGTGACAGGGTTGCAGTTGAGCGCATCGACGCGGTAACCGACCACCTGCCTGCGGCGCTTGATGGCTCGCGCGCCTTCGGGAATCTCCTTGCCGGGTACTATGCCGAAGATGTCATTCCGCTCGATATCCGCAGGGCCGATTTCACGGTACACATAGCGCTGCGGAGCCCCCTTGATGGGAATGAACTGGCCGCTGTGGAACTCGTTCACGCTGTATTGGGTAACCTTGTCGCGCCAGGCACGGCGCACGGTGGTGAGCACGCCGCGCAGATACAGCTTGCCCCGGCAGCGGAATACCTCCAGATTCTCCTGATCCGGCAGGATGACAGCCTGATACTCCTGCCCACGGTCGATAGCCGCGCGGTGGGTGTTCACATATACGCAGCTGCTAAGAAGCAAAGCTGCAGCCGCAAGCAGGAAATTTGTGAGAATGCGCCCCATGGGCACAATATAACAACCTGCAGGCTTTCTTGCAAGAAAAAAGCCCGGTGCAGAGGGTGTTTCTACCTGTTTCAGGCCAGGTCTTCCTCGATGCGGAGGTTGTCTACGATGTACTGGCGGCGGTCGTCGGTGTTGTCGCCCATGTAGAATCGGAGAATTTCCTTGAGGTTATGCGCGTTTTCGAGCGTCACTTCCTCGAGTCGGATATCCTCGCCGATGAAGCCCTTGAACTCGGCGGGGGAGATTTCACCCAGACCCTTGAATCGCGTAATTTCCGGATTGCGGCCCAGCTGCTTCACGGCGCGGTCGCGCTCTGCCTCAGAGTAGCAGTAAATCGTCTTCTGCTTGTTACGCACGCGGAAGAGCGGGGTCTGCAGAATGTAGAGGTGTCCCTCGCGGATGAGGTCGGGGAAATACTGGATGAAGAAGGTGAGCAGCAGCAGGCGGATGTGCATGCCGTCCACATCAGCATCGGTGGCGATGATGACCTTGTTGTAGCGCAGGTCTTCCATGCTGCGGTCGATGTTGAGCGCCAGGTGCAGGAAGTCGAGCTCCTCGTTGCGCTTCTCCTCGAAGAGGGCAGCGCGGTTCATACCGAAGCTGTTGGCGGGCTTGCCGCGCAGGGAGAATACGGCCTGGGTCTCGGCATCGCGTGCGGTGGTGATGGAGCCGGAAGCGGAGTCACCCTCGGTGATGAAGAGCATGGTGTCCTTCGCTCGCTTGTGCTTGGTGTCGTAGTGCACGCGGCAGTCGCGCAGCTTGCGGGTGTGAATCTTGGCCTTCTTGGCGCGCTCCTTGGCTACCTTGCCCGTTACACCGGCCACTTCCTTGCGGGTCTTTTCGCTCTCCTTGATTTTCTCCTCCATCGCCTCGCCGATTTCGGGGTGGCGGTGCAGGTAGTTATCAAGCTCGCGTGCCAGGAAGTTGAGCACAAAGGTGCGTATGGTCTCCTTGCCGGGGCCCATGGTGTTGCTGCCCAGCTTGGTCTTGGTCTGGGATTCGAACACGGGCTCGATGACCTTGATGCTGATGGCTGCCTGAATGCCGTTGCGGATGTCGGAGCCTTCGTAGCTCTTCTTGAAATAGCCCTGCAGGGTCTTGACAATGGCCTCGCGGAAAGCAGCCTGGTGGGTGCCGCCCATGGTGGTGTGCTGGCCGTTCACGAAGGAGTAGTACTCCTCGCCGTATTCATCGCCGTGGGTGATGGCAACCTCGATATCGGGGCCGGAAAGGTGGATGGGGGCGTAGAGCGGCTCTTCCTTCATCTCCTCCTTCAGCAGGTCGAGCAGACCATTCTTCGAGGAGATGTTGCGGCCGTTCAGGTTGATGGTGAGACCGGTGTTCAGGTAGCAGTAGTAGCGGCACATGCGCTCCACAAACTGCAGGTTATAGGCGGCATCGGTGGCAAAGATGCTGCGGTCCACCATGAAGCTCACGCGTGTGCCGTCCGGTTCATCCGTGCTGGTGGTCACATCGCTGCCTTCCACCATGACGCCTGCCTGGAACTCTATGCGGCGGGTCTGCCCCTCACGGTAGGCCTGGATTTCAAACCGTTCAGACAGGGCGTTCACTGCCTTGATACCCACACCGTTGAGGCCCACGGATTTCTTGAAGGCCTCGCCATCGTACTTGCCGCCCGTGTTGATTTTGGCGGCGCATTCGTAGAGCTTGCCCAAGGGGATACCGCGGCCGAAGTCGCGGATTTCGCAGAGTCCTTCCTTACTGATGCTCACAAGGATCTTCTTGCCGATACCCATCACAAACTCGTCAATCGAGTTGTCCACTACTTCCTTGAGCAGTACGTACAGACCGTCGTCCGGCATGCTGCCGTCGCCGAGTTTGCCGATGTACATGCCGGGGCGCAAGCGGATATGCTCGCGCCAGTCCAGTGTCTGGATATCGTCCTCTGTGTATTCGCCTTCCATGGATTGGCAATATATTACACTATTCTTAAGCATTCTGCAAGCATGAAACGAGGTTGTGATACCATAAATTTCCTTGTCATGATGCGGATTATGGCGGGTTGATAGCTTGCGCGGGCAGGGGAGTGCGGCATAGAATGTGCAGCGATGATACGATTCACCTTATTCGGGGTGCCAGTGAGCATCCATCCTACGCTGTGGCTTACCCTGGCCATATTGGGGCGTGCTTATGCTGTGACGAACATGGTGGATCTGATATGTGTGCTGTTGTTCATTATTTCCGCCTTTGTGGTGCTGCTGGCGCATGAGATGGGGCACGCCCTGGTGGGTCGCAGGCTGGGCGGCGGGCAGCCTGGTGTTTATCTTGCCTGGCTGGGCGGCGACTGCACGAATGAGACGGCGCGTCTCACCCGCTGTCAGGGAGTGATGATGACTGCTGCCGGCCCGCTCTGTTCGCTGGGGGTGGGTGTACTGGCCTTTGTGGTGCTCAGCCTGTATGTGGGCAGTTTTGCGCTGGGTCGGGAAATGTCCTGCCTGTTCGCGCTGGGTATTCTGCCTGCCGAGGTGGTGATGAGCTTTCCTCCGCTGGCTATCTTCTTTTTCTACTATCTCATCAAAATCAGCTGCTGGTGGACGGCGCTGAACCTGCTGCCCATTTTCCCGCTGGATGGCGGGCAGATTATGCAGGGCCTCATGAAGTCCCGCATGCAGATGCACCTCATCAGCCTGACCGTGGCAGTGGTCATGTGCCTGGTGAGTGGTGTGCTGGGATTATGGCTGCTCATGGTGTTCATGATACTACTGGCTGTGCTGAACCACAAATTCTACCGTGAGCTGCGCCACGGAGGTACTGATTTTCATTGACATTTCAACCATAATCCATACAATTCCCGACATGGCACAACAGAACGCTATCTCGCCCACTCGCGCTCAGGATTTCCCCGAGTGGTATCAGCAAGTCATCAAGGCAGCCGACCTCGCCGAAAACTCCGAGGTGCGTGGCTGCATGGTCATCAAGCCCTGGGGCTATGCCATCTGGGAGCTTATCCAGCAGCAGCTCGATGCCGATTTCAAGCGCACCGGCCACACCAATGCCTATTTCCCCATGCTCATCCCTGTTTCCTACCTCGAGAAGGAAGCTGAGCATGCCGAGGGCTTTGCCACCGAATGCGCCGTGGTGACCCACCACCGCCTCGAGGCTGTGAAGGACCCCGAAACCGGCAAGACCCGCATGATTCCATCCGGTGAGCTGACGGATAAGTACGTGATCCGCCCGACTTCCGAGACAGTGATTGGGGCCGCTTTCTCCCGCTGGCTGGAGTCCTACCGCGAGCTGCCCATCAAGGTGAACCAGTGGTGCAACGTGATGCGCTGGGAAATGCGTCCCCGTATCTTCCTGCGCACGGCCGAGTTCCTGTGGCAGGAAGGCCACACCGCCCACGAGACCCGCGAGGAGGCCGAGGAAGAGACTGCACTCATGCACAAGGTGTATGAGGAGTTCCAGCGTGATGTGCTGGCTGTGGACGTAATCCCCGGCGAGAAGACCGAGCACGAGCGTTTCCCCGGTGCAGTGCGTACCTTCACGGTGGAAGCCATGGTGCAGGACCGCAAGGCTATTCAGGCCGGTACCTCCCACTTCCTTGGCCAGAACTTCGCCAAGGCACAGAACATTTCCTTCGCCGGCCGCAACAACGAGCGCCAGTACGCCTGGACCACCTCTTGGGGTGTTTCCACCCGCATGATTGGCACGCTCATCATGGCCCACTCCGACGACGACGGTCTGGTGTGCCCGCCCCGCGTGGCTCCCAAGCAGATTGTCATCATCCCCGTCACGCCCAAGGCTGACACCAAGGACGCCATCATCGCCCACTGCCAGGCTCTGGCCGATAAGCTCAGCGCTATGAGCTTCCACGGTATGCCCCTGCGTGTGCAGGTGGATACCCGCGATATCAACGGCGGTACCAAGAAGTGGGACTGGATCAAGAAGGGTGTGCCCGTGCGTGTCGAAATCGGCCCGCGCGACCTCGAGAAGGGCTCCGTGTGTCTCTGCCGCCGCGACCAGCCTTCCAACGAGAAGAGCTTCATCTCCGAGTCTGAGTTCGTGGAGAATGCTGTGAGCCTGCTGGAGGATATCCAGAACACGCTCCTGCAGCGCCAGCACGACTTCCGCGACAGCCACATCCGTCCCTGCAACAGCCTCGATGAGCTGAAGGCCAACTTCAATGGCGAGGGCGATGCCGACTGGCTGCTCTGCCCCTGGGATGGCTCCCCCGAGGAGGAGGAGACCCTGGCCAAGAGCCTGCGTATCTCCATCCGCTGCGTGCCGCAGGGTGAAATGGGCTGCGCTGCTGAGGCTGCTCCCTGCATCCTCACCGGTCGTCCCACGACCCGCCGCGTCCTCTGGGCCCGCGCTTATTAATCTGAGTCGCTACAGATTTAAACAGCACGCCTGGATTCCATGTGAATCCAGGCGTGCTTATTTGACCGTCGGTTGGTAAATGGTTTATTTCTTTTTGCTGAGCACCACCGGCAGGGATGTGAGGATGACCACAATGGCGCAAAGGACAACGGCCCAGTCGCCGAGGAGAGCGTAGAGGGTGAAGCCGGCGTTCTTATCCACGGGCAGCACGGCGTAGCTGTGGCCGGCCAGGTGGGGCGAGCCATCGGCTTTCTGCAGCACGTCGAGGAAAGCGCCATTGGGCGCAATGGCGCAGGTGTAGCCCATGTTGGCGGCGCGTACCATGGGACGGCGCAGCTCGATGCAGCGGAAGGCGGCGTTGCGTGCCTGCTGCTCGCCGCAGCAGGAGTCGAGGAACCAGCCGTCGTTGCTGATGTTCACGATGACCTGCGGACCCTTGCGCACGTACTTGGTGAGCAGTCGGCCCACAGTATCCTCGTAGCACACGGCGGGGATGACGCCCACGGTTTCCTGCGTGCCGGGAATGGTGACAGGGATGGGATTATCACCCTTACCGGGGCGGATGCCTTCTCCCACCTGGGTGCCGGTGAGCTCGGTGTAGATATTGCCCAGCCATTCGATATGCTCCACGAAGGGCAGGTACTCGCCGAAGGGCATGAGGTGCTGCTTGGCTGTGGTGGTGATGGTGTCGAAGTCACCGGGGATAATGGCCATGGAGTTGTGCATGCCGCGGGGGCGCATGATCTTTTCCTCCTGCTCCCACAGGTATTCGTCCACACCCGTGAAGAGTACGAAATCCTTGCCGCCCATTTCGCGGATCTGCTGGCGCACCATGGGCAGGCCGGTTTCGCCGAAGAAGCGCTGGGTGGTGTTCGGGTCGCGGAGAAGTGCGCCCGTGGCGGTGTTGCGGTGAATGGGGCAGCCCATGGCGCTCTCCGGCCAGATGACCCAGAGCGGCAGCTGCTGGGTGATGGCAAGGTCAGGGTTTTCGATAGCCTGCTGCATGGTGGCCTGCTGCACCTCGCCGAATGCCTGGCGAGTGCTGCGCAGGAAAGCTCCATAGAGCTCAGGCTGCAGGGGGCCGCCTTCGATGCGTTCCTTCTGGTCAATGTTGAGCTGCACGCCCATGACCGGCAGCTGCATCACGTCCTTGCGCTGCATCATGACCAGTGGGGAATACAGCTTGGAGAGTGCCAGCCCACCCGTGAACATGAGGAAGAGGATAACTACCATGCCGTAGAAATCCCAGGGGCGGCAGCCACGCCCCGTGGCGCGGAACTGCAGCCAGGTACGTCGACCGGCTCCCCAGAGGATGATGCACGCGGAAGTCGGGAAGAAGGAAAGAGCTGCCGTGCCGATAAACTCGGCCCATTGCACAAGGGAAAGCCCATCGTACAGGGCCATACCCATGCTGTTCCAGCTGAAGCCGAGCGTGCCGTTGGCGCGCATCCACTCGATACATACCCACATGGCACCGCAGCCCACGGCGCTGCGCAGTGTGCTGCCAAGGTCAGCCATGGCCCAGCGGTTCCACGCTTCACGCTTGCGTTCAGGCTTCATCCCTTCGGTTTCGGGGCCTGCTGCCATCTTCGGGCGCAGCAGGGTGTTGGCCATGCCACCCCACAGACCGACCAGACAGGAATACACCGTCATGAGCGGCAGGAAGGCAATGCCCACGAAGACCGGCAGGGGGATGTAGAAGACCTTTCCGACATTGTGAATCCACCAGAAGCTCACGCAGTACCAGCCCATGCCGTAGAGCCAGGCATACACAAAACCACGCCAGAATCCGGGGCGTCCGTTCCAGAGCACGCAGAGTAGGGGCAGAAGCGCCACCCAGACCAGGTTGCCGATGTCGTAGGGCGGAAAAGCCAGAGCCATGAATGCGCCGCCAAGCACACAGACCAGTGCAGAAATGAGGCGGCGGCGCAGTTTGTTCGGGGCAGGGGTATCAGAGGTCATTGGGAACGATGCTCAGTTGACCGATTTCAAACATGGTTCCACCCTCGGGGCGGCATTCCACCATCACGCGCCACAGCGGTGCATTCTGATTCATCTGGTGCAGGGTGTATTCATCGCGGGTGAGGAAGCCATCTTCCAGTCGGACGGTGGCTTCCTGTTCAGTGACTTTCAGGCTGTTGTTCTCGCGGGGAATGAACTTACCATCGGCGTAGGAAATGTACACACGGTCGCCCATCTGCACGCCTTCGCCATTCATGAATCGGACCACTACCTGTCCCTTACCCGGGCTGTCGCCGAGTTTCAGGCGGCAGACGGGGAAATTGTATGAGCGCAGCTCCATGCGGGCATCACCGGCAGAGCTTTTCCAGAAGGCTTCAGCTTCCTCGATGCAGAGCCCCTCAGCTTCCCAGTCAAGAGGAGTGCTGGCATCACGCCATTCAGCACGGGGCAGCTTGTTGAACTGACAGTAGAAGCAGATTACTCCGACTGCCAGGAGCAGCAGAGCTATGCCTCCCCATATTCTGTCTTTCAATCCTGTTTTTTTCTCTTTTGCGGGCTCCTGGTCTTGCATGACCTTATTTTGTACCGAAAAATGCCGCGTTGCAATAAAAAAGGATTGCATTCCGGCAAAAATAGGTCATAAATATCTGTGGGTATAACCCCCAATACACGACTATGGCCGATATCGACGATAAGACTGAAAAGAATGTTCCTGGCAAGTTCTATGTTGACTGCAACTGCATCGACTGCGATCTTTGCCGTGAGACCGCTGCTGATTTCTTTGCCCGCGACGATGACGAGGGCCTTTCCTACGTTTGCAAGCAGCCTGTGACCGATGAGGAAGTGGCTCTTTGCACCGAGGCCATGGAAGGCTGCCCCGTGCAGGCCATCGGCGACGACGGCGAGTAAAGCTACGGATTCATTCCTTTATGGGGCAGCCCGGGTTTCCGGGCTGCCTGCTTTTTCCCCATGGCCGGCTCCCGCAAGAAAAAGGAAACGCAGGTTGTAAACGTGAACCCGCTGCCTGTTGCCAAGCTGCGGAAGCGTTTCTACATGCAGAAGATGCCGGATGGCGCAGGCGAACGTGCTGTGCGCGTGAGCAGCTCCCGCAGCGGGGCCCGCTCACAGGCCATGGCTGATTTCTTCGGCTGCGGGTCGGAGCTGCACAGCTCTGCCAATCAGCGCAGCATGGAGTCGCTCCTGGGCGAGCTGCTCAGTAATCTTGATTTGCAGGAAGAAACCCTTGCGCCCGAGCTGCTGGCTGAGGCCTGGGGAGATGCTGTGGGCCCGGCACTGGCCTCGGTTTCGTCGATGGTGAGTGTGGGTAAGAGCAGGGCCCGCATCATGGTGAAGCACCCCACCGTACGCTACGAGATTACCCGCCTGCGCCCGCAGATTATCAAGGCTCTGAACCGCACCCTCGGTGCCGGAACGGTACGTTTCCTTGATATCACGAATGCCTGAATGAAAAATCGCCGTGCCCTGGGTGGACACGGCGATGAGATTTGTTGATTGCTGCTCTGTTCAGCCCTGAGCCTGGTTGAGCATATTCTCAGCCATGATATTGCCGAGGGCTGCGGCATGCTTCAGCGCCACCAGTGCCTTGTCGGAATCCTTCTCGAGGAGGCGTCCCTCAATCAGGCACATGGCCAGTACGAAGAGCGCCACGTGGTCGCCATTCTGCGCTGCAGATTCCAGAGAGCCGATGTCGTTGTGGCTCTTGAGCTGGGCGAAGTACACGCGGGCCAGCTGGTTCTGGGCTTCTGCGTGGCCGGCAAAGGCCGCATTGCGCAGGTGCTCGGCACCTGCTGCAGCATTGCCGGCCTTGAATGCGGCTGCTCCGGCCTCGTATTCCTGTTGAGGATCCATGCTCATTACTTCTTGGGCAGAAGGTTCGGGTCAACCGTGGGGCCTGCGGGGGAGGTGTGCTTTACTTCCAGACGGTATACCTTACCATTGAAGCTGCTGCCAATGACATCAAGCGGCAGCACAAAGGTGTTGATAAGGCCTTCTGGGTTGCGGTGGAAGCGGGTGAGCGTACACTGACCGGCGGGCTTGCCGTTGAGCAGCAGCTGCGTGCTGCCGGGCTTGGCGATGAGCTCGAGCTTCACTCTTTCGCCCACGGGGAGCTTGCAGTTGAAGGAGAACTCCATGCTGTCATTGCGGCGGAACCCGATGGTGCCATCGCTCAGTGCGGCGAGCAGCACACCGGATTCTCCCTTGAGCAGCACCTGTTCTTCGCCCTGGGTGGGTGCTGCGTTCATCTGCAGTTCCATGCTCAGGTGGTAATCGGGACCCATGCAGGGCTGGCCGATTTCGCAGGGAAGAGCAGCGGGGGTGCAGATATAGGTGGCGCCATCCTTCCAGCGGAAATAGGGGTTAAGACCCGGCACCTTGCCTACCTGGGCCAGCAGTTTCTGGTGGTCATCGTAGCTGGTGGTGCAGGCGTCGCTGCCCCACATCTTGCCGGCCAGTACATCCACCGAGTTGCTGAACATGTGCCAGATGTCGTAGGAACCGTAGCCCACATAGCGCTGGTCAATCATATCATTCCAGATGCCGAAGGCAGCGCCCAGCAGCTGGGGATGCCCGGAAGGAATCTTCTCATCGGCAATCTGGTTGAGGCGCCAGTGCTCGTGCACCCAGCGGTGTCGGGCATCCATGCGGTAATACGGGGCAAAGGGCACAATGTAGAGCGCGCCGTCGTTGGTGTTGATAACATCGAAGCCCTGCTTGATGGAATCCCAGGCCTTGGCCCAGCCTCCGTTCCACAGGTTCATCTGTACGCCTTGGGCATGCACAGGGGTTTTGCCCTTCTTGGTGTTCAGACTGCCCCATACACGCGGGGTGTAGCCTTTGCTCTGCACCATCTTGAGCAGGCTGTCGGTATAGGCACGGTAGTGTTCAGCGTCGCCGTGGAACTCGTCGGCACCCACATGCATCACGTCACAGCCGTCAAATACGGCTTTCCGGCCATCCTGCGGCAGCAGGTATTCATCGAAGATGCCTTCCACAAACTTGATGGTTTCGGGGTTCGAGGCATCCAGCATTTCGCAGGCGCGCTTATTCTTGCTCTTGTAGATGAGGTCGGGGCGCACGCGGGTGAAGGAAAGCGCGTGGGCAGGAGTGTCGAACTCCGGCACGATGTTCACGCCGCGGGACTTGGCGAACTCAATGAACTGGCGGAACTCATCCTTGGTGTAGGAAAGGTCATCGGCTGTCAGGCGTACACCATTGGCTCCCTGTGTCTTGGACTCCAGACGGAAGGCAGAGTACGATTTCTCAAAGGGATTTTCGCCGGCATCTACATACTGCTCGTGGAAGATGTAGTTGTCGTTCAGGTGGATGTGCAGGTCATTCATCTTGTACCAGGACATATACTTCACCACATCCTTGACATAGCTCAGCGGAATGGGCAGGCGGCCTACGTCCAGCAGGAAGCTGCGCACTTCGTAGCGGGGAATATCCAGAGCTCGGCCACAGGGGGCAGAGCCATTGCCCTGCTGCAGCATCTGCAGCACCGTGCGCGTGCCCCAGTAGAGGCCGGTGTCGCTCGTGGCACCGATGGTGATACCCTTATCGGCGCTGATATCAAGGGTGTAACCCTCCTTGCCCAGAATCAGGTTGTTGCTGATGCCCAGGGTAATGTCGGCGGCTTTACCGGTGGCAACAAGCTCTACCTGACAGCCCAGCATTTCCTCAAGCTCAGCGGCAAAGGTCTTGCCCAGCTCAGGAGAAGCGGCTACGCGAACCACCTTGCCCGGGGTGTAGCTGCCGGTGCCTCCTACCCAGTTGAGCAGGGCGGGCAGTACCTTGGGGGCAGGATTGGTGCCAGCAGCGGCCAGCGTTGTGCCGGGAACGGTCACGTCGTAATCCTTGGAAACGGCTTCCTCGCCGTCCTTGCTGACCACGAAGCTCACCTTCACCTGAGTATCGGTGAGCGGCTTGACTACCTGTCCATCCGGACGGATAATCTGTTCGTAATCGGCGCCCAGCAGGCGAACCTCTGCGCCGGGAACACTGGGAATGACAAGTTTGTTGCCCTCGATGCGGGGCTCTACGGGAAGACTATCTGCAATCTGCTGCAGGTTCTCTGCAAGAAGCGGAGCTGCTGTGAGTGCGGCCATCATGAGTAGCGTCGTGGTCTTTCTCATATAGAAAGGATAAGTAACATAAGAAGGGGCGGAATGCAAGTTAAAAATACCTGCAGCCCGCCCCATGTCTGAATCTCCGGGGAATGGGTTACTTCACCTCAATGCTGAAAATCTTGCCATTGAATGAGCTGCCCAGGGATTCCAGCGGCAGCACGAAAGTGCTCATGCGGCTATCCTGGCGCAGCGGGAAACGCACGTTTTCCGGCTCACCGGCAGATTCACCGTCAATCAGCAGCTCGGTCTTGCCCATGGTGCCGATGAGTTCGAGCTTCACGCGCTTACCCACGGGGAGCTTGGCGTTGAAGGCAAACTCGAGGGTGTCGGAGCGGCGCAGGGTGATGCGGCCATCCTTGCCGGCGGCCAGCAGCTGGCCCTGGCGGGAGCCCAGCAGCACCTGTTCCTCGCCGGGAACGGGAGCCTGGGGCATGAGCAGTTCCATGGTCAGGTGGTAATCCGGACCCTTGGAGCCCTTGCGCAGGCGCATGGGGGTAAGGGAAGGCTCCAGGCGGAAGCTCTTGTCGGAAAGATGCAGCGGGTTGCAGTAAGGAATGCGGTTCACCTTGTTCACCAGCTCGCAGTGCTCGCCATAGCTGCGCGGGGATTTGGGCTGGCCCCACATCTTCTGGGAGAGCACGTTGACCATGCCGCTGATGGTATCCCAGATATCATAGGCACCGTAGCCCTTGTGCAGGCGGTCAATCTCGTCGTTCCACACAGCGAAGGCCGCACCCAGCAGCTGGGGATGACCGGCGGGCAGCCACTCGGGGCCGATGTTGTTCGGTAGCCAGTTCTCATACAGCCCCTTCTGGTTGTTATCTGCGCGGTAGTAACCGGCGAAGGGAACGATGTAGAGAGCGTTGTCGTGGGTGTTGATGACATCGTAGCCCTGGGATACGGATTCCCATGCGCGGGCCCAGTCCTTACTCCACAGGTTCATCTGCACACCCTTGGAACGCACAGGGGTGTTGCCTCGCTTGGCGCGCAGACTGCCCCAGATGCGCGGGGTGTGGCCGCGGCTCTGGATGTGGCCCAGAAGCCCATCGGCAAACTTGCGGTAGTCCTCCGTAGCACCGAAGAACTCGTCGGAACCCACATGCACGACTTCGCAGTTCTCAAATGCAGGCTTGTTGCCCTGCAGGTATTCATCCCACACCTTGTTCACATAGCTCAGCGTGGCGGGGTTGGCTGCATCGAGCATTTCGCAGCGGCGCTTCACATGGTTCATGGGGCCCTGGTAGATGAGGTCGGGGCGCACTCGGGTGAAGGAAAGGGCATGGCCGGGTGCATCGAACTCGGGCACAATGTTGACACCGTGCTCAGCGGCAAACTCCACCAGCTTGCGGAACTGCCCCTTGGTGTAGTACAGATCCTGAGCGGTGAGAGGGGTGCCGTCGGAGCCCTTCATATCGCTTTCCATGCGGAAGGCGGAGTAGGACTTCTTGAACGGATCCTCGCCTGCATCCACGTAGTGTTCATGGAAGATGTAGTTGTCGTTCAGGTGCAGCTGCAGGTCGTTCATCTTGTACCAGGACATGAGTCGCACCACATCGCTGATGTAATCCAGCGGAATGGGCAGGCGGCCTACATCCAGCATGAAGCCACGCAGCTTGTAGCGGGGGGCATCCCAGGTGGTGCCGCAGGGCAGGGCCTTGGAGTTCTGCACCAGCATCTGCAGCAGGGTACGGGTACCCCAGTAGCGGCCTGTCTCGCCGCTTGAGGAAATCTTGGCCTTCTCCTTGGTGATGCTCAGTGTGTAGGATTCATCGTCCTTGCCCTTGGTGGGGACGATGACGATGTGGGCATCCTTGCTGCTATCGGCGCGTTTTACTGTGTAGGAGTCGGGGAGCAGCGCATTCAATTCGCGCACCAGCTCGTCCACAAAGGTATCCTTACCATACACCAGTACCTCTGCCGGAAGCTCCAGTGAACCCTGGCCGCCACTCCAGCTCAGCAGGTCGGGAATAATCTGCGGCTTCGGGTTGCCTCCCTTTTTGCCGCGGCCCGGTACGGTGATTTCGTAATCCTTACTGATGGCTGATTTGCCATCTTTCTTTACTTCAAAGCTGACGCGTACGGGGGTGTCGCTCAGCGGATGGCTGATAAGACCTTTGCTGTCGATAATCTGTTCGTAGTCTGCACCAAGAAGTCGGACCTCAGCGCCTCGCACGCGCGGCATCGGTATGCGCTTGCTGTCGGGAGCAGGGGACTTCACGGTGAGATTGTCGGCAATCTGCTGAGCATCCTGCCCGAAAAGGGATGATGTGGCAAATATGGCAAGTGGGAGAAGAGTACTGAGTCTCATGTTCTCCATCCTAACAGATTCAGCCCTCGGGTCAAGCCAAAAACGAGTGCTACTGCACGCTGTTCGCTTTTTCGAATTGTTTTGCAGACCGTATTAAAGCTGGCTCAAATCTATGATATCAGCCATTTGTCCAGGAATCGCGATACTGATTTGTTGCACGGTCCCAGTGCCGCTGCAGTAGGCGCAGAGCTCGGCACCTCCCCGGAGTTGAAACTGGTATGTTTTGCGGTTGCCCTGAGAGGTGACGAGTACGGGCTTGCCGACAATGCCGATAATCTCGCGAATGTGCATGTCTCGCGAAATCTGCTGCTTGATGTCGTCTGCAGAAGGGCGGGATGCATTCCTTTTCTCGAGTATTTTCAGGAAGTTTTCGGGGGAGAATCCTTTCAGGGTTGCGTTGGCTGTTTTCTGTAATTCCCGTGCGCTTGCGGCCGGGATGCTGATGATTGTTTTGCCGCCGTTTCGGAGCGTTCCCGGTACTCCTTTGATAGCCTTGCCGGAGATGGAAGCGTGCAGTACGCAGGCCGCGAGATAGGAACCCATGGCATTGGGGTGGGTGCAATCCTTCCCATGCAGCGGCGTGTCCGGATTCCGGCGGTACCACTCCGCCCAGGCTTCGCCCACGGGGGCTACACGGGCGTGGCATGCAAGTGCTGCCTCGCAGTAGGTAGTGCTGGTGCGCTCCTGCATGTCCTGCATGGGCTGATACCGGTTGCCCTGTCTGCTGGCGTGTGCCCAGGTGAGGAAGAGCATCACGCGGGTATCATGCTGCGTTGCGATGTCTGCCCACTGCTGCACGGCCGATAATGATTCCTCCGGTTTATAGGCGGGTGTCTGGCTCTGGTCCTGCAGAACCACCCAGTCATACCTGCCGCTTTCTACTAGTTGCCGGGCTTTGGCGTGCTGGGGCATGGTGAGGAATCCATGCAGGCTCATGGCCCCTGCCGTGTAGGAATCCACCTCCAGCGGATAGGCCGTCTTTTTGCTCAGCGCTTCGAGAGCATCGGGCAGCTTGTTGTAGAAAGTGTAGCTGTTGCCGATGATAAGCACGCGCTTAGCTTCTGCCGCCATGGCACAAGGGAAAACAGCCAGAAGCAGGATGGACAGCAGAAGTCGTCTCATATCGGTGTGCTCTCAGTGTTTGTTCTTGTAAGGAGCTCCTCCCACACTGCTGGCGGGGACGGCTTCGTCATTGGTAATCCGGTAGCCTTTGTAGGGCCCGGATTTCATATATTTGCAGGAGCTGAGCAGGCAGAGCGCAGCGCAGAGAAAAAGGGTAAGACGACTCATGATTTAGCGAGGAATGAATTAACCAGGTCGGAGCCACTGGTGGAGGGGACAATGTAGAGCCCGTAGCGGGGGCGGGTACAGGCGGTATACAGTTCCTTCAGGTCAAAGCCCTTGCTTTCACCCAGACCGATGATATCGGTGACAATGACGTAGGCTGCCTCCTGACCTTTGAATGATTTGATGGTGGAGGCAAAAATCAGCCTGGCGTCATCCTGTCGGCAGATGGCCCGGCGCCTGGCGGCATGGTCAGGTGTTTCTTCTGCCGGGGCGGTGGCCAGCTGGGGGACATGGTTCAGGCTGCAGCGTGCGTGAGTTGTGCGCCAGGGGGAGAGTACCACAATGTCGCAAGGCTTAACCTTTTCCTGGCTTTCCAACAGGGAACGGATGATTCGCTGCACTTCTGCTGCTCGTTCCTGCGGGGTTTCTGCGGGGGAAGAGACGTGAATGCCGGCGCCGCTCATGGGGAGAATCTGCATATCCTGCTCACTGGTAGGCAGCATGGCCCGGCTGTAGCCCGCAATCTGGTTGGCATTTCGCAGGTTTGCATGCAGGCGCACCCGGGTAGGTAAATCCGGGAGCTGTTCATAGCGGTCATATAAATCCTGGTGCTTGTCTGCAAAGATATAGAACTTCCCTTGCTTTTTGAGACAGGCTCGGATGATTTTCCACCACGGCTTTCTGAAATCCTGCGCCTCATCCACAAAGATGGCATCAAACGTGGGCAGTTCAGTCAGGTTGGACATGTGTTCAATCGTGGCTTCCGGCAGACGGTCACCCTTGGTGTCGAGGTTGACCAGATGCTCCAGCTGTCGGGGAATAAGAATCTGCTCGATGCAGAAATCGTGGAACGTGCTTACGTGGAGAATATCTGCCTGTTCCGCCAACAGGGGGTGCCGCTTCAATTCATACGCCATGGCGTGGTTGAAACAGAGCATCAGGATGCGGTGCTGGCCATCGCACGGCATTTCTGCTGCCAGTCGCGCGGCTTCCGCACAGGCCATGACGGTCTTACCCGTGCCGGCGCAGCCTTCCACGCGGATGCCACCTGTGCTTTCGTATAGAGAGGGTAGCAAGTTCAGTATGGGGGCGGTAGAGGCATCCATCTCGCGCAGGTAGCTGTGCAGATTCATATGGAACAGCACGCTGGGCGCAAGCGCTTCTGCGATTTTCTCCACACGCTGAGGCGACATCCTCTTGGCAAGATTCTGGACAAACAGGGATTCAATGCGGCTTTGCAGCTGCTGAGTGCTTTCCAACCCACACATGTAGAGCGTATCGAATGGCAGGTTGTTCGTACCTGTAATCTCCGGTTTCCCTTGAAGCAGGATGGCCATGTGCCGATGCTCCGGCCAGCGCTGCGGCGAATAGGGCAGGCTTGAGCAGCGGGTCAGACTGCGCATGAGTTTCTGCAGGGCGATATTGGCCTGCTCGAGCGGAGAATGCACGTGCTCTTTCCATGCATCATGCTCATGACGCCTGCTTTGCCACCGACCGTTCACTACCTGAATCTGAGGCCAGTCCTTTACCTCAATGACCACGATGCCGCGTTCCGGCACGAGTACGACAAAATCGGCTTCGTAGTGCACATGGAAGCTGCCCTCCATGTAGTCTTCCTTGCAACTGTGGAATACGACCCAGTCGGCAGGGAGCGAAGCCATGGCATCATACACCATGCGCTCGCCTCGCTGTATATTCTGCACGGGAACTCGTGAGTATAACCGGGCCATGAGTGGTGAAGAATCAGGATTGTTTCTTCTTGCGGGGGGCACGCTTGCGCGGAGTGGTGGAACCTGCGGGCTTCTTTTTCCTGCCGCCTGTGCCCTTGGCTGCTTTGCCCGCCGGTGCGGCAGGAGCTTTGCGCTCGCGCAGTACCAACCAGAGCAGGAGGCTCAGCAGACCCGTGCCCAGCTGCATGCATTCCCAGCCCCAGATGAATTTCCACTTGTGGATGTGTGCCTGGCTGGGGTCGAGTTCGGGTGTGATGACCTCCACCTGCTGACCGATGGTGTAGTCGGTGTCATCGGCATCAGTCATGAGACGGCTGATAACGAGACCGTTGGGCAGGGTATAGTGCACGATGGCCTGGTAGGAGGTGCTGCTACCGGTGGCAATATTGCCGTGTTCCAGCGCCTGGAGTGTGGATTCGAAAGGCATCACCCTCACATCGGTGACCTGGGCAGTGACAACGACGGAATCGGTCACATACATGGCCGTACGTACCAGCTGATAGAGGGATGAAATGGTGAGCAGTGCACCGGCCAGCAGGAACAACCTGTTAGCACGTTTTCCCACAAGTCGGCAGAGAAGTGCTTTTACCATATCAATTGACGGCAACTCGGTGTTCAAATGATTCTACGCGTCCGCGTTCTGCGCATCCATGAGCCCACTGCAGCACCACGGCGGTATCCGGCATGGCTGCTGCGGCGCGGGCAGAAAGTGCGCGGTGGCGCGGACGTGCCAGGGTAGTTTGCGGCAGACTTGCCAGCAGGGTGCGGGCATCATCGGTACTCAGACGGAAAATCTCATCGGCACGGGGCATGCCGGCCAAGGCGTCCTCATCGGCATCCAGACAGCGGATGCCCACGCCGTAGCGCGTGGCCAGATCGGTGAGCTCGTCCTCATTCGCAGCGCCGGGCAGGAGGAGTAGTTCGCATTCCTGAGCCCACTGCCCGCAGGCCAGTGCGCGGAAGAATGCCTGTCGGCAGCTGTCTTCATCCTCTGCAAAGCCTACACAGATGGCACGGAAAGAAAGCTCCCCGGCCTCACCCTCCATGATGTAGGCTCCTTCCTCATCCCAGGCTCCGGCGGGCCACTGCACTGCCACCAGGTCCGGGTGTCCCCAGCTTTCCTCTTCGTCCACAGGGTACACAAATACACCCTGTCCGGCGGTGTCGTAAAGGCGCACAGCCAGAGCCATGGCCTTGTGCAGCGCGGTTTCACCTTCAGCATTGCCGCCAAAGACGCTCTGGAGATTCTGCTCATCGCCTTCGCTGCGCAGGTAGTAGCCCTGGCCGTTTTCTACACGTGCAAGGCAGGATTCAGCATCCAGCACCATGAAGGAGAACTGCGAGCGCAGCGAGTGGTCGGAGTACTCATCTCCCAGTACCTCTCGAACTCGCGCAATCAGCTCCTTGCCCTTGATTGCGGATTCCGCATTCTCAGGAAGCAGCGAGGGCAGAATCTCATCCAGTTTTTCTCTTAAACCCATGGCTTATTTCCTTAATTGAACTCCTGCAAGTTTGAGATTAGGGTCGACCGGGGTGTCGAGCGGGGAGAAATCGCCACTGCGGGCACGGAGCATACCGGCAAAGGCAATCATGGCAGCGTTGTCGGTGGTGAGGCTGTTGGGCGGCAGGATGAGCTCGATGCGGCGTCGCTCGCACATTTCCTTGAGCTGCTTACGCAGCCCGCTGTTGCAGGAGACACCACCGGAAACGGCCAGTACCTTGTGACGGCTCTTGCGCAGGGCCTTCATGGCCTTGTGCAGCAAAACGTCAATGATAGCCTGGCGTACACCAGCGCACAGGTCGCACATGGTCTGTTCGTCCAGGTCATTCGGGTTGCCGCTCGGTACCAGTTTGGGCAGGGTGTAGAGTACGGCCGTCTTGAGCCCGGAGAAGGAGAAGTCCAGGTGGTCTTCGTGCATCATGGGGCGGGGCAGCTTGAAGCGCTCCGGGTCACCCTTTTCGGCAAGCTTGTCAATCTCCGGACCTCCGGGGTAGGGGAGGTCGAGCATTTTTGCCACCTTGTCGAAAGCCTCGCCTGCGGCATCATCGCGGGAACGGCCCATGAGGGTGTAGTCTCCCGCGCCTTTCACGTCAATGAGCAGGGAATGCCCGCCGCTCACCACCAGACTCAGGTGAGGCACGAGGCCTTCGGGGTGGGTGATGAAGGGGGAGAGCATGTGCCCCTCCAGGTGGTTTACGGCCACAAAGGGCTTGCGTGCTGCCAGCGCCAGAGCCTTGGCGGCGGTGTTGCCCACCAGCAGGGCGGCCACGAGACCGGGCCCTGCCGTGCTGGCAAATACATCCACCTGGTGAATGTTGCGCCCGGCTTTCTCCAGAGCCTCGCGGAGCACGGCGGGAAGATTGGCAGAGTGATTACGCGAGGCGAGCTCGGGAATCACGCCGCCATACATGCGGTGCAGGGGAATCTGGGTGGAGATGACAGAGCTGAGCAGCTGAGGCTGCCCGCTGCCGGTGTCCTCTATGAGGGCCACGGCGGTCTCATCGCAACTCGACTCGATTCCCAATACCAGCATATTTACTTCTTGGTTGCCTTGCGGCGTTTGATTTTCGGCTCAGCCTTGCCCAGCACCACGTCTTCGGTGATGGTCACGGTCTCAATAGTCTTGTCGCTGGGCACCTTGTACATGACATCGAGCATGAGGTTCTCGAAAATGCCACGCAGGGCGCGGGCGCCTGTGCCGCGTTCGATAGCCTGCCTGGCCATGGCGCGCAGGGCTTCCTCCTCCACCTTGAGCTTGGCGTTGTTCATGGCCATGAGCTTGGTGTACTGCTTCACGAGCGCATTCTTCGGCTCGGTGAGCAGGTGCATGAGCTGGTCCTCGGTGAGGGTGGTGAGCGGCGTGAAGATAGGCAGACGGCCCATGAGCTCGGGAATCATGCCGAACATGAAGAAGTCCTCAGGCATGGCCTTGGAGAGAATCTCCTCTTCGGTGTATTCCTTCGTATCGCGGTCTTCCTCCACGGCGGCAAAACCCATGGCAGAGGAACCGATGCGCTTGCGGATGATACCCTCGAGCCCCACAAATGCGCCGCCGCAGATGAAGAGGATGTTCTCCGTGTTCACTCGGATGTACTGTTCGTTCGGGTGCTTGCGGCCACCCTTGGGCGGGATGTTACATTCCGTGCCTTCCACAATCTTGAGCAGGGCCTGCTGCACACCTTCGCCGGACACGTCGCGGGTGATGCTCACATTCTGCGTCTTGCGGCCAATCTTGTCGATTTCGTCCACATAGATGATGCCGCGCTCGGCCTTGGCCACATTCATATCGGCTGCCTGGAGCAGACGCAGCACGATGTTTTCCACGTCCTCGCCCACGTAGCCGGCCTCCGTCAGGGTGGTGGCGTCTACGATGCAGAAGGGAACGTCGAGAATCTTTGCCAGGGTCTTGGCCAGCAGGGTCTTGCCGCTGCCGGTGGAACCTGCCATGAGGATGTTGCTCTTCTCGATTTCCACGCCGTCATCCGTCTTGGGCTGGCGCAGGCGCAGGTAGTGGTTGTACACTGCCACGCAGAGGGTGCGCTTCGCACGCTCCTGGCCGATGACGTAGGCATCGAGCATCTTGTGCATCTGCTCGGGGGTGGGCAGGGCATCCTGGTCGATGGTCTGCACCTCAAGCACGGGGGAGGTATCCTCCTTATCCTGCGGGATGATTTCGGGGTGTGTGCCCTTGATGAGTGCCAGAATACGGTCGGCAGCCACATCGCCCATCTCGGAGCGGAACATGTGGTAGGTCATGCCCTCCACACACTGGAAACAGATGTGGGTGCCGTCCAGCGTGAGCATGGGGCGTCCATCATTTTCAGCGCCACCGCAGATGGAACAGATTTTCGGTTTCTTTGCCATGTGGGCAGGGGGGTTACTTCTTCTGGGCGGGCGTGTGCTCGAGAATGCGGTCCACCAGACCATAGGCGAGGGATTCCTCGGCTGTCATGTAGTTGTCGCGGTCCTGGTCCTGCTTCACTGTGTCGAAATCCTTGCCTGTGTGCTGGGAGAGGATGCCTGTGAGGCGCTTGTCCAGGCTGAACATGAACTTGATGGTGCGCTCCACATCGGCTGCTGTGCCCTGGGCGCCGCCGCGCACCTGGTGAATCATCACGTGCGAGTTCGGCAGGCAGAAGCGCTTGCCCTTGGTGCCGGCTGCGAGCAGCACGGAAGCCATGCTGGCGGCGATGCCGATGCAGTAGGTATTGATATCGCAGGAGACGAACTGCATGGTGTCATAAATGGCCAGGCCAGCTGTCACGGAACCACCAGGGGAGTTGATGTAGATGTGGATATCCTTCTTCGGATCCGTCATCTGCAGGAAGAGCAGCTGCGCAATCACCGAATTGGCTACGGTGTCGTCAATTTCCGTGCCGATGAAGATAACACGATCCAGCAGCAGACGAGAGTAGATATCATAGGCGCGCTCGCCCTGGCTCGTCTTTTCGATGACGGTGGGAATGTAGTAGTTTTTCGGGGTGTCCATAACGTGTTACTGCCGACTCTAGCACATCGCACGCGTACGTGAAAGTGAGAAATGCTGCATACTGCCGCGTATGCCACAGATTCGCCTGATTTGCGGGCTTTTTCCTTGCCTTGGGCGGGGGCTGTGGTAGACTGGGGGCATGCGTAAAATGTTTCATCTGTTCATGTCGCTTGTCCTGGCTCCTGCAGCCTTCGGGCAGGGGGATGCTGTGAATCAGTTTTACGCTGACCGACTTGCGGAGTTCAACCGCTATCTTGACGCCCGCGCCCGCACTGCCCGCTCTGCGGCTGAGAAGAAGGCGGTGGATAAGGAGCGCGCCGCCTGCAAGCGCAGGCTGGATGCAGCTCGCGCCGGCTATACCGGGCTTTCTGAGGAGGATAAGGTGTTCTGGAACGGGCTGCAGAGTGAGTTGCATGCTGTACTGAACCTCTGGGCTCAATCTACTGATGCAGATGCTGAGGACCAGAAGCGCACCCGCGCAGCTGCCCAGGCTGCCTATGATGCCGCCTTGCGTTGCTATGAGGCTCAGATGCGTTTCGTGATGGCCCAGCTAGGGCTGGCTGCCTGCTCGCTGGATGCTGATACGGTGAAGGATAGCAAGCAGCACTTTGTCAATGAGCTGCGCCGCGAATACAAGCAGGATATGCAGAGTATCCTCTTTGCTGTCCCCTGGGGACTTGAAGAGCCGGAGGACGATGAAGAGGAGGAACACCCCGACAAGTCGCAGAACCACTCGAATGAGGAAGCCGAGGAGGGTACGGTGGATTTGAATGCCGGCGAAGAGGAGGAGATGCAGGCTGCACCGGTGGCTCCGCTTATGGTCTATGAGCTGGCGCATGAAAGTGCTCATACAGAGGCTGCCCGTTCTGCTGCGGCCTTGCGTGCATCCCGTTTGTGGCAGGGGTATCTGAACCTCTGCGTATTGCAGGTGGCCGAATGTTTTGGAACAGAGCGCGGCAGCTCACTGGTTTCCGGTGTGCCGCTTCCAGGTGCTGTGGAGCAGTCCCACTATGCAGCTGTGCAGGAGCACGCTCAGAAGTACTTTCTGCAGGCAGAATCAGCCTGGGTGGCCTATGTGGAGAGCGTGGTTGCCGCCCATGACCCCGGTTGGCAGGCATCGGATGGCACGGCTGTCTCTGCAGAGGCTCAGCTGCTGCGCTTCCCGCTGTATGCTACGCATGAGCAGTATCTAGCGTTCATTCTGGCCCCGCATCTGCAGTATGTGGAGCCTGACCCCATGCCGGAAATCGGCATTGTGGAGTGATCCGTGCTGGTCACCTGATAGATATCATCACAAAAAAATCCCCGCTTCATCTGGAAGCGGGGGTTTTTGTTGAATCTTATCAGCGCATGTCGATCATGGGCACCAGCAAGGGATCATCGGGCCCCTTGTAGGCTGCAAGCGGGCGGTAGAGGGTGTTGTCCTCCAGCTGCTCGAGAATCTGGGCTACCCAGCCGGCCACACGGGCAATGGCGAACAGCGTGGTGAACATGCGGGTGGGAATGCCCAGGCTGTAGTACACCGTGGCGGAGTAGAAGTCCACGTTGGCATTCAGGTTCTTGCGGGCGCGCATAATCTTGGCGATGCGGTCACTCATGCGGATCCACTTCGGTTCGCCGATGGTCTGGGTGAGACGGATGGCGATACGGCGCAGAAGGGGGGCGCGGGGGTCCAGCGTGCGGTACACGCGGTGGCCGATACCGAAAATCTTTTCCTTGTTGGCCAGCTTGCGGTTGATGTATTCTTCCACATTCTCCTCTTCGCCGATTTCCTTGAGCATTTCGATAACGGCTTCGTTGGCACCGCCATGCAGCGGCCCCTTCAGGGACCCGATGGCGGAGGTGATGGAGGAGTACATGTCGGACAGAGTGGAGGCTGTCACGCGGGCAGAGAAGGTGGAGGCATTCATGCCGTGGTCGGCATGCAGAATGTAGGCCACGTCCAGAATGTGTGCTTCTGCGGGGTCGGGCTCGGTGCCTTTCAGCAGCCACAGGAAGTGCTCTGCCTCGCCCAGGTCGGTGCGGATGGGGGGCAGGTCGAGCCCCTGGCAGATGCGGTAGTAGTAGGCTGCCATGACGGGCAGCTTGGCGATGAGGGAGAGACCGATTTCCTTCATCTGGCTGGGGTCCTTGGTGCGGTCGTCGTACATGCCGAGCATGGAAACGGCGGTGCGCAGGGCGCTCATGGGGCGTGCGGTCTTGGTGGCCGTCTTGAAGAAATCGAGAATGGGCTGGGGCAGTTCGCGGTCATTGCGCAGACGCTGTTGCAGTCCCTCAAGCTCCTCGCGGTTGGGGAGGCGCTTGTTCAGGAGCAGGTAAATGATTTCAGTGAAACTGCAAAGGTCAACAAGGTCTTCAATCTCATAGCCGCAGTAAAGGAGGTGACCCTCCTCACCGCGCACATCGCTCAACCCGGTTTCGGTAGCGATGACGCCCTTGAGACCCTTTGCATAGATAACGTCTTTCTTCTGCTTTGGCTCGTTCTCGTTCATTCTGAATGGGGGTATGGCAGGCTACAAGGCCGCCTGCCATGGCCGATTTAAAGTGCGGCGGGGCTATCAGCAGCAGGAGTACCAGGCATCCTGCAGCTCACCGAAGCTCTTGATTTCCACATCGCTGCGGGCCTCAAGCCAGCTCTTCACAGCCTGACGCTGGGCTTCGCTGGTCTGGGTGGGGTCAACAGCCTTGGCAATGATGCTGCAGCCGTCATCTGTGATATTGCCTTCGCAATCAAGGCCGTTGGCCTCGATGCAGCCCTCAATGAGGTCGTGCAGGAACTGCTCGCACTCGGGAGCAGCTACATCGCCCTTGTAATCAAAAGAAAACTCAAAGCAGAGTTCCTTGAACTCACCGACGCGGTATTTCTTGCGGAGTCGCTTCTTCATGGTGCGACGATAATACTCGGATAGGAAGCCTTTGTCAATCAAATTCACGCGGGCTGACACGGCGTTTTGCCGCTTAATGATGCACCTCGAGCACCGGGACATTCCGGCTGGCAGGGTGCTGCTGGCAGGCGCTCAGGGTGAGCGCGGCAAGTGCAAGAAGAAGGAGGGCGGATAGGCGGAGCATGGCGGTTATTGTTTTTCGGGTGGTTTCGGCAGGGTGTAGTAGCTCTGCAGCTCCGGGGGAATGGGGCGGCACAGCGTCTCCGGTGCCGGGGGCGGTATGGGGCCGACCACCTGTTGTGAGAGCTGCTGGCAGGAGCTGAGAACTACGGCAGTTGCACCTACGGTGAGGAGAAAAAATCGCATATAGGGTGATTTTAGGGATAAATGTCTGATTTTTCAAGCCAAAACTGGCAGATTCGCCTGAATTCGCTTGACTTTTCTGAAATAAAGCGTATTCTGGGCGTCCACCTTGCTTTCGCTGGCAGGGTGTGTCCCCCGGCGGGTGACGCAAGCGCACCGACGTCGGAAGAACTCCAAACAAACCATCATTTCAAAAGCATAGAAAGAAATAATACTATGACGACATACTCCCTTAAGGCCACCAAGCGTGAGGCCATCGGCACCGGTAAGCTCAACGCTCTCCGCGCTCAGGGTTACCTCCCCGGCGTGGTGTACGGCTCCGCCGTGGAAAGCAACATCAACGTGCAGATCAAGGCTTCCGACGTGCGCGCCCTGTTCGCTTCCGTGGATACCGACTCCATCCTTGTGAACCTTGACGTTGACGGTCAGACCATCCTGACCCTGGTGAAGGACGTGCAGCGCAACTGGCTGACCGACAACCTGAACCACGTTGACTTCTGCGCCGTGACCCCCGACACCGTGGTGAAGACCCGCGTGCAGGTGAAGCTTGTGGGTACTCCCGTGGGTACTGCCATGGGTGGCGTTGTGCACCAGATCGTGCACGAGATGCCCGTGAAGTGCGCTGTGAAGGACATCCCCTGCTGCATCACCGCCGATATCTCCGGCGTGGGCATGAAGGAATCCTTCCGTCTCGCTCAGGTCGAGATGCCCGCCAACGTGAGTACCCCCTTCAACGGTACGGTGGTGCTTGCTTCCGACATCAAGCCCTGATCCGGCTTACGGAATTGATTTTGAAAACTGCTCCCTCCGCCGGAGGAAGCAGTTTTTTTGTGTGGACAGCATCGCATCAATCCCGCAGGCGGCGGTCGGCATGCGTGCCGGTTTTCCCCTCTTCCCGCTCCATGGCGCGCTGTTTCCAGAGGGGAATGTGCGATTTGCGGGCTTTGCGGCGGCGCCGGGCGGCCACGCGCTCGCGGTGGCGTTCCTGTTCCTCTGCCACCTTGCGGGCGTGGTCTCGCTCTCGCTGGGCGTTTTCCAGCCTCTTGCGGATGCGGGCAGAGTGGTCGTTGCCGGCGGGTGTGATGGTCCAGGGACCCGCCCCACCGGATTCTGTGATGGGCAGGCAGAGCATCTGGGGGTCGATGAACTGCATCTGGCGGTAGAGCAGGTCGCGTATGGTGGAGAGCAACGCTTTGGGCGGGAATAG
>JAZRHL010000012.1:0-20604 GCA_045644745.1 Akkermansia sp.
CAGAAAAGCCCCGATTCCTCAAGGAAATCGGGGCTTCCTGTTTTTTCTACTTGCCAATTTCACTATAAGGCGCTAAAATACCCGCGTGCAGAGTACGCAACCTGCGTGCTCCTGATAATTCCAACCAACAAAATAAGTACCATGCCTGTACCTACACAAGAACAGTACATCAAGATGCTCAACACGGCTAAGGAGAAGGGTTACGCCTATCCCGCCATCAACGTGACCACCATCGAGGTTATCAACGGTGCCCTCAAGGCTTTCGCTGAAGCCAAGTCCGACGGCATCATCCAGGTATCCCTGGGTGGCGGCCAGTTCGCCTCCGGCACCGCTGTGAAGAGCTCCGCCATCGGCGCTATCGTGCTTGCTGAAGCCACCCATCGCCTTGCCGAGGAGTACAACGTGCTCGTGGCTCTGCACACCGACCACTGCCAGGCCGACAAGATCGACAGCTTCCTTCGTCCCCTCATCGCTGAGTCCAAGCGCCGCGTAGAGGCTGGTCTGAAGCCCCTGTTCAACTCCCACATGCTCGACGCCTCCGCCCTGCCCATGGCCGAGAACCTCAAGATTTCCCAGCAGATGCTGAAGGAATGCGCCGAGGTTGGTATCGTTCTCGAAATCGAGATCGGTGTTGTGGGTGGTGAAGAAGACGGCGTGGACAACGGCGATGCCCCCAACGAGAAGCTCTACACCTCCCCCGAGGACATGCTGCTCACCTACGAGACCCTCAACGGCATCGGCACCTTCATGCTGGCCGCTACCTTCGGCAACGTGCACGGCGTGTACAAGCCGGGTGCTGTGAAGCTGGCTCCCAAGATCCTTCGCGACGGTCAGGAAGTGGTGAAGGCCAAGCACGGTGAGGACATGCTGCTCGTGTTCCACGGTGGTTCCGGTTCCGACCTCTGCGACATCCGCGAGGCTATCTCCTACGGCGTGGTGAAGATGAACATCGACACCGACACCCAGTACGCTTTCTCCAAGCCCATCGTTCTGCACATGTGCCAGAACATCGACGGCATGCTGAAGGTGGACGGCGAAGTGGGCAACAAGAAGGCCTACGATCCCCGCGCTTACCTCAAGAAGGGCGAGCAGGGTATCTGCGAGCGTCTGCAGGTTGCTTGCTCCGACCTCATGTCCGAGGGCAAGACCCTGTTCGGCCAGATCTAAGCATCCCGCCTACAGATATTCATTCCAAAGCCCCCGCCCCGCGGGTTCTTTTTTTGTTCATGAAATTCGGAACTTCAGAAGCGCCCCCAAAAAAACTCACCTGAGTCCCCAGCGGATGGGGCGGTCGTATTCGTCCCGGTACTGGCCCCAGATACAATCATCGGGCAGAATGTGGTATCGGCCACCCTCGCGCTGGGGCATGGGGGTATCCCCTTCTCCGGCGGGAAGAATTTGCACGAGCCCCTCGCTCTCCTTGTAGCAAAGCTGGCGTCCCGGGTGAAAATCGAGCAATTCGCGGCGATATTCCCCAAAGGGTGGGTAAGTAGCCACCAGAACCAAACCGGAGGGATGGGTGACTCGCTGGTGGTGGCATCCGGCATACCAGGGTTTCAGCAAAAGCGCATTTTCCAGCTGCGTCATCTCTTTTCGGATGGCCTGCATTTCCTGCTCCTCCTCTTCCGGAAAATGGCTGCGGACTTCCAGATTACAGGAAAAACAAGCATATTCATACTGGAGCGGCAGAAGCAGCTCCAGGCTGTCGGCATCGTGAATGGCTTTCAAAGCCGTCAGCGCCCGGCAGGCATATATCAGGCAGAGGTGGTTGATAACCTCCTGCGGCACGTCTTCCGGCACCCAGGATTCCAGTTTTTCCTCTTGATAAAACCCTGCAAACGCCGCTGACTTGATGACATGCAACCGGGTGGCTTCAGTATTACCTGTGGCCCGCAGCAGATTCAGCCGCGGCAGCGTCTGGTTTCCTTCTGCAGATGATGGTTCCACGAGAAGGTAGCGGATGGGCTCCCGCTCGGAATAGGTGCTGGGGTTGAGCGCCTCATCCTCCGTCAGCGCATGCAGCACCACATGCAGCCCCATATTTTGCCGCGCGTGCATCTGAGCAATCTGCTCCCGGGCAGGCAAATGCCCTATGCGGCCCTCCCAACCCTCATTACACCGCCACAGGTAAATCCAGGACGTCCTGTATTCCTCATCTATCTCGTCATCATCAGAGGTGGCGGAGTACAAGAACTCCGGCTTGCGCAGCAGCCGCCCCTGCACGGCCTCAGGAGACCATGGCAGCTCCACGCCGAAGTAGTAGTGTTCATCGTCAGGCAGAAGGAGTTCAGGATGAGGCATCATGATGGATATATAGCATTGATATCTGGCTGTGTCAATTCCACACGTCACCGAGCCACTTAAAATACATCTCTCACCTGACGGATATGCTTGACATACAAGCTGCATAAGCGTAAAATTACCCCGCAATTTTTTCTCACCGTGAGCACTAATAACAAACAAGAACTCTGGACCTCCAACCTCGGAGCTGTGCTGGCCGTGGCCGGCAGCGCTATCGGCTTCGGTAACTTCCTGCGCTTCCCCGGGCTCGCAGCCCAGTACGGCGGCGGCGCTTTCATGATTGCCTATTTCGTGGCATTCCTGCTGCTGGGCATTCCGCTCAGCTGGGTGGAATGGGCCATCGGCCGCAAGGGCGGCAGCCTCGGCGCGCATTCCTCCGCCTCCGCCTTCTTCGTCCTTTCCCGCAGCAGCAAGTGGAAATATGTGGGCCTTGCAGGCGTGCTCACCCCGCTGGCCATCACCATGTACTACATGACGCTGGAAGGCTGGACCCTGGGCTATGCCTGGCACACGGCCATGGGCGACCTCAATTTCTCCACCAGCGAGGAATACGGCAACTTCTTCAGCAATTTCGTAGGTCTCGGTGGCAACGGCAGCGTGTTCGGCGGCGACAGCAGCATGCTCATCTTCTTTGCCATTGCCGTGTTCAGCAGTTTCTGGCTCATCTATCGCGGTGTGAACAAGGGCATTGAGTGGTTCTGCAAGTGGAGCATGCCCGTGCTGGTCATCATCGGTGTTGTCATTCTGGTGCGCGTGCTCACCATGGGTACCCCCGACCCCACTCACCCTGAACGCAACGTGAACGAGGGTCTGGGTTACATGTGGAACCCGAACAAGGTCATGCTCGTGGCCGGAGAAAAAGAAGTGGATATGGTGCCTGCCTACGCCACGCCCGAGGAAAAAGCAGCCCAGATTGAGCGACTGACTAAACAGTATCCCGACCAGGAAATCAAGGAGAAACCCATCACTCTGGCTCAGGGTCTCATGAACCCGAATCTGTGGATTACCGCCGCCGGCCAGGTATTCTACTCCGTATCCATCGGCTTCGGTATTGTCTGCTCCTATGCAAGTTATGTAGAGCGCCGCAAGGACATTGCCCTTTCCTCGCTCACTGCTAATGCGGCCAATGAAGTGGCAGAGGTGGGTCTGGCAGGCATGATGATTATCCCCGCCGCCGTTGCCTTGCTCGGCGTGGTGGCAGCAGCCGGTACCAGCACCTTTGGTCTGGGCTTCAATGTACTGCCGCAGGTATTTGCCAGCATGCCCGGTGGCCAGATTTTCGGCACACTGTTCTTCGGGCTGCTTTCCATCGCAGCCATCACCAGCGCCATTTCGATTCTGCAGCCTGCAGTTGCTTTCATCGAGGAATTCTGGCAGCTTCGCCGCATGCAGAGCGTGACCATCATTGCCCTGCTCCTCACCGTGGGTTCGCTCATCGTAGTGTGGTTCACGGGCGACGGTCTCATCGCACTCGATACGCTCGACTTCTGGCTGGGCACCATGAGCCTCTACATCAGCTCCGCCTCCTTCCTCATCGTATTCCGCTTTGTGTGGGGTACCAATAAGGGACTGGCAGAGCTGCGCCGCGGAGCCCGCATGCCCATCCCCCGCTTTATCGCATTCGTTATCAACTGGATAACCCCGGGAATCATGCTCTTCATCTTCGTAGCCTGGCTGTATCAGAACCTCTTTGTCCAGCAGAGCTACCACATCACCAACCTGCTGGAAGGCAAGCTCGGGGCTATCGTTCCCCTGGTGTGGGTAGGCATTGTGCTGCTCTTCTTCATCTTCGTGGCGCACACCTCCACCCGTTTCAGCTACCACAAAAAGGACGAGAAGTAATATCCGATTCCCATTCTGATTATGCCTGCAGATAAAACAGACCATTGGAAAACCAATCTCGGCGTCATGCTGGCAGTGGCCGGCAGCGCCATCGGCTTCGGTAACTTCCTGCGCTTCCCCGGCCTGGCCGCCCAATACGGCGGCGGCGCTTTCGTGGTAGCCTATTTCTGCTGCTTCCTGCTGCTGGGACTCCCCCTCTGCTGGGTGGAGTGGGCCATCGGCCGCCGCGGTGGCGTGCTGGGTGGTCACAGCCCCGCTTCCGTGTTCCAGCTCATTGCCGAAAAGCCTCTCTGGAAATACCTCGGCATTCTCGGCATCCTGGCCGGCCTGAGCATCAACGTGTACTATGTCTACATGGAAGGCTGGACCATTGGTTATGTGTGGCATACGCTGGTTGGCGATCTTAATTTAGACACCCCGCAAGCCTATGGAGACTTCTTTGCCAACTTCGTGGGCATGGGGGCAGACGGCCACTTCTTCAGCGGTCAGACCTCGGTTCCCGTCTTCTTCCTGCTGGCTCTGCTGGCCAATTTCTGGCTCATCTACCGCGGCGTGAGCAAGGGAATCGAGTGGTTCTGCAAGTGGAGCATGCCTGTGCTTTTCATCGTAGCCATCATTCTGCTGGTGCGCGTGCTTACCATGGGCACACCTGATCCTGCACACCCTGAGCGCAGCGTGAATGAAGGTCTGGGCTACATGTGGAACCCGGAAAAGACGATGCTGGTAGATACCACCACCGGCAAATCCATCGGCATGGTTCCGGCCAACGCCACCGCAGAGGAAAAGGAAGCTCTCGTTTCCCGTCTGCATGAGGAATACCCCACCGTGGCCATCGAAGAGAAGCACATGACTTTCTGGCAGAGCCTGTTCAACCCGGAAATGTGGCTGCGTGCCGCCGGTCAGGTATTCTTCTCCCTCTCCGTGGGTTCCGGCTCCATCTGCTGCTATGCCAGCTATGTGCGCCGCCGCAAGGATATCGCCCTGAGCGCCCTGAGCGCCGGTGCCGCCAACTCGGTCACGGAAGTTGGTCTGGCCGGGCTCACCATCGTGCCTGCAGCTCTGGCTCTTCTGGGTGTGGCTGCAGCCGCCACCGTGGGCACATTCGGTCTGGGCTTCAACGTGTTGCCGCAGGTATTCGCCGCCATGCCCGGTGGCCAGTTCTTCGGTGTACTGTTCTTCCTGCTGCTCTTCATCGGGGCTGTGACCAGCGCGCTTTCCCAGGTGCAACCTGCCGTCTCCTTTGTGGAGGAATACTGGAACCTGAAGCGCAGCCAGAGCATCGCACTGGTGGCAGGTCTCCTGCTGGTGGGCGCCTTCATCATCATCTGGTACACGCAGGACATGCTGGCACTCGACAGCATCGACTTCTGGGTGGGCAGCCTCATTCTCTATGTGACCACCAGCCTCAACCTCATTTTCTTCAACTGGGTCTGGGGCACCAGGAAGGGCATGGACGAACTGCGCGACGGCTCCGCCATGCGCATTCCCGCAGCTGCCACCTTCATCATCCGCTGGATTGCCCCGGTCATCATGTTCACCATCTTTGCAGCCTGGCTCTACCAGGAGCTCTTCATCACGCGCAGTCCGTATGTGGCCAACATCGTGGAAGGCCGCATCGGTGCCATCCTGCCGCTGGTGTGGGCTGTGGGCATCACGATATTCTTCTGTATCGTGGCTGCCACCTCCCGCCGATTCAACAAATAAACTTCACCATCTCTCCCATATCATAACGTGAGCACTACAACTAAAACAGAAAACTGGAACACCAGTCTCGGTGTCATGCTGGCAGTAGCCGGCAGTGCCATCGGATTCGGTAATTTCCTGCGCTTCCCCGGCCTGGCCGCCCAGTACGGCGGTGGCGCATTCATGATTGCCTACTTCACCGCATTCCTGCTGCTGGGTATCCCCCTGAGCTGGGTAGAGTGGGCCATCGGCCGCAAGGGTGGTTCGCTGGGCGGCCATTCCACTGCCAGCATCTTCTACCTCATCAGCGGCAAATCCCGCTGGAAGTACCTGGGCATTGCCGGCGTGGTCTCCACCATTGGCATCGCCATGTACTACATCCCGCTCGAAAGCTGGACCATCGGCTACGCCTGGCACACCGCCATGGGTGACCTGCAGCTGAACACTGCCGAAGAATACGGCAACTTCTTCGCACAGTACGTAGGCCTTACGGGAGATGGTGCCATCTTCACAAGCGGCGGCTCCCAGCTCGTTTTCTTTGCTCTGGCCATTCTGGTGAATATGTACGTGATTTTCCGCGGTGTGAGCAAGGGCATTGAGGCTTTCTGCAAGTGGAGCATGCCTGTTCTCCTCCTCACCGCTCTTATCATTCTGGTGCGCGTGCTCACCCTGGGTACACCGGATGCCGCCCACCCCGACCGCAGCGTAAGCCAGGGTCTGGGCTACATGTGGAACCCCACCAAGACCATGCTCGTGGTGGAAGGCAAGGAGGTGAACATGGTTCCCGCCGCTGCCACTCCTGAAATGAAGGACGCCATGGTGCAGCAGATTCAGGCCGCCAACCCCGGCAAGACGGTGGAGGAGAAGCACATTTCTCTCACCGAAGGTCTGCTGAACCCCGAAATGTGGCTCACCGCCGCCGGTCAGGTCTTCTTCTCACTTTCCATCGGCTTCGGCACCGTATGCTCCTACTCCAGCTACGTGCGACGCCGCAAGGATATCGCCCTGAGTTCTCTTACCGCCAATGCCGCCAATGAGGCCATTGAGGTGGGCGTGGCCGGCATGATGATTATTCCCGCAGCAGTCGCCTTCCTCGGCGTGGTGGCTGCAGCAGGCTGCGGCACCTTCGGTCTGGGCTTCAACGTGCTGCCCCAGGTGTTCCACTGCATGCCCGGCGGTCAGATTTTCGGCACGCTTTTCTTTGTGCTGCTCTTCATCGGCGCAGTGACCAGCGCCATCTCCATGCTGCAGCCCTCTGTAGCTTTCCTGGAGGAGTTCTGGAATCTCCGTCGCGTGCAGAGCGTTGCTCTCGTGGCTTTCCTTGTCACCATCGGCACCCTGCTCGTAGGCTGGTATACTGACGGTCTCATGGCGCTGGATACCATGGACTTCTGCTTCGGCACCATGTTCCTGTACCTTACCTGCTTCCTCTTCTTCACCATCTTCAATATCGTGTGGGGCACCAAAAACGGCATTGAAGAACTCAACATCGGTTCCTCCATCAAACTCCCGCGTGGTCTCTGCTTCATCATCCGCTGGATTACCCCGGGTATTCTCCTCACTATCTTTACTTCCTGGCTTTTCCAGAACATCTTCATCAAGCAGAGTCCCCAGGTGGTCAACCTCATCAACTGTGAGCCCGGCGCCATCATCCCCGTGCTCTGGGTCGTTCTGGTTTCCGCCTTCTTCTGCGTTGTCATCTATACTTCCCGCAACTTCCACAAACACGTCAACCCCGACAAATTTAACGATTAACCCCAAAAATCCAAGATTATGACTATCGCTGGTATCATCACTATGTTACTCTCCATCGGCATCGTATGGGCTCTTTTCATCGTCTGCTGCGTGCGTCTTGTCAAGAGCGACAAGCAGGATAACGCAAACGACTAAACACCACTCCTGCGCATCTCTATGCATCTTACCACGAAGCGTTTCTTCAGGGCTGCCGCGCTGAGCGGAGCGGCGCTGCTGCTGTCTGCCTGCAATTTCAGCCAGATGGTCTATCCCGGCAAGGATATGCAGCTGCCCGACGCCGCCTGCGGTTACCCTGAGAACGCCATCGTCATTCCCGCAGAGGACGGCACCAGGCTGCAGGGCTGGTTCTTCAACCGCGGAGCAGGCACCCCGCTGGTGGTCATGTATGGCGGCAACGCCATGAATGTGGGCAACTTTGCCAACCTGGCAGCCAGCGACACGACACGCTCCTACCTGCTCATGAACTACCGCGGCTACGGCAACAGCGCCGGCGAGCCCAGCGAGAAGCAGATTATGGCCGACGCGCGCTACACCATCCGCTACGCGCGCAACGCCATGGGCAACCCGGAGGCCCCGCTCTGCCTCATCGGCTTCAGCCTGGGCACTGGTGTGGCCACGCAGCTGGCAGCCACGGAAAACCCTGCAGGGCTCATTCTGGTGTGCCCGTTTGACAGCATGACCAATGTAGCCTGCAACATCGTACCCTTCATTCCCCGCATCGTTCCCATGGATTCCTGGAAATCCGTGAACTATGCTTCCAAGGTGCGGTGTCCGGTTACCATCCTCCGCGCCAGATACGACCAGGTGGTGCCTGCTGCAAGCACAGATGCACTCATCAAGGCTTTTCCCACGACTCCCGTTGTGCGCCAGTTTGAAGCAGACCACAACACACTCTTCTCTGCACAAGGTTTTGTGGCCGCCATCATGCAGGCTCTGCCCAGTGCACAGCAGTACCAGTTCGATTTCTGATACGTCGGGCACCCCCACTTTCAAACGCCGCCACTGCTTGCAGAGGCGGCGTTTTTATCTTGATTTCCTATCAGGCTTCCATTAGAATCGTTCCATGATAAGCGCACGCATACTGACTATCTCGCTTTTAATACTGGCAGCATTCCCCGGCCATTCCTTTCTGAGCGGATTTGGCTCAGACAAAAAGAATGATGCAGAACCCGACAGGAAACCGGGCATCTGGGATAGTTTTGTATCAGGTGCAGAAGAAGCCCTGAAGAAGAGTGAGAAGGACAAAGGGAACAAGGATACACCCAGCTGGGGCGAACTTACCGACCGTGCCGACAAAGCCATGAAGCAATTTGCCAAGGATGGCAAGGGCTTCGACATCATGCGCAGAGAAGCCCACAAAGCAAAGCGCCAATACGAAAAGCTGGCGGCAGACGAAGATTCCACCCTTGTGGGGCGTTTCTATGACCTCAAGCAACCCGTGGCAGAAGGAGCTAAAGCTCTGCGCAGGCAGGAAACAGTCAAGTTCATCAAGGACTTCATCGATACCGGCTGGGATTCACGGATGCTCGAGCAGTATTACTCTCCGGATGTCGAACTCGCGGCCCCCTATTTCTATCTGCCGCGCTGCAAGGCCTCATACGCCCCCGAGGCTTTCGAATGTAACAAGGGCGAGCAGAAAAAGAAAGTCATGCCCCAGGACTGGCTGGTTGTCTACACTGGCAAGGTCACTGCCCCCGAAAGCGGCACTTACCGCTTCGTCGGCATGGGCGATGATACCATCGTGGTGCGCTTCAACCAGGAAGTCGTGCTTGAATCCGGCTGGACTATTCCCTCCCGCAACCACATGACCCTGGGCACCAGCCGCGGCTACCAGAAAGAGATTACCACCCCCGAATCAGGCCGTGCACTCTATCAGTACAAGGCTACACCCCACTGGAACCGCAATCTGGGTGGTATTGCCTCCGGCAGCACCTTCACCGTGGAACAGGGAATGAGCTACCCCATCCAGATTCTCATCTCGGAAATACCCGGCAACGAATTCGGCTACTGCCTGCTGATTGAAAAAATAGAGAACGACACCCAGACCTACGGCATTATCCCGCCCGACAAGTCCCCCACTCTGGTGCTCTTCCGCACCAATGAAACCTCGCCTGACCTGGAGGAAATTTCCGAGCGTCTCAAGCAGGAAGGTGCCGATTACAGCGTCGGCAAGTCCCTTGAAGCTCCTCCGTTCGCCGAAGATTCCCCCATCTGGGTTGTCAAGTCTGACAAAGACGCCCCAAAACGCAGCTTACTCGAACGCGCTACGGCAGATGACGAAGATACCGCCATGGGCCGCCGTAAGGAACGCCGCAAACACAAAAAGACAAATGACTAAACACCGTTTATTTTCCCTTCTTCTGGCGCTCTGCATCGCCGTTCCCATGCCGGCCTCGGCAATCCTGGACGATATCCTCTTCGATGATTCTGCCCCCAAGGCAAGCACCGCGCCTACACCTACAGGCCCAGTCTGGGATACTCTGGACAAAGGGTTCGACCACTTGCGCAATGAGGTAGTAACCCCGGCGCTCAACTGCCTCGGTCAGGTCGCCTCAGAACTCGGCCTGCTTGCCATGGTTCGCCATGCCCCGGAGGCAGTGATGGAAGCGGCCACGCGCCTCAATACGCAGCCCAGAGCCATCCTGCTTTTCCTTGCAGACGACTTAGGGTATAATGACACCGCTGTAGGATTAACACCCAACGTACAGCGACTGGCGGACCAGGGACTCCTCTTCACCGATGCGCACAGCACCAACTCCGTATGCACCCCTTCGCGTTACTCGCTGCTCACAGGCCAATACGCCTGGCGCCAGCGTGGCACAGGCATTCTCCCCGGCGATGCTGCACTCATCATCCCCACGCGAGACAAAGCCGCCACTCTGGGTACCCTCATGCAGCAGGCAGGCTACCGCACTGCAGCCATCGGCAAGTGGCACCTTGGTCTGGGCAACGGCAACATTGACTGGAACAAGCCTATCTCCCCTGCCCCGGCAGAGGTTGGATTCGATTATTCCTTCATCATGGCCGCCACAGGTGACCGCGTGCCCTGCGTGTATGTGGAAAATGGCGCCGTACGCAACCTGGATCCGCAGGATCCAATTCAGGTGAACTACCGCGGCAAGACCTACCCCGGCGAAAAGACAGCCACCACCCACCCCGAACTGCTCAAACCCTGGGGTCGCCCCAGCGACAAGCAGCACTCCGGCACCATCATCGATGGCATTTCCCGCATCGGCCACATGGCGGGTGGCATCTCTGCCCTGTGGAAGGACCAGGACATAGCCGATGACATCACTGCCGCGGGCGAGCGCTTCATTGCCAGCTGCGAGGGCAAGCCGCTGTTCCTCTATTTCTGCACCAATGATATCCACGTGCCCCGCGACCCGCACGCGCGGTTCCGAGGCAAGAGCCATCTCGGCATCCGTGGCGACGTAACCATGCAGATGGATGACTCCCTGGGCCGCATCATGACCGCCCTGCAGAATGCCGGCTACAAGCCCGAGGAAACGCTCATCATCTTCACCAGCGACAACGGTCCCGTCATCTCCGATGGCTACGAGGACGGCGCCCGCGAGGCCTGCGCCAACCACAACCCGAATCACCCCTGGCGTGGCGGCAAGTACAGCCTGTTCGAAGGCGGCACCCGTGTGCCCTTCATCGTCTCCTGGCCCGGCAGAGTGCGCCAGGGCACCAGCCACGCCCTCATGTGCCAGATGGACATTGGCCGCACACTCGCAGACCTCTGCGGCATCAATATCCCCGAAGGCAGCATGCGCGATTCGGAAAACCACCTCGGCGCCCTGCTGGGGCACAATGCCACCGGCCGCACTGAGCTGGTGACCCAGGCATTCGAAGCCCCGCGCTATGCCCTGCGCAGCGGCACCTATAAATACATACCGAATTACGGACGCGGACGCCCCGACCGCCAAGGGCGCGGTGAACAGCTCTATAACCTAGACACCGACCCCGCCGAGCAGCACAACCTGGCGCCGCAGATGCCGGAGAAAACAGCCGAACTCCGGGGGCGTCTGCAGCAGATTACAGCCGAATCAAAGCACTGATTCCCCATGCCTCCATTCATCTTCGTCTGCTTCACCTGCACGCGCGATTGTGACCTGCTCCCCCTTCACTTCCAGGCCATCAGGCGAGCCGTGCCCGGTGCGCCTGTGTACTACGTCTATGAAATGGACGATGGTGAACACGCCGTGGTACCGGCAGGCGCCATCAAAGCGCTGGCGTCATTCCCGCACAATGGCAACCTGCTGGGGCTCAAATGCCACCTGGGCATGCTCGATACCATGCGCCAGTTATCTGAAAGAAATGGCGGCATACCGGCCATCAAGATTGACTCTGATGTCATCTTCATCAAGGGTGATTTCCTCGCCTCTCTCGGCAAGGAACACGACATGGTAGGAGCAGCCCCTGCGCGTGACTACTACTGCAAGGGCACCTGCTATGGCATGACCCGCCCCCTCATCTCCAAAGTCATCGCCTACCTCCGAAAGGACTACATCGACTTGAGCGACCGGCTGGAAGACAGCACCATCTCCATGGTTTCAGCCCTCGTATCTGACGCCGGCAAAGTGAAAATCCACAACGCCATGAACGCCGACCGCACCGATGTGCTCTATTGCATGTTCAACGACCAGCTCAGGCAGTACCACGATGTCATCCGGAGCATAAAAGGCTTCATTGACTGCGGTGACCGCCTATACACCCAGCATTATGATAACCCGACAGCGGCCAAATGTGAAGCGATGAGATATGTGACTCAGGTTTTGCTGAAGCATTAAAAAAGCGGCAGCCCGGAATCGGACTGCCGCTGCAGAAATTGATTAAACGCTGCACCTTACACCTCGAACAGGTGGGTCACTGAAGCGTTGTGGTGAATGTTGGCGATAGCCTGGGCAAAGAGCGGGGCGATGCTCACAGTATCCACACGGTCACCGTAGGCCATGGGCACGGAGTCGGAGGTGAGCAGGCACTCGATGGAGCTGTTGGCCAGACGCTGGCGGGCAGTGTCGGTCAGCACGCCGTGAGACACACCGGCAAAGATGCGGGCAGCGCCGTGTTCCTTCAGAATCTTGGCAGCGGCGCAGAGGGTGCCGCCGGACTCGGTCATATCGTCAACCATGAGCACATCCTTGCCCTTCACGTCACCGATAACGGCGTGGGCATCCACCTCAGTAGCGGAGATACGCTGCTTGGCCACGATGGCGAGGTCTGTGCCGAGGATATTGGCATAGCTCTTGGCGTTCTTCACACCGCCGATGTCGGGGGAAACCACCACGAGGTTGTTCATATCCTTCACGTAGTTGGCCTTAAGGTGCTTGATAAGCACGGGCACGCTGTAGAGGTGATCCACGGGAATATCGAAGAAGCCCTGAATCTGGGCGGCATGCAGGTCCATGGTCAGCACGCGGTCCACACCGGCGGCGGTGAGCAGGTTGGCCACCAGCTTGGAGGTGATGGGCACTCTGGGCTTATCCTTGCGGTCCTGGCGGGCGTAGCCATAGAACGGAAGCACAGCGGTGATGCGGCTGGCACTGGCGCGGCGCACAGCATCCACCATAACAAGCAGCTCCATGAGGTTGTGGTTCGTGGGCGGGCAGGTCGGCTGCACAATGAAAGCGTCTGCGCCACGGATGGATTCCTTAATCTGAACGAAGCTTTCGCCGTCCGGGAAGGTATTGACAGTTGCATCGCACAGGGGAAGACCCATGACATTGGCAATGTCCTTAGCTAACTGGGGATGAGCGGTACCGCTGATGATTTTCATGTATGAATGAGGTGTGTGAGCGACTATTCTTGACATTTTCGCAAAAATTGCAATACTAAATGCACGCCTGAGTGCATTTTTTTTCATATTAAGCATGTTTCAGACCTCCAAATCCCCCTTTCAAGCCCTCACTCCCCTCAATTGGGCAGGTTTCGCCTTGTACCTGCTGGCAGTCATCTGGATTATAGGATTCTATCCCGGATTCCAGGGTGGAGCATACAGCGCCGCCGCCTGGTTACCCAGCACGTGGAACGAAATCAACGACTACGAACACGGCTGGATGGTGCCTCTCATCTCAATATATATGCTCGTGCATGCCTGCTACGGGCTGCGTGGGCAGCAATTCGCCGGCAGCCTGCATGGGCTGTGGCTGGCGGCACTGGGTGCCCTGCTCTGCGTGCTGGCCGTCCGCACCCAGCAAGGGCGCGTTGCCATTGCGGCAGTCCCATTCCTGCTTAGCGGCGGCATCTGGTGCTACTGGGGCCGCAAGGCAATGATGCGCTGTGCCTTTCCTCTCTTCTTCCTGTGGCTGAGCATACCGCTGCCGGGGTTCCAGCAAGCCACAGTGGGCATGCAGTTGCTGGCAACACAGGCGGCACACTGGGGCGCGGCCCTGTGCGGCGTAGAGACAATCGTAGAGGGCACCAATATCACCTCTGCCACAGGCCAGTGGGACACATACAGCGTGGCGGGCGGATGCTCCGGCATGCGTTCGCTCATGGCGCTCATCATGGTTTCCACTGCCTGGGGCTACCTGGCCGATAAACTGGCCCTGTGGAAACGGGTACTCCTTGCGTTGAGTGCCATTCCCCTTTCCATCGTGGCCAATGCATTCCGCGTGGCCAGCATCTTTATCTGCGCCGAATATATCAACCCCGCCTTTGCCTCCAAGACCTGGCACGACTGGTCAGGGCTGCTCTTCTTTTTCCCCGCAAGTCTACTGGGGCTCATGCTCCTGCATGGGCTGCTGGCGGGCGAGGTTCCCTTCCTGAAGCGCCGCCGCACCGTCATACGCCGCTCTACCCCCCCAGAAGGAAAGGAGGAACAGGTATGATTAGGAAATTGCTCCGTTCCCTGCTCCCCCCGCTGCTGACAGTATCCATCCTCAGCTGCGTCTTTATCCTCCCCCGGGAAGAAGAACTGGTGGAATCCAGCATTTCTCCCGATTTGCCCCTGCATGACGCCCTGGCCGGCTGGCAGGGAAGAAAAGTGCAGGAAAGTGAGAGCGAGCGCCGTGTGCTGGCTGCAGACACCCGGTTCAGCAAGGCCACGTATTCGCGAGTCAAACGAGTACCGTGGGAAAAATCCCTGCCTCCTGTGGAAATTTCAATTGTGTATTCGGGCCGGGACATGAACGCCTCTATCCACCGTCCGGAACGTTGCCTTCCATCGCAAGGGCATCTTAATCTCCAGGGAAGAAGCGATGAAATCACGCTGAAAGACGGTAGAAAGCTCAACATCACCCGCCTCTCCTCACAATTGCAGATTCCGGGTGAGAAAAAACAAACGCTCAATTTCATCCATTATTACATCTTCGTTGGTCACAGCAACATTCACCATACGCATCTGGGCCGCACGGCGCAGGACATGTATGACCGCGTGGCAAAGGGCTATGTGCAGCGCTGGGCTTATTTCCAGGCTGGCAGCTACTGGTCTCCTGAGCTGGGCATCTCCGAATCTGAGGCTGATAAGCACATCCGCGACCTCATTTCCGACCTGCTTCCCGGGCAGATAAACTGGCAGGAAATGTAATCGTTCCAACCCGCCCGCAAGTCATACTTTTCTCTTGCCAGCAAGTGGCCGGCAGGGTAGAATATCCGCACATATGGCGGAACTGGATATACAGGCACAACTGGCAGAGGCAAAAAAGCGCAAGTGGGACGACCGCACACTGGCCCAGCGAGCCACAGAGCTGGCCCAGGAGCTGCTGCAGGCCTCGCTCAAAAGCATCCGTTCCGATGAACGCACCCTCCTTTCTGCCCTCACGCGTCTGGCGGCAGACAAAAAGAACCTGAGTTTTGTCCAGGAACTCTGCGGCAGCGTGTTCCGCGTAACGGACCCCGCCGAACAGGTCGAAAACCTGCGCCGCATGCTGGCTGCATACGGTGGTGTACCGGCTATCTTCAGCACCATGGGCAAGCTGCGCTTCAAAGCCGCCGCCATGGCTGCCCGCAGCATGCAGGGAGCAGCCATTGCCGAAGTGCAGCGCATCTTCCGCTCCACCTTTGGTGAACTCACTCTGCCCACCCTGGCCGATAAAGTGGCAAAAAAGGTCAAGGAATGCAGTAAGGATGGCATGAGCATGGCACTTAATCCGCTCGTGCCGCAGGTATTCGGCCAGAAAAGCGCTGAAAAGTATTTCAAGCATCTGGAATCCATCCTCACCAAGCAGTCCGGGGTGGGCATCGTCATCCAGCCCTGGCGTCTCTGCCCGGGGCTCAATCCCTATTCCCCCGAAGCCGGGGCAAAAGCTCTGGCAGGCAAGCTTCGTCCGCTGCTCAAGCTCTCACTGCAGGGCGGCACGCCCCGCCCCGTACTGGTCGAAAGCGGTCTTTCCACCACCATGGGCATCGTGGCCGAAGCATTCCGGCTTGCCATGGCGGGATCTGCCATGCATAAGGCAGATGCCACGCTGGAAATCCCGGCCTACCTGAAAGGCAGCCCTGCCCTGCTGCGCGAAATGACGGAATGGTCCACCGCCCGAGCGGCCAAGGGCGCAGCCCCGCTCAAGGTTCTGCTGGTGAAGGGCAGTCACCTGAACGAAGAGCAGGAGAATACCTACAACTACGGCACAGCCAACGAAGTGTGCCGCAACAAGGCCGAAACGGAAACCCGTTTCAAGCAACTCATCTCCACTGCCACCTCCACCAAGGAGAAGGTACTCACCCCTGTGGTCGGCACACATAATCTGTTCGACATCGCCTACGCCCTGCTCTGCTGGGGGCGCTCGGGCCGCAGCGGCGCCCCGGAGTTCTGCTTTATTTCCGGTCTGGCCAATCACGTGGGCCGTGTACTCTGCAAACACAAAGCCCAGGTAACCCTTGCAACCGGCGTCACCACCGAAAGCGGCGAGGCCGGATTTGAATCATACCTGCTCTCGCTTGTCGAGGAACTCGCCCGTCCGGACGGCATTCTGGCAGCCGGCGGCGAGCTTGAGCCCAACTCCATGGGCTGGGGGCGCATGCGCCAGCATTTCCTTGCCTCGCTCAGCGGCCGCGAAGAGCAGCCCCACGAGGCCCCCGGAGCCGATGGTTCCTACGCATTCACCCGCCTGAGAGGCATCGCAGACCGGGCACGCATGGACTCCCTGCACCGCACCACCGAGGAGGAAGTTGAGCGCCGCCAGGACCGCATTCCCCTGGTAGTGGACGGGCAGGCTGTGGACACTCCGTTGGAATGCGTGTCCCGCTCGCTCACCGCCCCCGGCATGGAGGATTACCGATACACCTCTGCCGATTTTGACACGGTGAACCACGTGCTCGACTCCGCCGTGGCCGCCGCGGCAACAACCATCCCCACCATGGAGGAGCGCCGCATTCACCTGCTGCAGGCTGCCCGGCTTCTGGAAAAGCGTGGAGAAGAGTTCATTGCCCTGCTTGTGCGCGATGCAGGTTTCACCCTGGCGGAGGCAGACCAGGAACTGGCCAACGCGGTGGACTGCTGCAAGTTCTACGAATACAGTGCCGTGCAGGAAGGCCTGCTGGACGGCACAACTCCCAGCCCGCTCGGCATCATCACCGTGGCTCCCAGCCGCGTGCATCCGCTGGCGGAAGCGGTAAGTGGCATCGCTGCGGCCTGGATTATGGGCAACGCCGTTCTCTACAAACCCTCTGCCCACACTGTGCTTCTGGCAGACCGCCTCACCGGGCTGCTCCGCGAGGCCGGCTTCTCCACCCCCCGCTTGCAGATGGTGCCCTGCGTGGATAACCAGATTGCGCGCAAACTGCTCACCAGCGATCTGGTGAACGGGCTCATCTACCACGGCAGCGTCAAACACACCAACGACCTCGTTTCCGCTTCTGGATTCCGTCCCGTGCTGGGTGGCACCAGGGGAAACAGCAGCATCTACATTTCCTCCCAGGGCGACTGGAGCCTTGCCATCCGCGACATCTGCGACTCTGTCTTCAACCGCGCCGGTCAGGATTCCGCCACCCCTCACCTGCTCCTGGTGCATGCCGAAGTGTACGACAACCAGCATTTCATGAATGCCCTGCGCGATGCCGTAAGCAGCATCACCGCGCAACCCGGCTGGATGGAAGGCGCCCACATGGGGCCCATGGCCCGCCCGCTCAACGATGACCAGTGGTACATGCTTACCCAGCTGCAGGACAACGAAGCCTGGCTGGTGCAGCCCGCCACCGCAGAAATGGGCTCTCTGGTGTGGACTCCCGGTGTGCGCCTTGGCGTGCAGCCCGGCAGCGCCTTTGCCCAGGCCGCCCACAATGTGCCGGTGCTCGGCGTCATCCGCGTGGAAAGCACTGAGGAGGCCGGGCGCATCCAGCGCAAGCTTTCTCAGGAGCGCTGCGTGGGCATATACTCCCGCGACTCACAGGAAATCGAGCTATGGAGCAAGCTGACTGCCGGCAGTCTCATCAATATCAACTGCTGCCCGCAGTATCGCCCAGGCGTACTTCCTCGTCCGGGCTGGCAGAATACCGCCCCCATGGAAGGCGGCGAAAACTTTATCACCGCCCTGTGCCAGTGGCAGGAGGAAGCACGCCCGCAGCACCGCAGCGCGCAGCGCAACATTGCCTTCGCTCCGTGGGAATCACTTTCGCCCAAGCCGGAGAACAAGGACATCACCCGCCTGTCCTCAGCAGCTGACTCCATCGGCTACTGGTGGGAGAAGATGTTCGGCACCACCAGAGTGCTCAACGAAAGCCCCGCCACCCGCACCAGCATCAGTTACAGACCGCTTTCGCTCTGCATCCGCGCTGAAAAATCCACCTTCGATACCGACCTTTCCATTGCGCTGATGGCCGCGCTCAAGGCCGGTTGCGATATTCAGCTGAGCACAGCCAGCATGCGTCCATGGATGCCCCGCGCACTCGAGCCGCTCGGCGTCATCATCACGGTGGAAAACCGCGAAGTCTTCGAAAGCCGCTTCCCCTCCATGGCTGCCACGGGCGTATTTGTACGCGACACCGCAGCCGCCATGGATACGCTGCAGCGCGCTGCCAGATGCAGACTGGGGCTCAGCTCTGCCCCCGTGCTGGCAAACGGACGTCTTGAATTACTGCACTGCCTGCGCGAAGTGGTCACCACGCAGCGCACCTATCCCAAGGCCTGATTCATTCATCCATGAGGACTTCTGCCATCACCGTAGATGGCTGCACCATCACCCCGGAATCCCTGAGCACCTGGCGACGGGGAAAGATCGGCATTCGGTCCGATCTGGCAGGTTTCCTCGCTGAATGGTGGTCTGACACCCCCGGCATCTGCCTGCAGACCAGCGGCTCCACCGGCACGCCCAAACACATGCTTGCCACACGGGAAGCCATGGTGGCCAGCGCTGAGGCAAGCTGCCAATTCTTCGGTCTGAAGCCTGGCGATACCGCCCTGCTCTGCCTGCCGCTGCAATACATTGCCGGCAAAATGATGGTGGTGCGGGCCCTGGTGGGCGGGTTGAAGCTCATCATCACCGACCCCTCGTCCACCCCCTTGGCCGAGCTCAATTGCGACATCGATTTTGCCCCCATGGTTCCCATGCAGGTGTCCACCACCCTGGGCAGTCCCGAGGGCCACAAGAAACTGGTGCAGGTGCGCACATTGCTACTGGGAGGAGGATTTGTAGATGCCGCACTGGAGGAGCAGCTGCAAGCATTACCCTGCAGGGTCTTCACCTCTTATGGCATGACGGAAACCCTCTCCCACATAGCGCTGCGCGCAGCAAACGGGCCTCACCGCAGCGAGTTTTACACCCCGCTTCCCGAAGTCTCGCTCTCACTGACGGATACTGGCACCCTGCAGATTACAGCGCCCTACCTCGGCATTCACCAACTGACCACAAACGACCATGCAGAGGTCTCACCGGACGGCCGATTCCGCATCCTGGGGCGGGCCGATGCCGTCATCAACTCCGGCGGCGTCAAGATTCAGGCAGAGGATATCGAGCAGGAGCTCCACCGGCTCACCGGGCTTTGCGTACTCGCGCTTCCGCTTCCACACCCCGTGCTCGGGCAGTGCGTGGCCCTGCTCTGGGAAGGCCCCGACGATGCTGAGCACACCCTACATTCCGCATGCGCTACGCTGCAAAAATACCACCGCCCGCACCTCATCAAGCGGGTAGCACTCCCCCGCACAACCAGCGGCAAGGTAGCACGTAAACAGGCTATAGCCCTGCTGGCAGATTAAATTCCCCACCGGGTCCAGTGGTACAAAAAGCGCAGAATGCCGCTTAAGCCATAATACGAACCCTGGCAGATGCTGCGCAGCGTAAAATAAACAGGCTTTGCCAGCAGAAGCACCATGGCCACCACTGTGCTGCGGGCCCGTGACTCAGAGGTGATTTCAAAATACTCACGTCCAAAGAAGAGAATGAGCTGGTACACGGCCGTGAGACTGACCAGCAGCAGCCCCACAATCACCACCGGCGGCTCCACCCCATTGGCCCAGCAGGCCAGACCGGCCAACGCACAGGCGCCCAGCGTGAACAGGCTCCCCAGCTGCCAGCGGTATAGCTGCGATTCCCAGAAATGAAGCACTACCGCCGCAGTGACAAAATAGCCGAATGGCCCCGCCAGCAGCACCCAGGCCGGCGCCAGCGGATTCACCATTACCATGGATAAGCCACAGCACACCATGCCGATGGCAAGCAGTGTCAGCATGGCCAGTGTGGTCAGCGCATGCTCCAGCAGGTACGCCGCAGCCAGTGCCGCCAGCATCCCCAGCGGCGCTATGTACCAATGAGCAGACAGCCATGCTGCAAAATCGACAGATGCACAGGCCAGACCGGCACTCAGACCGGCCAGCGCAACACCGGCGGCACAGCCCAGATGAACAAGCGGGGAGTTGGGAGGGTTCATATCGCGGTGCATTTTAGCAGAGTTATCACAGAAATACAAGAGCAACGCATTGGCATTATTAGACAAACTGTTATTCTGCTCGACAAATCGGCAATTATCTGGCAGGCGCAGCCTGCGGAATTCGGAGTCCCCCGGGGACGTCAGAGCATAGGCAGGGGTGGAGTCGCGAAGCGACGGAACCCCTGCTAACCATAAAAATAATCTGAACCCCGAACGTAG
>JAZRHL010000013.1:0-66174 GCA_045644745.1 Akkermansia sp.
CTGCAGAATGAGCATTATCAGCTCTATCATGATACGAGCGTTCATGATTTCAATCTCCTCCAGTCAGATTCGTCTGCTGTTCCGTACCCTTGCGGCTACGATACCCACAGCGGACAGGACCGGTTTACTCTCCGCTGAGAAGTGCCGTAGACACCTATCAGCCGGAACTGATAGCGGAAGAGCGGATGTATTGTACCATATAGCGACATCTTGTTCAAGCCCGTCCACCGCTCCACCGGGCATAAAACGGCTCCAAAAGTCCAAAAAGCCGACTTGTCTCGGCGAAGCTTTAGCGGAGACGGAAGCATGCCTACCTGTCACGGCGTATCGAAGAGAAGCCGGAAGCCCGTTTTGCTAAGCTCGAACGCGTTTTAGGGTCACTAAAGATGCTTCGAATCTATAATCTGTTGATTCTGTGAGCTTCCGTCTTCGGGATTCTCCCTACGCCGCGACAGGTAGGCGGTTTTGAGTGAATGATAACTCTGTGACAAGCAAAGATGTTCGAACTGCCAATCTACACAGAATCAGGTGTTTAAGGTGCTTTTTTGCCGGGTGGCAACCTAAAATGAAACATCGCTTGCAAGAAGAAAGACTTTAATAGAAAGAGACTACTGTTGCGTCAACAAGTGATAAATATCAGCATGTCCTCTCATACGTGCATAGTCAGCAGCTGTTTGTCCAGTAGCATCGCGGACTGTTTTGTCTGCTCCATGGGAAAGAAGAAACTCCACTGCGGCAAAATGCCCCTGCATGGCTGCTATAAAAAGGGGAGTCATTGATGAATTGGCCCGATGGTTAATATCGATGCCTGCCTCGCATAGAGTTTTCATAACAGGTACATGACCTCCGAAAGCAGCGTGGTGAAGCGCGTTGCAGCCGTTTTTATCCAGCGTGTGTATATCAAATCCTTTAGAAAGCAAGTAGGACAACATCTCTGATTGCCCGCCCCATGCTGCGTAGTGAAAAGCATTTACACCATCCCCAAATGTTGCGTATAAATCGGCTCCTTTAGCCAGGAGAAACTCTACACAGGGAATGCTTCCACTATATGCAGCAACGATAATTGGCTGTCCTGCATTATTTATAGTGGCAGGGGCGATTATATCAAGGCCTTGTTCCTCCAGATACTTTAAACACGGAAGAGAACCGCCTTGAGCCGCGTAAAAATGAAGACGTTGCCCCATGTTATCCTCTACCATCAACGCAGCAGGAGTAGAGGTCAAAGTCTTCAGCGTTTCAAGCTGACCTCCCATAGCTGCCATCATACTAGGGGTGCGCCCTAAATTATCTCGACTTTCCCGAGATACCCCTTGCTGTTCCAACCAAATCATTGTGTTACTGGTCCCAGCTAAGGCAGCTCCGTGCATTGCATTTAAGCCTGCGCTTTCTTCAGCAGCTAAAACATCGGCACCCGCTGCAGCAAGCTCTATCAATATAGGTAATATTTCAGAATCTTCTCTTTTTTCAAGGCCAGAAATGAGCGCAACTGTCGCTATATAAGGGAAGTCTCGCAAACTTTCCGTTCCTGCCAGATATGACTCATAATGCTCCATCATTTCTTTTCTAGCTACTTCTGCCCCAGGCTCTTTACACGAACTTTTCACAAGCGCGTGAATAGATTTTACAGGCGCTGGCTTTTCGTTTGAGCACGAGCTCAGCCCCACCGCCGCAAGGCACAGGACTGTGGTGGCAAGGATTCTGGGGATGGTGGGCATGGACATATCTGAGCGTGTATTTGTTACAGGGTATATTAACGCTGTTACGGGGGCTTTTGTTCAATCTTTATGAGGGGGCTGTACGTTCTCTTGGCGAAACAGGTCGGCAATACTCGCATAACACATGATAAAGGGTAATGCCACTACCTGGGCCATAATAACCGGGGTGTCGATACCCACATAGCACACTGCAGCCAAGGGGTAGGCATATATGGCATGCCAATCAGCCCCTAATTCTTCTGTCACAATAGCCGTATGCCATTGGTCAGCATCCTTTACCTCAGGATAACTATGTGCAGAGAGCTCTGCACGACTGAAAAAGGGCCGAGCCCCCTCCGGCAGTTCAGTAAGCACATGAGAATCTGCTGCATGCCATTGCTCCACATGCTGAGCTTTGCCCGTATTCCTTACATCGTGAGTCGGGTAGCGCAACAATGTCAATTCTTTATAAACCGTCTTCCGCGGGGTTTCCTGCGTTGTCAATTTGTGTGTTCTGCCCCCGAGATCAATGGATGTTACAATATCCGGGTCATATTCACGAAATGAGGCCAGCGTACCTTTCACATACACCTTGTCACCGGCCCGATAAAGCTCTAGCGTTTTATCCTTGCGCTGGTGCGTCAGTATACATTGGCCCTCTTGTCCCATGTTCTTAAAATGTTTACCGGTTGAAACAATGCATGAGCTCAGCCCCACCGCCGCAAGGCAGAGGGCTGTGGTGGCGAGGATTTTGTGGAAAATTGTCTTCATCATTCTCTATCTCCTTTACATAAGATAATACTTCCCGTCACCGAATCCGCAACAAAAAATTGCAGAAAGTGCAGATTTTCTACTATATAGACGCCCGGCGGGCATTTTGTTGCGCGTTTCCGGCATTTATGTTGCCGATGGCACCGAAAAAGCCCGTCAGGCCAAGGAGGGATGCCGTTACCTCAGCGATATGATTTTCTTTATCAGAAGGCAGATAAAATAAGGGAAAGAAAAATAGTCGATAAAAAGAGGCGTAACAACAAACCACCCCAATTCATAAAAGGGATTTACCCATAAAGCGACACACCCCAATATACCACCCAAAAATGGGATGCCGGTAAATTGTTGCCTGTATATGATGCCCTTATACCAGGCCGTGATTACCCCTGCAGACAACCAGGCCAGCAAGATACATGTTATCACCCTTAAAACAAACATATTAAGACTTTTAATCCCTTCAGTTGAACGGGCTGCAGAGCTTGCAAAGCATTCACGGGTGCTTTTTCACCACAGCGTATCCGGATTCATTCACCCTGGTTCTCCGGCGTCCGAACCAGGGCAGCACATAGGCCTCTGCTGCGAGCGATTTGTCGCAGAGAGAATCCGCGTTGACATAAAGCTCCTGGCCGATAGCATCCGGGATAGGCAAGTCACTCAAATCGGTTTGTCTGATGCGGAACTCTGTTGTTGCTTGCGGGATATCAGCTGTGGCTATCTTCTCGCCCGGCTCAGTAGCGAAAACCTGCGGAGAAGCCAATGCCAACAAGGCAAGCACAGAACATACGAAAGGCCTCAGATTCATAGTATTTGGAAGATGGTTATTTGTTACGGGGCATTATATCAATTCCCGCCCCTCAGTTCAAGCGTGAAGGCCTTTATGTTTCATATTTGCTGGTCCGTCTGGCATCATTGGACACTCATTGTCAAATCGGCAATTGACGGGGGCATCTCTGTCGGAGCACGGGACGTTAGTTCCGATGAAACCCGCCATGATTTTTGGGACTGAAGTCCCGTGCCTCAAAAACAACCATCTCGGAACGAGCAGGGGAGCTCTAACGATGCCCGCGTGTGGCTGGTTGTTTCATCTCGCTTCAGCGTGTTCCGGAGCGCTTGATGAGCATTATTTTAAGCATTGACACAGAAATGCATCTCTGATAGACTCGCGTGCGTATGAAGCTCCGCAAGTATCTACTGACATTGATGATGAGCATGTTTGCTCTTGTAGTGGCTCCCGTTTGCGCTCAGGACGAGGCAATGGACGGCGCCGAGACTGAGGAAGTGGCCGGTGAGATGGACGAAGAGGAGGCCGACGACGAGGAGGAAGGCAAGAAGAAAAAGAAGAAGTCTAAGAAGAGCAAGAAGGATAAGAAGTCTGCCAAGAAGGGGGCTAAGAAGGGCGCTAAGGATGCAGACGACGCTGCGGAAGAATCCGCCGCACCTGCAGTGGCCACGGCCCTGGGTAAGTTCAAGCAGATTAACGGCAAGCCGAATCTGAAGGCTGATTATTACATCTACATGTATTCCGCCAGCTGGTGTGGATACTGCGTGCAGTGCATGCCGGTGGCTATGGATGCCTACAAGAAGATGAAGTCCAGCCGCAAGGTGGAGCTGGTCATCATCAATGGCGATAAGAGCGAGCGCGCTGGCAAGGATTACCTCAAGAAGTACCGCGCCAAGTGCCCCTCCATCATGTTCGATGCGCTGCAGGCCACCAAGTTCCAGGGGCTGCCCGGTTGCGGTATGCCCGGATTCCCCGCCATCAGCGTGGTGGATAAGGAAGGCAAGATGATTACCAGTGGCGTAGGTGCTGCCAAGGTGAAGGAGATTCTCACCAACTGGCGAGCCCACACCATCGGTGGTAAGTGATGTTATTCTCTCTGCCTGCTGCCACGCTGGCGTACTTGACAGCGTGGCGGGCATGCAGTATGCTCCTGCTTCGTGAGAATGATGCGTCATATTCTGCTGGCAGCGCTGGTGCTGGGATGTTCCCTGAGCCAGGCGGTGGAGGTTGTGCTTTGTGGCGGTGTGGCCCTGCGCTCGTGGGAAAACCTGCGCGGCCCCGCAGCCCACGACAACTGGTGGGCCAACTTCGTGCGCGCTTCCACGGTGTATATTGATGGGGCTCTGGCAAAGAACCCGGAAAAGGATATTCTGTGGCTGGTGTACCGCCCGTCGTATATCACCCGCGGCAAGGAGAACCAGATAGATTACATTGCCCGCATCCGCGAGACAGCAGGCAAGCGCAAGATCCGCTTCCGCTTTGTGGATTCGGCGGATGATGCGTACAAGGCCATCAACGCTGCCCCCCGCAACAAGAAGGACCGCATCACGGGCTTTTACTATTTCGGCCACAGCAATCCCCACGCCTTCATGCTGGATTACAGCAACAGCGTGATGGCGGCATCCAAGGCATGGATGCATGAAAAGGATTTGGCCACGCGTATCAACCCTGCCATTTTTGCACCCGATGCTGAATGCTGGAGCTACGGCTGCTACACGGGACGCAGTATGAGCAAGTACTGGAAGGATGCCTTCGGCGTGGGCTTGTGGGGCAACCTGGAATCCACCCGCTACCAGCCCGTGGGCGAGGGCAAACTGCCTGCCGGCGCGGGCGAATGGGTGAAGTAAGTTTATTTTCCCGAATTGCCGGAAAACAGGAAGCGGTGCTTGTCATGGCACCGCTTCCTGTTTTATCGTGTCGGAATATGGGACTGAAGTCCCAGCTCTCCGACCTAGGGCTTTACTCGTCCGTTTTCTCCTTGCGTTTGCGGGGAGTACGCTTTTTCGGCGTCGGAGCAGGGGGCTCGGGAGTCTCTTCGCGGAAGGCGATGTCGTTGGTGCCTTCGGGGCGGATGGCGCGGCTCATGCAGCCTGCGGCCAGCTCGCCGCGGAGAATAGCCTCGGCGATGGGGTCTTCGAGCAGGCGCTCGATGGCGCGGCGCATGGGTCGTGCGCCATACTGCGGGTCGTAGCCGCGCTCCACCAGCATGCTGATGACTTCGGGCGAGAGGGTGAGCGAAATCTGCTTGTCGGCCAGGCGGCGGATGAGCTTGCGGGCCTCGAGCTCCACAATTTTCTCGAGATCGGGGCGGTTGAGCATGCGGAAGACCACCAGTTCATCGAAGCGGTTGATGAACTCGGGGCGGAAATGCTTCTTGGCCGCCTCGGTAATCTTTTCCTTCATGCTGTCGTAGTCATCTTCCTCGGAGGTGGTGGCAAATCCCATCGAGCTCCGTTTATCTGCCAGGCTGGCACCCACATTGGAGGTGAGGATGATGATGGTGTTGCTGAAGTTCACCTTGCGGCCGATGGAATCGGTCATGCAGCCTTCCTCGAGCACCTGCAGGAGCAGGTTCATGACATCGGGGTGGGCTTTTTCCACCTCGTCGAAGAGGATGACCGCATAGGGACGGCGGCGCACGCGCTCGGTGAGCTGGCCACCTTCATCGTGCCCCACATAGCCGGGAGGCGAGCCGATGAGGCGGCTGGTGCTGAACTTTTCCATGTATTCGCTCATATCCACCTGGATGAGAGCCTCGGCGGTGCCGAACATGATTTCTGCCAGGTTGCGGGCGAGGTAGGTCTTGCCCACACCCGTGGGCCCCATGAAGAGGAATGAACCGATGGGACGGCGCGGGTCCTTGATATCCGCACGGCTGCGGCGCAGAGCGCGGGAGATGGCGGAGCAGGCGATATCCTGGCCGATGACCTTGCTCTTCAGCTCTTCCTCCATGCGGAGGAGCTTTTCTGTTTCCTTTTCCTCCATGCGGGCCAGGGGAATGCCGGTCCACTTGGAAACTACGGTCATGATGTCATCCTCGGTCACTTCGGTGACGGCGGCATCGATGTTGTTCTTCCAGCTGTTGACAGCGAGGGTAATCTTGCGCTTCAGCATGCGGATATCATCGCGCAGACGGGCGGCTTTCTCGAAATCCTGTGCCTCCACCGCGTTGTTCTTCTCGGCTTCCATGTGGCGCAGGTTCTCTTCCTCCAGCTTGATATCGGCGGGACGGGTCATGCGGGCCACGCGCAGGCGGGAACCGGCTTCGTCCATGAGGTCGATGGCCTTATCCGGCAGGAAACGGCCGGTCAGGTAACGCTTCGAGAGAGACGCGGCGCACTCCAGCGCCTTGGGCGTGTATTGCACGTGGTGGTGCTTCTCGTACTGCGGGGCGATGCCCTTGAGAATCTGGATGGTGTCCTCGACAGACGGCTCGCCGACCTGCACCTGCTGGAAGCGGCGCTCGAAGGCGGCATCCTTCTCGATGTGCTTGCGGTATTCGTTGAGCGTGGTGGCGCCGATGGCCTGCATCTCGCCGCGGGAAAGGGCGGGCTTGATGATGTTGGAGGCATCCATGGTGCCCTCTGCCGAGCCTGCGCCGATGAGGGTGTGAATCTCATCGATGAAGAGGATGATGTTCTTCTCCTTGCGGATTTCGTCCATCACGGCCTTGAGGCGCTCCTCGAACTGGCCGCGGTACTTTGTGCCGGCCACCATGAGGGCCATATCCAGCGAGATAAGCTTCTTGCCAATCAGGAACTCAGGCACATCGCCGGAGGCAATCTGCTGGGCCAGACCTTCCACGATGGCGGTCTTACCCACACCGGCCTCACCGAGAAGCACGGGGTTGTTCTTGGTGCGGCGGCAGAGAATCTGGATGACCCGCTCCAGCTCGGCCTGACGGCCGATGACGGGATCCATCTCGCCGGCAGCGGCGCGGGCGGTGAGGTCGCGACCGAAGGCGCTCAGGGCAGGGGTCTTGGAGTTGCCGTTGTATGCAGAGGTGTTGCTGCGGGCAGACTGGTGGTGGAGGAAGGCGTTGCTGTCCTCTTCCTCGTCATCATCGCGGCGGGGGGGCTGGTGACCATTGCCGCTGGAGTCAGCGGGCTGTTCGTCTACGCCGAAACCGGGGTTGATTTCTTCAATCACACCGCGGCGGGCGGTCTCGTAGGTGAGGCCGCTGGAGGCAAGGCTGTGCCAGGCAAGGCCATCGCCATCCTTGAGCATGGCGAGCAGCAGGTGCTCGGTGCCCACATAGGTGTGGCGCAGCTGCTGGGCTTCCTCTCCGGCCTGCACCAGAATCTTGCGGACACGGGGGGTGTAGGGCAGCGAGCCTTCCGGAGTGCTGGAGCCGGGCATGATGGATTGCTCTACCTTGTGCGTGAGCGCGGCGATATCGATGCCGGCATTTTCCATCACGCTGATGGCAACGCCCTGGCCGAGCTTGAGCAGGCCGAGCAGCACGTGTTCGGCTCCGATGAAGTTGTGGTGGAAGCGGTCAGCCTCGCGGCGTGCGATGTTGAGAACCTGCTGAGCGCGTGGGGTGTAGTTGTTATTCATGCGGGTATATCTGGAAATTGGTGGGGATGGAGATGGAGGAACTCTCGCGCTGCTGCGGCGCGGCGCTGGCTGATTCCGGGGTCACCATGCTCCTCTGCCAGGGCAGATGCGGTGGCCTGCTCCTGCGACATCTTGTGCAGGGCTACAAGGATGTCAGCTTCAGCTTCCTGCCAGCGGATAAAGCCGAGCAGGGTGCCCAGGCGCAGCAGCGAAACGGCATCGCGGAGTTCCTTGAGTGCCAGGCGGCGGCAGCTGGTGAGCAGACCGTAGGCGCGGGAAATGGCGTCTTCGAGGTGCTGCCCCGGGGTGGCCAGCAGTTTGCGGCGCACCTGTTGCTCGCGGCGGACGAGGTGGCCGATGACATATTCGAAACTTTCGAGCATTTCATCCATGCTGTCCTCCGGGCCCGGAATGGAGAAGAGCACATAGAGATGCCCGGTGTCATCCTGGGCATCGGAATAATAGGGGGAGATGCTCACATGAAGCTTCTCCATGGCCTTGGTCACCTGGCCCATCATATTGGCCATGCAGAGGGCCGGCAGGTGCAGCACACAGTAAAGCTGCATGGCATCTCCCGCTTCAGCGGGGATGCTGGTCAGGTACCCCTGCTGGGCGGAGTGGGCAAACTCGATTCCCTCTTCCAGCCGGTCATGCAGCTGCAGCAGGTCCTGCACACCGTCCAGGAGGTTCAGTCCATTGTGGAACGAGTGTGCGACGAGGTGTTCCTCCTCATTCACCATGAGCAGTATGGGCTTGCGCTGGGGTATGACTACATAGCATCCGTCCTGACGGGCGGCCATGCAGGGGGTGAGCTGCTTGCGGGTGAGCAGGGCGCGGCGTTCGCCATAGCTCAGATGGCTGAGCTCGGCGCAGAAAGAGGTCTTATAACCACGCATGCCCAGGATAACGGGCAGAAGCTTCTCAGCCACCGCTGCGCGGGATTCTGCGGTGCTCCAGCCGGGGAACGGGTGGCCGGGCAGGTTGCGGACCATGCGCACGATGGAGCCGATGACCACCCCGTCCGTGGTATTGCGGTCAGGCGCCCAGCCCGGGGCCTGCTTGAGTAGGGTTTCAAATCTCATGCGTTGGTATCGGGCAGCAGGTTAATCTGGTCGCGCAGCTCGGCGGCGCGTTCGTAGTCCTCCTGCTCAATGGCTTTCTGTAGCTCCTGCTGGAGGCGGGCTCGGGTGATGGCGGGGGATTCCTCTGCGTCGGCAGATTCGGCGGGTTCTGCGGTGGGATTCAATTCGTGCGCAAAGACGGTGTAGCAATCCGGGCAGCCCAGGTGCCCGGTGCGGCGGTAGTCCTCCACGGTGAACCCGCAGACAGGGCATTTTGCCAGCATGTCCAGCGGAGTGGCAGGAGCAGGAGCTGTGGATTCATTCTGAGTGAGTTCGCGTACGAGCTTGTCGACCCGGTTCTTGAACTCCTCCGGGAAGAATTTTTCTGCAAAAGTGAGTGACTGTGGGTCAAAGAGTCCTTTTTCGCGGGCACAGGACTCGCACAGGGCAAGTTCGGAAACCTGTCCGTTCACTATCTGCGTCAGGAACATCGACGCGCGTTTGCCGCATATCTGGCATTTCTTCACGCCACAAGCCTACACCCACGCGCGACAATTTACCAGAAATCTGCGCGTCTTTCTGTGTCAGCACCGGCAGCCAGAGAGCCATTGCAGAGTTGACGCACCGCTGCGCGCATGTTACATTAGGCGCACACCATGTCAGATACCCCCCAGCAGAGCATTCACCTTATGAGCGATATCCTGGCGAGCCAGGTGGCCGCCGGTGAGGTGGTGGAGCGTCCTGCCTCTGTGGTTAAGGAGCTGGTAGAGAACAGTATCGATGCCGGTGCCCACTTTGTGAAGGTGGAAATACGGCGTGGTGGTGTGTCGCTCATCAAGGTGACGGATGATGGCTGCGGCATGAGCAAGGCGGATGTTTCGCTGTGCCTTCAGCGGCACGCCACCAGCAAGCTGGTGCAGGTCGAGGATCTGTTTGCCATCCGCCAGCTGGGCTTCCGCGGCGAGGCTTTGCCCAGCATTGCTTCCGTTTCGCACCTGAGTGTTACAACCCGCCGCGCGGACGCGGTGGAAGGCTGGACACTCAGCTGCGAAGGTGGTGTGGAGCAGCCGCTTATGAATGCCGGCTGTGCACCAGGCACGGAAATAAGTGTCAGTAATCTTTTCTTCAATACACCCGTACGCCGCAAGTTCCTGAAGAGCGATGAAACGGAATCGGGTCATGTGGAGCACCAGGTGCGTCTGCATGCGCTGGCGTTCCCCGAGTTGCGCTTTGTGTTTATCCGCGATGGCCAGCAGGTGTTCGATGTGCCGGCCACGCATGATTTGCGCCGCCGTATTGCCGATTTCGTGGGGCGTGAGACAGCGGCATCGCTCATGCGGATACGCCCGACCGAGGCGCCCGGTGTACGCGTGAGTGGGTATCTGATGCCTGTTTCTGCAGCGCGCCGCAACCGCCGCATGCAGTATGTCTTCCTTAATGGCCGCCCGATTGAGGACCAGATTATCAACCGCGCAGTGCGCGATGGCTATGGCGGTTTCCCGCCGGGACTGCATCCTGCACTGTTCCTGTATCTGGAGGTGGAACCTGCGCTGGTGGATGTAAATGTGCACCCCGCCAAGCGAGAGGTGCGTTTCCGCCGCCCGTCGGAAGTGACGCTGGCGATTATGGATGCCGTGGCGGCCACACTGGCAGCCCATGCCCGCGGTGAAACTGAAGAGGACGGGGGGACTCAGGAAGAGATGCCGGAGTCTACTCCTGTTGCCCCCGAAATCAAGGCTACTCAAGTTGTACCTGCTCCTGTGGTGCAGAAGTTCGTCGAGATGCCGATTCGTACAACACCTAAGCCAGTAACGACCCCGTCTCCCCGACCTACGCTGGTGCTGCAGCCCCTGGTCACGCCGCGCCAGCAGGAACTTGACCTGCCGCCCGCACCGGCTCCTGCAGCTCCGGCTCCCACGCCTGCGCCACTTCCTAATTTCCGCCACATCGGCACGCTGCATGGTCAGTATGCTATTTTTGAGAATAAGGAGGGCATGGTGCTCATGTCTCCGCGTGCAGCGCGGGAGCGAATCATCTTCGAACGCCTCCAGGAGAGCAATAAGCGCCCGCTGGTGTCGCAGCGCCTGCTGGTGCCGGAATTGCTGGAGCTTGATACACGCGATATGGGCGTTGCGATGGAAGTGAAACCGCAGCTGGAACAGGCGGGGTTCCAGCTTTCACCTTTCGGCCGCAATACCTTGCGAGTGGAGGCTGTGCCTGCGCTTCTGCCGCTGCGCAAGGTGAGTGATTTTGTGCAGGAACTGCTGCGTGTCTTTACGAGTGGTGAGGTTCGCCTGACCCGCGCCCGCAGCCCCTTTGAGCCCTTTGCCCGCCAGCTGGCAAAACAGTATGCCCAGCAGGAGGATGTGGCTTCGTACCTGCGGGATCCGCTGCCTCTGCTTGCAGCCTTGTTGGAATGCGAAATTCCCTATTGCAGCCCGGGCGGAAAATCTACCTTGCTTCCGTTCCCCATGGCCGAGCTTAACCGCCGGTTCCTGAATTGATGCGCTGACGCCGCGGCTGCTTGACAGTGCGAGCGTTTTCTGATACTTTGCTGGCATGTTTTCCCTCCTTTCTGATAAGCTCGATGATGCCTTCCGCAAGATGCGCGGGCTGAGCAAGATTTCTGAGTCCAATATCAAGGATGCTCTGCGCGATGTGCGTATGGCGCTGCTGGACGCCGATGTGGAGTACAGCGTGGCTCGTGAGTTCATTGCTCATGTGAAGGAGGAAGCCATGGGTGAGAAGGTGCTCAAGTCGGTGAAGCCGGGTGAGCAGATGGTGAAGATTTTCCGCGACCAGCTGGCAGAGTTGCTGGGTGGCGATGCCGCTCCGCTGCAGCTGGAACCCGCACCCTCCCGCATCCTGGTAGTGGGTCTGAACGGTGCCGGTAAGACCACGACGAGTGCCAAGCTGGCCCGCCGGCTGGTGAAGGAAGGCCACAAGCCGCTGCTGGTGGCCTGCGACCTTATCCGCCCCGCTGCTATTGACCAGCTGGCTACGCTGGCTGCCCAGATTGAGGTTCCCGTGTATACCCCCTCCGCCACGGAGAAGGATGTCATCCGCGTGGCGAAGGATGCCCTGAAGTGGGCCGCCGGGCAGGAGCACGACGTCATCATTTTCGATACCGCAGGCCGCCAGGAAGTGGACGAAGAGCTGGTGGCTGAGCTGAAGAAGCTGGCTAAGTTCCTGGAGGCTCAGGAATCCCTGCTTGTGGCTGATGCTGCTACCGGCCAGCAGGCTGTGCGAGTGGCTCAGGCATTCGACAAGGCTGTGGGACTCACGGGCATCATCCTGACCAAGCTCGACGGCGACGCCCGCGGTGGCGCTGCTCTTTCCATGCGAGCCATCACCGGCAAGCCCATCAAGTACATGGGCGAGGGCGAGAAGCTTGATATGTTCGGCCCCTTTGTGCCGCAGCGTATGGCCGACCGTATTCTGGGCATGGGCGACATTGTGGGCCTGGTGGAGAAGGCAGCCGAGAAGATTGACCAGGAGTCAGCCATGAACTCGATGACCCGCATGATGAGCGGCGAGTTCAATTTCAACGATTTCCTGAGCCAGATGAAGATGATGCAGAGTCTCGGCCCGCTGGAAGGTCTGCTGGGGCTGCTGCCCGGTTTCAGTAAGATCCGCAAGCAGTTGCCCGAAGGTGCCATGGATCCGAAGCGCATGAGGCGCATAGAGGCCATTGTGCTTTCCATGACCCCCGCCGAGCGAGCCAACTACAAGCTGCTCATTCCGAGCCGCCGCCGCCGCATTGCCAAGGGCTCCGGTGTGTCGGAAATCGAGGTGAACCGTTTTATCAAGAACTTCAAGGAAATGAAGGAGATGATGGGCGGCAAGGGCAAGATGGGCGGCATGATGAAGAATCTCATGAAGTCTGCTGGCGGCACCAAGGGCGGCATGCCCGATATGAGCGCTATGATGAAGGGACAGGGTGGTATGCCCGACATGAGCACGCTGATGGGTGAGGGCGGTATGCCGGATATGAGCAAGATGCCTGACCTTTCAGCCCTCATGGGTGGTGGAGCCCGCCCGAAGATGCCCAAGGGCATGGGAGCATTCAACGGTTTGTTCCGCCGTCGCTGAAGACTTGCTGCTATGCTGCGTGCGCTGCTAGTGGCAGTCATGGGCTGCATGGTGGCCTGGGGGCTTACGCCTGCACAGGTGGTGGTGGTGTATAATGCTGAATCGAAGCGAAGCGAACAGTGTGCCCGGGCTTATGCGGCCAAGCGTTCCATACCCGCCCGCCAGTGTGTGGGGCTCACCGGTCTGAAGAAGACCCAGGATATTTCGCGTCAGGAGTTTGACACAACGCTGCGCTACCAGCTGCTGCAGATAGCCCAGCGCAACAGCTGGCAATTGCCATCTAATCCGAATCAGGGTATCAAACCCGTGCAGGCACTGGTGCTCATGCCTGATATTCCTCTTCGTGTGAAAGAGGAGAATGTGCCCGGCAAGAAGGCCGGAATCATCAATCAGAACCGGGCCTCGGTGGATTCTGAGCTTATGTTGCTCGGCTCGCGGTATGAGACTGCCGGACCAGTTGCTAATCCTTTTTTCAGAAAGGATGAGAAGCTCGCTAAGGCAAAGCCGCCTGTACTGTCGGTGACCCGAATCGATGGGCCGGATGATGACACCATTCGCCGTATGATACAGTTTCCTGCCGAGGTGGAGCGCCGTGGCCTGTGGGGGTGGACAGTGGTGGACCAGGGCGGCCCTTATGCAGATGGCGATGCTTCATTGAGTGCAGTGGCACGCTCAGCCAAAGAACATGGGCAGCCATTGTTTCATGAGGAAAGCAAGGCGACGCTGGCAGCCTGCTTCCCGCTCATGCTGGATACGAGCGTGTATTTCGGCTGGTACGCAAATCCGGCAAACGGCCCCTTCAACCGGAAGACTGCAGCGGATTTTCGTTTTGCTCCCGGAGCTATAGCCTGCCACCTGCATTCATTCAGCGGAACCTCTGTCAGGAATCCTGATACCTGGGTGGGGGCCTTGCTTCAGCGAGGCGCAGCTGTTACTTCTGGCAACGTCTACGAACCCTTGCTTGCCGGAAACATGCGATATGATGTGTTTTACGACCGGCTGCTCAAAGGGTACACAGTGGCGGAAGCCTCGCTCATGGCTACTCCTTGGCTGTCGTGGCAGGGAATCGTGCTGGGAGACCCACTTTATCGTCCCTTCGATGTACTCAGCCGCCGTGGTGGGCCAGGGGATAATGTTTTTGTGCAGTGGAGGCGGCTGCTGGAGCAAGCTGGCGTGAACCGCAGTGCGTTGAATGCTGCTGTGCAGCAGCGCCTTGCCACGCCTGAAGGGGCCCAGCTTCTGGAAATGCAGGCCTGGCATCTCACCGAACTGGGGGAGTTAGAGGCTGCCGCCGAATGCTTCTCACAGGTTGCTCGCCGCGCGCAGAGCGAGCGCAACCGCGTGCGTGCCGCCCTGCTTCAGGCGTCTCTTACGTTTGCGGTTAAGGATGAGCGCTATGGCCGCCAGCTGATGCAGCGATTGCTTGAGCAGACGGTGCATTCTCCTTTCCGGCCAGCTGTGCAGAAATCGGCAGAGACCTACATGCCTGAGCTTCGCCCCGCCCCTAAGCCTCAGAAGAAGTGACAGTCTGTTGCTGCTGCTGAGGGAAAACATTGACAAATGAGCGGGGCAGGTGTAGATTTGTGCTGCTATGAACGAACAGTATGTATTGCCGACGTATGGGCGTGCGCCGTTTGATGCCGCACGGGGTGAGGGCTCTTACCTGTATGATACCGAAGGCCGCCGATATGTGGACTTCTGTGCCGGCATTGCTACCTGTTCGCTTGGTCACTGCAACCCTGTGGTAGTAGAGGCTCTTACCCGCCAGGCCAATACCCTGATGCACTGCTCCAACCTCTATGGCATTCCCGGTCAGGCTCAGCTGGCAGAGGTGGTTGTAGAGAAGCTTATCGGTATTCCCGGGCGTGTGTTCTTCTGTAATTCGGGAGCTGAGGGCAACGAGGGCATCATCAAGACGGCCCGTCGCTTCGGCCACCGTCGCCCCGCTGGCGACGGTTCCCCCCGCTACGAGGTGATTACCTTTAACAAGAGTTTCCATGGCCGTACCCTTGGCACGCTGGCCGCTACTGGGCAGGAAAAGGTGCAGGTGGAGTTTGCTCCGTTGCTGACGGGTTTCAAGTATGTGGATTTCAATGACCTGGAGGCCGTGCGCGCTGCCATTACCCCAGCCACCTGCGGTATCATGCTCGAGGCTGTGCAGGGCGAGGGCGGTGTGAACCCCGCCAATGCCGACTTCCTGCGCGGTGTGGCTCAGCTCTGCAAGGATCATGACCTTATGCTCATGATTGACGAGGTGCAGTGCGGTGTGGGCCGTTGCGGTGCCACTATGGGTTGGAAGGCTATCTGCCCTGAGCTGGAGCCGGACCTGGTTTCCTGCGCCAAGGGCATCGGCGGCGGTTTCCCTGTGGGCTGCTTCTGGGTGAGCAACCGTGCCATCGATGACGCCGGTACTCCGCTTTCCTCTATCATGAGCCCTGGATCACACGGTTCCACTTTCGGTGGTACTCCGCTGGCCTGTGCCACGGCTCTGGCTGTGGTGAATGAAGTGCTCGGCCAGGGGCTGGTGGAACGCGCAGCCCGTCTTGGTGAGCAGGTGAAGGAAATTGTGGAAGGTTGGAATCTCCCCTGTGTGGAGACGGTGCGTGGCCTTGGACTGCTGCGCGGTGTGGGGCTGCGTCCGGGCTCTTTCGAAGTGCCTGCCGGTCAGACTCCCGCCGGCCATGTGAATAATCTGTGCCGTGAGGCCGGACTTCTGGCTTGCCCGGCTGGGCCTGACACGCTGCGCCTGATTCCTGCTCTGAATGTGCCTGAGGAAACACTCGCTGAGGGCCTGGAAATCCTGCACAAGGTGCTGGTTTCTCTGTAAAGTTGATAGAGAGCTGACTGCAACACCGTATAATCATCATAATGAACTTACGTAGTATACCTATTCTGGCGGGGTCCCTGGCGGCCGTGGGCGTGTTTGCTGCTGTGTCACTGGCCCCGTATGCTCCGACTCCTGCGCAGCTTGCTCCCGAGGAAACCGCGCTCCTGGCTGAATGGGCCAAGGTGGGTGATGCTCTGGCTGTGCAGCGCATGCTGGAGCAGGGTGCTTGTGTGGAAGCGGTCTCCGCAGATGGCACTACAGCTCTCATGCTGGCATCTTCTGCCGGACATCTGGAGGTAGCCCGCCTGCTGCTGGCTCACAATGCACAGGTCAATGCCGCTAACCATGATGGCGAGACTGCATTGCACTACGCGGTGCGCGATAACAAACCTGAGATTGTGACGCTGCTGCTCGAGAACGGCGCCAAGGTTGATGCCGTAACTTCTACTGCCGTCACTCCGCTTATGGTAGCCGCCTGGTCCGGCTTTGAGCAGCTGGTTGAGCAGCTCCTTACCGCCGGCGCTGATGCGGATCTTCTGGATGATGATGGGGCTTCTGCCGCTACTTACGCGCGCGAGTTGCACGATGATGAAACCCGTATGAAGATTCTCAAGTTGCTGGGTTCCTGAAGAGAATAACCACTTAATTTTTCAGCGCAGCAGGCAGAAGTGCCAGCTGCGCTGTTTTTTTAACTTTAATTATACCGCCGCTTCCGGGGTGTCGGTGGATTCGTTTTCGCAAACTTCTTTGCGGTCGCGTACGAACAGGTACATGCAGCCGAACAACCCGATTACTGGCAGCTGCAGCAGCACGTAGTACCAAGGTGCAGGCCCGAGGTAGTCAAGAATGCAGCCAGGCACGGGACTCTTGATCGTGAATCCGTAGTTGGTGCCCAGCAGCAGGTTGATGGGGTGGATGAGTACGAGATACACATCCATGAGGAAGAGGCTGATGAACACATCGCGAAAGCGGGCGTGCAGTCTGAGAATCAGCGGCACCGCCAGAGCTGCGGGCATGAGAATGCCATGCACGCAGAAGAAGAGGAAGTAGCGCAGGGTGGGGAAATCGCGCTCCAGCGCAGGGGTGATGAGCCCCTGCAGGCAGGCGGTCAGCGCGCCAAAATACAGTACCCAGCATGCAGTGCGGTTGCGGGTCCAGAGCGCAATGACCGCGACCAGCAGCATCATGCTGCAGTAGTGCAGCGGCAGGTTCTTCTCCCAGCTGCCATGGTGCTGCGTAAGCACGATAAATCCGCTATCTGCGACATAGATGAGCCCCACGACAACCGCGAGAATGCGGCAGATGCGGTTTTTCTGCTCCTGCAGAGGTGCGCGCAGCCCCTGCCACAAGATAAAGATAGTGACAATGAGAGTAACAACAACAGCACCCCAATGTGAGGCTGACCAACGAATGAACTCTTCGTGTGTATTCATTATTCTGGCTTGTTCACTTGGAATTTCATGCCGAGCCGACGTATTCGTCTCCACGTGAATGCGTAGATGCAATTGTAAACCATACGCATTATACAGGCACCCAAACTAAAACCGGGTAGACTATTTGTTTCAAGTAGACCGGCTCGTCTCAAACTCGCTTCGTATCGTGCACCCTCGATGCGGTGATTGTATCGCCACGGTTTGTTGGGACCTTGATAATGAAGGATACCGGGCCATAGTGCAGCTTCAATGGAACTCTTGGGCGAATTCCCTCTCCAGAGTATGTCTTTCGGATTTGCCCTGATGATGCGGCGAGTAAGGCCATCGTGCCAGTTCCATCGGGGATGAAGCTGGATGAGTCGGTCGCATAAAGCTCCGTTCAGCGCGTCCTGATCCGGGCAGACAAGGGAAGCCCTGTATTCATTAGCATAATTCATTACCTTTGAAACCAGGTTATCGCGGCGGAAGATTTCAAGATTCATCAGCAATACACCCGAGTTGAAGTAACCGAGGCAATGCTGAGGTATGTTAAGGCGTTCGTTAAAATGAGACCCGGCATGTGATTCATGTTCTAGCACAACGCCTAGAGCAGCCTCTCCCATGTCCATATGGAATAGAGTCCCTAAGTCAGAACATACAAGTGTGTCGATATCAAGATAAAGGACTCGGTCAACTTCTGGAAGAATATCAGCCAGAAATATACGGGCCCAGGCTATTTTTGGCCACGCTTCTAAAGTTAAGACGTGCTCTGGAACAACATTTTCCGCATCGATGAATCGGAGTGAATGTCTCTCTCCTGCTTTGGCTATGAGGGTAGAAAGTTTCTGTTTAGATTCTTCTGTAATACCATCGCTTAGGATACAGAGCTCATAACACGATTCCGGTGCTGCATTTTCTACAACTGACCATGCGGCAGCGCAAAGCGGATAAACCCCGCGTTCATTGCTGGCAAATGCTACTGTATGCTTTTTCTCGGCTGAATTCATGCAGTGAGATGTTACGCAGTTATGTTAGCATACGGTAATCGATAATCAAGAAGATTTTCGGCATCCGGGTTAATATTGGGACGAGGTGTAATTAATACCCACCAGCATCTGCTCCCTTCTGCTGCCAGTGGCGTGCCAGATGAGCGCAGGCCATGAGCTGCACCTGGTGGAACACCATGAGGGGCAGCAGCAGGTTGTTGTCGAGCGTGCCGAAGATGGCCATCATCATGGGGGCACCCACGGCAAGGCTTTTCTTCGACCCGCAGAAGACGATGGTGATGCGGTCCTCGCGGTTGAATCCGAGAAGGCTGCTGCTGTACCAGGTGGCGGCAAAGGTAAGGCCAAGGATAATGAGGCATACCAGCACCAGTGCTACGAGCTGGAGCAGCTCGAGCTTTTCCCAGTAGCCGCCGCTGGTGGCACTTGAGAACGCTGTGTAGACCACGAGCCAGATGGTGCTGCGGTCGTTCCACCCGATGAGAGTCTTGTGCCCGAGTACCCACTTACGGAGCAGGGGCTGACTGAGCTGGCCCAGCACAAAGGGCAGCAGAATCTGGTAGCAGATTTTCAGTACGGTGTCGAGGCCCACCTGGCTGCCATCTCCCGAGGTGGAGAACAGGATGCTCACCAGAAATGGCGTGAGAAACACACCCAGCAGGCTTGAGACAGATGCCGAACAGACGGCTGCAGGCACATTGCCGCCCGCGACAGAGGTGAAGGCTATGCTGCTCTGCACGGTGGAGGGAAGGCAGGCCACATACACAAGCCCCATGAAGAGAGCCGTCCCCACTAGTGGTTCGAAGACGGGGCGAAGCAGCGGTATAACGATGGGGAAAAAGACAAAGGTGAAGAAGAACACCATGCCTTGCAGCTTCCAGTTCAGGAGGCCCTCTACCACAGACTTGCGAGAGAGTTTTACGCCGTACAGGAAGAACAGCAGCACGATGGCGGCATTCGTCAGCCAGTCAAACACCACTGCACCCTTTCCGTAGCAGGGCACAACAAGGCCAAGTACCAGGCTGATGAGAATCCCCGTGGTGAAGATATCGAACTGAGCGAGGATTTTCCTGATAAATCCCATGAGGATGGATTGCCCTGGTTACTTGCGCGGCGGGAACTCGTAGGAGACTCGGCCTGTGGAAGCGTTGAACACGAGGAATGCATCGAACTTCTTGCCGCTCTTGTGGCTGGTGAAGTCCTTGATGAGGTCGGTCTTACCCTTGGTAAGCAGCTTCGTGATGGTCTCGGCATTGAGCTCGATATCGCACATGGTGCGGGGAATTACCAACGGCTTGCGTGTCTTGCCATAGCTCAGACCTTCCACATGCCAGGCTGTGTCGGTTTCCACCAGTTCATATTCGCCCTTGGATTTCACCTTGATGCTGCCGTGGCGGCGGGCCTTGCTCAGGTCCTCTGCGGTGGCGGAGGCAGCGGTGAACTTCTTGTCTGCCTTCTCTGCGCTGCCCTTGCGGCGAGCCTCGCGCGGCGGGAACTCAAAGCCCACGTTGCCCTTCTTTTCATCGAGCACGAGGAAGGCATCGAACGCACGGTTGGTGCGCTGGGACACAAAGCCGGTTATCAATTCGCTTTTGCCGGTGGCAAGCACCTGGCGCAGCACATCTTCGCCGATTTCCTTGCCCAGAATGTTGCGGGACATAGTGAAACCCTTGCGTCCATTCGGCAGGGCAAACTCCGGCACACTCCATTGCTTATCGTTAGCCTGCAGTTCCAGTGTGCCCTGGTCCTTCACCTCCACAGTGCCGGCAGCCTGAACCGGAACTTCTTCAGTCTTGGTGGTGGCGCGGTCGGAGTCGAAATAGAACTCAGCCTTCCATGTGCTGCGGGCTGTCTGGGGTTCTACCATGCGCAGGCCTGCCTTGAAGGGCTTGCCGAACTTTGAGCGGAATCCATCCATGACGGGCAGGGAGCCGTTGCTGATAAGCTCTGCGAGCTGCTCGTCGCTCAGGGTGAGGCCTGCATGCACGCGGCGGATGCGGAACTTGCAGTTGTTGCAGGAGATGGCGTCCACCCGGCTGCTGAGCCCCTTTGTACCGCACGAGGGACAGGTAAGCTCGAGGTCGGGGTTCTTGCCGTTCTGCATGTAATCGCGCACCGATTCCACGATGTCGGTCGTGTAGGTGCGGATGTCCTTCATGAAGGTGTCACGGTTCAGGCGGCCGCATTCCATCTGCTTGAGGCGGTATTCCCACTCACCCGTAAGCTCAGGGCTGGAAAGGGTGCTCAGGCCGATTTTGCCGAGCAAGTCAATGAGGTCCATGCCGCGGCGGGTAGCGATAAGCTCCTTGCCTTCGCGTGCAATGTATTCCTGGGTGATAAGGCCTTCGATGATGGCGGCGCGGGTGGCGGGTGTGCCCAGACCTCGCTCCTTCATGGCATCGGCCAGGTCTTCGTCTTCCACCAGCTTGCCGGCGGTTTCCATGGCGGTGAGCAGGGTGGCTTCCGTGTAGGCTGCGGGAGCCTTGGTCTTTTCCTGCAGGGATTCCACCTTCTCGGCCTTCACCTTTTCCCTGGTATCCACGGGGCAGAGCTCGTCCTTCTTGCGCTTGTCAGGGCCATAGAGGGCACGCCAGCCGGGGATGAGCATCACGCGACCGTGGGTGTAGAAGTGGTCATCCGAGGCTGTCACCACGGTGGTGCGTTCGGTATCCTCGTATTCGGCGTTGTGCATGAATACGCCCAGGAAACGCTGCACCACGAGAGTGAAGATGCGTGCGGCATCGCCTGTGAGGTTGGTGAACTTACCCGTGGGGATGATGGCGAAGTGGTCACTCACTTTCGAGCTGTCGAAGACTCGCTTGTTCGGGCGCACACTGTTCCTGGCAAGAATATCACCAGCAAAGCCGGCAAACTCGGGTATGTTCTCGGCAATGGCGCTCACTGTACGCGTGGCCACCTTCAGGTAATCGTTCGGCAGGAACTTGGAATCCGTACGCGGATAGGTCAGCACCTTGTGCTTTTCGTAGCATTCCTGGGCAATCTGCAGTGTGCGGCGGGCTGAGAATCCGAAGCGGTTGCTGGCCTCCTTCTGAAGTGAGGTGAGGTCGAAGAGCAGAGGAGCAGGCATGGAGACCGGCTTGCGGGTCTCTTTCACCGTGGCGGGCTGTCCCTTACAGCGGTTGGCAATGGCCTCGGCCAGTGCGGCATCCCAGATGCGGTCGCGCGTTTCCTGCGGGCGCTTTTCGTTCTTCTTCCAGGCAGGATTGAACCAGCGGCCCTCATAGCTGCCGCCCTTGGCGGCAAAGCAGGCTCGTACCTCATAGTAGGTCTCGGGCTCAAATGCAAGGATTTCCTTCTGGCGTGCGGCAAGCAGAGCCAGGGTAGGGGTCTGCACTCGGCCCGTAGGTGTCACGTTGAACCCGCCCACGCCGCTCTGCAGGGCGGTGAGAGCGCGGGTGCTGTTCAGACCCACCAGCCAATCGGACTCACTGCGGCAGGTGGCGGCATCGGCCAGATTCAGCATTTCCTCGTCGGTTTTGAGCGCGCTCCAGGCCTCGAGGATGGAATCATCCGTCATGCTCTGCATCCACAGGCGGCGGATGGGCTTCTTAATCTTGCCGTAGCGGATGATGTTGCGGAAGATGAGCTCACCTTCGCGGCCGGCATCGCATGCATTCACGACGGTGGTCACCTCCTTGCTGCGGGCCAGTTTGAGGACTTTGCGCAGGCGGTCGGCAGATTTTTCAATGGGCTCGAGCTCCATGTTACGGGGCATCACGGGCAGGTACTCCATCTTCCAGGGAAGGCTCTTGCCATCTTCTGTCTGGGGCTTCTTCTGCTCTACCAGGTGACCTACTGCCGAGGTGATGATGATAGTATCGTTGGAAAAGCTCTGGCCGGAATCATCTTTCTTGAACTTACCCAGTTGCTTGCCCAGCACGCGGGCCAGGTCTGCGGCCACACTGGGTTTCTCGGCGATGATAAGAGTCTTGGACATGTCGGGGAAAATTGTTGTGCGCCATGGGCGCTTCGCTGTTTCTATTAGTGGCAGAAAAATAGGCTTCTTGTCAAGAAAAATCCGCGTCACTATGCGGAAAACAGGGCGTTTGAGAAAAGCAGAAGACCCGGCCGATGAGCCGGGTCTCCGTGGTGAAATAAGCTGCAGAAGAGCTTTAGTTGTATGCGGATTCCACGCGGGTGGCCACGTCCTTGTAGCCGTAGTCCACTTCGTAGATGGCCTTGAGGGTTTCGATGCTCTTCTCCTTGTTGCCGGCCTCTTCGTAGAGCACACCAATCATGTACAGGACTTCCTTCTTGGTGTCGTCCATGGTGAGCAGCTCCTTGTCGGCGTCTTCCAGCTGGCGGATGGCCATATCCACCATCTTCTTGGCGTGGTAGCACTTGCCGAGCATGAGCATGGACTTGATGCGGATGTTCGGGTTTGTGCGAGCGCGCTGCAGGGCGGGAATGGCTTCGGTGAACTCGCCGGCATCAAACAGAGCCTGGCCGAGCTTGAACTGCAGCTGGGCATCGGTCGGGTTTGCTTCCACGCGGGCGCGGGCATCGGCCACCACGGCTGCAGCGATTTCTGCCTTGCGCTGGGCGAGGTAGGCGGCAGCTTCCTCGTTGGAGGGGTCGGCGGCCAGAACCTGCTCGTAGTATTCGATTTCAGCACGCATGGCCTTCTCGTGCATGGCCATGGCCTTGTCGTTCAGAGCCACGTCGGCAGAGCCGCTGAGCTGGTATGCGTAGGCGTAGAAGGAGTAGGCGTTAGCGTAGTCCTCCATCTGCTCGTACACGGAAGCGATATCCTTCACCACGGGCAGGTTGGCAGCGTCCACAGCGTACTGCTCGGAAAGCTGTGCCAGACGGGCCTCGAGTTCAGCGCGGGTCAGACCCATCTTATCAGCGCTTTCGAGGTCAGCGGTAGCGTTGGCGTTCTTCATCTTGGTGCGGAAGTCGCCCTTGCCTTCCCAGTTTCCCTGCTTCATGGTAGCGCGGGCAGAGCAGTCCTTTTCGCCGCGCATTGCGATGGGGTCGGTCGGGTCAACCTTCAGCACGCGGCGATAAGCATCAGCGGCCTCGGCAAACTGCTCGTTCTTGATGTAGTGGTTGGCAAGCAGGTGAATGTGCTTCTTGTCGTTCGGATAGCCCTGGCAGATGGTTTCCAGTGCAAAGGCGGCAATTTCGGGCAGCCCAAGGTCATTGGCCGCGGCGCACAGTGCCTCGTTGGCTGCAATGGAGTAGGGGTCGCGCTCCAGTTCGTCCTCGATGTTTACCAGCACTGCCTCAGGATCCTTTCGGGTGGTTGTCATGCGCAGGCCGCCGAAGATGGAAGCCTTGCGGCCGGCTTCAGGTGCGCTCTTCACCTCGCAGGCGCGCAGCAGCTTGCGGCCCTCAAGGAATCCGGGGGTACGCTTCACCAGGGTCTTGAGAATGGTGACTGCGTACTTGTAATTCTTTGTCTGCACAGCCTGCAGGGCCTTCTTCCAGAGCCCCTGCTGGTCTGCAGCCAGCTGACGTTCGGTAATAATGGTGATTGCCATATGAGAGGTTTGATAGAGATGTAGTAAAGTGAGGACACGCCAAGACATAACATTGGCGGCCAATGCTCCTGAATTGTTTTTACCATAATCCACCCTTAATTTCAACCTTGTTTTTTCAAAAAAATGTGGCACAATGCCTGCGGCATGAGAACTGACGCACTTTTGAGCCGATTCGGGTACTGCAGCAGGCGCGAGGTGGCGCAATGGTTGAAGCGTGGTCGCGTGACTCGCAACGGTGTCCCTGTAAAATCCCCGAATGAGAAGGTAGAACCCCACGAGGTACTGGTGGATGGCGAGCCTGTTGAATTCCCTGATGGTATCTACATAGCCCTGAACAAGCCTCTTGGTTGCACCTGCAGCCACAAGGAGGAAGGGGAACTGGTGTATGACCTGCTGCCCGGGCAGTGGCTTCGGCGTAACCCTGTGGTGAATACCGTGGGGCGCCTGGATAAGGAGACCAGCGGGCTCCTGCTGCTCACGGATGATGGAGCCTTTGAACATGCGCAGACCAGTCCGAAGCGCCATGTGCCCAAGGTGTATGCCTTTACTACTGCAGCTCCTGTGCCGGCAGAGGCTGTGGCTCAGTTTGCCAGTGGCGAGTTCATGCTCCAGGGCGAGCGTACCCCCTGTCTGCCTGCGGAGCTGGTCATCACAGGCGAATGCGCGGGGTGTCTCACGCTTCACGAAGGGCGCTACCACCAGGTGCGTCGCATGCTTGCGGCTGTGGGGGCTCCAGTCGAAACTCTTGAGCGCATCGAAATCGGCCCGCTGAAGCTGGCAGACCTGAACCTGGAGCCCGGCGAGTGGGTGGCAATTGACCCGTCTATATTCGGCTGATGTGTTACGACATGCCCATCGCCGTGGTACCTGAGTTCCGCGTCCTGTATGAGGACGACGGGGTGCTGGTGGTGGACAAGGCTGCGCCGTTGCTGACGCATCCCACAGGCGAGAAGAATGAACCCACGCTCTGGCACGGGCTTCACGAGCTGCTTTCCTTCGAGGTGGCTACAGGTGGGCAGGTGTCGCTCATCAATCGTCTTGATCGCGAGACCAGCGGCATCACCTTGGTAGCAAAGACCCAGGAAGCAGCGCGCGAACTGGGTAAGGCGATGCAGGCCCGCCTGCTGCACAAGGAATACTCCGCTGTGGTACTGGGCTGTCCCCTGTGGGAGTCAGCATGCTGTGCAGAGCCTATCCTGCGCATGGAGGATGTAGCAGAGACTCGGATTCACGTGCGCCAGTGCTGTCACCCTACGGGTAAGGAATGTCGCACCGAGTTCGAGGTGCTACGCCGTTGCGGGCAGATGAGCCTGCTGCGCTGCCGCCCACACACCGGGCGCATGCACCAGATTCGCGTGCATGCTGCCTATCTTGGCTACCCGCTTGTGGGTGATAAGATTTACGGCGGCGACGAAAGCTGCTACCTGGACTTCATTGTCTCGGGGTGGACTCCCGACCTGCAGCGCAGGCTCACACTCCCTCGCCAGGCTTTGCATGCATGTCGGCTCACCTTCCCCTGGCAAGGGGAAATGATTACAGTAGAGAGCCCGTTGCCGGATGACATGGCAGCTCTGGTGCAGGGGTGAGAATACCTCAGCGTAATCTCTTCTTAATCGTTGAGACGGTGTGACACCGGGAAATAGTGCTGTGATGCCTTAGGGGAAATATTCAGCGTCAAGGGAAGCTGAGTGCGTTTCATGGCAGACATGAGGATCTTGCGCTGAACGCTGCGCACCTTGTTTTCCTTGAAGAGGTAATTTGTTTCCGGATTGAGCATGGCAGAGGCTGCAACATTCTTATCCATCAGCTCATGAATAATGCGGTCGGTCGTGTCGTCAGATGGGGGGACAATCGCGCCGATAATATCCGGATAGGTTTCCTTCATCACACAGGAGCAGACGAAGATATCGATTGTGTAGAGGTTACCCAGGGGAGCCAGGTAACCACCACTCAGACCATATGTCTGGAAATTGCCGAGCATGATTTCCTGGTGATCGATTGGTGAGCAGAGCAGCAGGCCTCGGGATTCGGCGTAGGTCATGGCCACCGTCGTGCACAGACGCTCGCGGAGAGCAGCTTCATGCTCTTGCCCCATGGTTCCGGTGGCGGCCTCGAGCATCTTGTCCAGATTAGGCTTGTAGCAGGAAATGCCCAGCTTTTCGGCCAGCGTGTCATTCCCGGAGAAGGTAATACCGCAGACCATGGAAGAGCCGAGAGCTTCGACACAAAGCGCGGCAAGCAGGGCGGAGTTCTTGTGATCCAGCGGAATACAGACCCCGCCGAAGCAGTTGTTCCGCACCGTGTCTCGAATACCACGCTGGAGGGCCGAGCAGAGCAATTCTGCCGGTTCAGGCGGATTGAGTACGGGCTTCGGACGCTTCAGATCCACTACCTGGGCACAGGTCTCGAAGTAAGGCATGCGCATAATCATCTTTCCTTCGGGAGAATAAACGCAGGAGCCGCCTCCGTACAAGTTGGGGCCTGCAGTGCCAACCGGGCGGCAGCAGATAAGTGTGGCTCCCGTGTCGTTTGTTGCCCAGTCAAAAAGATAATGTGCGTCGTCTGCAGCAGTTGTGTACCAAGGCAATTCAGACAGGCAGATGATGAAATCATAATCCTTTTCCATCATGAAATCCACCTCTGTGGTATCGATGTAGAAACGCTGGGAACCGAGCGTCATGCTTTCCGTTGCTTCAAGCTCGGTGATGCATCCGTTTTCTACCAGGAAAGGCGTGAGCAACACATCGAGTTCCTTGCCTCCCCAGGAATCGTAATCATTGTCATCTTCCACAATGCCTACGCTGGCGGCATCTTCATCAAACGTGCGGGTATAGGCGGCCAGCAGCAGCGGAACTGTACCGAGTTCCTTCGAAAGGGTATTCAGACATTTCTTGGTCTGGCTGATGAAGGAACGCCGCAGTACCAGGTGTCCAGGTTCCAGACCGCAGATACTGCAGGCCGGTGCTATTACTAACTCTGCTCCGTGCTCAATGCATTCGCGGTAGCCGTTGACCACAGCGCGGAGGTTGTTTGAAAAATCCCCGGGTAGGGGGGCGGTTTGAATGATACCGATTTTTGTAATTTCTGTAGACATCTGGTGGTAGTGGTGAGACACTCATAGTGCCTGTTTTCTGCATCTTTGGCAAGTACAAATACTGTATTACCTTAAAAACAACCGCAGCGCTCCGTTGCGGAACGCTGCGGGAAAGATGAAATGAACGGGCTTGAATCAGGCCAGCTGTTCCTGCCAGAAGGCGATGCGGCGGGCCGTGTTATCTGCACTGGGGGCACCGGGATTCGTGCGCAGAGAGAAAGCACGGTTCAGATTGAATACCTCGTGCACGTCTTCGCCGTATTCTGGGGAGATTTCCTTGAACTGGTCAAGGCTCAGCTCATTGAGCGCCGTGCCGGTACCAACGGAAACGGCCACTGCTTTGCCCACGAGCTCGTGAGCCTTGCGGAACGGAACGCCTCGGCGCACCAGGTAATCTGCCAGGTCGGTGGCGAGGAGCAGGGGGTCGCTCACAGCGGCGGCGCAGCGGTCGCGGTTGATGCGCATGGCTGCCACCATTTCAGCATTTACACGCAGCGCGAGGCTCACGGTCTCGAAGGAATCGAAGAGCGGCTCCTTATCTTCCTGCAGGTCGCGGTTGTAGGTGAGGGGGAGCCCCTTCACGGCCACCATCACGCTCACGAGGTTGCCGTACAGACGTCCACTCTTGCCACGGGTGAGCTCGCACACGTCGGGGTTCTTCTTCTGGGGCATGAGGCTGGAGCCCGTGGTGTGGGCATCGCTGAGCGTGCAGTAGCCGAACTCGGAGCTGCTCCAGAGCACGAGGTCTTCGCTGAGGCGGGAAAGGTGGGTGCCGATGATGGACAGATCGAAGAGCGTTTCCATGATGTAGTCGCGGTCAGCGATGGCATCCATGGAGTTCTCGCTCACGGAGTCGAAACCCAGCTCGGCGGCGATGCCGGCGCGGTCGAGGTTGATGGTACTGCCGGCGATGGCGCCGCTGCCCAGCGGGCTCACGTTCACGCGGCGGCGGCAATCTTCGAGACGCGCGCGGTCGCGGTCGAGCATTTCCACATAGGCCAGCAGGTGGTGGCCGACGGTGACCGGCTGGGCGCGCTGCAGGTGCGTGTAGCCCGGGATGCGCACTTCGGCATACTGGGCAGCCTTCTGCACCAGGGCGCGCTGCATATCCTTGAGCAGTTCGAGCGTTGTATCAATCTGGGCGCGGCAGTACAGGCGGGTGTCGGTGGCCACCTGGTCATTGCGGGAGCGGGCGGTGTGCAGCTTGGCACCGGGTGCGCCGATGCGGCGGGTAAGCTCGCTTTCGATGTTCATGTGCACGTCTTCGAGCTTCATGCTCCACTGGAAATTGCCGGCCTTGATGTCGGCGAGAATTTCCTGCAGCCCGTTGGCAATGGCATCGAACTCCTCCTGCGTGAGCATGCCTGCCTTGAGCTGGGCGCGGGCGTGCGCGGTCGAGCCGGCAATGTCGTGCTCATAGAGCTTCCAATCGTACGATACGGATTCACCGTATTCCAATACCAGATCTGCTGTAGGCTGAGAAAAACGTCCTGTCCACATAACGCCCCGAAGCATAGCACCAAACCGCCCCATGTGCAAGCCGGAATGCTGCCATGACTACTCATGGCGTTTGTTATTGGCGAATGCATCTTGACTTCTGTTCCGTTGTTGGAGTATAGTGGCAGTGTTGTGAGCCTGATGAGATAGGCATGAATGGAGTTTGTATCTGAGCCCGCTTCTCGTGATGATTAAGTTTCTGAAGACCATCCTGACTTATCTGGTTGCATGCATTGCTGGGGCCTTTCTTTGCATTGTCTTACTCTTGGGGGGATTTGTCGTATTGCACGCTTGGACTTACCTCAGTCAGAATGTATATCATTTCATTCATGAGGATGAACAGCAGCGGAATATGTCCCGGCTTGCTGAATCGTTGAATTTCGATGCTTTTGAAAATGATAAATCCATTTCTGTCATCAGAGTAGCAGGAAAAGCGAGGATGGCTGTGCTAGTCTATCACAGAAGATTTTCTGATTACCGCGATGTGACTTTTGTTTTTGATGATGGAACATGGAAACGCTTCAGTAGAGCCGTACGCGTCAATGTACAGGAACACGAGAATTACTTTTACAGGATTCTTAAGTTCTCTGACGATGAATCTGGAATAAAGATTAACTCAGAAGGACCATTTAAATGCATCAATAATGTCGATAGTCCGGAATTCAGGAAATGGCAGGAGGAAACGTATATTTCCTTCCGGAACTCCATTGACGAGATTATGCAGCTTAATGGGTATGAAGCTGTAAAATAACCGTCATCATGGAGATGCTTATGGAATCAGATTATCAGGTGGGCTTGAAATTGTGGTCGGTGAATACGGGAGCCTGCCAGCGTGAAGCCCGGCGCTTGTATGATGTCGGAGTATTTGACTACCTGGAGCTGTATGCGGTGCCGGGTACGGCCGATACTCTGGCTGGTTGGAAAGCGTTGGAGATTCCCTGCGTTATCCACGCGGCGCATTTCAAGCATGGTTTTAACCTGGCCAAGGTGGATTGTGTGGAGTCAAATCGTCTGATTTATGATGAAGTGAGACGATTTGCCGATGAATTGAACGCTCGTTACATCATTTTTCATGGTGGCACCTTCGGCTGTATTTCGGAAACTGCTCGTCAGCTGGGTGCGCTGAATGATTCCCGGGCGCTGATTGAAAATAAGCCAAGTATTACATGCGACAAGGGGCGGATTCTGGAATGCCGGGGTGCCTCTGTTGAGGAAATCGGGCAGGTGCTGCAGCAGGTGGACTGCGGATTCTGCCTTGATATTCCCCATGCACTCTGTGCTGCCAATTATCTTGGGCTTGAGCAGATGAGCATGCTGCGGGAGATGAATAACTTTCAGCCCACCATGTATCATCTGGCGGATTTGATGGATACCGCTCTGCTGATTGATGACCACACCCGGCTCGGCCTCGGTGTGCTGGATATGGCCCAGTTCATCCCGTTCATTCTTGCACCGGGAGCCATGGTCACCATCGAGACGAATCGAACCCGTCCGGACGCACTGGACGAGTTTGAACGGGAGGTGGAACTCTTCAGATTCTACGCCAGCGGTCGATAGCGTTGTAAATGCCGGCGAGGAGGGTGCCGGAGATACTGTGCCACACGCAGCAGATAGCAGAGGCTACTGCGGCTTCGGGCATGGTGGGGAAATGGCGGGTGGCCAGCACCGTGGCGAGTCCTGCATTCTGCATGCCGACCTCGATGCTGAGGGTGCGGCGTTTGGGACGGTTCATGCGGGCGATACGTGCGACGCTGTGGCCCAGAATATAGCCAAGCGCATTGTGCAGGAAGACGGTGAGGAAGATAAGCGCTCCGCTTGTGAAGAAGCTGCTGCCCTTGGCAGCGGTGACACCGCCCACAATGCAGGCCAGAGCGATGACGGAGAGGCCGGGCATAATCTTGCAGACTTCCGCATAGGATTCCTGCTTGCCCCACTTGCCGTTGCAGAACGTACCGATGGCCACGGGCAGGATGGTGACAAAAAGGATGCTGCGGAACATGCCGATGGCATCCACATCGATGCTTTCGCCAGCCAGCCAGAACATGAGCAGGGGAGTCATGAACGGAGCGAGCAGGGTGGATACGGTGGTCATGCCGACGGAGTAGGGAACATCGCCCCTGCAGAGAAAGCTCATGATGTTGCTGGATACACCGCCGGGACAGCAGCCTACCAGAATGAGACCTGCTGCAATGCCGCGGGGTAAATCAAAGCATTCCACCAGCAGCCAGGCAATGAGCGGCATGATACTGAACTGAGCCAGGGCGCCGATGCCTATATCCCATGGGCGGGCCGCCAGAATGCGGAAGTCTGCAGGGCGGAGCGTCATGCCCATGGTGAGCATGATGAAGCCCAGCACCATGGCCTGCACGTCACCCTGCACCCAGGTGAACATGCCCGGCAGCACAAAGGCCAGCACTGCCGCAGCAATGACAAAGGGAGAGGTGTAGCGCGACAACCAGGAACTGATGCTTTGGAGAATGCTCAACATAATCCGGGCGGATTGTACGCCACTTTTGCCGAAATGCAAGAGCGAATCGAGGGAAAGCGTGTCACGCGTGTACATTTTCCTTGCCAAAGCATAGCAGGACGCGTAAAATGCCTCGCGGTGTGCGCTGCGTACCGAAGCGCATGCACTGTGTACCAATTTAACCGCTTTTCACAACAATGGATTTCATTTCTGATTACGCTGTTTCTCTGACTCCGTCTCTCACTCTGGCTGTGACCAACAAGGCCAAGGAGATGAAGGCCCGTGGCGAGCAGGTCTATGGCCTGGCCGGTGGCGAGCCCGACAAGGACACCCCCGAGAACATCAAGAAGGCCGCTATCGAGGCTCTTAACAACGGTGCTACCAAGTACACCCCCTCCGTTGGTTTGCCCCAGCTCCGCCAGGCTATTTCTGACAAGCTCAAGCGCGACAACGGTCTGAACTATGACATCAATCAGATTTGCGTGTGCAGCGGTGCCAAGCCTGCTGTGTACACCGCTCTGCGCGCCACCATTTCCGATGGCGATGAGGTCATCATCCCCTCTCCCTACTGGGTGAGCTACCCCTCCATGGTGGAGCTCTGCGGTGGTGTTCCCGTGCTGGTGGAGACCAAGGCTGAGAATGGCTGGAAGATTACTCCCGAGGAGTTCGAGAACGCCATGACTCCCCGCACCAAGATGATTATCCTGACCACTCCCCACAACCCGACCGGCACCGTCTACACCGAGGACGAGTTGCGCGCTCTGGGTCAGATTGCCGTGGAAGAGGATATCCTCATCATTGCCGACGAAATCTACGAGCACCTGGTATACGGCGACACCAAGCACGTGTCCATGGCTTCTCTGAGCGAGGAAATCTACAACCTCACCATCACCATCAACGGTTTCTCCAAGGGCTATGCCATGACCGGCTGGCGCCTCGGCTACTCCGCTGCTCCTGAGCACATCGCCAAGTACATCAAGCTCATCCAGGACCACACCGCTTCCAACGCCACCACGTTCTGCCAGTACGGTGCCATCGAGGCTCTCAGCGGTGACCAGAGCTTCATCGCTGACCTGCGCGAGGAGTACGACTTCCGCCGTCAGTATGTTTATGGCCGTCTGTCCGCCATGCCCAAGATCAAGGTAGTGGAGCCCAAGGGTGCTTTCTACTTCTTCATCGACACCACCGAGCTCGGCATGGGCTCCCTGGAGCTGTGCGACAAGCTGCTCGAACGCTACAAGGTGGCTGCCGTGCCCGGCATCGCCTTCGGCAACGACAATGCTATCCGCATTTCCTACTGCACTTCTCTGGACGTGCTCAAGGAAGGTCTTGACCGCCTTGAGGACTTCTGCAAGAAGCACTAAGCAGAATACAGATTATACGAAAGCGGCGCAGGAGTTCATCCTGCGCCGCTTTTGTTTGAGGATATTCCTCAGCAGCTGACCGTGGTATTCAACCGTGCAATCTCGATGCTGCCGGTGTGCTCCTTCTGCAGCGCTTCGTGCATGGCCGCGGAGCACTCCTTTTCGCCGTGCACCAGGAACACGCGAGATTTGCTGCCGCCTGTAGCCCGGAAATAGGAAAGCAGCTCGTTGTGGTCGGCGTGGCCGGAGAAGGAATCGAGCGATTCGATGCGGGCGCGCACGGGATAGAGGTCGCCGAGGATGCGAACCTCCAACGCGCCGTTCAGGATGCGGCGGCCCAGGGTATTGGCGGCGCAGTAGCCCACGAACAGCACCGTGTTGTTCGGCCTGCCGATGCCGTTCTTGAGGTGGTGGAGGATGCGACCGGCTTCGCACATGCCCGAGGCGGAGATGATGATGGCATTCTCGCGCAGGTTGTTGAGCCGCTGCGATTCTGAAATGCTGCGCACCATGTGCAGCTGTTCGAACTGGAACGGGTCACGCTCGGCAAAGAGGAAGTCATACACTTCCTTGTTGAAGCATTCGGGGTGAATGCGGAAAATCTCGGTGGCGCTCACCGCCATAGGACTGTCCACATACACCTGGTAGTTAGGCAGGCGTCCCTCCTTGTAGGCTCGGTTGAGCAGGTAGAGAATCTGCTGTGTGCGCTCCACAGCGAAGGAGGGGATGTAGACATTGCCGCCTCGCTTGAGAGCTTCGCGGATGGTGCGGCAGAAAGTTTCATCGTCACGGCTGGGGGATTCATGGTGCCGCCCGCCATAGGTGCATTCCATGAGCATGATATCCACCCCCGGCACCGGCACCGGGTCGCGCAGGAGCTCGTTGTTGCCGCGGCCTACGTCGCCGGAGAAGAGGAGGCGTTTGTGCTTACCATCTTCCTCGTCATCGATATCAAGCACAATCTGCGCGGCTCCGAGAATGTGGCCAGCGTCATAGAAGGTGAGCGTGATGCCCGGGGCAATGGGGAAGGGAATCTCGTACCCGATGTTGATGAATCGGCGCAGACAGGCCTCGGCATCCTGCTCGGTGTAGATGACTTCCGCCACCTGGCCGCTGCCGCCTTTGCGTGCGCTCATCTTGTTGAGGAACTTGCAGTCGCTTTCCTGGATGCGGGCGGAGTCTGCCAGCATGATCTGGCAGAGGTCGCGTGTGGCATGTGTGCTGTACACGAAGCCCTTGAAACCTTTCTTGACCAGATTCGGGAGGTTGCCCGAGTGGTCGATATGGGCGTGGGAGAGTACCACGCAATCAATCTCAGAGGGTGAGAAATAGGGGAACTCGCGGTTGATGCGAAGCTGGTCTTCGCGGTGACCCTGGTACATGCCGCAATCCAGCAGGATGCGTTTGCCGTTCACCTCCAGCAGGTGCTGGGAACCGGTAGTTGTTTCAGCTGCTCCACAGAAATGAATTTTCATCACTCTGTACTCTAACGGCTTTTTCCGTTCTTTTCAAGAAAAAAGAGCTGAAAAATGCTGTTACTCACGCGGCTTACTTCTGTTCGACTAGTGTGTCGTTCAGCGGGAAGTCATAACGATGGCAGATGCCGGGAGGTGAGACAAAGTAGTGCCACCATTCCTTGCTGTAGTTACGCATGCCTACCGAGGCCATGGTATCGCGCAGCAACAGGCGGTTGGCCTGCTGCTGCGGGGTGAGCCCGGCGTAGACGGTGGCCGAACTTTCATCGAGCAGGTCGTGGCGGCCACCCATATCCAGTTCCTTACCTGTTTTCAAATCGACCAGCGTGATATCCACGGCTATGCCCCAGCTGTGTTCGGAGGTGAGGCCGATGTAGCGGTTTTCGTAAATGCCGCGCTTGGTGATGTTGGGGTAAAACTCAGCGCGGGTGCTGTCATCGGCGTTTTTCGACCAGTTGTAGAAATCCTGCAGGGCGCGGTGCGGACGATAGGCATCCCACACGAGGAGCCCGAGCCCTTTAGCCTTGAGTTGTTTCTGCGCCCTGGCCATGGCGGCGGCGGCATCCTTGCGCAGAATCGCACGGCGACCTTCAGTGTAGCCATCGATGGGGCGACCGACAAAATTATCGTATCCGCAGTATTTTAAGTCAACTCGAATGCCCGGTGCAACTGTATCGAGGTAACAGAGCTCAGCCGGCATAGCGGGGGCAGGGGTAACAGCCAGCGGTGCCGGAACAGGAGCACACTGGTTGAGAAGCATCAGCGGAAGAAAAAGGGCAAGGAGCTTTTTCATGCAAGGGCAGTATAGCACAGAAAAGCGGAATTAACAAGGAACATGTGGCGATTTCTGCTTGCCTGTTGCGCAGTCTGTGTTAGAATATCCACGCTGAACCTTTTCTCTGATAAACATATGTCTAAGACGAACTCTTCTATCTGGAAATATGTGCTGGTGCTTGCTGCTACCGGCGCGGTGGCTACTGTGGGTGGCTTTATTTCGCAGGCTGTGGTGGATTCCATGCATGAGTCCACCGTGCTGCCGCCTATGGAACCGGCTAAGGCTGATGCTGTGGCTCGCGAAGTGCTCGACCTGAAGTGCGCTGCCTGTCACGCCCAGGATGCTACCTACAGCAAGTTCCTCAATTTCCTTTCCTTCGGCCTCATGCGCGACCATGTGGAGGGTGCAAAGCGCGCCTTCACCCTTACCCCTGATTCCTCTGTGCGTTCCGGAAATGTGGATTACCTGAAGATGGACTATGTGCTGCGTACCCGCCGCATGCCCCCGGCTTCGTACAGTGCTGTGCATTTCGGCAGCCGTCTTACGCCCACCGATGTGGCCATTCTCCGCAATAAGTACAAGGAAACCGGTGCCGCGGCCCGTGCCTTTGCGCCGATTTCTCCTGCTCCGACCACGGACAACGAGCTGGAGCTGGCCCGCATCTACCTCGGCTATCTCCTCTACCATGACGGCCGCCTCTCCACCAATAACCAGGTGGCCTGCGCCAGCTGCCATGACCTGACCCGCGGCGGCACGGATAACCTGGCCAAGTCTGAAGGTGTACCCGGCCCGGATGGCCTGCCGCAGCTTGGCGGTGTGAATGCACCTACCACGTTCAATGCCGCCGGCAATATCCGCCAGTTCTGGGATGGCCGCGCCGCTGACCTCAAGGAACAGGCCGGTGGACCTCCCCTGAACCCTGTGGAAATGGGCTTCTCCTGTGTGGCCGACTGGGATATCATCGCTCACAAGCTGTCCTGCGATCCCCGTATGGTGGCTCTGTTTGCCTATGTGTTCGGAGACCATGGTATCAGCGCCGATACCATTACGACCGCCATTGCCGCTTATGAACAGACTCTTGTGACCCCTGATTCTGCTTTCGACCAGTACCTGAAGGGGGATGAGAAGGCTCTTACAGACAGTCAGAAGGCCGGCATGAAGTCCTTTGTGGACCTTGGTTGTGCCACCTGCCACAGCGGCCCCACACTCGGTGGTATCAGCTTCGAGTACATCAATACGCACGGTGACCTGCGTGCCCTTGCTACCCCTGCTGATTACAAGGAAGGCGCTTTCGGCCTGCGCGATTTCACCAAGAAAGAAGAGCATAAGGACATGTTCCGCGTGCCGAACCTGCGCAATGTGGCTCTGACGGCTCCCTATTTCCACACGGGTACTGTCAACAGTCTGCAGGATGCTGTCCGCATCATGATTTCCACGCAGAATGGTGCCGGTGCTGCAAGTGAGGAGACGGTGAAGAATATCACGCGTTTCCTTGAAGCCCAGACCGGCAAGCTGTACGGCATTCCTGCCAATGCACTCAAGCCCGAGGACACTGTGCTGAATCCTGTTGCTCCCCGGTCATGATTCGGTTTTCCGTGCTGGCCAGCAGCAGTCGTGGTAATGCCACCGTCATTTCAGGCGGTGGCACCCATGTGCTGGTAGATACCGGCATATCGGCGCAGCGCATCCGCAAGGGGCTGGCGGAGTGTGACTTGTGTGTGGCCTCCTTATCCGGTATCTTTTTCACCCATGAGCACCAGGACCACATCTGCGGTCTTGGTGTGTTGTCGAAAAAAGATACCCTGAAATTGTACTGCAGCCGCTACCTCTCGCAGGATTTGAAGGGCATGGCACCTAGTGCTGTGTTCACCTATCTGGAGCCGGGGCAGGAAGTGCAGGTGGGCGCGCTGAAGGTTACTCCGTTCTGCGTGAGTCACGATGCTCTTGACCCGCTGGGCTATGTGTTTGAATGTGATGGTGTGCGTCTCGGCTATGTGACGGATACTGGCATTATCCAGAAGAATATGCCTGATATGCTGGCAGGAGTGCAGGGGCTGTATCTGGAGTCGAACTACGACCCCGACATGCTGCAGAACAGCGGCAGACCTTATGAGCTGATTAACCGCATTTCCGGGAGATGGGGACACCTTTCCAACCAGCAGGCATGCGACTTTATCCGGCAGATTGCTCACCCTGGTCTGCAGCACCTTGTGCTGGCGCATATCAGCCCGGAATGCAATACCCCTGCCAAGGCCGCTGCAGCCATGCGCTCCACGCTGGATGAGCTTCAGTTACCTACTCAGTTGCATTGCGCCGCCATGGCGAACAGACTGCCATGGATTGAGGTGTCCGGTGCTTAAATCTGCCATATTTCTGACACTTGCGGAATATTGACTTGAGATATGGTGTGAATTAGTGTAGAATTGCGCCCGCAAATGACAGGAAAACCGCTTCAGCTTGGCCTTGCAGGTCTTGGAACAGTGGGCACGGGTGTGTTTGAGACGCTGTGCCGTAATCACGAATTGCTTGAGGCCCGCGCCCAGATGCGCTACGCCGTGAAGAAAGTGGCCGTGCGCGATATGAGCCGCGTGCGCGACGTGGTGATTGCCCCTGACATGCTGACGAATGACTGGCGCGAGCTGGTGAACGATGAGGAAATCGACATCATCATCGAGCTGATTGGCGGTACGACTGAAGCATACGAGCTGGTGACCAGCGCTCTGAAGGCCGGTAAGCCTGTGGTAACAGGTAATAAGGCTCTGCTGGCCGAGTACGGCAGCGAGTTGTTCCAGCTTTCTGCTCAGCAGGGTGTTCCGCTGTACTTCGAGGCATCCTGCGGCGGTGGTATCCCGATTATTCAGAGCCTGCAGAATTCCCTTATCTGCAATAATGTGGAGAGTATTGCCGGTATCATCAACGGCACGAGTAACTACATTCTTTCCTCCATGGAACGCAAGGGCGTGTCTTTCGAGACGGCGCTTGCCCGTGCTCAGGCAAAGGGCTTTGCCGAGGCTGACCCCACGCTGGATATCAATGGCTGGGATGCTGCCCACAAGGCTCTGATTCTGGCCATGCTGGCCTATGGTACACCGATTTCCCCTGACCGCATTTCGGTATACGGCATCGAGCGTGTGACCGCCTGCGATTTCCGTTTTGCTCACCAGATGGGCTACACTATCAAGCTTTTGGTGGTCATCAAGCAGCATGCTGATTCTGACCGACTCGAGCTGCGTGTGCAGCCCAGCTTTGTGCCGCGCGAACACCTGCTGGCCAATGTGAACGGCGTATTCAACGCCATTGCCGTGAAGGGCGACATCGTGGGTGAGACTATCTTCTACGGTCGCGGCGCCGGCAAGAACCCCACGGCCAGTGCAGTTATCGGTGACATTGTGATGGCTATGCGTGACCTGCGCCATCCGGAAAGCCACACTGGATTCCGCCCCTACACCAAGACGCTGGATGTGATGCCGCAGGAAGATACGGTGACGCCTTACTATGTGCGCTTCCTGGTGCCGAGCCGTCGCTCCGGTATCATCGCTGCCATCGCTCAGGGACTGGCAAAGCACGACATCAGCATCGCTTCCACCTATTCCTCCGCTCACGAGGACGAGGAAGCTGAGAACGTGCAGAACGACCTTGTATTCACCCTGCATGCCTGCCCCTGGGGCACGCTCAAGACCGCACTCAAGGAGATTGTGGCCAGCGGCTGCGTAGCTCCGCATCCGGCAGTATTCCGCATCGAAACCTTCAACTCATAAGACCAAACCGACCATGGCACTCATCGTTCAGAAATATGGTGGCTCCTCTGTGGGCACTATCGACCGCATCCGCAATGTAGCACGCAGACTCATTGAGGTTAAGAAAGAGGGCAACAAAATCATGGCGGTTATCTCGGCCATGAGCGGCGTGACAGACAAGCTCATCGGGCTTGCTCACGAGGTGATGGATAATCCCCCCGAGCGCGAGCTGGATATGCTCCTCGCTACGGGTGAGCAGCAGTCCATTGCTCTGCTTTGCATGGCTATCACCGAGATGGGTTACAAGGCCATGAGCTTCACCGGCCAGCAGGCCGGCGTATGCACCTATGGCTCCCACACCCGTGGCCGCATCCACTCCATCGAGCCAGCCCGCGTGCTCAAGGCTCTTGATGATGACTACATCGTGGTCTGCGCCGGTTTCCAGGGCGTGACTGAGGATGGCACTATCCACACGCTGGGCCGTGGTGGCTCCGACCTGTCTGCCATTGCCATGGCGGCAGCGGTGAATGCTGACCTGTGCCAGATTTTCACCGATGTGGACGGCGTCTACACCTGCGACCCTCGCGTGGTGAAGGACGCCCGTAAGATTTCCGTACTCTCCTATGAAGAAATGCTGGAAATGGCCTCCAGCGGTTCCAAGGTCATGCAGGCACGCTCTGTCGAATTCGCCAAGAAGTTCGGCGTCGTGTTCGAAGTCCGTAATTCCATGAACAACAACCCCGGTACCATCGTGCAAGAAGAAACTTCCGCTATGGAGTCCCTCGCCGTGCGAGGCGTCTCAATCGAACGCAACCAGGCCCGCGTAACTGTGTCGGGCATCACTGCTCCTGTGGCATACACCGCCATCATTCTTTCCGCTCTTTCCAACGCTGAAATCAATGTGGACATGATTGTGGCCAACACCGCTCACGACGGCCAGGCTCGTCAGTCCTTCACCATGAACATGAACGACCTTGGCGCTGCTCAGGCTGCGCTCAAGTCTGTGCTGCCCAAGCTGGGTGAGACGGCACGCCTTGAGACTGAGGCCGGTCTTGCCAAGCTGTCTGTGGTGGGCGTGGGTATGCGCTCTCACACGGGTGTGGCTGCCACCATGTTCCAGGCTCTGGCCGATGCCGGCATTGCCACGGGTATGATTGCCACCTCCGAAATCCGCATTTCCACCACGGTGGAAGCCGGTGATATCGAGCAGGCTGCCCGCGTGGTGCACAGCGCTTTCCATCTTGACCAGGTGAACGCCTGATTTCTCCACCTCGGGAATGATGGAAGAGGAGAATCCCTCGATACCCCCTGCAGAGACGCCGGAGGCGGAGCTTGAATTCCGCCCCTGGGTCAAGTGGGCTGCTCTGGGACTGGCCGGTGCCGGTTCCCTGGGGCTGTTTCTGCTGACCTATTATGTAGGCTACGGGCAGGGGCAGGAAAGTGGTTTCCAGCAGGCCGTACGTTCCGGCCTGGTGGAGGAATCCCTTAATGCTGCCGCCTCGCAGAATGTGCTGAACTTCATGCGACTGGCTTCTGCCAGCGATGCGCATCTGCAGCAGGCTGCTGCTAATACCGATGCTGCTTTCGGCTGGATTCAGGATGCCACGGTGCGCCAGGAGGCCGAGTGGAGTCTGGCGTGTGCCTTGCTCGAACGCCGCATGGCCGATTCCGCTCTTGCTGTGCTGCGTCCGCTGATGCAGGCTGTTCCGCATACTGCCGAGTGGGGCTACCGTGCCTTGAAGGCTGCGGATGCTCTGGCCGGTATCCAGCAGTTCGAGAGCGCAAGGGATTACTACAACCTTGCTGATTCCGTATTTTCCGAGAATAAGTTGGACGAAGCCCGTCTGACAACCCTTGGCCAGCTTATGGCCTTGGAAATGACCATACCGCAGGCTGCTGAGACCGCTGTGGCGGCTCTCAACGCCTTGCAGGAAAAGCTCAAGTCTGAAGCACGTGGTGCACAGTTGCTGCGTAGCATGGCCCAGGTTCACCAGGGAATTCTGTATCGCGGTCTTGGCAAAGCTCAGGACGCCGAGAGTTGTTTCCGCAAAGCCTTGGAGCAGGGGATCCCTGCTGAGTTTACCGTGCCTGAGGCGCGTGCCTGCTTCGGCTCCGCCTTGCTTGAGCTGGGAGATGCCGCAGCTGCTGAGCCGCTGCTGCGTGAGGCTGCGAATGCCAATGGTACGCGGACTTCAGATATTGCAGCCCGACTTCAGGCGCTGCGCCAGCTGGCCATCATCGAAAACCAGAGGGGGCATAATGTCACGGCTCTGGCATTGCTGCACCGCGCCCAGGGCGTGGCGGATGGCCGCATCCCGGATAACAATACCTTCTGGCCCAGCCTGTTTGACCAGCGAGGCTGGATGCATTATCAGGTGCAGAACTATCAGACTGCGCTGCTTGATTTTACCGCTGCCATGAACAGCACCCAGGATGCCCAGTTGCTTATGCAGCCGCAGGAGGGGGCAGCCCGTTGCTATCTTGAGCTGGCGAAAGCAGACCAGGCTCAGCCACTTCTGGAAAATTGCCTGAAGCTCCGCAACCAGTTTGCTCCTGAAGACAAGCCGGCTCTTGGCCGCATCAATCTGCTGCTGGGGCAGATATATGACCAGCAGGGCAAGGTGACAGAGGCGGAGTCTGCTTATTCCCAGGCGGTGGCGAATCTTCCCGGTAATACTCCCGAAGAGATAGCTAACCGTAGAGCCGCCCTTTTCGGCCACGCCTATGCGCTCGGCGAGTTGAAGCGCTGGGCTGAGGCGTATGCCGCCTGGGAGCAGGTGCTGCCCCTGGTGGAGGAACAATTTGACCGTCGTGAGGAAGTGCGCAGTCAGATGCGCCGCATCAAACCACTTATTCCCGCTGCTCCGGCAGCAGAGGAGCCTGCTCAGGCTCCGCAATGATACACAGAAACCTTGATATTTTCCCTGTATGAATCGCCGTTATCGTCCGCCCCGCAAGAAGAGTAACCACACCCTGCCGCTGGCCGCGGCCGGTCTTACAGTGGGAGCCCTGCTGCTGTGGGGCCTTTTTGCCAAGGGACAGGATATTATCCAGTTCTTCAAAGGACAGACTATTGTCGTGCCCAGCAATGCTGAGGCAAATGCGAATCTTTCCCGTCTGCTGGCTGACCTGGCCGGAGATAAGGCCCGCCTCCTTGAGCTCGCGGAGAACAGCCGCGCCCGCCTGGGCTGGATTGAGAACGCTGACACTCAGCGTCAGTTCCGCTGGTTCCTGATGAGTCGACTGGTGGACAAGGGACAGTGGCAGGAGGCCGTACGTATTCTGCCCGAAGTGGAATCTCTGGCTCCTGTGGAAGGCCTGGACCGTCTTGCCATGGCCGCAGCCGAACATGGCGATTTTGAACTGCAGCTGCGCCTGGATCGCGAGCTGCAGGAAAAACTGGTGAACTCTCCGGAACATACGGAATTGCTGCTGCGCAGCATTCGTCGCTCCGCCGAGACCTGTATCCGCATGCAGAACAACGATGCAGCGGTCAAGGCGATTGCTCAGCTTGATGCCCCGGGGGTGCTGGTGCGCCTTACCGACCCGGAGCTTGCGGCCGAGGCAGCATCTCTCCAGATGCTGCGAGCCAGCGTGTGCGCAGTCAAGGAACCCGTGTGGCAGATGACCCGCAATATCCTGGAGCAGGCCAAGTGGCCGCTTTGCCCGGCAACGTCCCAGCTCATGCTCGAGGAGGTGACTACCACTCTGCGCGATAATCCTAACCTCTCACAGGCTGCGCTCAAAGAGATTGAGGAGAAGCTTCTCCGCTGCCGCGATGCCATGCTTGCTTATCCCGATAAGGAGCATCGTCTGCCTCAGTGCTACATGCTGCTGGGCGAGCTGCGCCACCGGCTGGGCAACCATGATGGCTGCGCTCAGGCGCTGACCCTGGCTGCTGCTTTTGCGGAAGGTTACGGCGAAATGACGCCTGATTTGCAGATTCGCATTGCCCGCATCCGCTCCCGTGCCAATGAGGCCCGTGGCAATGTGCAGGAAGCTGTGCGTGATTACCGTTACCTCATCGACCACGAGAAGGATACTGCAGAAATCATGCGCGTGCTGACCTACCTGGCCACTCATACGGATGGCGAGGAAAAGATTCAGCTGCTGACCCGCAGCTGGGAAATGATGCTGCAGAACCCCGCCCTGGTGAAGAAGGATTCCGATTTCCGCTCCCGTATTGCCCACGAGCTGGCAGATTATTATACAGCCAAGCAGGAATACAACAACGCCCTGAAGTGGGTACAGGAATGCACCCGCATGGTTGAGGAAGTGAATCCCGACCTCTCCACAGGCAAGACTCTTCGTGCCCGCCTGAATCTGGCATTGGCTCAGCGCAAGGCCCAGCAGGATATCAACTGCTTCCGTACGCTGCGCACCATTCAGAGCAGCATCGACCAGATGAGCGATGCTGACAAGGAGCGACTTGAGAAGGCGGAGCAGGGGCTCTATCGCACCACCATGCGCGAGCTTTCCCGCACCTGCCTCCTGCTGGGCGATAAAACTACAGCTAAGGCTTTTGCCCGCAAGATTCGCGAAGACCTGCCCGAAAAGGTCCGCTGAGCTTCAGATGTAACATCTCTCTCCCTGAATCGCTATGGCTTCCATGCAGAAAAAGAGTCTCATCGCCACAGCGGCCATCTTCTGCTGCCGCTTCACCGGTCTGCTGCGCGAGATTGTCTACACCTCGCTGTTCGGTGCTACCGGTGCGTTGGATGCGTTTTTTACCGCGTTCCGTATTCCCAACATGCTGCGCGACATGTTTGCCGAGGGAGCTCTCTCGCAGAGCTTCACCAGCGTGATGAGCAAGGTGGAGAAGCAGGATGGCAAGGAAGCTGCGTGGACCCTGGCCAGTCGTGTGAGCTCGCAGCTGATTTCTCTGATGCTCTGCATTGTGTCCATCGGCATCCTGCTGGCAGGTACCTTCATGCAGCAGCTTTATCCTGAGCGTGCCCGCGTTGTGCTCGAGACGCCTTGGGGAGCTCCTTCCATGCTGTGTGCCGATGCTGCGTTCCGCGGATTCCGTACCAATGCCGATGGCTTGAAGGAGGCGGTGTTCACTTCGCAGGATAACCTGCGCAATCTGACGCCCGATTCCTGCCTACGGGTTTCCGTGCTGGAGAAACTCGAGCATGGCCAGACGATACTGCTGACAACGGCCAGCGAAGGCGTGCCTGCTGCCGCAACCAAGGTGGAACCCCGCAGCTTCATGGGTCTTGCTGCGGATTTGTGCCGCATCATGTGGCCGTTTATCCTGCTGGCTTCGCTTTCGGCGCTGTGTATGGGTGCGCTGAATGTGTTCGGCGTGTTCGGTCTGCCGAATCTGGCCAGTGCCGCCTTTAATCTTACGACGGTGGCGGCCGGTGTGGTTATCGGCTGGTTTATTGACCCGGCTTTCGGCCCGGATGCTCTTTATGGCTTTGCTGTGGCCGTGGTCATTGGTGGTGCAGCCCAGGTGCTGGTGCAACTGCCGAAGCTGCGCCAGAAAGGGTATCGCCCGCGTTGGGATATCGGCCTGCGCTGGTCGGGTGGCTGGTTGCGTTTTACGGATGCCAATGCCCGTCGTGTGTGGGTGCTCATGCTGCCGGGCGTGATAGCTGCCGGCATTACTCAGACCAATGTGTTCATCAATACAGCCTTTGCGCTGTACCTCAAGCCCGGTTCCGTCACGGCTCTGTCCAGTGCCTTCCATCTCTGGCAGCTGCCTGTGGCCTTGTTCGGCGTGGCTGTGGGCATGGTTGTACTTCCTACGGTGTCCCGCATGACACTTACGGGCGGCGATGCCGGCAAGGAGATTTCTGCCCATCTGGCCAAGGCTCTCCGTTTCATGGCTCTGTTTGCCATTCCTTCTGCCATTTTCCTGTGCATCTGGGGCGATGAAATCGTGAGCGTGTTCTACCAGCGTGGTCGCTTCGATGCTGCTGCTGCCTGCTTCACGGGCGATGTGCTGGCAGCTTATTCGCTCGGCCTCCTTGCCTATGCGGGCATGAAAGTGCTGCAGCCGGTATTCCTGGCACTGGAAAAGCCCTGGGCTCCTGCCGGGCTGGCGCTGGTGGCATTCTGTATTTCTGTGGGTTGTAACTACACCTTCGTGCACGTTTTCAACCTGCCCGCCACCTATCTGGCGCTGACCACCTCCATTGTCACCACGCTGAACTTCCTGTTCTACTTCCTGTATATCCGCCACCTGCTGGGCGGTATGTCGCTGCATATCCTGATGCCGGGACTCCTCCGTATCATGGGGGCCGGTGTGGTGCTGGCTCTGGTCTGCTGGGGGGCAGGGCACTTCTTCTTTGGCGACTTCACCTCCCGGGGCTTCTTCAGCCGATTCGGAGCACTTGCTGTCGGTGGTACCGTTTGTGGAGCCCTTTATGTAGGCGCTTGCCTGTTCTTCCGCGTGCCCGAGCTTCAGGCTGTGACCGGGAGATTCCTGAAGCGCCGATAAGAAAATTAACAAAAAGCGTTCGCTTCTGCACAAAATGCGCCGACTGGTGCGCCATGTATGTGAATATCTTTAATTTTCCTCTCGTATGGAGAATTACATTCTTAAAATGCTGGTACTGGCGTGCATGACTGCGCTCTGCTGTATGGGGAGCAAGGCAGAAGCGAAAGTGTATGTCAACGTATCAGTCGGTACGCCCGTGGTGGTGCGTCCATGCCCGCCTCCTCCCTGTGTGCATGTGCCGCCTCCTTGCCATGTGCACCACCATGGCCGCCCGCATCACCATCATCATTGCGGACCTCATCACCACCACCATTGTGGCCCGCACAAGTGCGCACCCAAGCCGCCGCGTCGGGCTCCGCATCCTGCACCGCGCCATCGCCACCCGCGCCGGCGATAAGCCTTCTAACGCGTTGTCATAATCAGCCAGGCATCGACAAATCGGCAATTGGCGAGGAGCATATCTGTCGGAGCACGGGACTTTAGTCCCGAAAATATAAGCATTTGGGGGACTAAAGTCCCCCGCTCCGAATAAAATCTGTTGCTCGACAAACTGGGATTTGCCGAGCAGAATAACAGAGCTTCTTCTGATTATGCTAAAAACAACGAACAGCCCCGGAAAATCCGGGGCTGTTCGTTATTTGAATGGTGTAAGGAATATTAAAGCTGTTCGGCAGTAGCCTGCTCGATGAGCTTCTGAATCTCCTCGGCCTTGGCCTTGAGAGCGCGCAGTTCCTTGAAAGCCTCGGGCAGCTTGCGCATGGCGGCAAACTGGCGGGCGGCTTCACCATAGGGAACAGCGGGAGCGCCCCAGTAGGTCTTGCCGGCTTCCAGGGTGTTCATCACGCCGGAGCGGGCTGCCACCACTACCTTATCCTCAATCTTGATATGACCGGTGATACCGCACTGAGCAGCGATGGTCACATAGTCACCCACGTGCGTGCTGCCGGCAATGCCGCTCTGGGCGCACATCACGCAGTGCTTGCCGAGCGTCACGTTGTGGCCAATCTGAATCTGGTTGTCCAGCTTGGTGCCGTCGCCGATGACAGTGCGGCCGAAGCGGGCGCGGTCGATGGTGGTGTTGGCGCCGATGTCTACGCGGTCGCCGATGACCACGATGCCTACCTGGTCGATGGTGTCGTACCAGCCGGTTTCCTTATTGAGCAGGAAGCCGAAGCCATCGCCACCAATCACAGCACCGGGCTGAATCACCACCTGATTACCCAGGATGCAACGCTCGCGGATAACCACCTTGGGGTGCAGCTTGCAGTTCTCGCCCATCTTTACTGCCTTGCAGATAACGCAGCCGGGACCGATGTCGGAGCCATCGCCGATTTCGGCGTCAGCCTCAATCACGGCGCAGGGGCCGACTCGCACCTTCGTGGGGTCGAGCTTGGCGGTGGGATCCACATAGGCGGTGGGGTGAATGCCGGGTTCGAAATCCGTGCTGGCCTTCATAAAGTGTGCAACAAGGGCATTGAAGGCAAGGGAGGGATTCTCCACTTCAATGAATGCCACGCCCTCGGGGTACTGGGGCAGGGACGGGGGAACAAGAACGGCGCTGGCCTTGGTGGCCAGGAAGTCGTTGAAATACTTTTCGTTGCCGAGGAATGCAATTTCGCCGGTGGTGGCGCCATCCAACGTAGCGACCCCGGAAATCGAAATCTCCGGAGCCGGCTCGTTGAGAAGTTTACCACCGGTGAGCTCGAGAACTTCGGAGAGAGTGAGGTCCATGATAAGCTCGTGGGGGTTAATGATTAAAGAAGATTAGTTGGCGGCAGGAGCTGCAGCGGGGTTGCCGTACAGGCGCTTGAGCTCAGCATCGGGGTCGAAGCCCTGGGGAGCGCCGGCATTGAGAACCTTCAGCACCTCGGGGGTGAGGTCGATGTCCTTCTTCATGTAGGGGAACACGCGGGTGCCTACGCCGATAGCAGCCTGGGGAGAGATAGCGCCAGAATCCAGCACGAGGTCGCTGCCGCTCTGGTCAGCAACAGTGTTGATGGCGGTGTGCACTTCCTCCATGAGCACGCGCATCTCGGTGTTGCGCACTTCGCGGAAAGCCACTTCGCGGCGCTGCACGAAATCCTTCAGCTCCTGGTCAGCAGCCTTGAGCTCGTTCACCTTCTCGTCGAACTGCTTGCGAAGCTTGGCCACAGCGGAATCAGAGAGGCTGGAGTCGTACTTGCCCTTGATCTGCTCGATTTCCTTTTGCAGCGCGCGGAGCTTATCCTCACGAACCTTCACGTCAGCCTTGATTTCAGAAAGCTGCTTCTGCAGGGTGGTTTCAGTCTCGAATCGCTTGTAGAACTTGGTGTAGAGCTCCTGGATGTTCACAGAGCTGATCTTGATTTCGGCCTGAGCTGTGGCGGTCAGCGCGCACAGCGTCACAATGGCAGTAGAAAGAATGGGGAATTTCATAATATGTGAGGATTGGATGCTCATATTCTAGTCACCGTTCAAATTAAGTCAAGAAAACGTTGTGTCACAGATTGATGCCGGTATGGAAAATTGCGTCTGCCTGTTCTTCCTTGTTATTCTAACTCCTTGAAAATCGCCCAGAGAGTGGCAGAATGCGAAATATGAAAGCAAGTTCTGCCATGCTGTGTCTGCGTGAAATCGATGAATTATTCCGCCCCTTTACGCACAGAAAACTTACCATGAATACCCGCCTGGTCATGGCTCCAATGTCACGGAGCCATTCTCAGGTGGGAGCTCCGGCACAGGAGCTGGTGCAATATTATCGCCTCCGGGCTTCTCATCTGCTGGGCCTTATCCTCACCGAACCTGTTGCGGTAAATGACCCAGCCGCCGCAGTGGATGATCACATGGCTCATTTCTCCGGCGGCTCTTCCTTGCGTTTGTGGAAGGGGATATGCCGGGCTGTGCATGCGTTTCCGTGTCGCATAGCGCCGCAGTTGTTTCATGCTGGTATGCTCCGTAAGGATGACCTCGCCATCGGCCCCAGTGGAATTGACCCGATGACGGGTATGAAACGGGGTGAAGAAATGTGCCGCGACCGCATGGGAAATGTGGTAAATGCCTTTGCTCAGGCGGCGGGGCTGGCTCGTGTGCTGGGATTTGATGCCGTGGAAATATGTGGCGGTCAAGGTGGACTGATTGACCAGTTTCTGCGCCCGGAAACGAATCACCGTAGCGATGAATATGGCGGCAGTCTGCTGGCACGCACACGTTTCGCCTGCGATGTCTTGCATGCTGTCCGGAAAATGGTAGGCCGGAAGTTCCCCATCATCTTCCGTTTGTCGTTGCTGCTTCCTGAAAATCCGGATGCCCGGCTTGTTCATACGCCTGAGGAATTGAGTGAGCTCCTGGCTCCGCTATGCAATGCCGGGGTGGATATCTTTGCTGTCGATGATTCCGGCGCAGGTGCGCCTTTCCATGGTAATGCTCTGGGCTTTGCCGGTTGGGTAAAGATGCTTTCCGGTCGCCCGGTTATTATCGGGGAAGAGGCGACCGCAAACTCTCCGAGCCTGGAATTACTGTCCCGCCGACTTGCCGCGCAGGAGTTTGACCTGGTAGCCATAGGCCGCGCGCTACTGGCAGACGCCGAGTGGGGCCGAAAGGTGCGCGAAGCCCGCGTAAACGAAATCCACGGGTTGGTGTAATTGCTCGTAAAATCGGCAATTGGCGAGCCGTAGGCGAGCGGTACTTTGAGCCCACGGTGTGGGTGAAAGATGGAAGGCAGGGGCAAGCCCGCCTTGCGGGCGCAGCCCTGCAATAACAAAAAGTTGAACAGAGCCCACGGAGTGGGTGACAGAACAAAGGCAATGCGTTAAGCCACCGCTCTATCACCCACACCGTGGGCTCTGATTATTTTTTTGTGCCAGCCGGCGCTGCGAGCGCTGACGCGCTCTTACCCCGGCCTACTATCTTTCGCCCACCTCGTGGGCTCAAAATTACGCTCCGCTGATGCTTCGCAAACTGCTCGACAATCTCGCATTTGTCGCTACTGCTTAATTATGCCAACGCGTCGAAATTCATCTATCCAAATAAAACAAAAACGCACTGGGTTCGTGGGGAACTCAGTGCGCTGTTGAGAAAAGATTGTCTGGCTGTTTTCAGCGGCCCATCTTATCGTAGTGGTCAATCATGCCGTAAATCTCTTTCACATCGCTGTGAGACTTACGACCGATGATGATGGCCGCTACAATGAGGCAGAGTGCACCACCGAGAGGTGCCCATTTAGCGATTTCCTTCATGTGTATTACTTCTTTGTTGTTTTTTTAGTGCTGCGTTTGCCCTTGGCGGGCTGCTTCAGTTCGAAAGACTCGGGAGGGGTGTCGGGTTCCAGTCTGCCTTCCTCTGTCAGCTGGAAGGGGAACTCGATGATACCGTTTCGGGTGATATAGGGGAAGGCTTCCTCCGGGTCCGCCCCGTTCTTAAGTGCATCCATGGCATTGCGGCAACCGCCGATGAAGAAATCGGCAAGCTGCAGACCACGGTCCACAGCCTCCTTGAGCTTACTGAGCTGCTCACGGGCGCTGAGCATCATCTCCAGACGCTTGGGCAGGGTGGCCACACCCTCAATCGTCACATCCATGAATGCCTTGATCTGCGGCAGCGTCATGCCGGCCTGCTTCATGCAAAGCACACCAAGCAGGCAGCCCATGCTGGCCTCACCATATACACGACGCCCCGACTCGGTGCGCTCAACATAGCGGAGCAGACCTTCCTTTTCGTAGTAGCGAAGAGTGTGAATGGAAAGCCCGGTTTTTCGGGATAAGGCGGAAATGGTGTATTTCATGGGAAAGTGAGACGATAGTGACGCGTGGCGATTATGCCCTATTTCTAGAGCTGGGTCAAGCTTAATGTGAGACGCAGCAGGCTTAAAATCGTTCAAAATTACCCGGAAATGCCCGTCCGGGTCTACGGGAGCACACTAGGGGATTGACAAATGGGCTGAATCTGGCACAATATCGGCAGATTCATATGAGTACGTACGGATATTACCGTGTGGCCGCTGCGGTACCGCAGGTGCGCGTGGCCGATGTAGATTTCAATACCTCCGTTCTGGTGTCCGCTGCTCAGGAAGCCGCGCAGCAGGGTGCTGAGGTGGTGGTGTTCCCGGAGCTTTGTATTACCTCTGCCAGCTGTGCGGATTTGTTCTTCCAGCCCCGTCTGCAGAAGTCTGCTGTGGCTGCTCTGCTGCGATTTGCTGCAGATACAGCAGCTCTACCTCTGGTTTCCATTGTCGGCCTGCCGCTTCTGGTAGATGAGCGCCTGTACAATACAGCTGCCGTGGTGCAGGGGGGCAAGGTGCTTGGCATGGTGCCTAAGAGTGTGCTCCCCAGCAAGCGTGCCGCATATGAATACAGACAGTTCAGTGCTGCTTCTGGACTTTCTCGCGGCGAAGTCCGTTTGGGTGATTGCTGCATCCCTGTGGGCACAGACCTGATTTTTGAGCTTTCTGACGAGTTCCGTTTCGGTGTGGAAATTGGAGAGGAGGCAGCAAGCCTGCTGCCTCCCTCCACCCGCCTTGCCATGCAGGGTGCCCGAGTCATCTTCAATCCCTCTGCTTCCCTTGCTCTGGCGGGTAGTCACCAGTACCAGCAGACTCTGGTCGCAGCCCGCAGCGGTAGCTGCGTAGCGGCCTATGTGCATGCCGGGGCAGGTGTAGGCGAAAGCACGCAGGACGGCGTTTCCGGAGGCTCTGCCATGATTGCGGTAAACGGCCGCATGCATGTTCAGAACCAGCCCTTTGCCCGCGAAACGAACATTGTGTATGCTGATGTGGACCTGCAGAAGCTTGCAGCAGCCCGCCTGAGTGAAAGCTCTTTCTACGAAAATCAGCAGATTGCCTCCTGGCCTGCACCGCGTCTTATTGCATGCACACCGGTGGAGCAGACTTGCGATTTGAAATATGCGTATCTGCCCTCGCGCCCCTTTGTACCCGGCGCAGAGGATTGCACAGAGCGCTGCGAGGAAATCCTCAATATCCAGGCCGCAGCGTTGGCCAAGCGCATCGAATGCGCCTATGCCAAGACCCTGGTTATCGGTATTTCCGGTGGCCTGGACAGTACGCTGGCTCTCCTTATATGCGACCGTGCCTGTAAGCTGCTGGGGCGCAGCAACGACTGCATCCTTGCGCTCACCATGCCCGGCTTCGGTACTACAGGCCGCACCTACAATAACGCGGTGAAGATGATTCAGATCCTTGGTTGTACCTTCAAGGAGGTCAACATCAAGGAAGCCTGCCTGCTGCATTTCAAGGATCTCGATTTCGACCCTGCACTGCGTACAAATACCTACGAGAATGTGCAGGCCCGTGAGCGCACCAAGCTGCTCATGAACCTGGCCAACAAGACCGGTGGCATGGTCGTCGGCACGGGAGACCTTTCTGAAATTGCCCTCGGCTGGGCTACTTACAATGGTGACCATATGAGCATGTATGGTGTGAATTGTTCCATTCCCAAGTCTCTCATCCGTTGCCTGATTGAATACTCTGCAGCCCAGATAGGTGGCGAGCTGGCCGAAGTCCTGCGCGATGTGAATGCCACGCCTGTAAGCCCAGAGCTGCTTCCTCCGTCGGACGATGGCAAGATTGACCAGAAGACCGAGGAAATCCTCGGGCCGTATGACCTGCACGATTTCTTCCTCTACCATTTCATCAAGTACGGTGCTGAGCCCGAGAAACTGCGCTTCCTTGCGCTCCACGCCTTTGCCGGGGAGTATGATGAAGCCCTGGTGGAGAACACGCTGCGCACCTTCATGCGCCTCTTCTTTACCCAGCAGTTCAAGCGCACCTGCGTGCCCGATGGTCCGAAGGTCGGTACCATCTCGCTTTCACCCCGTGGCGATTGGCGCATGCCCACCGACGTGTGCGGCGCATTATGGAATGACACGAAGGCATAATCAGTCAATCCTCGCCAAATCCGAGTTTGTCGATGCATTGGCGCGCCTCTGGCCCGCGGAATTCGAAACCCGCTTTAGCGGGTGATAGCCAATAGCCCCGGGTGGAGCAGCAATAGCTGCGGAACCCGGGGTTAGTATAAAAATTACTGGAGCCTCGAACGCAGTGAGAGGGCGGCAGAAATCGACGCAATATACTAAGGCCAAAGCTTCTGCCACCCTCTCGATTCGCTCGGGGTTCCTGTTCTTTTTCGTGTATTACCCAGCGTTCCGCCACTAACGCGGCTGCACGCTGGGCTACCGGCTACCGCCCACTGCGTGGGCTCAAAATTCCGCTCGCCTTAGGCTCGCTAAATGACGATTTGTCGAGTAGAAACACAGGCCGCCTCTAATCATGCCAATGCGTACGGAATCCTTGACACCTTTGGATATTATTGCTAGGATACAGATATGAAACGCGTTGAACAAGCTCTTGCCACTTTCCGCCAGAAACCGTACATGTATAACTGCGCCCAGACGGTGTGCGCCGCATTCGGTCGCGAGGACCTTGTGGAGCCCATGGCTTCCTGCGGTGGCGGCCGCGCTCCTGAGGGAACCTGCGGTGCCCTCTACGGGGCTATGCAGGTAGCACCCGAAAAGGCTGCCGCTATCCTCGCAGCCTTCACGGCTGCTAATGGTGCATCCTCCTGCCGCGAAATCAAGGGCTGCAACCGTGTTCCCTGCCAGGAATGCGTGCGAGTTGCTGCCACCCTGCTCGTGGATTGCGGGGTGTAACCTTTTCTCTACAGAAGTCAGCCGCATTATTTTAAGCGGCTGTAAAAAAATATCGCTTCAACCGGATAGGGTTGAAGCGATATTTGTAGACAGGTGGAATGAGATTGTATCAGGCCTGGTCACCGTCGTTCCACTCGATGCGGTTCTCAGGCTTCCAAAGTTCCTCAAGCTCGTAGAACTCGCGGGTCTCACCGGCCATAACGTGCAGCATCACGTCGATATAGTCGAGCACGCACCAGAGGGCGTTTGGCGTGCGCTCGGCATACACGGGGGTAATTTCATACTTCTCCCACACTTCCTTGTCCACATCGCCCATGATGGCGCGCAGGTGGGGCACAGAAGTGGCGGTGCAGACCACGGCGAAATCCGTGATGGAGGATGTGCCGCGCAGGTCATAGATGGCGATATCGGAAGCCTTGGCATCGCATGCCACCTGGGCGCAGGCAAAGGCGAGTTGTTTGCTGTTCATATTGTGTGTGTGGTAAGGGGGTTAGATGTTGTCTTTCTTTTCTTCTTCTTCGGAGGCAGGCTCTTCCTCTGCATCTGCAGGAGGCTGGTCATCGGGTGTCTGCAGGTCGGTGGGAGCATCCTCGTCCACAGGCATGGGCGGGGGAAGCTGGCGCACGGGCGGGTCTGTCATTTCGCCGGTTTCGAGCAGCTCAGCCACCTGCTTGCCGCTCAGTGTCTCGAACTCGATGAGCTTGTCGGCAATGAGAAGCAGGCGCTCCTTGTTCTCGGTGAGAATGGTCACGGCGCGGTTGTAGTTTTCTGTCACAATGCGCTGGATTTCCTCATCGATAATCTGGGCGGTATGCTCAGAGAAGTTGCGGGTGGTCTGGGAGATATCGCGGGCCAGGAATACCTCGCTGTGGTTGGAGCCGTATTCGATGGGGCCGAGCTTGTCGCTCATGCCGTAGACACAGACCATCTTGCGGGCAATGGCAGTAGCCTGGTGGATATCGCCGCGGGCGCCGCCCGAGATATCGCCGAAGGTCACAAGCTCGGCACAGCGGCCACCCATGGCCATTACGATGTAATCGAGCAGCTCGCTCTTGTATTCACTGTGCTTGTCCTCATCGGGCAGCATCATAGTGACACCCAGAGCCGGGCCACGGGGAATGATGGTGACCTTGTGCAGCGGCAGGCTCTTGGCCAGTGCTGTCTTGAGAAGGCACACTGCGTGGCCGGCTTCGTGCACGGCGGTCATGTACTTCTCCTTGTCGGAGATTTCGAGGGAGCGGCGCTCGCGACCCCAGCGTACCTTCTCGCGGGCTTCCTCCAGGTCACCCTGCTGCACGGTAGGCTTGTTGTGGCGGGCGGCAATGAGGGCTGCCTCATTCACGAGGTTGGCCAGCTCTGCACCGGAGAAGCCGGTGGTGGCGCGGGCAATCGGCCCAAGGTCTACATCGGGGGCCAGCTTCACCTTGCGGGCATGCACGCGGAGAATCTGCTCGCGGCCTGCGGCATCGGGCAGGTTCACAGTCACCTGGCGGTCGAAGCGGCCGGGGCGGAGCAGGGCGGGGTCGAGCACGTCCACGCGGTTCGTGGCGGCAATGACGATGACGTTCTCATTGGCGGTGAAACCGTCCATCTCCACGAGAAGGGCGTTCAGGGTCTGCTCACGCTCGTCGTGACCACCACCTACGCCATGGCCACGGTGACGGCCTACGGCATCGATTTCGTCGATGAAGATGAGGCAGGGGCTGTGCTTCTTGGCCTCGGCAAACATATCGCGCACTCGGCTGGCGCCCACACCTACGAACATTTCCACGAAGTCGGAGCCGGAAATGGTGTAGAAGGGCACGCCTGCCTCGCCGGCAATGGCACGAGCCAGCAGGGTCTTACCCGTGCCGGGAGGACCAACCATGAGCACACCCTTGGGAATGGTGCCGCCCAGGTTACGGAACTTCTGGGGATTGCGCAGGAACTCCACGATTTCCCACACTTCCTCCTTGGCTTCGGAGATACCGGCCACATCCTTGAAGGTGACCTTGTTCTGGTTCGGGTCAAGCAGGCGGGCGCGGCTGCGGGCAAACTTCATGGCTCCGCCGGGACCACCGCTCTGCGCGCGGAAGAAGAAGAAAATGAGCAGCAGGAGCAGGGCAAAGGGCAGCACGTTCACGAGGAACATGCTCCATGTGTTGCTCTCCACGGTGTACTTCACCTGGTTGCCGAGCAAATCACGCACCTGCTCGCCCTGGAAGGCAGAGTTGAACTCCACTCGGACCGGTTCCAGATCCTTGATGGTAACGGTACCGGTGGGAGTCTTGCGGTATTCACCTACAATGATGCCCTGGCCGGCGTATTCGTAAATAACGGGGCTGCTGGAAGTGGTGATGATACGTCCCTCGGCACCCATGCGGGCAAAGTCCTCGGTGGACCAGATGCGCTCGCCCTTCAGCTCTGCAGGGGCATTTTCAACGCGTGTGGTGGTGATACCGAAGCGGTTGCAGAGTGCGCGCACGTCATCGGACTCAGTAAAGGGCATGTAGAACTCAGCCTTGGGGAACTGGGGCAGAGTCTTGTATTCGTAGGCGGTGATGGTGCCTTCTGTGGAGCTGGAATCGAGTACGACTTCCAGCGGGAACTTCTTGGGCTCGCTGAGTACCACCTTGCCGGCGCGGTAATCCTGGCGGAACTGCTCAAGTGAGATGGTGCGACCGGGTGAGGCAAAGGAGCCGTCGAACATAAAGGCCACGATGAGAATGCCTGTAATGACCGCCATGAGAATCATGACGCCCCAGTTGGGGGAGCCGCCGGGTGTGGGTAATTTGTTGGGTTGTTTGTTCGGGTCAGACATACGGTCTTTATTTGCTTTTTCGCATTGTACCGTAGAATTCAGATTTGCGGAACATTGGATTGTGCCATAAATGCTAAAAATGCCGTCAGCAAATGGCAGAAAAGCGCGGATTTCCGCGCTTTTCTGTTATCTTAAATCATGTGCCCCATGCGGTCTCGCTTGGTGTCGAGGTAGTATTGGTTGTCCTCGTGCGGCTGCATAGATATGGCCACGTGCTCCACAACATCGAGGCCATGACCTGAAAGACCCTGAATCTTAAGCGGGTTGTTGGTCAGGAGTCGCAGGTGACGCACTCCGAGGTCACGCAGAATCTGGGCGCCTACGCCGTAGTCGCGCAGGTCGGGGGCGAACCCGAGCTTGATGTTGGCATCCACAGTATCGTAACCCTGTTCCTGGAGCTTGTAGGCGTGCAGCTTGGCGGAGAGCCCGATGCCGCGCCCTTCCTGGCGCAGGTAGAGGATGACGCCACCTTCCTGGGATACGCGGCGCATGGCTGCGTGCAGCTGGCTGCCACAGTCGCAGCGGCGGCTACCGAAGACATCACCCGTCAGGCATTCGCTGTGTACGCGGCAGAGAACAGGTTTCTCCGGATCAATCGGCCCGTGTACCAGGGCAAGGTGGGTCTGGCCATCGACCTTGGAGTGGTAGGAGTAGCAGTCAAAATCACCGAAATCAGTGGGAAGCTTCACCACTTCCTCGCGGATGACGAGCGTTTCTGTATGCTGGCGGTGCTCGATAATCTGAGCCAGGGAGCAGGCCTTGAGATCATATTTCTTCTGGAATGAACCCAGCTCGCCAAGGCGGGCCATGGTGCCGTCTTCCTTCATGATTTCGCAGCATACGCCGACTGGTTCGAGCCCTGCGAGGCGCATCATGTCCACGGTGCCCTCAGTGTGGCCTGCACGGCGGATTACGCCGCCTTCCACAGCACGCAGCGGGAAGCAGTGGCCGGGCTGCACAAAGTCATCGAGCGTAGCCTTGGGCTCTGCCAGCTTCATGGTGGTGATGGAACGCTCAAATGCGCTGATGCCGGTGGTCGTGCCTTCCTTGGCATCCACGCTCACGGTGAAGGCGGTGTGGTGCTTCTCCGTGTTATGCTGTGCCTGCATGGGCAGGCCGAGGGAATCAACTCGCTCCGGCGCCATAGGCACGCAGATGAGTCCGCGTGCGTGCGTGGCCATGAAATTGATATTCTGCGGCGTAGCAAACTGGCCTGCGCAGACGAGGTCGGCCTCGTTTTCGCGGTGGGGGTCATCCGTCATGAGGATGAGCTTGCCCATGCGCAGATCCTCGAGCACTTCCTCCAGGGGAGAGTACACGATGGGATCTACGCCATCGGCCACCGGCACGGAGCAGGGGGACACAGCGGAAGGTGCTTCCGGCTCAGGGGCAGGAGCAGGGGGCAGCTCCTCACCCATGGTGGCCGCATCGCAACGATTGATGAAATCGTTGATGTCGAAGGAACCGTTAACGCTGGTGAATTCGATATGCTTCATGTATTGCAGATTTACTTATTCATCTTGGCCCAGGAATCGCGGAGCCCCACGGCGCGGTTGAATACAGGATGCTCGGCGCTGTGGTCATAGCGGTCTGCCACGAAGTAACCCGTGCGCTCAAACTGGCAGCTGAACTCAGGCGCTGCAGCAGCCAGGGCAGGCTCGACTACGGCGTCCTTGATGACAGTCAAAGAGTCTGTATTCAGGGAAGCAAGGAAGCCTTCCTCGTTCGCATCGGGAGCCTCGTCCTTGAACAGGCGGTCGTAGAGACGCACTTCTGCAGTCACACCATACCTGGCAGATACCCAGTGGATAGCACCCTTGCACTTGATACCCTCGGGAGGGTTGGAACCCACGGTGCCTGGGATGATTTCGGCCTGCACCTCGGTCACGTTGCCTTCAGCATCGGCGGTGTAGCCCGTGCAGATCATGCAGTAGCCACCGCGGAGACGCACGCAGGCGCCGGGAGAAAGACGCTTGTACTTCTTGGGCGGCTCCACCATGAAGTCATCCTGCTCAATCCACACTTCCTTGGTGAGCACGAGCTTGCGGTTGCCGAGCTCGGGCTTCTCGGGGTTGATGACCACTTCGACCTCTTCCTCGAAATCATCGGCAACATTGGTGAGCACAAGCTTGAGGGGCTTGAGCACGGCCATGCGGCGCTCAGCCTCGGCGTTCAGTTCGTTGCGCACAGCGTTCTCAAGACGAGCCACGTCGGTGTTACCGTTGAACTTGGTGATGCCTACGCCTTCGCAGAAGTCCACGATCGCCTTGGCGGGGTAGCCACGGCGGCGCATGCCGCAGATTGTGGGCATGCGGGGGTCGTCCCAGCCTGCTACATAGCCTTCCTCCACCATCTGGCGCAGCTTGCGCTTGCTCATTACGGTGTAGGTGATGTTCAGGCGGGAGAACTCGCGCTGCTTGGGCTTGGCAGGCACGGGACAGTTGTCGATAACCCATTCGTAGAGAGGACGGTGGTTCTCGAACTCGAGCGTGCAGAGGGAGTGAGTGATGTGTTCGTATGCGTCCTCCAGCGGGTGGGCAAAGTCGTACATCGGGTAGATGCACCAGGAATTGCCCGTGTTGTGGTGGTGGTCGTAGGAGATGCGGTAAATCACGGGGTCGCGCATGTTCATGTTGCTGCTCGCCATGTCAATCTTGGCACGCAGCACAGCAGCGCCTTCGGCGTAGTCGCCGCGCTTCATGGCTTCGAACAGGGCGAGGTTTTCCTCCACAGAGGTGTTGCGATAGGGAGATTCAATGCCCGGAGTCACCAGGTTGCCACGCTGCAGGCGCATGGTCTCGCGGTCCTGCAGGTCCACGTAGGCGAGACCGTTCCTGATGAGGTGCACAGCACAGTCGTAGTAGAAATCAAAGATGTTGGAAGCCCAGTAGAGGTGTTCGCCCCAGTCGAAGCCGAGCCAGTGGATATCCTCCTGGATGGAGTTTACGAACTCGATGTCTTCCTTGCAGGGGTTGGTGTCGTCGAAACGGAGGTGACACACGGCCCCGAGGTGGGCATATTCCTTGGCAAGACCGAAATCCAGACAGATGGCCTTGGCGTGGCCGATGTGCAGATATCCGTTCGGCTCCGGGGGGAAACGGGTAATCGGCACCTCGCAGTATCCCTCTGCCAGATCCCTGGCTACCATATCGCGGATGAAGTCTTTTTTCTCCTCTGTGCTCATGCGCGCGATTCTACCGCCAAAATCCTGCCAAATCAAGAGAAATCCGACTCATGACAGAGAGCGGCGGGGCATTTACTCTAGCCAAGACCGGCAATATGTGCTAGAATACTGCGCATGGATAGAGCAGCGGTAGAAGAAAGCCTGAATTATGTATTCACAGATGAAACATGGTTGATGCAGGCGCTTACACACCCGAGCAGCGACCAGAAGCGCAGCACAAACCTCAATTATGAGCGTCTGGAATATCTGGGCGATGCTGTGCTTGAACTGGTGGTGAGCCGTGAGCTCTTTACCCGCTATCCGAAAGCAGATGAGGGCCTGCTCACCAAGATGCGTTCTGCCATTGTGAGCCGAGCCCACTTGTCTGAGATATGTGCCAGGCTTGGCTGGGGCGAGCAGCTGACAATGAGCCCGCAACTTGAAAAGAGTGGTGGACGCACAACCTTATCTGTTCTGGCTAATACATTTGAAAGCGTGATTGGTGCTGTGATGATGGATTCCAACTACAACGCAGCCCGCAAGGTGTCGCTCCATCTGCTCGAAGCCAGTCTGAATGTGGCCCACACGCTCATTTCCATTAACTATAAGGGTGAGCTGCTCGAAAGGCTTCAATCCATCAATGGACAGGGGCCGAAATACGCAGTGGAGCTTGTGGATGAATCCAAACCCGCAGGTCCGTTCCGCGCCAAGGTGATGTGGAACGGCATAGAATTAGGTTGCGGCGAAGGCCAGAGCAAACACAAGGCTGAAATGGCAGCAGCCCAGATAACCCTTGAGCAGAAGCTCTACGAGGTGAATCAATAGTTCAGACTGATAATCCGAACCGGAGCAGGCGTAGCCTGAATGGGTAGCAGGTCATTCTGCCCCTTAAGGCGAAGGAAGTACTCTCCTTTGCGCGGCAGCTCCAGTCGAGTGAAGTAGCGCATATCATCGCGAAGCGTGGGGAGCTTGCCGGAGGAAATAACCTTGCCATCCTTGCAGACAACCTGCAAGGTGGGGGCAGATTCCCTGCGCTCAACCACATTGACAAGAAGACGCTGTCTGCCGGAGGAAAGTCCATTCTTTTCATACCATCGGCGAGCTAATTCCATGTAGCGGGTTGTGACGTCTTCTGCACGGAAGGATGTAACCCAGGGGAACCAGCACTTTGAACCATGCGGATTGGCCGCTCTGATACGCTGTTCGGGACGCGCTGTGTTGAGCATGCCGATATTCTCCATGACCCAGCTTGTGTTAAAGTCCTTTTCGTTGAACTCAATCATGTGCCACTCTCCGTCGAACCATGCCTCTGCCCAGGTATGATTACCCTGAATATGATTCCAGGTGAGCACACCGACAGCACGCGCGGGGATGTCCACGGAGCGAAGAGCACAGACCAGCAGGATGCTCTGCCCGGTACATGACACCTTCTTTTCAGCAAGGGCCTCGAGTGCATTCATGTTGTGCTTACGGCGCTCGGGGGTGTAGTATACTCCTGTCGTAGCGCCGATATTAGCAGCAATCTGCAGCACGGCTTCACGTGCAGATTGGCAGCGCTTTACCTGCGGGGCAAAGATGGGCTTGACGACAGGACGCCAGTTGCATGGTATTTCATCAACCACCTGGTCCGGGTGCAATGCCGTTGCTGCGATGTCAGCAGGGGCTGAATCGCTCCACGGGAACTCGCCTGCCAGCAGCGGCATTCCCAGAACGAACAGGAGGGTGCTCAGAAACTTCATACCACTTCTCCGTACAGTGTAAAGCCAGTGCATTCAGAAATGCGCACAGGAACAAGTGTGCCCACTTCGGCTGTTCCACCGGGGATGATAACAGGCTTATTCTGGGAGGTACGTCCCTGCAGACGGTCAGGGTTATTCTTGCTGGGGCCTTCCACGAGGATAGTCTGCTGCGTACCGACCAGTGCCTGATTGCGGGCGACGGCGATGCGGTTCACGGCCTCAAGCAGGTCGTGGTTGCGTTCTTCCTTCACTCGCAGGCAAATCTGGTTCTCCATGGCCGCTGCCACAGTATCACGACGCGGAGAATACTGGAACACAAAGGCGTTGTCGAACTGGATGCGCTCAACAGCGGCCTTGGTTTCGAGATAGTCCTCATGCGTTTCACCGGGGAAGCCTACGATGATATCGGTGGTGATGGCCAGGTCGGGGCGTGCCTCGCGCATGGCCTCGCAGAGTCGCAGGTACTTCTCGTTCTTATATGGACGGCGCATGAGTTGCAGAATGCGGTCGCTGCCGCTCTGCATGGGGAAGTGGATGTGGCTGCACAGCTTGGGCAGATAGGTGTAGGCATTCACCAGGTCCTGGCGGAAGCCGATGGGGTGCGGACTGGTGAAGCGAATGCGCTCCAGACCGTCCATATCGTTGAGCTTTTCGAGCAGTCGCACAAAGGCGCCGCGGCCATCGATGATAGGTTCATCCTTGCCGTAGCGGTTCACAATCTGACCAAGCAGGGTTACTTCCTTCACGCCGCGCTCTACCAGTTCGCGCACCTCCTTCAGGATATCAGCCTCGGGGCGGCTGCACTCAGACCCGCGAGTACTGGGTACAATGCAGTAGGAACAGCGCATTTCGCATCCCTGCATGATGGAGACGAAAGCGGTGCAGTTGCCTGCAGGCGGCAGGTGGTCGCGGATTTCGTTCTGGAAGCCTTCTTCCTGCTGAGTGGCACAGATGTGGGCACCCTTACGCAGCGGCTCAAACCCGGGCTGGCCGAGGCGGCTGCGGAGCAGGCGGTTGCACAGCTTGTACACGTTGTGGTACTGCTGAGTACCCGTCACAATGTCCAGACGGGGTACATCTCGGAAAAGCGAGGCAGCGCGGCTCTGGCACATGCACCCCATGAATCCATACACCACCCAGGGCTTGGCCGTGGGTCTGGCGCAGAGAAGCCCCATCTTCCCCAGTGCCTTCAGCTCTGCCTTTTCTCGCACCGAACATGTATTAATGAGAATGACATCTGCTTCTGCTTCACTCTTAGTCAGTTCATAACCGCCAGCCAGGAACATGCTCGCCACCTGTTCGGAGTCGCGCTCGTTCATCTGGCATCCATAGGTCTTAATCAGCACACTGGGCATGCGGGTAATCTAGCATAGCGTGCAGCCTTTGGAAAGCTCAATTCAAGTCAACGGAGTAATCAGTTGCGGTATAGGCAGGTCGTGAGGTTCTGCTGGCAGCCTATCAACAAGCTGTTCCCGGAATGCAAGTGCTACGACATGGGCTCGTGTACAGAGGGGAATGAAGCGGTCGTAGTAGCCACCACCATATCCCATGCGGTTGCCATCCCGGGTAAAGGCTACACCGGGTACAATCAAAAGGTCGATTTCTTCCGGAGCAACAGAGGTAGTGTGTGCCGCAGGTGCGAGTATGCCCATGGCACCCGGCTCCATGTCGGCAGCAATGGATTCAATCACGTGAAACCGCAGCCGGTGCTCAGGCAGGCAGAGCGGGAAGACATAACGGTGCTGCGGGTGTTCCTGCATGAGGGGCAGCAGGTTAACTTCATGCGGCAGAGGTGCGTATATCGCCACACATAGCGGGTTATCGCAGAGCAGGGGGGCAAGCATCTGGCGCAGCTCTGCAGAACGCAGTTGCGCCGGGTCGGCTGCAGCAGCGGCTTTGAGTCGCTGCAAAACCTCCCGGCGCAGTTGTTGTTTGGTGCAAGTCATTATTCCTCGCTGGAAGAGGGCATACGACCGAACAGCGCGAGCATGCGGCCCGTGTTACCCTTTTCGATGCGGTAGGAATAGAAGGTGTCGAGGTCTGCGGCTGTGTCGAGCCCGCAGTCGGTGATGTTTTCTGCGGCAATGCCTGCCTCCTCAAGCTGCTGCTTGATCATCGTCACAATATCCACTTCATAGTGGGGCGGGCGGATGCAGGGAGAGATGACGGCAATGCAGTCAGCGGCGTGTACGCCAAGCACCTTGTACATGGACTTGATCGTCTCGCCCACGATGTTCTGCAGAGTGCCGGCCTTGCCGGAGTGAATCAGTGCGCGGCACTGGGACACAGTGTCGTAAATCCACACGGCGGCGCAGTCTGCCACGTAAATGCCGAGGCAGCAATCGGCCTTGCCGCCGCAGAAAAGAGCATCCACGCCCTCCACAGGATAGGAGCAGCCGATATCACCAACCAATGCCACTTTGTTCCCGTGTACCTGCTGGGCGCGGCGCAGCATCTTGGAATCAATGCCTACAGCGCTGAGTTCTGCCTCATGGGCAGGGGTGAGCGCTGAAATGACCGCTGCTCGGTCAGTAGTGGTCTCAATGCCGGGGATGCGGGTGATGAAGCGGGCAAAGTTCTCAGGATATGCGTTGAGAACGTTCAGATATTCGGGTGCGTAGTTACTCATGTGAATATGGAGGAAAATGTTCAGGCGAGGCTCTTGCGTGCTGCCGTGCGGCGGGAGATGACACGTCGGGCTGTGCTCACAGGGGCCTCGCTGTCTTCGCGAGCCATCATCTGTGCCAGGTCGGCGGCAATGTTGCTGCGCATCTGTGCCACCAGTGCGCGTCCTTGTTCGGTAATGCGCACCATAATCTTGCGGCGGTCAGCAGCGGCGGTGTAGCGCTTCAGGTGACCGAGTTCCTGCAGTTTGTCCACCATGCCTGTGGCTGCTGCTGTGGAGTGCCCCATCATCTTGGCAATATTGCTCATGGAAAGGCACTCCTCCTCTGTCAGATAGGTAAGCAGGAAGAACTGAGGATAGGATACCTTGCCTTTGGTCAGCTCGGGCGAAAGACGAAGAATGCAGCTGCGCTGGGAGAAGAGAATGAAATCAGCCAGCTGCTGAGCGTCATGAGCCTGCTGCTTATCGGAGGTGCTGTTTTGGCTTCTGCTCATAGGTCCGTAAGTATGCGTTTCACCTACGATATTACGGCTTTCTGTAATTTTTGCAAGCCCAAAATTTCCGGTCATCCTAAGCATCACGATGCTGTGTAAGCATGTGGTGGTGTTTTCGGAAATGTTATACTATATATTGTGGAGTAAGGTTGATAAAAAAGTTTCAACCTGTACCCATGGTAGCTTATTTCGAGGGGGCAATATGGAGGATATTACGAATTTCCTCGGTCATGAGCCGCTCGTTTTCGAGCCGTTCAATATGCTTGCAGATTGCATCCCATACTGTATTGAATGCATCCATCTGGTTCTGGACAGCCATGTAATCCTGAACAGTAGGCTCAGGGAGAGCTCGCTGGGCATCCACGATGTTTCCGCACTCCTTTTCAAGCTCACGCAACTGGGGAATCGCAGACACTACGGACTCGGCATCACGGCAGGAGTTCAGGCACAGCTCCGTGCGCGAAAGGAAATCCAGAATAGTGTGAGTGAGGTCGATGTGCGACGCTGGGGCTGCTTCCTCTGCTAAACAGGGAAAGCACAGAAAAGCAAATGCTGAAATCAGAAAACGTTTCATTTCGGCAGGAATTATTAATGATGGCAATGAGGCTTGTGGCCACCAATCAGCTTAACTGGTGTACCGCATCCGGGGCAAACATAAAAAGCACGGAAAATGATATGCAAAGCCATGGTCATATTATATCCGAGCACGGGAAGATGATGTGCCCCTTTGTGTCGGGAATAGTGGCTGAAACGGTAGATGCGGATATGACAAACCGGGCACGTGCAGAGACGTGAGAACAAAAGGTAGGGCACACAGGGAAGAGCTATCGTAAGTACCGCCATAACCGGCAGGGAAACAGGTAATTCCGGAAAGCTCTGTGTGATTATCATGTCTGCGAATGCTACAATTGAAATCATGGGCAAGAGTAGCAACAGAGTGCTCAAAGACGCCAACACGACTAGCAACGAATGGTTGCTGTGCACAGGACTGTGCAGCATAACATCATTGCGGTGATTGTGTTTCGGAAAATCATAATCCTTGTGGCCGGTTCCATGTTTGTGAAGACCGGTGGTAGGTAAAGCCGTACCCTTAGTAAAGGGCAGTCCTCCCTTTGATTCATATGTATTCACAAAAGTCCTGGCTGCAGCAGATAACTCTTGCAGGCGCTGTTCCGTAAGGACAAACGTGCGGTCCGGAAAGAAGTTCCGCGCCAGCTTGAGATCTTCGGCGATTTTGCAGGGTGTACACGTGCAGAGTTGCACTGCAGAGGAAATGCCACAGAGGGCAAGCTCGTCTCGTTCAGTAACAGAAAGTTGCTCGAAAGGGTCCGGATTCATTCAGAGGGGGGCGAGGGTAGCTGGGATTATTAATCCTTATGAAAGAGCGCTGAGCATAGCTTCCAGCTGTGCCGTGCGGGATTCCCACTCGGCAAGGCGGGCACGCTCCTGGTCTACCACAGCTGCAGGAGCGCGGTCTACGAAGGAAGCGTTGCTGAGCTTACCCTTGCTCTTGGCAATTTCCTTGGTCATCTTTTCAAGCTCCTTGGTGATGCGGGTGCGTTCAGCCTCTACATCAACCAGCCCTTCGAGCGGCAGGAAGAGCTCACCCAGCGGAGTAAGTGCCGTCGGCGTGCCCTTGGGAGCTTCGTATGCGGCATTCACTTCGGCGGCCTGAGCACCGGCCAGCAGAGCCAGGCGGTCGGCGAGGTCGGCATCCACGGGGATACCGGCAGGCTTAAGCACGAACTTCACCTTGCGGTTAGTGGCCAGGTTGTATTCAGCCTTGAGGTTACGGGCCTTGTTGGCTGTTTCGTAAAGAGCTGTAGCGGTAGCACGGGCCTTGGAGATAGCCATATCGTCAAGACCGGCGAGCAGGGCGTCCGCATTGGGCAGAGTGGTGCTCATCAGCGGCTGACCATCCTTGGCAAAGCCCAGGCTGGCCCAGAGTTCCTCAGCGATGTGAGGCATGATGGGAGCGAGCAGAGCCAGGTAGTGGCGCAGCACGGTATCCATCGTATAGAGCGTGGCATTCTTCACTGCGGCATCGCCATCGCGCAGGTCGTTCTTCACCGCCTCGAGGAAGAGTGAGCAATACTCATTCCAGAAGAAGGAGTACAGAGCCTGCGTGTAGGTGTTGAACTCGTACTTACCGAGGCCCTCAGCCACTGTGGTGTGCAGTTCCTTGAGCTTGGCAAGGATGTCGATATGCACGGCGGTGAACTTAGGAGCGGGCTCAGTGCTGGCGGCCCCCTGCATCATGCGGAAGCGGGCGGCATTATACAGCTTGTTGGCGAAGTTCTTACCTTCTTCAATCTGCTTCTCATCGAACTTCACGTCCGTGCCGGTGGGGGCGATACGCATAAGACCGAAGCGCAGGCCGTCGGCGCCATACTTGGCGATGAGGTCAAGCGGGTCGGGGCTATTGCCAAGGCTCTTGCTCATCTTGCGGCCCTGCAGGTCACGCACAATGGAGGTGAAGAATACATTGCCGAAGGGCTTTCCGTCAGCAAAGCGATAGCCAGCCATAATCATGCGGGCCACCCAGAAGAAGATGATATCGGGACCGGTCACGAGGTCACTGGTGGGGTAGAACTTGGCCAGACATTCCTTGTCCATGGTGGAGAAGGGCCACAGCCAGCTGCTGAACCAGGTGTCGAGAGCATCCTCATCCTGCACCCAGTTCTCGGGGTCAGCGGGAGGTTCTACGCCTACGTAGATATCGCCTGCGGCTGCATCATCTGCATCAAGCTTGGTAGCTTCCTGCAGTTCGGTGGCCTTTTCCTTGCGATACCACACGGGAATGCGGTGCCCCCACCACAGCTGGCGGGAAATGCACCAGTCCTGAATGCCCTCGAGCCAGTGGGCATAGGTCTTTGCCCAGTGCGCGGGGCGGAACACGATGTCACCGTTGGCTACGGCATCAGCAGCTTCCTTCACGCAGGGGTACTTCAGGAACCACTGCATGCTCAGGCGCGGTTCAATCGGTACATCGGAACGCTGGGATATACCAACATTGTTTTCGTAATCCTCCACCTTTTCGAGCAGCCCCTTGGCTTCGATGAGCTCAATGGATTTCTCGCGGGCAACGAAGCGGTCCAGCCCATGCAGCTCGGGGCAGCCCGGGCAGTTGATGTGACCATCAGCCGTG
>JAZRHL010000014.1:0-10210 GCA_045644745.1 Akkermansia sp.
GGCGATGCGGGCGGTGGGTACGCGGTAGGGCGAGCAGGATACGTAGGAGAGGCCGATCTTGTGGCAGAACTTGACGGAGGCGGGGTCGCCGCCGTGTTCGCCGCAGATACCCATCTTCATGCCGGGGCGGGTGCCGCGGCCGAGCTTCTCGGCCATCTGCATGAGCTTGCCCACGCCGTCCTGGTCGATGCTGGCGAAGACGTTGGTCTTCACGATTTCGAGGTCGCGGTAGTGGGGCAGGAAGGAGCCGGAGTCGTCGCGGCTCATGCCGAGGCCGGTCTGGGTGAGGTCGTTCGTACCGAAGGAGAAGAACTCGGCGGTTTCGGCAATCTCATCGGCCGTGACGCAGGCGCGGGGAATCTCAATCATGGTGCCCACCTTGTAGGAGATGCTGCGGCCCTTTTCGGCGAAGACCTCGGCGGCCACGCGGTCGATGATTTCCTTCTGCAGGTCGAGCTCGCGCTTGAAGGCCACGAGGGGAACCATAATCTCGGGCTTGACCTCGATGCCTTCTTCCTCCTGCACCTCGATGGCAGCCTCGATGATGGCGCGGGTCTGCATTTCGGTGATTTCGGGGTAGTCGATGCCGAGGCGGCAGCCGCGGTGGCCGAGCATGGGGTTGAACTCATGGAGCTCCTGCACGCGGCGCATGATGATTTCCACGGGCATGCCGAACTTCTGGGCCAGGGTGAGCTGCTGCTCCTTGGTGTGGGGCAGGAATTCGTGCAGGGGCGGGTCCAGCAGGCGGATGGTGGCGGGCAGGCCCTTGAGGGCGGAGAAGATGCCCTTGAAGTCGCTCTTCTGGAAGGGGAGGAGCTGGGCCACTGCCTTCTTGCGGTCATCGATGCGGTCGGAGAGAATCATGCGGCGCATGAAGTCGATGCGGTTGCCGGAGAAGAACATGTGCTCGGTGCGGCAGAGGCCGATGCCCTGGGCGCCGAAGGCGAGGGCAGCGGCGGCCTGGTCGGGGGAGTCGGCATTGGTGCGCACGCCGAGCTTCGTGGCCTTGGCGCACCAGTCCATGACGCGCTGGAAGTCGCGGTAGGTCTGGCTCTGCTCGGGCTTCATGGTCTTGCGGATGAGCACCTGGATGATTTCGGAGGGAGCGGTGGCGAGCTCACCGGCGTAGACAAGGCCGGCGGTGCCATCCAGCGAGAGGTAGTCGCCTTCCTTGTAGGTGACGCCGTCGATGCAGATGGTGCGCTCGTTGTAGTCGATGGTCATTTCACTTACACCGCACACGCAGACCTTGCCCATCTGGCGGGCCACGAGGGCAGCGTGGCTGGAGAGGCCACCGCGGGCGGTGAGGATACCCTCTGCCGCAATCATGCCGCGCAGGTCTTCGGGGCTGGTCTCGAGACGGGCGAGCAGTACCTTCTCACCACGCTGGGCGGCTTCCACGCAGCGGTTGGCGTTCAGGTAGAAGCGGCCGGAGGCAGCGCCGGGGCCGGCGTTGAGACCCTTGGCAATGGGTCTGGCCTTGCGCACGGCGGCGTCATCGAAAATGGGGGCGAGCACCTGGTCCACCTGGTCGGCGGGGATGCGGCTCACGGCGGTCTGCCAGTCGATGAGGCCTTCCTTTTCCATGTCGCAGGCGATGCGGAAGGCGGCGATGCCGGTGCGCTTGCCGTTGCGGGTCTGGAGCATGTAGACCTTGCGGTCCTGGATGGTGAACTCGAAGTCCTGCATGTCGCGGAAGTGGTTTTCGAGCGTCTTGCGGATGCCGCAGAGCTCCTGGTAGGCGGAGGGCATGACCTCTGCCAGGCGGGCGACGGGGTCGGGGGTGCGCACACCGGCCACCACGTCCTCACCCTGGGCGTTCATGAGGAACTCGCCGTAGAACTCATTGGTGCCGGCGGCGGGGTTGCGGGTGAAGGCCACGCCGGAGCCGGATTCATCGCTGGTGTTGCCGAATACCATGCACTGCACGTTCACGGCGGTGCCCCACTCGCTGGGAATGCCGTATTTCTGGCGGTAGGTGATGGCACGCTCGTTGTTCCAGGAACCGAACACGGCGCCGATGGCGCCCTGCAGCTGGTCCCACGGACTGGTGGGGAACATTTCGCCCGTGCGCTTGAGCACCAGGGTCTTGAAGCGGCTCACGAGCTCCTGGTTGTCCTCGGCGGTGAGCTCGGAGTCGGAGATATCCTTGCCGTAGCGCTCGTGCTTGAGGGCGTGGATGACGCTTTCGAAGGGTTCCATGTCCTCGTTCTCAGCCTTCTGCACACCCATCACCACGTCGCCGTACATCTGCACGAAGCGGCGGTAGCAGTCCCAGGCAAAGCGGGGGTTGGAGGTGGCCTGGGCCATGGATGCGACGGTTTCGTCGTTCAGACCGAGGTTCAGGATGGTGTCCATCATGCCGGGCATGGATTCGCGGGCACCGGAGCGCACAGAGACGAGCAGGGGCATTTCCACGGTGTCGCCGAACTTGCGGCCCACGAGCGCCTCCATCTTGGCGATGCCTTCCTGCACGCAGGAGTTGAGCTCAGCGGGGTAGGTGCGGCCGTTGTCGTAGTAGTAGGTGCAGACCTCGGTGGTGATGGTGAATCCCGGAGGCACGGGCAGACCGATGCGGGCCATTTCGGCCAGGTTGGCGCCCTTGCCACCCAGCAGGGCCTTCATGCTGCCGTCGCCATCGGCGGTTCCGCCGCCGAAATGATAGACTATCTTGTTCATATTTGCTTCTTTTCTGGTTGTGTTACGATTGGAAAATTGTTTGAATAAGCGGCTATGTTACGCCTGCGTACGGGGGTGTGTCAAGCTCTCCTCGCGTACATGTGGCGCGCATGACGCGTAATTTATTGCAATTTTGCGCTTGACCGTCTCGCCGGGTTGTGGTAGCGTGACCCCAGCGGACTCAGACGCCGCGTTAATGTATATTTCACCTCTATGTCCACAGAACTTCCTCAGAAAGTCCAGTCCCGTGCTGCGTCCGGCCGCATTATCATTGTGGCGGCGCGCTACAACGAGAAATACACCGATGCTCTTCTGCAGAACTGCCTGGACGAGCTGGCCGAGAATGCTCCCGGTGTAGAGGTGGAAGTGGTGCGTGTGCCGGGTGCCTTTGAGGTGCCGGTGATGGTGAAACGCGCACTGGTGCAGCCGGAGGGCGGTGAGAAGCCCGATGTGGTGGTGGCCTTTGGTGTGATTCTGCGTGGCAGCACTGCCCACGCCGATCTGATTGGCACCGCCATTACCAACCAGCTGATGAGCATGGCCTGTGAGTCGCTCACTCCTGTGGTGCACGAGGTGCTGCTGCTCAACAACGAGGAGCAGGCATTTGCCCGCTGCATTGCCAGCACCCTGAACCGCGGTCGCGAGGCCGCACGCGCCGCAATTTCCATGCTGAATCTGCTGCGCGAGGAAAGCGATAAAGCTCGCTTCCAGATTCGCCGCAACAAGGTGAGCCGCGGTGGCTCCCTTATCTGATTCGTTCATTCAACCCCGATATTTTTCCGAAGATGAATATTTCCCGCAGCAAGGTGCGCCAGTGTGCGCTGAGTTATGTGTATATGTTCCTGGCCAATGGCTCCCAGCCGGTGGATAAGGCACTTTTCTGGCAGATGGCTCAGGAGAAAGAACGCGATAACCTGCGCACCCTGCAGACCAAGGCGCTGCTGCACGCCGGCCGCACCTCTGCCGATTCTGCCCGTGTGCTGGCCGACCGCCGCACGAAGCTCGAGAACGTGATGCACTCCGATATGACGGCGGCCACGCTGCGCGAGGAGATTGAGCGCTACTGCCAGCAGTCCGAGCGTTTTGATGCCGCGCTGAAGGCCCTGCAGTACTGCCTGAACGACAAGTGCCGCGACACCACGGAGCAGCTTGCCCTGTGCGTGGGCGATGTGCTGCGCCTGGCCGCTGTGGTGGAGGCCATGGGCCGCGACCTGCTGCCCCGCTTTGCCGATTTCCCCGCCTACCGCCAGCTGCTCGACAGCCTGGCCGCTGCAGTGAACCGCCGTGCCCGCATGATGCAGGCCTGCATCTCGCTGAGCAGCCCGAAGGAGCTGGGCGAGAACAAGGAGTACGCCGGTATGGCCCGCCTGGCTCAGGATATGGAGGAGCTGCGCCCCGCCGTGGAGGAGATGGGCGATGCCGTCATTGCCCGCATTCCGCTGGTGGAGCCCCGCCTCGAGGCCCTGTTGAAGAATTACTCGCTGGAGCGCCTGGACGTGGTGGATAAGATTATCCTCTTCATCGCGCTGTATGAGCTGGAGGTGAATGGTCTGGAGGTGCCCATCGTGGTATCGGAGGCCACCGCCCTGGCCAATGAATACTCCGGCAGCAAGAGTGCGCCGTTCATTCACGGTGTGATTGCCGCCGCTGCCAACAAATAAGCACTGCCCATGGCCCATTTCTTCACACGCCTGATTGATAAGTTCCTCGGCGAGCCCGAAATTGACTGGGATGAGCTGGAGGCAGACCTGATTTCATCGGATATCGGCGCGAAGCGCGTGCTGCCGCTTATCGAGGAACTGCAGGAGCAGGATTCTCAGGATGCCTGCGACATTGCCGACTATATCAAGGCACAGCTCCGCGCGGCATTCCCCGCACAGCTGCCGCAGCTGCCCACCCCGCAGGACGGCAAGCCCGTGGTCATCATGATGGTGGGCGTGAACGGCGCCGGCAAGACCACCACCAGCGCCAAGCTGGCCTACCACCTGCAGAAGCAGGGGCGCAAGGTGCTGCTGGCCGCGGCTGATACGTTCCGCGCAGCGGCTGTGGAGCAGCTGGAAAGCTGGGCCACCCGCCTGGAGGTGCCGCTCTACAAGGGGCGCCCGAACCAGGACCCCGCCTCTGTGTGCTACGAGGCGCACTCCCGCGCCCTGGCCGATGGGGTGGACTACCTCATCTGCGACACGGCAGGCCGCCTGCACACGCGCCACAACCTCATGGAGGAGCTTTCCAAGATCCGCCGCTCCATTGCCAAGCAGGATGAAGCTGCCCCGCAGGCCTGCTATCTGGTGGTGGATGCCACTACGGGTGGCAACGCCCTCATGCAGGCTCGCGAATTCCACAAGGCCACGCCGCTGAATGCCGTGGTGGTGACTAAGATGGACGGCTCGGGCAAGGGCGGTGTGGCCGTGGCTATTCAGGACGAACTGGGGGTTTCCCCTGTGTTCCTGGGTATCGGCGAGGGGAAGGATGACCTCATCCCCTTTGAGGTGGATAAGTATGTGAACACGCTGCTGTAACGCGCATAGGCCATGGAGTGTCTGCTGGGATATACGTATGAGTCGCTGGTGGAGCTGCTGGCCGGCATGGGGCAGAAGCCGTTCCGCGCCAAGCAGCTGCAGGAGTGGGTGTGGAAGCACCGCGCCACTTCGTTTGAGCAGATGAGCAATCTGCCGCCCGCGCTGCGCGCCCAGCTTTCTGAAAAGTTCTGCCTGCGCCCGCTGGAGGTGGTGGAGGTGAATGCCAGCACCACGGGCACTACGCGCAAGTTCCTTTCCCGCATGCAGGATGGCCACCTGGTGGAATCGGTCATTATTCCTGCGGCTGTGGGGCAGGGTGGGGCACACAGTTCGCGCCTCACGCTCTGCGTTTCCTCGCAGGTGGGCTGTGCGTTCGGTTGCCGTTTCTGCGCCAGTGGTCTGCTGGGCTTCACCCGCAACCTGACGGCAGCGGAAATCCTGGGACAGATTCTGGCGGCAGAGGAGATTGCCGGTGAGCGTGTGGATAACCTGGTGTTCATGGGCATGGGAGAACCCCTGGCCAATATGGACAACCTGCTCACCGCACTTACCCTCATTCTCGACCCGCACGGACTGAATATCGGCGCCCGCCATATCACGATTTCCACCTCGGGCAATGTGCCGGGGCTTCGCCGTCTGGCGGAGTTCGGCAAGCCGCTGCGTCTGGCGGTATCGCTGCACGGCGCCAGCGATGAAGTGCGCTCGCAGGTGATGCCGGTGAACCGCAAGTGGCCCATGGGCGAGCTGATTCCCGCCCTGCGCGAGTGGAACCGCACGGGTAAGCACATGATAACGCTGGAATATATCCTGATTCAGGACGTGAATGCCATGCTGCCCGAGGCCCGCAAGCTTGCCCGCATCGCCCGCGACCTGAATGCCAAGGTGAACCTCATCCCCTACAACACGGTGGAGGGCCTCCCCTGGGTGCGCCCCAGCGAGGCCGATTGCAAGGCTTTCTGCCGCGCCCTGATGAATGAGAAGATTCCCGTAACCATGCGCTACGAGAAGGGGCATGATATCAACGCAGCCTGCGGCCAGCTCCGCCTCCGCCGCACCGTGCAGAAGCCCGAAGCCTGATAGAGTGTTTACGACTATTCACTCTAAGAAAAATCCCTTGACGAAAGCGGATTTGCCGTGTATAGTGCGCGCGTGAGCTCCAAGAATGTACCTTTGCTGACCCTGCCGACCACGGATTACGAACGCATGCTGGATATGAGCAACAAGCATCTTATCTGCGTGCTGCGCAATGCCGTGCTGGCGCCGGACCGCATTGGCCGTTTCTCTCCCCGCCCGCCTGAAGAACACGATGCCTACACCGTGCACCACCGCCCGGGCTGCATCGATATTCACCTGCATGCCGCCGGGGTGGATGTGTTCTGCTGCAAGTTTGTGCCTGCTCAGCAGTATTGATGAAACGGGCGCCGCTATATCTTCTGCCGCTGGTGCTGCTGGCCTTTGCCGGCTGCCGGCAGTGTCGCTGGTGTGCTGTGCCGCGCGAAGTGGTCGCGGGGCAGGTGGCTTTTGTGGAGCCTCACGAGGTGGAGTTCCGCCCCATGCTGCCAGATACCCCCGGCACCCGCATCGTGGGGCGTTTCCTGCTCGATAAGGATTCTGCCGCCGACCTGGAAGATGAGGACTGCCTGCAGGAGGTGCGCCGCCGCGCTGCCGCTATGGGTGGCAATGTGATTGTTTATCTCTACCCCGGTGTGGATTATGCAGCAGTAGCTTATGTGCCCGAGATGCAGCAGGAGAACCTGCATGCCAACGATGACCTCGTGCTTCTCGAGGAGTAGACGCTTGGTTCTGTAACATACTTGTAACATTTCGGCGGCACTTTATGCTCGCATTCGGGGTGGCTCTGTGTTAAAAGATTCTCAGAGAAAAACCCGATTTTCTACTTATGGCATTACATTTCCAGATGAGTGAAGAGGCCGAGCAGGAGTACAAGCGCAATAAATTGCGCGGCGCACTCTCCTCCTTCGGTGCCGCATTCGGTCTGTCCCTGGCATTCGCGCTCACGCTTACCTTCACGGTAATCGTGTTTGCCACGGACCCGCCCGCAGAATTCCTGGCCTATGTGCCCCCGGCAGAGGACCTGCCTCCCCGCCCGGTGCCCACCACACCCCAGCTCAGCAGCAAGGCTTCTACTCCTTCCGAGACTGTGGCACCTGCTGTGATTGTTTCCACCGGCGCTGCTCCCGTGGCCATGGCCCAGCTCGATATCCCCATGGATGACAGCGCCGATGATGGTCTGTCCATCGAAATGGGTATCGGTCTCGACACAGGCCTGGGTGATGAGCTGGGTGAAGCCGGCGGCGGCATGGGTTCCAGTGCCGGCGGTGGCTCTGCCCTTACCGGCACGCTGTATGACCTCAAGCAGTCCAAGGGTGGTGCTCCCACCAAGGTGGCTCCCGGCGGCAAGGTGGACAAGAATGAGCTGTATTCTGTGGCTTCCACCTTTGTGAAGTCCTGGAGTCAGAGTGCGCTGGCTCGCTACTACAAGTCCCCCACTCAGCTCTATGCCTCCAGCTTTTTCGTTCCCAAGGCCAAAGCTTCCCTGGCTCCCGAAGCTTTCCAGTGCGCCAACAAGGTGAAGCCTGCTGCCTGGCTTGTGGTGTACCGCGGCAAAGTGAAGTCCCCCGTGACCGGTAAGATTCGCTTCGTGGGTACGGGCGACGACTTCATCGGTGTGCGTTTCGGCGGCAAGGTGGTGCTCGAAGGTGGTTACCTGCAGCCCTCACTGTATGAGAAGGGAAATATCGGTCGTATGGTTATTTACCAGCGCATGGATTCATACAAGAGCGACATCAAGAGCGGCAAGGATCGCGCCCACCGCAATTACGAGTTCATCAATTACCCTGGCATCAACTACTGGAATAAGGAAGTGGGCGGTCTGACCGCTGGCGACCCCATTCAGGTGAAGGAAGGTACGGTGTATCCCATCGAAATCGCCATTACAGAAGAAGGTGGTCTGTTCGGTTATGTACTTATGTGGGAAGATCTGACCAACAACCCTGTCACCAAGAATGGCAAGATGGTTGGTAGCAAGAAGTTCTACCTTTTCCGCACGAACTTCAACATGCCTGAGAAGGGCCCCCTTGAGCAGCTTATCGGCAAACACTCCGCTGGTGAGATGGAGTGGCCCGAGTTCGATCAGGACTCCCCCATCTGGGTGGCTGTTCCCTGATGCGGCCTGAGCATAGGATTTAATTTCACACTCCCGGCGAGATTCGGCTTGCCGGGAGTGTTTGTTTTAGAGATGAAGACAGGTGGATACAGCTTGGAGAGAGGGTCAGCGATGCGGCTCTGGCTATGTTCGCTGCCGGCAGTATTGGCCGCGCTGGCGCTGGTTTTCTGCCTGTCGCTCGCTGTGGCGCTGGTGTGTTTCTCTCCCGTGCTGCCGGCGGTGGAAGGTGAGGAGGGCTCGCCTATGTCGTTGCCCCCTTCGTTCTGGAAGGCCTGCAGGGTGGCAAGACCGGAAATCGCGGTAGTGCGCTCTGATCTTGTGGCTGAATACGCTGCCCGGCCCTTGCTGGGTGATGAGATGGTGGATCCAATGGAGACTTTGCCGGCAGAGGAACCGTTGGAGCATCTCCCCATGCTGGATGTGCTGGAAGCGACCAGCGACTTGCGGTATGACTTTCCGCGTTACATTCCTGCGTTGGCGGGGCAGGCGTATGATTTGCTGCGCACAAAGTCCGGAGCCCCGTCTCCGCTAGTTCGGGATGGAAGAGTAGACACCGATATGCTGCAGAAGCTGATGTCTGCTTATCTGGAGAAAGGAGAGCGGAAGACCCTGGGCCGGTTTTACAAAAATCCCTGGTGCGATTACCGGTCGCAGTTTTTCTGGCCGACGATGGATTTTTCGGAAATCTCGAAATGGCAGATGAGCTGGCCTGCGTTGACTCCTTCCACCTGGCTGCTTGTGTATCGTGGCCGGGTGAAGTCGCCGGTGAACGGAGATATCCGATTCGTGGGAGCTGCGCATGATGTCATGGTGGTGCGGTTCAATAACAAAGTGGCTCTGAACAACGGTCGGCGGATTCATTGCCCCGGCATGCTTGCCTGGAATCAGGAACAGGGCGGTGTGGTAGTTGGCTCTGTTATCAACGTAAGAGAAGAAGAAGTATATCCTGTGGAAATCGCCGTTCTGAATAGCAGCGGCAAGTGCGGCGGCATACTTATGTGGGAACATGTGTCTGAGAATTCCGTTATCAGCGAGGATGGAATAAGAGAGGGAAAACGACTTTATCTCTTCAGCACAGATTTCAATCACCCTGACAGAGAGGAATATAGAGAGCGTCTTGGCCGGGACGTAGAATGGCCGGAGTTTGATGCAGAGCCTCCCATCTGGATACTTGAACGGTGAAAAACTTCCGAACGAGTCAAATTTTAACCCCGCTTTACATAAAAAGGCGGGGTTTTTGCTTTTTGCTGCAAAAGTGCCGTCTTTCTGAGAAATTATTTTTCGTCTCTAACACGTAAGTTTTCGTGTGAGTTAGGGCAGGTGGGTGAAAAATAATGAAACTTTTTTCCAAAAATGAGCTTGACGTTTCGCCGTGGTTCTGGTAAGCTCTGCCCCGCACCCCGCTACGGGGTTGCCCGAAAGGAAAGCGAGCACAGCGCTTACTTCTCCTACCGGGCGAGGCAATTTTCCAAGTATGACTTTCCGAGGCGCCGAGAGCTGCGGTAACGCAGTTCACTGGCTTAACAACCTGCCAGGCGGGGCGCCGGAGAGGATAAAGAGAGGGAAGGAAAAGGTCGTGACGCGTGCCGTGGCCAACGCCGAGATGAAGTTCCAAGGAGCTTCGGAGCGGGGTTACACGGTACTGACGAATCGAAAGATTCGTTGGTCCAGCAATTTCTTAATTAAATATTATGGAGAGTTTGATTCTGGCTCAGAACGAACGCTGGCGGCGTGGATAAGACATGCAAGTCGAACGAAGTGGCTTCGGTCACTTAGTGGCGCACGGGTGAGTAACACGTGAGCAACCTGCCCCTGAGACAGGGAT
>JAZRHL010000015.1:0-27109 GCA_045644745.1 Akkermansia sp.
GGGCCGCCGCGATACATACTGGCACTCTCGCTGGTCCGAAGACTGCGCTCAATACCCGCATGAGGTGGTTGTCAGCCTCGGTGTGGATTCCGAGCTGACCGGTATCAGCATCACTCCCCGCCAGGGTCGCTCCTCCTCCCGTGCCGGGCAGATTGATATCTACTTCTCCACCGACGGCCACAGCTGGAGCAGCAAGCCCGACTGCACCGTGAACATGGTGGATGAAGACAGCGAGCAGCGCACCATGCTCAAGGAACCGCTCGCCACGAAGTACATCAAGATGGTGTTCGTGAAACCCCTGGCCGGCAATGACCCCTACGCCGCCCTGGCCGAGGTGCAGCCCATCGTCTCCCGTGTGCTGGGCGAATACCCGCCGCATGCCTTCTTCTCCGTGGCCTATGTGAGCTCCGACCTGCCCGAGGGCGGCCCCGCCCGCAACGTGCTCGACGGCAACCCCGATACCTACTGGCACACGCTCAAGGGCGTAACCCTCGCCAGCTACCCGCACGAAATCCGCCTCGATATGGGCGGCGAGCGCAAGGTGAAGGGTCTGGTGTTCCAGAGCGCCAAGCTCAAGGAAGCCCGAGTGAAGGATTACGAGGTCTATGTAAGCCAGGACGGCAAGAACTGGGGCGAACCCGTAGCCCGCGGCACCATGGCCAACACCGCCGATAAGCAGGAAGCCCTGTTCTTCACCTCTGCATCCGGCAAGTTCATCCGCTTTGTGGCGCTCTCCTCCCACGATGGTGGCGACTCCGCCGCCGTGGCTGAGCTCAATATCCTCACGGATTGATAATCCGCCGCAAATCACTCTGTTTCACGCCCGGCTGGCCTACCAGCCGGGCGATTTTGCTTTTCGAGGGGCAAATTTCCCCGTTTTGCCAGTCAGGCAGCACTTTTTAGCTTTACAAGTCCCTGCCGTTTAGCTACTATCGGGTGTGGTTCAAATTCAAAGCCACCACTGTATCCCTCTGTTATTACATTTTCCCATCAGATTATCATGAAACTCCACCTCAACCTCACACTCCGCCGCGCTGTGCTCGCTGCCATGGCCATGCTTGCCGTAGGCACCGCTCAGGCCGAAACCACCACCTACAACGGTAAAGGCGATGCCTACATCACCGGCAATGGCACGATTGATTCCAACGAATGGAACAACATCTGGAACAAGCACAAGTCCAGCACCCTCACCATCGGCACCTCCGAAGGCGCCGCAGTGGTTGACTTAGAAAAGAAAACCTACAACAAGGGTCAGATTATCTTCATCGGCGGCAGAGGCAACAACTCCGATGCCACCACCGGTAACGACGGCAGGCTCAATGTAGGCAGCGGCACTCTGAACGTAAGCGATGCCATCCACGTGGGTAACAGCCAGTCCCAGGTCACCGGCACGCTGACGGTCGACGGCGGTTCCGTGATTGCCGGTTCTGAACTCACCGTGGGCGCATACAAGGGCACCGGCGTGGTGAACGTCAAGAACGGCGGTTCTCTCACCGTAAAAACCGATGCCGACGGCGGCGTGCTTCGCGTGGGCTACCACAACGGAGGTGGCCATGACACCACTCTGATGGACGGAATCGTCCTTCAGGGCAGTACCCTCACCGTGGGTGAAGCCGGCGGAGCCAAAGACATGACCTCTATCGGCCATGAAAACAGTGTAGCAGTTCTCGTTCTCGCTGAAGCATCCACCGCAACCCTCCATGACCAGACCATCGTGGGCGAAGGCGCCGGAAGCAACGGTAGCATCATAGTGGAAGGGGGAGGCTCTCTGACTCTGGGTTCCCTCACCGTGCTGGGCTATGCATCCAGCGCCCAGGGTTCCATTGAGATTGCCAAGAACGCCAGCGCCAAGGCAGATGTCATGACCATCGGTGCCGCAGGCAAGGGCGAAGTCAGCGCTGACGGCAACCTGAGCGCCAACACCATCATCCTTGGCGAGCAGAAGTCCGGCAGCGGCATTCTCTCAATCAGCAACGGCACCACCACCGTAAAGGATGACCTGTATGTGGGCTACCTGGGCACCGGCAAGGTAAGTAACTATGATGGCGGCACCCTTACTGCCGGCAATGTCTATGTAGTAGGCAAGGACAGCCTGCTGAGCACAACGGGGGTTGATGGCACGTCTACGCAGACTACTATGACCAACGCCACTGTACTGGCCGGCTCCATCAACACATATGAATATGCCTCGACCGACATCAAGGGTGAGCTGATTCTGGCCGAAGGCGGCAAGCTGTTCAACGAAGGTACCGTCAATATCAAGGACGTGACCATCACCGACACCGGTATCGTGGAAAACGATGGCACGCTGAACATCGCAGGCACTGCCGCCAACTCCGGCGACATCACCAACACCGCCACACTGAACATCACCGGTGCCATGCTGAATGAAGGCAGCATCACCAGCGATAACAAGCTGAACATAGACGGCTCCATGTCCACGCTGGGCACAATCGACGGCGTCGGCACCACCACGGTTGCGGACAAGGCCTCGCTCGCCATCCTCGGCAGCACCACCCAGGGCAACGTAAGCAACACCGGCGACATCACCATCAAGGGCGCCGGCCGACTGACCTCCGCTGACCTCACCGGCAACGGCAACACAACCATCGTGGTGGACGGCAGTATCGTGAACGGCACCGTTGTCACGCTGGGCGAAACGCCGGAAAACAGCATCGATGTTGATATTGACATGGCAGATGCCTCTGCCCTTGTAGGCAAGGATGTATGCTTCGTCGAAGAGGCCGGGGTCCTCACCGGGCTGGACCAGGATAGCGATTTCGAACTTCTCAACAATGAGACAGCCGCATTCGAATGGGGCAAGAACTACATCGGCTACACCGATGGTTCCGGCAAGGATGCAAAGAACAACCGTCTCCACTTCACCACGTATGAAGGCACCAATGACGGTATCGGCGGCATGAAGTTCACCGGCATCGATGCCAATGTAGCGGAAGTCGAAATCAGCAAGGACAATGTAACATTCAATGATGACTACCAGCCTGAGGACTTCGACAACAGCAACGTGACCACGGAAATCTATGACCGTGATGTTGAAGGCACTGCTACGGCCGGCACCGAAATCAACAAGGACAAGGTTGAAGGCACTATCACTGAAAGCGAGACTGCCGCAACAGCAACTCTCACAGACAAGATTGACCAGAGCGCCGCTCACTACATCGTCATCGGTGCAGACGTGGACATCACGAACCCCGGCGGCATGACGGTCAAGTCCACCGCCACGGTGCAGAACACCACCATCCAGGAAAGCAGCAGCTCCGTTACTGAAACGAAGAGCGACGTTATCGGTACCGGCGGTCTTGCCCTTTCCTTCACCGGCAAGAGCAGCATCGTGGGCGATGCCGCCTCCAAGGGTATCCTGGGCTTCGAAGAAGGCTCTGCAGGTTCGATGACCGTGAAGAACGAGAATGACGAGGACGAAGTCTACGAAGTGGTGCTCATCGATACGATTTCCTTTGAAGCCGGCGCCGACGTAACGCTGGAGAATGTCGACATACACTCCACTCACGCCATGACAATGCATGGTGACGATACAGAGGAAGGACGCGTCAAACTTACGCTGAACGGCGGTTCCATATTCATCGGCGGCTCCAACGATGTCAACCTGACCTACACCGCAAAGGTCAATGTATATGACAACGACGGCAATGTGGTCGGCACGAAGGAGGAGCAGCGCGACTCCGGCAACCACATCACCACCGAAAGCGTTCTCAAGAACGCCGACATCGAACTGAACGGTGATACCCACCTTGCCTTCAAGACCATCAACGACTCCGCCCACGGGCACCATGGTCACACCTACCTCAACAACTCCACGGTAACCCTCAAGGGCGGCGATGCCACCTTGGGCGTGGAAACCGGCGTAGTGGATAAGGACCACCCGATGCAGACGGTGGTATTCCAGCAGAACTCCGCACTCAAGGGCACCGGCCATGTAAGCAAGATCCGCATGGACAAGGGCACCACCCTTACCGTGGGTAACTCCCCCGGCGTGCTGAAGGTATCTGATGCCGAGTTCAACGAAACCCGCATCCAGTTCCACTTCATCACCAGCTCTGATGCCTGGAGCGCCTCCGGCAACACCAGCAGCACAGATAAGGATACCGGCGCTGTTTCCCAGCTGCTGGTAGACAAGGCCGTGACCCTGAACAATGCCGTTATCGAAATCGTGTATGAAAAGGCAGAAGACGCCTCCAATGACGGCTACAGCGCCTCCAGCAAGGATGAGATGGATGTGGCATTCGAAGATGGCGCCACCATCACGCTCATCACCGGCAATCTGGATGCCCTGAGCGGTTCCACCTATACCTTCGATGCCAATACCTGGCTGCCCGAACTGGAAGAGGGTCTGTTCTGGGATACCACCCAGCTCTTCACCACGGGTCAGGTTTCCGTATACGCCGAAATCCTCGAGGAACCCGTGCGCGTGGCCAATTCCATGGTAAGCGCCGGCGAAACCGTGCTGAACTTCGGCCGCGTGGCTGAATCCCAGGCCAAGCTCCGCAAGGCCGGCACCACCCGTGTGTGGGGCAGCGCCCTGGCCAGCTTCGACAGCGTGGACAGCGATGGCGCCCGCACCGGCTACGACTACAACAGCTGGGGTGGCGCAGTAGGCGTGGACCACGCCTTCACCAGCCGCACCGTGCTGGGTGTAGCCTTCGGCTGCTCCTGGGGTGAGAATGAGACCGAAAAGGGCAACGGCTACTACAACGGCGGCAGCATCGACCAGGATGCCACCATGGTCGGCCTCTACGGCACACACAAGTTCCGCTCCAAGGGTCTCATGAACGACATGAAGCTGAGCGCCTTTGCCGCCTACGGCCAGTTCGAGAACAGCAGCTCCCGCAAGGCTCTGAAGAGCGGCCACAACGCCACCGCCGAGTGGGATTCCGATGCCTGGGTGCTCAGCGCCTCGCTCTCCCGCGATATCACCACCGATAGCGGCCTCGTGGTCACCCCCTATGTGGGCGTGGAATACACCAAGGCCGGTATGGATGACTTCACCGAGAAGGGCAAGAGCTACAATGCCACTTACACCGCCGATGAGGATTACAGCAACCTGGCTGTGAAGGTAGGCGTGAGCGTGAGCAAGACCATCGGCAGCTTCACCCCCTATGCCGGTATCGCCTACATCAACGATGTGGCCCGCGATACCCCCAAGGTGACCGCCCGTGGCAAGCGCACCATCACCGGCGAGGCCTGCATGCCCGGCCGCAGCGCTGTGCAGCTCAACCTCGGCACCGGTGTGCAGCTCAGCGACTCCTGGGATGCCTATGCCGGCTACACCGCCGAGCTCCGCAGCAAGGCCACCGAGCACAACGTGAACGTGGGTGTGGGCTACACCTTCTGATTCACGCCGGCAGAATTAACCAATCCCCGCACCGCTCCGGTGCGGGGATTTTTCATTTGTATAGTCAGGCATCGATAAATCGGGAATTGTATGAATGCAGATTTCAGAAGTCAGAATGCAGAATAATCATTTTGTGTTCGGCTTTCGCCTCACCTGTAACCAAAACCACCTGAGATTCTCTCAGGTGGTTTTTCTTTCTTCGCGCTGTCGGCAGGCTGCGCGCCAGCTGTTTATTCTGCATTTTGAACTCTGCATTCGACCAGATTAGCCCCCCTGTTATCGGGTCTGTTTCAGATTTGCTGGTCCACGTAATAAATGATGCATTGGCATAATAAGGCGATCCTCTACAAATCGGCAATTATCTGGCAGGCGTAGCCTGCGGAATTCGGAGTCCCGCAGGGACGTCAGAGCATAGGCAGGGGTGGAGTCGCAAAGCGACGGAACCCCTGCTAACAAACAAAAGATAACGGAGCCCCGACGAAAGGAGTGGGCGGCAGCCTGCCACGGCGTAGGGCGTAAGCCCGGAGACGGGAGGGTTCAGCTTCAATGTGTAACCGCGGCCTCTACCACCCACTCACTCCGTTCGGGGTTCAGATTATTTTTATGGTTAGGAGGGGTTCCGTCGCTTCGCGACTCCACCCCTGCCTTCCCTCTTACGTCCCTGACGGGACTCAAGTTCCTCGGTCGTGCCGACCGCAACCTGCTCGACAAACTCAGGTTTGTCGCTACCGCTTAATGATGCCAACGCGTAATCCTGGCCCTTTATTCACGTTAGCTGGTGCTGGACCATATTATCTACCAGCAGATTTGAAACAGCCCCCCTGTTATCCGACTTTCATCAATTGAAGCTTGCCAATCAGCGGCATGCAGGCTATAATGCGCGCACGTATGAAGGATGCAACGATTTTCGATACGCTGAAGCAGGCTGTGGCCGATGGCAAGCTGCTGGAATCCTCTCTTGAAAACATTGAGCTGCTGACCGGTGGCACCCAGGACCCCGTGGTGCCCGCAGCCATTGCCCAGCTGGTGGAGGCCGGCGAGTGGGCCGAGCTCAACAACCGCTTCTACAAGACCCTGGCATTCGGCACAGGTGGTCTGCGCGGCCGCACCATCGGCACCGTGGTAACCGCCGCTGAGCAGGGCCACGGCGGTATCAACGGCCGCCCCGAGTTCCCCTGCGTAGGCACTGCCAGCATGAACTACTTCAACGTGGGACGCGCCATGCGCGGTCTCATCACCTACGTGCGCCGCTTTGTGGAGGCCGAAGGCACCGGCCGCAAGCCCCTCATCGTGGTGGGCCACGACACCCGCCACTTCTCCCGCGACTTCGCCGAATACTGCGCCCGCATCGCCACCGACCTCGGTTGCGACTGCGCCCTGTTCGACGGCCCCTGCTCCACCCCCGAGGTTTCCTTCGCCATCCGCGAGCTGAATGCCGACACGGGCGTGGTGCTCACCGCTTCCCACAACCCCGCTCACGACAACGGCTTCAAGGCCTACTTCAACGACGGTGCCCAGCTCATCGCCCCGCACGATAAGGCGGTAATCGCCGAGGTGAACGCCCTCACCACCGACGTGTACGAAGCCCTGCCCGCCGACCTGCAGGGCGAGCTCCGCATCCTCGGCGCTGAGTTCGATGCCATCTACATCGAAAAGCTCAAGGGCATCGTGCTGCGCCCCGATGTATTCGCCAAGGCCTCTGCCAAGGTGGTGTACACAAACCTGCACGGCACCGGCGGCCGCTGCATCGTCCCCATCCTCAAGCAGGTGGGCTGCAACGTGAGCACCGTAGCCGAGCAGGATACGCTCGACGGCCGCTTCCCCACCGTGGCCAGCCCGAACCCGGAGAACGCCCCTGCCCTCGATATGGCCATCGCCCAGGCCGACGCCGAGCAGGCTGACCTCGTCATCGCCACCGACCCCGACAGCGACCGCATGGGCATCGCCGTGCGCGACACCGCTACGGGCAAGATGCAGCTCCTCACCGGCAACCAGATCGGTTCCCTGCTGGCCTGGTACCGCTGCATGAGCGCCATCGAGCTGGGTATCATCACCCCGCAGAACATCGACCACGCCGTCATGGTCAAGACCTTCGTAACCAGCCCGCTGCAGGACGCCATCGCCGCTTCCTTCGGCATCGCCACCGTGAATGTGCTCACCGGCTTCAAGTACATCGCCGCCAAGCTCGGCAAGTACGAGCAGGCCATCCCCGCCGGGCTGCGCCAGGGCTACCGCTCCATGACCGAGGCCGAAACCCGCTCCCTGCGCCTCGAGCACAGCAAGTACTTCATCTTCGGCGGCGAGGAAAGCTACGGCTACCTGGCCCAGGACTTCGTGCGCGACAAAGACGCCAACGCCGCCGCCCTCTGCCTCGCTGAAATGAATGCCTACCTCGCCTCCAGGGGCATCGGCATCCTCGAGTGCCTGAACAACATCTACGCCGAACTCGGCTACTACAAGGAACTCGGTAAGAGCATCGTCATGGAAGGTGCCGACGGCGCCGCCAAGATTGCCGCCCTCACCAGGAGCTACATCGAGAACCCGCCCGCTGAAATGGACGGCACCGCCGTGGCCGGTCTGCGTGACTTCTCCGCCGGCACCATGGTAGATGCCGAAGGCGACCCCGTTCCCGCCGAAAAGATGCTCTTCATCGACCTGGTGGACGGCCGCAGCTTCGCCGTGCGCCCCAGCGGCACCGAGCCCAAGATCAAGTACTACCTCTTTGCCCACGGCGCCGCCGGTGCCGAGCTCATCGAAGCCAGGGCCAAGGTGGAGTGCAGCATCAATTCCCTCTGGGCCGCCGTAGAGGCCGATGCCTACGCCCGCATGGCCTGATTAGAAGACCACCGCGCATTTTTCTTCCAGCCCCGCAGCTCCCCGCTGCGGGGCTTTTTTAGTGGCATTCAGCCGCAACCACCATCGCCGCGCAGAGTGACGCATCAACCATATAGTTCAACAATGGTATAAAGAAAACCACCTGAGGGTTTCTCAGGTGGTTCTGCTTGCAGTTGAAGCACAAGCCGAACGCATCAACATTATTCTGCGTTCCGGCTTCTGAATATCTGCATTCTTACTTGCGGCGGCGGCGGGCAGCCAGACCGGCCAGGGCCAGCAGGCTCAGCGTAGCCGTGGCGGGCTCGGGAATGGACGGAACAGCATTAAACGATACAACGGCCATATTCTGATCACTCCAGCCGGTGTAATTTGAGTTGAATATAATGCCATCACCGGTCGGAAGATTCATGTTTGAATTAACCGCAGCCGCCACATTTACCTTGTCGAAACGAGTTTTCACAGCAACTGTCTTATATTCATCCATGTTATCTTCAGTGGTGGAGAAGATATTAGCAGTGGTCGTGCTAGACACCCAGAAGAACTGGTACTGCTTGGCGGTATCAAGGGTGATTACATCTGTAAAGTCATAGGTGGTGTTACCGACAGTAAAAGCAGTGCTCTCCGAGAGACCTACGAACGTGCCGATGGAATCCTCGCCCTGGCGTTCAAAAATGGCCAGTTTGGAGGTTGCTGGAATTTGGTAATCACCTGCAGTTCCACACTGCATAGTCACAGAATCAAGGTCAAAGGTAGCACCGAGCTTGCCTCCGGAGTAGGTCATGAACTTATCGCTGAGGGACAGGATGAAACCATAGCCTTGATCCTGACCATTAAGCTGTGTGTAATAGGTGGAGACTGTCTCCTGCCCTTCACCCATCGCCATCCCGGCCAGGGCCAGAAGTGTAATAATTGTCTTTTTCATGTTTCCAGGTATTTGATTGGTTTGTGTTGAGTATTATTGACCGGTTCCCGGTGGGTTACCCATTCTCTTGCGCAATGAGACAAGTGGCCTCCCATACGGAACCCGCATGCGTAATGTACAGTATTGCGAAAGCAGTAGAGCATTTTTCAGCAGAATTCACGGAATTTGAGGTTTTTTTCCGCCTTGCATCGACAAGATGGTGAAAAATTTGCAAATAAATACTTATTTCTGAATGTTTTTTTCGTTTTTCGGCTTGCATCAGCTTTCGCAATGCTGTATCTTACCCACAGCGAACCGTCGTTGCGTCTCTGTCATCCCATTGCGCAAGGGTATCGGAAACCCAGCCGCCGGAACGCTGCTTATCTTTAATCATCTATTCTTATTACATATGAAAAAGACAATTATTACACTCCTGGCCATGGCTGGGATGTCCTTTGCTGATACTATTACGCCCATGACGTCCAACGACAGCTGGACGTATGCTAACAATGCTGGACGAGGGAACGCCGTTCTGGACACAAATGTCGGGTCTCTGACGTTGAGTGGTGTGCGCTGGACTCAGGCTTACGCCGTTTATGATATCGAAAATATTCAGCTTACATCTCAAACCGATACACTTAAAGTTGTTTTCACAATTCAAGCAGACAACACCGACACTCTTTTAACGGGAGCTATTGTAGGAAGTAATGGTTCCATGGTGATGGGCCATGGAGCATATAACGATCTACCTGGTGGCATTCAGTATGGCACAACTGATTCTACCCACAATGCATTTTATCATCTCCAGAGCTCTGGTGGTGCAGCAGGTGGTGTAAAAGTGCCCGCCACTAATGTTGTTGGTATCTTTGCTGCCAATACTCCACTCACGCTGACCACTGACATTGCGTGGAATACCACCAAGAACCTGTTTGTTGCCACTCTTAGCTATGGCAACGACAATAAGACTATGGTTTCCTATGACCTGGGCACAACCTACACCCTTGAGAAGCTCATTTTCTCCCTTGATGGTGAAGAGACTTCCACAATGAAGATTTCTGGCGTAACTGTCACCAGTGAGATTGCGTCCATCCCCGAGCCCGCCACGGCTACGCTGAGCCTGCTGGCCCTGGCCGGTCTGGCAGCCCGCCGCCGCCGCAAGTAATTCAATTTAACTTTTGAATAATATGAAGACCGCTGCTCATTTCTGAGCAGCGGTCTTTTTGTCGCCGGGGGGGGAAGATTTCGAGTATAGCTGGAGTGTTTGCTGAATGAGCGTCAGTCAGCAGTATGTTGATTCTTGCCCAAGGGGGTACAAATTGAGCCACTGGCTATCACCCGCATAAGTGAGTTATGAGTTCCACTAGCTCTTGGCTTGCCTAAATCCCCGGCAAATCTTCATTTGCAGCAGAGACTTTTTTCAACAAGCAGAAAGGCTCTGCCCCAACCGGGCAGAGCCTTTCTTTAATAAGAACCGAAACAACGGCTCGTGATAGATGTCATATCTTACTTGCGGCGGCGGCGGGCAGCCAGACCGGCCAGAGCCAGCAGACTCAGCGTAGCCGTGGCGGGCTCGGGGATGGCTTTCACGTATTGCACAAAAACACCGTTCTTGTCAGCACCAAGCTGGTACTTGCCATAATCATCTGCTGTCGCCGTGAGCATAGCGGTTGTATATGCGGTATTATCTGCATTGAATATAGTATTACCAGTAGAAGTCAGCACCGTATTGTTTGTTCCGGTCACTGTGCCGCCAGCAAGGGTAAGAGTTCCATAATCGGTGGGGTCAAATGTACCACCTTCAACACCTTTGATAAGATAACGAGTCTCAAGAATGTAAGTTGTAGCAGCTCCAACCTCATTGCCCACATCGAGGATAGCGCCAAGCGTCAGAGTGTGGCTATCTCCTTCCATCGCGTTTCTAGAACCGTCTACAAACGCAATGAAGCCGTTCTCTCCGAAGTTGATGGTAGCATCGGTTTGAGTCTTCATATTGTTCTTGAGATAGAACTCACCATAAATCTCACTCGTACCCTTGAAAAAGGCTGCACTAGTGGTAATGGAGCTGGTGCTATCAACAATGAAAGAACCATCGTAGCGAGGATTGTAAGCCGGGATGTTAGTAGAAGGAGCTGCAGTTCCTAAAGTCAGGTGAGAATTGTTAGAAACCTTGTAGGTGGTCGTTCCACCAACAAACCCAGTGTCGTTTCCCGTGACATTATGAACAACTGTCGAACCATTACTGATAACAATGGTATCATTATTCTGGGGTGTTGTATGCTCACCCGTGGTTGTCCAATTTGCAGCCTCGGTCCAATCTCCGCCTGTAGCAGCACCTTTCCAAGTGAGGGTATCACCCATAGCAACACCGGCCAGGGCCAGGAGTGTAATAATAGTCTTTTTCATATGTAATAAGAATTGATGATTAAAGATAAGCAGCGTTCCGGCGGCTGGGTTTCCGATACCCTTGCGCAATGGGATGACAGAGACGCAACGACGGTTCGCTGTGGGTAAGATACAGCATTGCGAAAGCAACGCACACACCTGCGTTTCCGCACCAACACATAAACAACTTATATACAAATTATAACACAGAAAATCATTTAACTCACACCGCCCAAAGCCCCATTGAGGGGGGCAGGTGGCAGCGCGTACATTATTGGCCGGATCACCTACAAAATACTTGAACAAGCTGCAGAATTATGCCATAATGAAAAGACGCTGCAAGAATAGCAGGCGGGTTCCGGTGCGTTCTGATTCACCGACCCTTACCTAGCAGGTTGCAGAGCATCCTCTTACAAACCAGATACTCTCTCACTATATGAAACTCTCCTCTGTGTTGCTGACGACCCTGCTCACCCTATCCCCCGCCCTGGCCGGAAATGCGGAATGGTGGATAGATTTCGGGCAGAGCGAGTTTGCGTGGTCATACGGCGCAGCGACGAAGTTCGCCACGCGCACGACGGAGGCCGGCTGGAACAATGTTTCTGTGGCCACACAGACAAAAGCGGGTGCGGCATCTCTGAGCAGCTCCTATTTTGCCGAAACGGTGGAAAAGGATAGCCAAGATGTGGTGCCCACGTATGCACAGCAGACAGTAAGCAGCGTTTCCATCTATGACACCGGGAACAATGCCAACTCGACCCTGAACTTATCCATTTCGAAAAATACAGGAACAGGTACGTTTTTTGTTCAAACGACCGCTAATGCCCCCGCCGACAACTTGTTCGGCGCGACACCGCGACCTGAGTGGGTGCCGACCAGGGCCTACGGGGACTACATCATGACCTATCTCAATGAGAACGGTTCCGGGGCATTTACCCTGACGCTGAGCGGATTTGAAGCCGGCTTCTATGATTTTACGGTCATAGCCGGCGGAAACTCCTACATGGGCTCCGTCTACCAAGGCAATGATGCCTCTGCGGTATACACACTCAATGGCACAGCCTGCACCATCACCGGCACCAATGCCGCAGGCGGCGGATATGCCGGGGTGATGGAATGGAAAGGGGTGGAAATAGAGGAAAACGGGAGCCTGACCCTGACCGTGGAGGGCGGATACCTCGGCACGGAGGATGGGGTGGAAAAATACACCTCAGCCGCACTCAACACCATGATTATCAGGCAGGTTCCCGAGCCTGCCACAAGCACACTTTCCCTGCTGGCCCTGGCCGGTCTGGCAGCCCGCCGCCGCCGCAAGTAAGAATGCAGATTCCAGAAGCCGGAACGCAGAATAATGATGCTGCGTTCCGCTTTCGCCTTACCTGTCAACAAAACCACCTGAGAAAATCTCAGGTGGTTTTCCTTTTTCGGTCCTACCGAGACAAATGCCACAAACAATTCGATTATCCATTCGAATAGTAAAAAGACCGCTGCTCCGCAAGGAGCAACGGTCTTTTATTATTCAAATGCGAAACTGAAATTACTTGCGGCGGCGGCGGGCTGCCAGACCGGCCAGGGCCAGCAGGCTCAGCGTAGCCGTGGCAGGCTCGGGAATGGAAGGAGTAATGTTCTTAAGGCTGATGTTGGAGAACTCCACAGCACCGCCGTTGGTGACAAGCTGCGTGTTGTTGCTTGCCTTCTCGATATCTGTAAGATTAATATCTTTATTCTTAAACTCGAAGCTTCCACTGAACTTTGCAGCACCAGAGGTCACAGCGAGAGAACCGGTACCTGTAGAATCATCATCATTCCTTACAAACGTAATAGTGACGGTCGCAGTCTCGCCTGCAGAAAGGCACAATCCTTCTTCATTAGTACTTTTGGAGTTGATCTCTGTGGTTGTATTTTTTGTATTAAGCTGGAGATAGCCTTCCCAGAAATCCAAGGTCAGGCTGTTTTGAGTATTTGCGGTATTCGTATAAAAGATGGTACCATTCTTAGCATAGCTCTGATCCTGTTGATTCTCGATTACCGTGATATCGAAGCTGAGCTCCCAGGATGTGAGGTTGCTAACGCCTTCGTCGGACCAGTCGAGCTGGGAATTACCCGTTGTAAGTACAGCATCGGCAGGACTTGTCAGCGTGAGGGGCTGGTAGTCAGCCATAGCAACACCGGCCAGGGCCAGGAGCGTAACGATTGTCTTTTTCATGTTTCCAGGTATTTGATTGTTTTGTATTATTGACCGGTTCCCGGTGGGTTACCCATTCTCTTGCGCAATGAGACAAGAGGCCTCCCATACGGAATCCGCACGCGTAATGTACAGCATTTTGAATGCTGTAGCAAGCCGAAAATCGAAAAAATATTCAGAAATATGTATTTTTGCCATTTTTTTACCCCCATAAGGGTACTGAACGACAAAAACGCCCCAATCTGGTGATTTCCGATGCAAAAAGAGTTACTTCTTTTACAATACTGTCAGCATTCAAAATGCTGTATCTTACCCACAGCGAGCCGTCGTTGCGTCTCTGTCGTCCCATTGCGCAAGGGTATCGGAAACCCAGCCGCCGGAACGCTGCTTATCATTAATCATCAATTCTTATTACATATGAAAAAGACTATTATTACACTCCTGGCCCTGGCCGGTGTTGCTATGGGTGATGTCACCCTGCTCGACATGGATTTCACCAAGCTGACCGGAAATTCAGGAGATGAAAACGAAAACCTCCCTTCCGGCTGGTACGCTGCGCAGTGGAATTATAATAGGGAAACACAGACCGAACATCAGCACGTTCCCCACTACAACTTCGGCGAAAACGGTGCTGTGGTTGGTCAGTCGTGGAAGCAGAACTACCTCACTACTAATCTGGACATCGCATCCCAGGGTGAATACACCATCACCTTCACGCTGTATAATAGCGATGAAAACACAGGTAACATGTTCTATCTGAGTTCCGATACGTACAGTATCGTCATGGGTAACTCATATACTTCCAACTCTGATATCTACGTCGGTTCGCTGAATGAAGCCGTTGGTCGTGATTTCGTATGTTTCCAGCCCGGCACCAAGATTAATCCCACCGTTCTTGACAATTCCACAGATCTCGATGTAAGCGGAAACATTGCCTACACCCTGACCATGCGGGGCGGCAACATGACCATTAACGCTACCGTCGGCAATAGTGCAACCTGGAGCACAACCATCACCGATCTGGAGGATGTGACCTTCAACAAGATTGGTTTCGCTAACGATGGTGCTCCGAATACCGCTGGCGTTAAGGGTATCACCATCACCACACCCGGTACTCCCAATATCCCCGAGCCTGCCACGGCTACGCTGAGCCTGCTGGCCCTGGCCGGTCTGGCTGCCCGCCGTCGTCGCCGCTAAAGTGACTTTGGCGAGGCTTCCGCTTCAACTGTAACGAAAACCACCTGAGATTTTCTCAGGTGGTTTTCCTTTTTCCGCGCGGCTGATAAGCGGCGCGCTGACTGATCATTCTGCATTCTGAGATCTGCATTCTGCATTCCTCCCGTTTCCCTGAATTATTGGTGGATGAGGGGATGCAATGGGGCTGTTTCAGATTTGCTGGTAGATATATAGGCCAGAACCAGCTAACGTGAAGAAAGGGCCAGGATTACGCGTTGGCATCATTAAGCGGTAGCGACAAACCCGAGTTTGTCGTGCAGTTTGCGGTCGGCACGACCGCGGAACTTGAGTCCCGTCAGGGACGTAAGAGGGAAGGCAGGGGTGGAGTCGCGAAGCGACGGAACCCCTGCTAACCATAAAAATAATCAGAACCCCGAACGGAGTGAGTGGGTGGTAGAGGCTGCGGTTACACATTGAAGCAGAAGCCTCTGCCGCCTACTCCTTTCGTCGGGGCTCCGTTATCTTTTGTTTGTTAGCAGGGGCTGCGCCCGCGTAGCGGGCTTACCCCTGCCTATGCTCTAACGTCCCTGCGGGACTCCGAATTCCGCAGGCTACGCCTGCCAGACAATTCCCGATTTGTAGAGGATCGCCTTATTATGCCAATGCATCATTTATTACGTGGACCAGCAAATCTGAAACAGACCCGCTGCAATTTTTATTGGGGAAAAAAAGCGTGACTTTTAAGCTGCAAGTGGTACAATATCTGCGACAAAATATTTCCCGAACCATGAAATACCAGGGACTTTATACAGCAATTGTTACCCCTTTCAAAGACGGCAAGGTGGATTATGATGCATTCAAGGCGTTGATTGAAGCCCAGATTGCAGGCGGTGTGGACGGCATCGTGCCCATGGGCACCACGGGCGAATCCCCCACCGTGAGCACCGAAGAGCACCTCGAGGTCATCCGCGTGTGCATCGAGACCGTGGCAGGCCGCTGCCAGGTGATTGCCGGCACCGGCGCCAACTGCACTGCCGAAGCCATCGAGCTGACCAAGACTGCCGCCGCCATGGGTGCGGATGGTACCCTGCAGGTCTGCCCGTACTACAACAAGCCCAACCAGGAGGGCGTGTACCAGCACTTCAAGGCCATTGCCGAGGCTACCGACCTGCCCATCATGCTGTACAGCATTCCCGGCCGCAGCGGCATTGAGATTGCCGTGGAGACCGTGGCACGCCTGGCGGCAGACTGCCCCACCATCGTGGCTATCAAGGAGGCCGGTGGCAGCGTGGAGCGCGTGAACCAGCTGGTGCAGGCTCTGCCCGCCGATTTCGCCATTCTGAGCGGCGATGACGGTCTGACCGTGCCCTTCATTTCCTGCGGCGCCGTGGGTCTGGTTTCCGTGACTTCCAACATTGCCCCTGCTGAGATGAAGGAGCTGGTGGATACCGCCCTGAGCGGCGACGGCAAGAAGGCTCTGGAGCTGCAGAAGAAGTATTACCCGCTCATGAAGGGTCTCATGTCTCTTGATGTGAACCCGGTGCCAGCCAAGGCCGCCCTGGCGCTGCGTGGCCAGATTGGCTGGGAAATCCGCCTGCCTCTGGTACCGCTGGCTGAGGAGAAGCACGGCAAGCTGGCCGACCTGCTCAAGAGCTTTAACCTGCTGTAAGGAGCCATGATGAAGATTCTCGTAACCGGTATTTCCGGCCGCATGGGCCAGGCGGTGAAGCAGGCTGTGGAGCTGAACGAAGGCACCGAGCTGGGCTCCACGCACGATGTGGGGCAGGATATTGCCGCTGCCATGAGCGCCGCCGACTGCGCCATCGACTTCTCTTTCCACGGTTTCACCCCCGAGCTTCTGGCCACTGCCGTGGCCCAGGGCAAGCCGCTGGTCATCGGCACCACCGGCCACACCGACGAGGAGCGCGCCGCTATTGCCGAAGCCGCCAAGCAGATTCCCATCGTGTTCGCCTCCAACTACTCCGTGGGCGTGAACACGCTTTTCTGGCTTACCCGCAAGGCCACGCAGATTCTCAAGGATTACGATATCGAAATCATTGAGATGCACCACCACCACAAGCTGGATGCCCCCAGCGGCACCGCCCGCACCCTGGCCGAAGTGGTGTGCGAGGAGACCGGCATGGACTACAACAAGGACGTGATGCACGGCCGCGAGGGTCTGGTGGGCGCACGCCCCCAGCGCCAGATCGGCATGCACTCCATGCGCGGCGGCGATGTGGTGGGCGACCACACCGTGATGTACGCCACCGATGGCGAGCGCGTGGAGCTCACCCACAAGGCTTCCAGCCGCATGACCTTTGCCGGTGGCGCTGTGCGCGCTGCGCTCTGGCTGGCTGACAAGCCCGCCGGCCTGTACAACATGCAGGACGTGCTCGGTTTCACCGATTAATTCCCCATGGCTGCTCCTGCAACCATGCGCCGCTGTGTCTTTTCCCTGGGTTCCAACCTGGGGGACAGGCTGGCTGTGCTTGAATCTGCCTGCGACTACCTGGCCGATGTGTTCGGCGGCCTGCGTCTGTCGCAGGTGTATGAGACGGAGCCAGTGGGCTGCCCGGAAGGCTCCCCGAGCTACCTGAATGCCTGCGTGGAGGTGGAGACCGACATGCCGGCAGAGGAGATTCTGGAGCTCTGCCTGCGCATTGAGCAAGAGCTGGGCCGCACCCGCAGCGGAGAATACGGCGAAGCCCGCACCTGCGATATCGACCTCATCTGCTGCGGCAGCGAAACCGCAGCCACACCCGGCCTTACCCTGCCCCACCCGCGCGCCCACCTGCGGGAGTTTGTGCTGCGTCCGCTCTGCGACCTGGATGCACAGCTGGTGCTGCCCGGGCAGACGCAGACTGCCGCCCAGCTGCTGGAGCAGCTGCCCGCCGGCCCCGCCGTGAGCGCCTACCCTCTCTGATTCCATTCTTCAGACATGACAACATCAGAAAAGATTGCTGCCATTTCGGCCAAAATGGGCAAGGAGCCCATCTCCCAGCTTACTGCCTACGATTACCCCACCGCCCGCATGCTGGACGAAGCCGGCATTGATATGATTCTGGTGGGCGATTCCCTGGGCATGATGATGCTGGGCTACCCCGATACCACGCATGTGACCATGGCCCACATGCTGCACCACGGTGAATGCGTGGCCCGCGCCGCCAGGAATGCGCTGGTGGTGCTGGATATGCCGATTCACAGCTTTGATACCCCCGAACAGGCAGTGGAGAACGCCCGCAGGCTCATGACCACCGGGGTGGATGCCGTGAAACTGGAGGGCGGCGCGGCCAAGGAAGCTGAAATCCGAGCCATTGTGCAGGCGGGCATCCCCGTGCAGGCGCACATCGGCCTGCTGCCCCAGAAGGTGAAGGAAGAAGGCGGTTACAAGATGAAGGGTAAGACCGATAGCGAGGCCGAAGCCCTCATGGCCGACCTGCAGGCAGTGGTGCGCGCAGGCGCGTTCTCCGTGGTCATTGAATGCACTCGCCACAGCGTGGCGGCGGCACTCACCGCGGCCAGCCCCATTCCCACCATCGGCATCGGCTCCGGGCACGGCACCTGCCACGGCGAGGTGAATGTGTTCCACGACCTGGTGGGCGGATTCCCGTGGTTCATTCCGGGTTTCGTGCAGCCCAAGGCCAATATCTCCGCCGAAATCACCCGCGCAGTGACCGAGTGGCGCAATGAATTGAAAACGCCCGAAGAATGAAGAGGGGATAGTGAAGAGTGAATAGGGGATAGTGAATAGTTGTTAAATACAGGCGGGCGAATGCCCGCGGAATTTGGAGTCCCGACAGGGACGCTAGAGGGCAGGCAGGGGCGTGCCTGTGAGGGCGTAGCAAGCGAGCAAAGCGAGACGCGAAGCCCCAAATTAACAAAGCAAAACGGAGTCCCGTTAGGGACGTCAGAGGGTAGGCAGGGGCGTAAGCCCCTGCTTAACCATAAAATTTATCGGAGCCCCGAACGAAGAGAGCGGGCGGTAGAGGCCGTGGCTTTGATAATCTCGTTTCACTATCCGTTTCGGCGGAATCATGATGAATGCCATACTTCTTCATGAAAAGAGCCAGCTCTTCATGCGTGGTATACTTTTGATGATGTTTGGCCTGATTATCAATATATGTGGTAACGACTTCCTTCATTGATTCGCTGACCGAGAACGCACCATATCCCTCCTGCCACGAAAACCTTTTATAGTACATATCAAGCCCCTTTATCCATCTACTGGAGTTGGATTTGATATTGCGGACAAAATCGGCAAGACTCATTGTGACAGGAAGAGAGGTCAGAATATGAACGTGGTCCTGCATGCCGCCTATCGTGTATGCTCTACCACCCATTGCCCGAATAGTGCCTCCTATAAAGCGAAAGATGCGAGGAAGATGCTCTGCTTGCATTGTACATCCTGTGCTCTTAACATGGAAAATAATATGCAAGCTTACATTAATTAATGAGTTACCCATACGATATTCAGCACTCTCATACTATCATTCTTCTGATGTCGTTACAAGTTGAAAATCATCAGAATGATAAGCATGAGCCTCTACCGCCCCTGCCGGGGCTCCGTTTCGCCTTGTTGATTAGCAGGGGCTTGGGGCTTCGCGTCTCGCTTTGCTCGCTTGCTACGCCCTCACAGGCACGCCCCTGCCTGCCCTCTGACGTCCCTGCCGGGACTCAATAATTCAAAATCTCAACTTATCTGGGCAGATTTTCCGCACTCAGGGCGCGCTGTTCAAACCAGCGCGCTTTTTGTTCGCTCGCGGGCAGGCGCAAGACGCCCAGTGCACCCGAGCGATAGGCCGCGGCCAGCACAGCGCAGGCCGCAGGCTGGCCGGCAAGGGCGCTGCGGTGCAGACCCACGGCGGCGGCATAATCGGCGGCATAGGCGGCCATGGGGGCCAGCGGGTTCTGCTCCTGCAGCCAGGCCAGCAGGAGCACGCGGGAAAGCTCGGCATCTGCCTGCAGCATGGCCTCCTGCCACGAATCTGCCGCCGGTGTGGCGCTGGGCGTAGCACCCGAGCTCACTGCCTGCCAGGCACGCGACATTTCAGCCGGATCCAGGGTGACGGGGGAGGAATCATCCAGCAGGGAAGCCTGCGCCAGCGACGCAGCCCCGAGCGCAACAATGCAGAACAAACGCTTCATTACTTGCGGCCGGCAGAGCGGCGGGCAAAGTGGTGGGTCATGACAGTCCAGAGCTCCTGCATGTTCTCCGACTCAAAGTAGGGCTGCTTCTTCATCTCCCACATGATATCGCTCACGCGGTTCTGGGCCTTGGCCAGCGCCTCGAGCTGAGCCTCGTTGCCATGCAGAATGGGGCGCAGCAGCGAGAACTTATGCATCAGCTTGGCTTTCACCGCCTTGGCGCTGCGCTCATCGGTGATGGTCTTGAGCATGGTCTCAGCCTCGGTGAGCGCCTTGATTTCCTGGGTATAGGCACGGTCAAGCCCGGCATAGCTGGGTTCATCCTTGGCAGAAACAGGAGCGGGAGTCAGCACAGCCAGACCCAGAAAAGCAGAAACAAGGAGCAGAAGCGTACGCATAAGCTGAATAAGTTATCTGCATGAAGAATAGCACAGCCGCCCCGCGGTGTCAAACGGTAAGGCGGGCGGGAAGAAGTTTTTCGATAGTGGTGGATTGAGATTTGGCGGGCAGGAGCTGATTCTATTCGAGTATGGGACTTTCAGTCCCGTGCTCCGACAGATATATACTCGTCGAAATCATAAATCGTACTTCAATAAACGCTCTATTTCCCGCGTCAATGACAAAACAAGAGCTTGTTACCCAAGGCAGGCGAGTAGATAATCGGAAACACGAATGGAAAAACCACCCACCAATACGCAGCAAAGATTGCTGTTCCTGCAGCTCTGGGGGCTGGATACCCCCATCACCGCGCTGTGCTGGGCTGTGGCCTGCGCCGCGCTGCTGCAGATTACCATGGTGACAGAAGGCCCCATGCTGCTTGTGGCGGCGGGCGTGTGGTGCTGGGTGATGGGTGGCAGGCTGGCTGCGGCCATCAAATCCCCCACGGCCTGGCAGGCTGCCTTTTACCGCAGCCACATGGTGCTGGTGATTCTGCTGCTTTTCAGCGTGGGCATGGCAGCGCTGTGGATGCTGTTCTTCGAAGTGGGGCGCCATGTGCTGGATTACGCACTGATTCCGGGGCTCATCCTGTTTCTGGCGCAGCTCTGCCGGGGCAGCGCACTGCAGCAGACCGGGAACCTGCTGCGTAGCATTGCCTTTGCCATGTTCTGCGCGCTGCCGGCATTCTATTTCAGTTTTTCGCTGAGCCCGCTGCACATGGTGACTACCGCTCCGGTGTGGTACCTGGGCATGCTGTTCTTCCTCTGGGAACGAGAGCGGGAGACGCTGCGCACACAGGCCGCCGATGCCCGCACCAACCTCTTCAACGTGGGCGCGCTCATTGCACTGCTGGCCGCTGCCCTCATTTCCAGCGTGACAGCCCCCATGTTCGAGCGCACACTCTGCATCACCATCGCCATCGGCGCCGGCTGCCTGCAGGGATTCGCCCGGCTCACGCCCTTCCTTCCCCAACCCTCTGCCCTGGCCATCAGCTGGTTTACCATGGCACTCCCCGCGCTGCTGGGTATCCTGTTATACGCCCCGCAGGGCTGGTAAATGCCGGATGATAATACCCCACCGCTTTCCGGAAATCACTTGCATTGCAGAACATAACGCTCTGCACCGAAATTCCGTGCGTACGCACGAAGTGAAATGCGCCACTGGCGTGGTGGTCTAAATCCGGTTATCACCGGTCGAAATACCCCCGCTATGCCCGGGTACGTTGTGGGACTCTGCGAGCCCCACAACTCCCAAATAACCGCAGCTGCTCTTCCTCGTTGGGGTCTGTTTCAGATTTGCTGGCCTAGCAATAAATTATGCGTTGGCATAATAAGTCAATCATCGATAAATCGGCAATTATCTGGCAGGCGTAGCCTGCGGAATTCGGAGTCCCGCAGGGACGTCAGAGCATAGGCAGGGGTGGAGTCGCAAAGCGACGGAACCCCTGCTAACCATAAAAATAATCTGAACCCCGAACGTAGTGAGTGGGTGGTAGAGGCGACGGTTACACATTGAAGCAGAAGCCTCTGCCGCCCACTCCTTTCGTCGGGGCTCCATTATCTTTTGTTTGTTAGCAGGGGCTGCGCCCGCTATGCGGGCTTACCCCTGCCTGCCCTCTTACGTCCCCGGGACTCAAAATTCCGCTCCGATGACGCTTCGCAAATGGCTCGACAATTTCAGATTTGTCGCTCTGCTTAATGATGCCAATGCGTAATCTTTATCCTTTAATCATGTTAGCTGGTTCTGGTGCATATGTCTACCAGCAGATTTGAAACAGCCCCCGAATTCGCAGTAGTTGAAATAAAAGCTGTGCATATCTGCGCCTTTATGGTATAAGCAGAGCCATGAAGATCTGGAAATACATAGCGTTGGCGGTTTCGTTGATGGTGGTGCCGGTACAGGCAGAAGAGAATGCTGCTCCCACGGCGGATGAGTTGCTGGCGGTGATGCGCGAGATGACCGTGAGCCAGGGGAATAAGGATGTGGCCGGGCGTATCCGCAAGGGCCGCAACAAGATTCCCTTCAGCCTGAGTGTGCGCGGCGAGACTCTCGCGTTCCAGTATAAGGAGGGCGAGGTGTGGAAGCGCTTCGATGTCCGCATCAGCGAGAAGAATGTGGACATTGTGCAGGTGGAGAACGGCAAGGCCCGCGTGATTTCCCCTGCGCAGTATACCCAGACCATTGCCGGCACGGATGTGTGCTACGAGGATTTGTCGCTGCGTTTCCTTTACTGGAAGGGCGGCCAGATGGTCGATGCCGGGGATGATTCCCGCATCAAGGGCCGCGATTGCTACGTGGTGCAGGTGCCCAACCCGAACCCCGCGGTGGGGCAGTTTGCCTGGGTGCGCATGTGGGTGGATAAGGAGAACGGCACCACCTGGCAGATTGACGGCTACGGCAAGGATGGCAAGCTCAGGAAGCGCTTTTCCATTACCTCGGTGCAGCGCCTGAGCGATGGCACCTGGTTCTTCAAGCAGATGAAGCTTGAGGTGCGCAACCCGCAGAACCCGGACCGCACCATGGCGCTTGACTACCTGGAGATGGACGACCTGCCCGGCAAGAAGTGATGCTGCGCCGCTTTGCCAAGGTGCTGGTGGTGCTGCTGCCGGTGGGGGTGTTTGCGCTGGCTCTGCAGCCAGTGCAGAAGCTCATGTTCGGCGGCGAGGCCACGCAGGGCATTGTGCTGCTGCTGGTGGCACTGGTGCTGCTGGCGGTGGTGGAGGGGCTTCTCTTCCGCTACTGGGTGCTGCCGGGCTGGGGTGAGAAGATGGCGGAGCGGCTGTATGCCGGTTCGTATACGCCTGAGAATGACGCCCTGGCCCGCATGGTGGAGCAGATTGTGCAGGAGAAGGATGCCGCGCAGCTGCCCGCGCTGCGTGAGCTGGTGCTGCGCCAGCCCCGACGCCTGCGCGGCTGGCTGGAACTGGCCCGGCTGCAGCAGGAGCTGCTGCCCGATGCCACAGCGGCACTTGCCACCCTGGAGGAAGCGGCTGCCGCCGTGCGCGACCGCGAGGATGCGGCCATGCTTCTTTACCGCGCCGGTGCGCTCTGCGAATCTGCGCTGCAGAACCCCGCACGAGCCCGCGAACTCTGGCAGCGGGCGGCAGATGCGTTTCCTGCCACGGTCTATGGCGCACGCTCTGCTGCAAAGCTGGGCTGAATGAAGAATCTCGAAGAAAGAAAAACCACCTGGGAAAATGCCAGGTGGTTTTGTTTTTTCGGGTGCGGCGGAGGCCGCTGGGGAAATATGCATGCCCCTTATGCCATTTCGACCAGAATCTGGGCGAGGACAGACATGAGGATGAGGGCGATGGGGTAGGCCGTGGAGTAGGCGATGACGGGGTCCTGGCTATCAGTCTGTGAGGTGATGGCACCGAGCGCGGGGGTGGAGGTCTGCGAGCCGCAGATGCAGCCGAGGGTTTCGGCCAGCTCCATTTTCAGGAACTTGCGCGCCACCACATAGCCGATGAAAAGAGGCAGGATGGTGATGATGGTGCCCACAAGGAACATGGTGAGGCCGTTCTCCATGAGGGTGGCTACGAGCTTTTCGCCGCCGCGTATACCGGCACCTGCCAGGAAGAGCATGAGCCCGAAATCCATGAGTAGAAGACGCGAGGGGCGCGGGATGAAGCCCACGATGGGACCCACTTTGCCGAAATGGCCGAGAATGAGCGCCACAACAAGCGGGCCACCTGCGGTGCCTAGGGAGAAACCATCGCCCCCGCCGAAGCTGAAGGTGAGCTTGCCGAGCAGGATGCCCAGCACAAGACCGCCCATGATGGAAATCATATCGGCCATGTTGAATGCGGTGCTGCGGTGGCCGCATTCCTTCTTGAAGGTTTCGATTGCCTGGGGGGAACCCACGACGCGGAGTACGTCGTTACGGAGAATTTCGGTATCGGCCGTGGGCACGAAGGTGTTTCCCAGACGGGTGATGCGCGAGATGCCGATGCCGTAGCGCTGGAGCGGGTTGAGCTCGCGAAGGCTCTTGTTGTTCATGGAAGGCGCGAGCACGATGAGCTCGGCGTTCTCATTCTGCGGTAGACGCAGGTTTTCCACTCCTCCGACAACATGGCCGAACAGACCGACACTATGTTCCATTTCGCCGCGTTCACCAATCATGAGCACGACATCGTTCTCGGCCATGACATCATCGGGTTGCAGGGGGTAGAAGGTATCGCCCCGGCGGATGCGGGTGACCCGGCAGCTGGCGTGGCTGGTGTTGAGCATCGACTCGGGGTTGCAACCGAAGGCTTCCGGGTTGGTGACACAGACCTGCTGGGCAATGATGGTGTGCGGGTCGGGGGTGGAGTCGGCCTTGGTGGCTGCAAGGTTCTGGTGCAGCAGGCGGGGGAGGAGCTGCACGAAGAGGATGATGCCGATGACACCCATGGGATAGGCTACACCATAGCCGATATTGATGACGGATTCGCTCAGCCCGGCAGCCTTGGCGGCTTCCAGTGCAGCGGCCAGGGCGGGGGTGCTGGTGCAGGCACCGGCAAAGATGCCGGCGGCGATGCTCAGGTCGATACCGAGCAGGGAGCAGAGCCCCAGCGCGGTGAGCCAGCCGGCCAGAACAATGACCAGCGCCAGGATGACGAGGTTCTTGCCCTTGCTGCGCAGGGCTGAGAAGAAGCGGTTACCTACGCCCAGACCCACGCAGTACACGAAGAGGGCGGTGCCGATATCGGACACACCGGCGGGAATGGTGAGCTTGAAGTGCCCCGCGGCCATGGCCACGAAGAGCACGCCCGCGCTGCCCAGCGCAATGCCTTTCACAGAGATGTTGCCCAGCGCCAGACCGAGGAACAGGATGGCGAAGAGCACGAAGACGGGGTTTTCCAGAATGCTTTGCATGGTGAGGTCGGTGGATTACTGGTCCATGGCGTCGGGGTTGTCGAGTAGCCCGGATTTCTCCAGATAGTAATCGTAGCCGCCGGCATAGGGGGTGACGGTGCCGTGGGCAATGTGGAGTGTTTTCTCGGCCAGGGAACGGATGAAGTGCACATCGTGCGAGATGAAGACGAGGGTGCCTTCGTAGCGCTTGAGTGCCTGGGAGAGTGCTTCCACACTCATGAGGTCGAGGTGGGTGGTGGGCTCGTCCATGAGCAGGAGGTTAGGCGGGTTCACCAGGAACTTCACCAGGCTGAGGCGGGATTTCTCACCACCGGAGAGCACCTCTACGCGCTTCTCGCAGTCGAGCTTGCGGAACATGAAGGAACCGAGCACGGCGCGGGCTTCTTCCTCGCGCAGCTCGGGGTCGGCCTTCATGATTTCCTCGAGCACGGTGTAGTTGGGGGTGAGGTTTTCCGAGCGCATCTGGGAGAAATAGCCGATGCGGGTGGTGGTGCCCAGCACGCGCTGGCCTTCATCGATGGGGAGCACGCCGGCAAGAATCTTGAGCAGGGTGGATTTGCCTGCGCCATTGGGCCCCACGAGCACGATGCGGTCGCCTCGCTCGATGAGGAGGTCGAGGTTCTTGTAGATGCGCTTGCTGCCATAGCTCTGGCCCACTTTTTCCAGCTCGAGCACCTTCTGCATGCTGCGCGGGGGCTGGGGGAAGATGAACTTGAACACGCGGCGGGCCTGGCGGGGCTTTTCGATGCGGCGCATCTTCTCGAGCTGCTTGATGCGGCTCTGCACCTGCGAGGCCTTGGAGGCCACGGAGCGGAAGCGTTCGATAAATGACTCGATGTGGGCGATTTCGCGCTGCTGGTTGCGCCAGGCAGCCAGCACAAGTTCATAGCGCTGTTCCTTGAGCTCCAGGAAGCGGGTGTAGTTGCCGGTGTAGCGCACCAGTTCACCATTTTCGATGTCGTACACTGTTTCCACGAGCGAGTCCATGAAATCTCGGTCGTGCGAAATCATGAAGATGGCACCGGGGTAGTTCATGAGGTAGCGCTGGAACCAGAGCAGGCTCATGAGGTCCAAGTGGTTGGTGGGCTCGTCGAGCATGAGCAGGTCGGGCTCGGCCACGAGCAGCTGCGCCATGTGGGCGCGCATCACCCAGCCGCCGCTCATCTCGCGGGCAGGGCGGTGGAAGTCCTCGTCCTTGAAAGCAAGCCCCTTCAGTATCTTTTTGGCCTTGGGCTCAATCTGGTAACCATCGTGGGAAATGAAGGTGTCCATGGCCTGGGCGTACTCGTCGCTGGAGTTGTCGCCCTTGGCATCGCACTCGCGCAGGGTGCGGATGGCATCGCCCATTTCGGGGGTCACACTCATGGCGATTTCGAGCACGGTGCGGTCGGTGGGGTCGCCTGCTTCCTGCTGCAGATAGCCGACCACCGCGTAGTCGTCCATGACAATCTGGCCTTCATCGGGCGTGTCGTCGCCGCGGATCATGCGGAACAGGGTGGATTTACCTGCGCCGTTGGGCCCTACCAGCGCAATGCGCTCGCCCCAGTTGACAACGAGCTCGGTCTCGAAGAAGAGCGTGCGCCCGGCATGTGCTTTGGTGAGTTTCTTGATGGTCAGCATGGCGCGGCAAGTATACACCAATTCTACCAGAATGCAAACGATTTCCGACAACATGAGGCATAGCTGTCCAAAATAGGTAAACATCCTAAAGTAGAGTGTACCTATATCAAAGAATAGCGAAAATCATCAGCTATTTTTGGCAAATAGATCCCCCTGATGCAAATCAGGGGGCTTTGCATGTATGCTTTTATACGGATTG
>JAZRHL010000016.1:0-34404 GCA_045644745.1 Akkermansia sp.
TTCCATAGAAAAATGAAATTAATTCAACGCCGCGCCTATGGCTATCGTAACTTTCAGAACTACCGATTAAGAGTCTTAATTGAATGTGGGCACATTGTGATATGAAAATTCAAATTCCACACTTTTTGCTATTGACCCCACAAATGTGACACGTCGTGTGGCAGGTCGTGTGACACACTACTACCATACATGGTTGACACTACACAAGACAAAAAATCGCACTGTGAAGGTGTTACATCTTCTACAGTGCGTTATTTATGGTAAAATCTGATCGGGGCGACAGGATACGAACCTGCGACATCCAGCTCCCAAAGCTGGCGCTCTACCAGGCTGAGCTACGCCCCGATGGTGGAGAGCAAATTTTCGTGCAACCAGGGCACAAAAAAAATGGCTCGGGACGGGATCGAACCGCCGACACGCGGATTTTCAATCCGCTGCTCTACCAACTGAGCTACCGAGCCATTCTGCAAGCCCGTCTTGGACGGGGTGCGGGGGAAGTTTACACCAGATACTCGCAGATTGCAAGCCAAAAATTGTATTTTTTTACTATTTTTTTGACTATGCGGCACAAACTACTGATAAGCGAGAGCTTAGCAGGATGCCTTCAAGTGCTGCAAGAGTTCGAGCAACGAGGCGCAGCGACAGGCAGCGCGGGAAAAGTCGCTGCTTTCAGTCATGCGGTTGGGGATGGCCACGCAGGGGATGGCGGCATTCTGGGCGGCGATGGTGCCATTTTCCGAGTCCTCGATGATAAGGCAATCCTCTTTTTCAAGGCCGAGGCACTGCTGCGCGGCGAGGAAAAGGGCTGGATTGGGCTTCACGGGGTATCCATCGGTGCGGGTGAATACGCCATCGAACAGCTCGTATATGCCGAGTTTCTCCAGCCAGCCCTGCACCCAGCGGCGGGAGGACGAGGACGCCACGGTGAGGCCTATGCCCTGCTCCCGACACCAGGAGAAGAGTTCTGCGGCGCCCTCCATGAGACCCATGCGCTCCAGATCAGCTTCGAGCATAGCCTGGCGGGCGGGAGTCTCGGCTTCCCAATCGTAGGTCTTACCGGTCAGTTTCTCCAGATGAGCGGCGGGGTCCCAATGAGAATAGCCCGCGCCCAGACAAGGTGCATAGGTGGCGATGGAAATCTCCTGCCCCTCGCGGGCGTAGAGGTGCACCCAGGACTGGTAGATGGCCCACTCGGTATCAACGAGCACGCCATCGAAATCAAAGATTATCCCCTTGGGTCTACGCATGGAGGCAGGCATCACATTTCGCCCTTCATTCTGGCCTGGAACCACTCCTTGAAGGAACGGTGAGCCAGATTCTTGCGGAAGAGGTATACCGCAATGCCTATGTAGAGGAAGTTCGGAATCCAGGCGCTGAGCCAGGCCTGCATGACGCCGGCCTCACCAAGCGCGGGGAACACGCGGTAAAAGAACAGCATGAGTGCAGCCAGCAGCACAGCGATACCGATGCCCTTCATGGTGCCACGGCGCTGGAAGGTAACCGCACTGGGAATGGCCAGCAGCACCAGTACCATGCAGGAGAATATGCGGGAGATACGCACATGCCACTCGGTGCGCTTCTTGCGGCGATCCTCGCGGGAACCGGCGCCGGAGGAGATATATTCATACAGGGCGGAAGTGCCCATGGCATCGATGCGGCCACCGGTGCCGGGGCTCACAATCTGGTATGGCTTTTCATCGAAAGCGAGCGTGAGCGTGGCGATGAAGGTGTCGTCCTTGGGGCGGGTGCCGGGGGCGGCCATTTCGCGCACATACACATTGGTGAAGGTCCAGGTGGATTCCTCCTTGTTCCACACGGCGCTTTCGGCGCGGTATTGCTTGAGCAGCTTGCCGCGCACCTCCGAATCGAACTGGTCGATATTCACGACACGCATGGGCTGGCTGAGGTCGGTGATAAAGGGCGGTTTCTCAATACGCCAGATGCGGGAGGTAGCGTCGCTGCGATAGACGATGGGCTTGGCTGAGCCATCGGCATTCTTGTTGCGCTTGAGCACCATTTCGCGGTACATGGAGCCGTTCGGCGCCCAGTGGAAACCGCAGATGCCATAGCCCAGAGCCACCAGGGAACCCAGCAGGAAGATGGGCATGCAGACGCGCAGCAGCGAACGGCCGGACTGCAGCATGCCGGTGATTTCCGAACCACCGCAGAGCTTGCTGAGGCACCAGAGCGTGCCCATGAGCAGGGTGTAGGGAAGAATCTGGTAGAGGAACATGGGCAACTGCGTGCCGTAGAAGCCCAAGGCCTCAATGAGCGGATTTTCAAAACGGGTACGGAAGCGCTCCATGTTATCCGTGAAGTCGGCCAGGATGTAGATGAGCAGCAGAATCAGCGTACACATGAGGAAGTACGTGATGAAGTTGCGAGACATGTAGCGATCCATGGTGCCCATGAAGGCATAGAACACCGCCCCGATAAAGGGCAGATAGCAGAGGAGGCCGAGGAAGATGGGGCGGCAGAGCTGCTCGATGGGGTAGGTTTCCGGCATGCCGGGCACTTCCCAACGCATCTGCTCCAGCTCAATGGGTACCAGATACCAGGCCAGAAGCGAGCCCAGCAGGAACAGAATGACAGCGGGGAGAGAGTTTCGAAGGATTGACATGGATGAGGAGTAAGTTTTTGTTCCTTATCGAATGAATGAAAGAAGGATTATTTACCGGTACCGAGACGCTCGGCCAGATACTCGGGCAGGCCAACGGAGAGAACCGCCTGCTGGGCACCGGCCACATCGTATTCCACGCGGCGGAAGGTCACCGTGCGGGCATCGGAGTCATAAATGGCGTAGCAGGCGCGGGGGTCGCCATCGCGAGGCTGCCCTACCGAACCTACATTGATGAAATACTTGAGCCCCATTTCGAGAGGCACCACGGTCTGGCCCTCCTCGCGGAGCTGCTGCCAGAATTCGGTGCGCTCCACGGAGCGGCGGCCATCCCAGGTGAACACCTTGGGCTGGTGGGTGTGGCCATGGAAACAGAGCGGCAGGAACTGGCGGGGGAAACTGGTGGCCGCATCGTTGGCGTTGAAAATATAGTTCCACGCCAGCGGCTGGTCGAGACTGGAATGCACCATGGCAAACTGGGAGCGCTCGATACGCTGCACCGACAGGCGGCGCAGCCAGTTGAGGCTGTCCTCATCCAGACAGGAGCGGGTCCATTCCATGGCCTGGCGTGCCAGCGGATTCATGCGGGTATTCTCCAGATTCACCACTTCTTCGTCGTGGTTCCCCTTCACCACTGGGCAGCCGAGAGCGCGGATTTCATTCACGCATTCCTGAGGGTAAGCATTATAGCCCACCACATCGCCGAGGCACACAACGCCCGTGCACTGCTCGCACTGGTAATCCGCCATGACGGCGTAGAGCGCGTGCAGGTTCGCATGAATATCACTGATAACCGCAGTTCTCGGCATAGGCAACTGATACTTTATACCATATCGGGGGCATTTCCGCAAGCCTGTAATTCGCCCTTTTGAGCGTATTTTTTGCTGTTATGCAACGCTGCGAAGCGAGCTTGACTTGGCTGGGGCGGCTGGTGTACAATGCGGCGCGATGTTACCCATTGAGCAGATACGGAGCGAAGTACTGGAGGCCGTGAGCCAGCCGGGATTCTGCGTGCTGCTCAGCGCACCGACCGGCAGCGGCAAATCCACCCGCATTCCCGGCATGCTTCTGGAAGCCGGCTGGGGCGAGAAAGGCACCATCATCGTGGTGCAGCCGCGCAGGCTAGCGGCGCGTCTGCTGGCCGGCTACGTGGCGCGGCAATTCCCCTGCCAGCTGGGGCAGGAAGTGGGCTACACCGTGCGATTCGATTCCCGCCGCAGCGCCGCCACGCGCATCCTCTTCGTGACAGATGGTATTCTGGAGCGCAGGCTGACCGAAGACCCGGAATTGAAGGGGGTATCCGCCGTTATTTTCGATGAAGTGCACGAGCGCCGGCTCAGCGGCGATTTATGCCTGGCCCGAGTGCTGCAGATGCAGCGCGGCTCCCACCCCGATATCGGCGTATTCGTCATGTCGGCCACGCTGGAGCTGGACAAGCTGCAGGATTACCTGCCGCAGGCCACCGTGCTGCGGGCAGAGGGGCGGCTGTACCCCGTGGAGACCACCTACATGCCCCCCGTGCCCGTGCGCAACAAGTTCGGCTATGTGCAGGCGCCGCCCGTGTGGGAGCAATGCGGCGCAGCCGTGCGACAGCTGATTGAGCAGAAAGACAGCGGCGATGTGCTTGTCTTCCTTCCCGGGGCATACGAAATCCGCCGTACGGTGGAGATTCTGGAGCAGGTCGGGTGGATGAGCGGACGCGATGTCTTTGCCCTGCATGGTCAGCTGACACCTGAGGCACAGAGCCGAGCGGTAGAGTGCGGCAGCAGACCGCGGGTTATCGTCTCCACCAACATTGCAGAAACATCGCTCACCATTGAAGGTGTGCGCTCTGTGGTAGATAGCGGCACAGCCCGCGAATCCCGCTGGGACCCGCTGCGCGGTATCTCCACCCTGCATGTGGTGCCCATCTCCCAGGCGCAGGCCGAGCAGCGTGCCGGTCGCGCGGGGCGTCTGGGGCCGGGGCGTTGCATACGACTCTGGAGCGAAACCGAACACCGCCGCCGCGCCCCCTTCCCTGCCCCCGAAGTGCACAGGGCCGACATTTCGCAGGCTTTCCTCAACCTGCTGGTATGGGGCTGCCGGAATCTGAACGACATCCGCCACTTCCCCTGGCCCGATGCCCCCACCGAGGCAGAAACAACCCGGGCCTGGCAGCTGCTCGAGGAACTGGGAGCCGCAGACGCCGATGGCATCACCTCCACTGGGCGCAAGATGCTGCAATACCCCCTGCCTCCCGTGCTGGCAAGACTGCTCGTGGCAGGTGAAGAACACGGCTGCGCCCCCGAAATGGCGGCCATAGCGGCCTTGCTTCAGGGCGAGAATATCGCCATGGCCAGCGGCCTCTCAGACACGCTGAGGAAAGAGGATGACTACACCGATTTCCAGGCCGAGTGGCGGGCCGTGCAGCAGGCGGAAGCGCTCCACTACAATCCTCAGGAATGCAGCAGACTGGGCATTATGGCACGCGCTGCACGCGAGATTTCACAGGCATACCGCCAGATGCTGCGGGGGCATGCCACCGAGCCCGATTTTGCAACTGCCCGCAGCGGCGTGGTGCGAGGCCTGCTGGGCAGTTTCCCCTCCCAGGTTGCCGCCCGCAACAGCACCGCCACCGGCACCGCCCGCCTCTGCCAGCGGAGGGGCGGCAGCATCGCCGCCGATTCTGTTGCCCGCGGAGCAGACATCTTCCTGGCAGCAGAAATGACGGAAATCGGAGGCAAGAATGTGGAGACCCGACTCAGCCGCTGCACGATTCTGCAGGCAGAAGACTTACCGACCCACGAAGTCGATGTAGCGGTGTATGACCCGGCTCGCAAACGCGTGCTGAACCACCACCGCCTCCTCTACCGCGACCTCGTCATTGCCGAAAAGGAAACCGGCGATGCCGACACCGATGCCGCAGCCCCGCTGCTGGCCGACCAGGTGGTGCGCGGCAACCTGCGACTGGAAGGCTGGGACGGCCATGTGCTGCAGTGGATAAACCGACTGACCTGCCTGCGCAACGCGATGCCCGAGCTGGAAATGCCCGAGTTCGGCGAGGAAGACAGGCTGGTCGCCATCACCATGCTCTGCGAAGGCGCCGTGAGCTACAAGGATATTCAGAACCGCCCCGTGCTCCCCATTCTGGGTGAGTGGCTTTCCCCCTGGCAGAAGGACTGCCTGAACAAGTATGCCCCCAAGGCCATCAAACTGGCCAACGGGCGCGAAGTGAAACTGCTTTACCGCGAGGACGGCACCCCCGTTTTCGGGCTGAAATGCCAACTGCTCTTCGGTGTGCCGCAGACACCCACCATTGCCGAAGGCCGCATCAAATGCCTGGTGGAAGTTCTGGCCCCCAACCAGCGTCCCTACCAGATAACCAGCGACCTGTCTTCCTTCTGGCGCAACGGCTACCCACAGATGAAAAAAGACCTCGCCGGCCGCTATCCCCGCCACGACTGGCCCGACACCGCCCCCGATGCGTAAGCAGAGGAAGGATTAATGATTAATTCAGCACAGACGGGCAGATTCGTCTTTTCCACCAGAGCGGCACAGGCGCCCCCCTCGTATTCCAGCCCTACTTCACGTATGCGCAGCTGTTCAGCATGAGTATGGCTGGCAGCAGGAACAGGAAACGGAAATGTTTGAATCCAGTACTCATTCCGAGGTATTGCAGGCTATGGTCAGCGGCCATTCTGTACTAAACAATGATACATTGACGCCGTATCCTGAAAAGGTTCAGTGAAAAATGCCGCAAGGAGATTGGAGGACACGCGGATCCTGAGAATAAGAACGCAGGTATTGCCACTCCAGCTCACGGAGCGTGCCTGCCCAGGCTCCATCGCAGCGGAATTGTTTGATGCGCATAAAGGAATCGTATGCCTCACGGGTTCCCTGCCGGGCAATATTGCGCACAATGTAGTAATTGAACTCGTCGATACCGTGTGACCAGGCTTGCAGGCTCTCGTGGTCATTCGGGTCGATGCTCCAGAGGGAGAAATAGAGTTTTTCCAGCGTGGAAATATCTGAGATGGAATCTATGTATGGTTCGGCTACCTTGCTGAAGGCGGACTGTGTATCATAGCCGGCACCGTTTTGCAGCCAAGCAAGTTCAAATTGATACAGCATGCCCTCGAGGTTCTGCCGGTGCGCTTCGACGCTCATTTTCACCGCCGGGGGCTGTACCGGCCCGGGTTGGTTGGTCCCGGTACATCCGCAACAAGCGGCAAGGGTGAGCAGGAGCAAGGGCAGATGATTCATACGCTGGGATGCTAGCATGTTCTGCATTCTGCGTCAAATCCAAAAACAAGAGCAACCCTGTGTTACATTTGCGTTACAGTGTCTCCGAGGAATTGACCATATGGAGGTGATTGTGCTAAGGTTGTGGCGATGAATAAGTGGTTTCGGCTGATGCTCTGGGGGCTGGCGGCTCCGGTTGTGTGGATAGCCGGCAGTCTGCTGCTCTGCACATCGCCAGCTGTGTTTGAGGTAGAACGCACCTCCGTGGCGGGGCTCCCCGAGCGTCCTCTGACAATTCGGGAGGTGGCAGAACTCAACCGCATGCTGGATGAACGCTGCAGCGACATGTACCGATTATGGTATATCACGTGGAGCGTACAGATGTGTGGCAGCGAATATTATCTTGCCATTCCCTCCGCAGATGGAGGACTGGAACTGGTGCATGTCCGGCCGGCTCTTGTCTGGGCGGATGCGGGGCCGGCAGAGTCTGCCGAAGCCGTGGTGCAGGAATGGCTGGCGAAATTAAACCGGAAAGGGAAAGTGACACCGTGAGCCGTATCAAACGCCTGTATATCTGTCTGCTGGCGGGGTGGCTGGTGATTTGCGCCGCGCGTGTACTGATACTTCCGTACCTGGGCGATTATTACCACGTTCGGATGGAGGAGGAGTATAATATCTGTACCTGCATGGATACCAAGAAGAGTGAAGCGCATGGGCAGATGCCTGCTGCTTTGTTTGCAGAGCTGAATGCGCGCATGGAAGCCGCGCAGCCCGGGACCCGTTTTTTCTATACCCCTTGCAAAACAACGCGGTACACATGGAAAGGGTTGCTGTGCACCCCCGCGCGCAGCAGGGAACCTGAGGTATCTCCGGCAGCAGAGCAGGTGCAGCTCATCTGGCAGGAGAAAACCGGGTACTGGTATTGATACGGACATGTTGGCATAATTGACAGGCCCCTTGTTATTCTGCTCGATAAAACGGAACACTTGTGTGATTATTTTGCGCCATGACCGTGTTTCAACCTTGAAATTACACGCGCGCCCGTGTAGAATGTGCGCGATTTATGACCGACTCCACTGACTCGCCCAATGATCGTCCGCCGTATTTCGGCGAAGGTGCGCGTTTTCTTCTCACCGCGGCGGCCTTTGTCATTGTAATCTTCGGGTTACAGGCAGCCCGCAGTGTGCTGCTGCCTATTATGCTGGCCGGTTTCCTGGCCATCATCAGCTACTCCATCACCAAACTGCTGAGCAAATACCTGCGCTTCCCGCACTGGCTGGCAGTGACCGCCACGGTGGTGGCGGACGGCGGTATCCTCTTCGGCGTGGCCAGTATCATCAAATACCTGGCAGCGGATATGAAGGCCACGATTCAGGGCGATTTCACAGCCCGCATGGTAGAAAAATATAACGAGCTCATGACATGGCTGGGCAAATTCGGTATGGAAGAACAGGCGCGCGCCGTGTTCAGCTCCCCCCAGGATTTGTTCGACACTCAGCAGATGGTGAGCATGGTGCAGTCCATCTCCGGGCAGGCCATCACTTTCATCACCACCTGCACGCTGGTGCTCATCCTCATGACCTTCATGCTGGGCGAGGCCAAGCTCTTCAAGCGCAATGTGCACCGCCTGCCGAACAGCACCAAGGGCAAGGAAGATTTCACCGTGGCCCTGCGCGGCATCCAGCGCTACCTGCTTATCAAGACCATCGCCAGTGCCACCACAGGCGCCCTGGCCTGGTGGGCCTGTGCTGCCATGGATGTTCCCTTTGCCTTCCTCTGGGGCGTACTGGCCTATGTGCTGAACTACATTCCCACCATCGGTTCCATTGTGGCGGCGATTCCGCCCATCATCATGGCCCTGCTTATGGGTGGCTGGGGCGATGCCTTCATCATCACGGGCTGCTACATCGCCATCAACTTCGCCATCGGCAACGGCATCGAGCCCATCTTCCTCGGCAAGCAGTTCGGCATTGCCACCACCGTGGTGGTGCTGGCCGTGCTGTTCTGGGGCTGGGTGTGGGGGCCCATCGGCATGCTGCTGGCTGTGCCCATCATGGTGCTCATCAAGCTGGCACTCGTCAACTCCCGCGACCTTTCCTGGGCTGCCACCATCATTTCCGATGAGCCGCCGCCCCACGTCGAAAAACTTCAACAGCACACTATCAATAAGTAAATGCACACATTCGCCTACAAGAACGGCGCTCTGCACTGCGAGGGCGTGAATCTGGCTGACATTGCCGCTGCGGTCGGCACCCCCGTCTTCGTATACAGCAAAAAAACCATCGCTGATGATCTGGTCGAGTTCCGCAATGCATTTTCCTCCATCGATGCCCACGTGGCCTACGCCGTGAAGGCCTGCTCGAACAAAGCCATCCTGAACCTCATGGCCAAGCTGGGCGCCGGCTTCGACATCGTGTCCGGCGGCGAGCTCTGGCGCGTTATCAATGCCGGTGGCGACCCCACCCTGTGCACCTACGCCGGTGTGGCCAAGACCGAGCCCGAAATTCGCTACGCCCTGGAGCAGAACATCTATTGCTTCAACTGCGAAAGCGAGAACGAGCTGCGCAAAATCAACCGCATTGCCGGCGAAATGGGGATGAAGGCCCCTGTGGCCGTGCGCGTGAACCCGCACGTGGACGCGCACACGCACAAGTATATCACCACCGGCACCAACGAGAACAAGTTCGGCGTGGACATCACCCGCATTGAGGAGGTGTATGCCACCATCGCAGCCGAAATGCCCAACCTGCACATCAAGGGTCTGCAGATGCACATCGGCTCGCAGCTTACCGAGGTGCAGCCCTTTGTGGACGCCGTGGTGAAGGTGCTGCCCATCGTGAAGAAGTTCATGGAGCTCTACAACATCGAGTTCTGGTCCATCGGCGGCGGTATCGGTATCATTTATGACGGCTGCCTGGAATCCGGCAAGCCGGAGTGGTGGGCTGCCCACCCCGAGCAGATTACCATCCAAAGCTATGCGGATGCCATCATCCCCCTGCTCAAGCCGCTCGGCATCAAGATTCTCATGGAACCCGGCCGTCGTCTGGTCGGCAACGCCGCCGCCATGCTCACCACCTGCGTGTATGAGAAAAAGGGCGAAGCCAAGACCTTCAAGATGATTGACGCCGGCATGAATGACATCATCCGCCCTGCCCTCTACGAAGGCTACCATGAAATCTGGCCGGTGCAGGAACACAGAGGCGACGACATCGTGGCCGACATCGTGGGCCCCATCTGCGAATCGGGCGACTTCCAGGCGCAGAACCGCCGCATCGCAGACGTGAAGCCAGGCGAAGTGCTTGCCGAGCTGAGCGCCGGTGCCTACGGCTTCAGCATGGCCTCCACCTACAACTCCCGCCCGCTGGCCGCCGAGGTGCTGGTGGATGGCGACAAGTGGAGCATCATCCGCCGCCGCCAGACACTGGAGCAGATAGTGGAAGGCGAATGCCTGCCGGAGTAAAAAACAAAGTAAACCAGTTTACAGGATGACCGCCGGAGCAGATGCTCCGACGGTCTCTTTTTACGCGCGCGCAAAATTATGATGCGGAAACGGGGATTTACCTTGACGCGGAGGGGGGGATTGCCTAAAATAGAGCAATCATGAAGGCATTAGCAATTCTCTTCCGTCTGGTGTTCAGCATTATTGTGCTGATTGCCGTGGCGTGCTATCTGCAAGTTTCCCCCACAACGTCTCTGAGCGAGTTCTGCAACAGCATCAACGGCCCTGCGCTGCTTGATCAGCTCTGCGGTATCAACTATCTTACAGTTTCGCTGGCACTGGTCGTTCTGCTGACCATCTTCTCCATCACCCGCATTCTGGACGCCATCTGGAACACGCTCTTCTGCGCCTCCATCCTGGTACTCATTGCCAGCGGCCTCTATACCCTGGCGGGCCCGGGCATCGCCCTGCCGAGTGCGCTGGTGCACAATGAAGCAGTCAACCAATTCTGCCAGAGCTTTACAGCCTACGAAATTCCGCTGGCTATTACGCTGCTCATCTTCATTGCCGGCTGGGTGTGTGCCTCCGCCTGCGGACGAGTCGCTATCACCGCCGTTATCAGCTACGCCCTGTGGTACGGCGTCACAGAGTTTTTCACCTATGCCTCCCAGCTCTGGGCAAACAGCGCATCCCCCGCCCTTCCTGAGGCGCTGTATATAGTTCAAGGCACCCCGTGGATTCTGGCAGCTGTTCCGGGCGCCTTCTTCCTTATCTATGCCTTGCTTATGGCATGCTTCGAAACCTATATCGGCAACGGAAAGAAGAAAGCAGCCAAGAAAAAAGAAGAACCAGCACCTGCTGATAATAAGGAAGTTAAAGATACAGAAAGCACCCCAAAGGCAGAAAAAGAACAGAAACCTGCTGAACCCGTCAGCAAAACAAAGCCTGTACTTAAGCTGGCTACCGCATCTCCTGCAAACAAGCTGAAACCTGCCACCCCGGTTGCTGAAAAGCCGGCTACCGTTGCGGAAGCAAAGAAAGAAAAGCCTGCGGAAGTGCCCAAGAAGGTAGAGAAGCCCGCTGAGGAGCCCAAGAAAGAAGAAAAGCCCGCAGAAGAACCCACGAAGGAAGAAAAGCCTGCGGAAGAAAAGAAACCTGAGGAAAAGGCTCCAGAAGCGCCTGCTGAAGCAGAAAAACCCGTAGAGGAACCCGACAAGACCGAAATAACGGCGTCAGAAAGCGACAAAGAGGCCGAAAAACCTGCAGAAGCATCTGATCCTGAACAGGAAAAGCCCACAGAAACAAAAACAGAGGAAAAAGCAGAAGAAGCCAAGCGATCCGATTCTGCAAAGGAATAATTTATCCGCGACCCCTAACCAAGCACAAACTGGATGAAAGATTACATCAATCCCCTCCTGCTCCTTATTGTCATTGCCCTTCTTTCCTGGAAGGTCAGCGCAGGTATCGAGACACCTTCTCAGGTCGAAATATGGCTTCTTACACTCTGTGTATCAGGCTTTATTGTAAACGGTCTGCTCAGTTTTGCACAGGCTCTGGCTCGCCGCAAATCCGTCATGAACGTGGTATGGAGCATGGTGTATCTCATCTTCTGCAGCTGCTGCTGGGTTACCCTGCGCCAGGAGAAGGATTACCATGATGAGATTACCGCTTACAACGAACTGAATGCCAAGTGGCAGGAAGGAAACAGCAATCCCTTCTGGCTTAAGGATAAGGAAGGTCGCTCTCTCCTTGAACTGGCTGCCATTCTCGGCAAGAAAATGGCTGTTCGTGGCCTGCTGGCTCAGCCCGAAGCAAAAGATGCTGAGCTTATCATCCGCAGTGCAGCTCTGCATGCTGCAGAAAACGGACGCCATGAGCTGCTGCACATCCTTTCACAGCAGCCCGGCGGCTTCAATTTCGACCACCGCTACAATGGCAGTACACCTCTCATTGCAGCCGTGCTCAACAATAAGAGTAAGTGCGTTAGCGTTCTTCTCACTCTGAAAGCCGACCCCAATCAGTGCGATGAAAACGGCATATCGCCGCTGATGCATGCCGTCATTGACAACAACCGTACAATGGCACGTCTCCTCATCGAGAATGGCGCCGATCCCACACTCAAGGATTGGAGTGGACGCGATGCCATCAGCTGCTCGCGCTCGGAGGCAATGGACGAAGTGCTTGCCGAAGCAAAGTAAATCCGGCTATCCCACCTGCCCTGCCTGCATTAACACCACAACATGAAGCAACAGGGCTTTACGGTTACTGGAATGAGCTGTGCAGCTTGCTCTGCACGAGTTGAGGGAGTTGTCGGCAAATTAACGGGCGTCAAGCAGGTGCAGGTGAACCTGCTCACCAGGAGCATGCGTGTCGCTTATGACGATACCGTGCTTGACGATTCGTTTATCATAAACGCTGTAGAACGTGCAGGTTACGGCGCAAGCACAGGTAACAGTACACCCTGTAGCAGAGAGAACTTTAAAGGCCGATTCTTCATCTCTCTGACATTCCTGATTCCGATGATGCTTCTGCATCATTTCGTACACGGAAGCGCCTTGCTGCAACTGCTGCTTTTGCTGCCCATTTTGTGGTTAAACCGCAAATTCTTTATCTCCGGCGCACGGTCTGCGGCGAATTTTGCGCCAAACATGGACACGCTGATTGCGCTGGGCTCATCAGCCGGTATTCTGTACAGTATTTTAGACATCTGCTTATTCCATAGCGGGCATGCCTATATTGATGCAGCGGGAATGATCCTTACTCTCATCACTCTTGGTAAATGGATTGAAAACAGGGCAACCGCGCACGCAGGGGATGCCGCCAACAAGCTGAAGGAACTTCTGCCGCAGACTGCTACTGTTATAAGAAATGGAGAAAGCATCATCATCCCCGCTGAAGAAGTCTGCATCGGAGATAGCCTCATCATTCCCGCCGGCTCGAGAGTGCCCATCGACTCCATTGTAACAGAAGGAGTTTCATCCATCGACGAATCAGCACTCACGGGCGAAAGCATTCCTGTACTTAAAGAAAAAGGAAGCAAAATCTTTGCCGGAACTATCAACGGCAATGCTGAACTCAGAGCAGAAGCCTGCCAGCTTCGCGATAATGCTGCTCTCAACGGCATCATCCATCTCGTGAGCGAAGCTACAGCTTCCAAGGCTCCTATTTCACGCCTTGCGGATCGCATTTCTGCATTCTTTGTGCCAGCAGTCGTACTCATCGCGGTGTCAACAGCCGCTATCTGGCTGATTTGTGGTGCCTCACTTCCCTTCGCCATAGGCTGTTCCATTGCAGTACTTGTCGTATCATGCCCTTGCGCACTCGGACTCGCTACTCCAGTAGCCATTGCAGCCGGCGCCGGTATCGGGGCTGAACACGGAGTTCTCTTCCGCGATGGCGCTACCATGGAAAATGCGCGCCGCACAACGGCCGTTGTGCTGGACAAGACGGGCACACTCACCACTGGGCAAGCTGTCGCGCTGGGTGTTTACCCCGCAGAACAGGTGTCTAAAACATCAATATTACAACTTGCCTGCAACATTGAACACAATAGCTCTCATCCTCTGGCTAAAGTAATTAGAGAGATTACCAAATTTTATACACCTGAGTCAGTCACGCAACTCGAATACCACGCAGCACGCGGCATAACGGCCATGATTGGCACCCAGACCTGTGCTGCAGGCAATGCTCAGCTCATGCGTGAACAGGGCATTCAAATGCCGGATTCTGTGCTTTCAGCACCAAGTGGCATTACACCTATTTACTTGGCGCAGGGAGATTCCTACATGGGTTGCATCCATGTGGCAGACCCAATCAAAGCAGATAGCATCACCGCAGTTTCAGCCATGCAGGCTGCAGGGCTGAGGGTACTGGTCATGAGTGGCGATACCCCTGACACCGTTGCAGCAATAGCTCAGCAGGCAGGCGTAGAAGAGTTTTATGCAGGCGTTACACCTGCCGATAAGGCCGCGAAGGTGAATGAACTCCAGCGCGCAGGATACTGCGTTGCCATGATAGGCGATGGCATCAATGACGCCCCTGCCCTGACCTGCGCCGACGTAGGCATCGCGATAGGCGCCGGAACCGATGTTGCCATGGAATGTGCAGGCATTGTACTGGTGCGCAGTGAGTTAGGCGACGCAGTATCAGCACTGCAGCTCAGCCGTTCCGTCATCCGCACCATACGCCAGAACCTCTTCTGGGCATTTTTCTACAATATCCTCATGATTCCCCTTGCTGCCGGGCTCTATTACCCCCTGCTGGGCTGGCAGCTTAGCCCGGCGGTAGCCGCCGCGGCCATGAGTCTGAGCAGCCTCTTTGTCGTGGGCAACGCCCTGCGCCTGCGCCGCAAACAATTCATTACCCCTACTGTACCATCCATGAATACCATCACCATTTCCGTACTGGGCATGATGTGCCCGCACTGCGAGCGCCACGTCTGCCACGCGCTCAGCGCCATTCCCGGCATTGAGGATGTCAAGGCCGACCACAAGAGCAACACGGTCACGCTCACATGCTCTGCCCCTGTGAACGAAGCCGTCATCGGTGCCGCTGTGCAGCAGGCCGGCTATGAGTTCAAAGGCATCGTCTGATATCGTTCTCAGCGGTCCTCGTAGTCCTGAATCAGCTCCACAAAGGCGCGCAGATGATTCTTGCGCAGCCACGGGCCAACGCCCTTGATGCGTTCAGCAGCCTCCATGGTAGTGGGCTTCAGCGTAGCCAGCGCGCGCAGCGTCTCGTTGTGCATGATGCGGTAGGCGGGCATATTGAACTCCACAGCCAAATCACGGCGCAGCTCGGCCAGGTGCTCATACAGCTCCTTGTCCAGACGCCCCAGCCCCATGCTTTCCAGCAGCTTGCGGGTCTTATCGTGACGGGCTGTCTTGTCTTTCAGCATGGTGGAAGCGCCGCACCAGCCACGCCGCTTAAGACGAGGCACCGTGCGGCTCTGCATCACATCCTCGCCCGCTGCCGTGAGCGTGATAAGAGGCATATCGCCACCGGTGCTCTGCAGCAGCCCGGCCTCATGCATAGCGCGGAACAGGGTCTTCATCCGCGCATCTGAAAGGTTCTTGAGAATCCCGTAGGTAGAGAGCGAGGTGAGGTACTGGTGCATAGAGGCATTCTTCGCGCCCCGCAGCATGTCCATAATCTTGCCGCGGCCATAGATAGCCACCCACTCTCCCGCTGCGCCGCGCTTCGACGCACGCGCCACACCGGCCAGAGCCTTACGCACAATCAGCCGCTCCTCTTCTGCAAGATCTTCACGCTCGCCGTTATCATCTCCGGCGCAGACATCGCAGTGACCGCATGGTTCTGAGTTCGTCTCGCCGAAATAATCCAGAATCCACTGCTGGCGGCACCCCATGGAATAAGCAAAGCGGGTCATGGCCTCAATCTTGAGGTGGTCACGTTTTGCCTTTTCCTCCAGACTGTTCCGGTCAATATCGAGGCACTCAAAGTTCACCTCGGGGCGCAGCACCCGTGTACCCTTCGTCAGCTGACCGGGAACATCGAAACGCTGGATAGCCCCCGCATGAATCAGGCAGGAAAGCGCCGTACCCACCGCCATGGGGTTCACATCCTTACCCAGGCGCTCGGCCATGGCATCCACCGTGATATGCAGCTCATGCGTGGTCGGGTCACACTCGAAGCGCAGGAAATTATACAGCGAGCGCACCAGCGCCACAGGCGGGTTGCTCCCCTCGAAGAAGAACTCCTGCGTCTTGAGGTCAGCGTGGTTGAAAAGCAGCTCGCACGCAGCCGGCTCACCATCTCGCCCTGCGCGGCCCGCTTCCTGATAATAAGCCTCCACGCTGCCGGGAATCTCGTAATGCACCACAAAGCGCACGTCCGAGCGGTCAATACCCATGCCGAATGCATTAGTAGCCACCACCACATCCGCGCGACCGGAGACAAAGGCATCCTGCGAAAAGGCGCGTTCCTCATCCGTCATGCCGGCGTGGTAGGCCACGGCATTCACATGAGCAGAGGATAATTCATCGAACACCAGCATCACATTCTTGCGCGTGGAGCAGTAGATGATACCCTTCTTCCACCGCGCAATCATGGCGTGAATGCGCTCAAACTTTGCCTTGCGGCTCTCGCAGTGCGTGATAGCGAAATCCAGATTATCGCGACCGAAACCGCTGATGATTACCTCCGGCTTCCGCAGATGCAGCGTGTTGAGAATATCCTCGCGCACGTGCGCTGTGGCCGTGGCGGTAAGCGCCACCGTCTGCGGATAGCCGAGCGACTCGCGCACACGCCCCAGACGCAGGTAATCGGGGCGGAAATCATGTCCCCACTGGCTCAGGCAGTGCGCCTCGTCCACCGCCAGCAAGGCCACCTGCAGCCCCCGCAGAAGCTCCATGAAGGCATCCTGCGCAAAGCGTTCGGGAGCCACGTAGAGAATCTTGAGTTCCCCGCGCCGCAGCGCCTGCATCACCTGGCGGTATTCCTCCGCACCGAGCGATGAATTCACCGCTGCCGCAGGAATACCACGGGTCTGCAGGGCATCCACCTGGTCCTTCATCAAGGCAATCAGCGGAGACACCACCACCGTAAGCCCCGGACGGCAAAGCGCAGGCAGCTGGTAGCAGAGCGATTTACCACCGCCCGTGGGCATGATACCCATGGCATCCTGCCCGGCCAGTATCGCCTGCACCACTTCATCCTGCCCGGGACGCAGCGACTCAAAACCAAAATAGGTTCTGAGCGCAGCCTGTGCATCATGTATCTCGCGGAACTCTGCCATGCGCTTCTATTCTACAGAATAGCTGACTGGCAGGCAAGCCCTAATCATGCTTTGCACATCAGCAGCGCCAGCAGCAGGGGCAACGCTGCGCCCCACAGTGTGTGCGGGCGGCGCACCGGCTCCTGCGGCAGCAGCGCGTTCAGGCGTGCATTCTGCTTGAAGCTATAGGTACGGCGGCGCAGAGCCAGGTGCAGATTACGACGCAGGGAGGACACAACATTATTCTCGTTTTCGATTTCAGGTATCATAGGATATGCAGGGTAGGGTTAGGAGTTACTTGCTGACCTCTTCCCCGACAACAGTCCCCGGCACAACTCGACAATGCAGCTGCATTCGTTGGCTCGGTATAGGGTAGTCAGGGAGCGTCAACACCATCATACTAACAAATCCCCCACACCAACGCAAGCATGTTTTTCAGTTTTCTTAAATAATGCCCAGGTGAGAACACACGCGCTTTGCGCTTGAAAGCACTGCGGCAATCTGATACAACGCAGGGAGCATGAGCAGCGCAGGAATGCAGCAGGGCATGAAGCAGAGCATGGTGGCCACCGCCGCCATGCAGCAGTTCATGCGCACCCTGCAGGCTACCAACATGGAGCTGCGCACCCTGGCCACCCAGGCCATGGCGGCCAACCCGGCGCTGGAGGAGCTGCCGCCGCCTGCCGAGGAAGAGAGGGAATCCACCGCCCCCGACTACGCCGCAGCCCGCCGCCACGATTATCTGCTCGACACCATCACGGAAAAACCGAGCCTCGCTGCGCATCTGGAAGAGCAGATACACCGCAGCGCCCTGCCCGCCAAGGTAGAGCAGGCCGCGCTGAATCTGGTGCAGCAGCTGGATGACCGCGGGTATTTCACCGAAGCACCCTCTGCCATCGCCCAGCGGATGCAGTGGTCCGCACCGCTGCTGGCCAAGGCGCTGCAGGCCGTGCAGGATCTGGACCCCGCCGGCGTGGGTGCCCTTGATTTGCGCGAAAGCCTCATGCTGCAGCTCCGCCGCGAAGGCGAGGAAAACAGCCTCGCCATGCACCTGCTCCGAAACTACTGGCAGCAGCTTGTGCAGCACCGCTATGCCGAAGCCGCCCGCGAACTGAGCGAAAGCGAAGCAGCCGTGGCAGGCGCAGCCCGCCGCATTGCCCAGCTCAACCCCGACCCCGGCAGCTCCTTTGAGCGCGACACCAATCCCGCCATTGCTCCTGATGTGCTCGTGGATATCAGGGACGGCCAGCCCGAGGTACAACTCACCGAGGCAAACATACCCCGTCTGGCGCTCTCTGCCGAATACCGGGAAATGATGGCCGACCATGCCGACAAGCCTGAAGTGCGCCGCTACCTCTCCCGCTGCTTCAGCGAGGGGCGCGAGTTCATCAAGGCTATTGCCGACCGCCAGAGCACCATCCTGCAGGTGGCGCGGGCCATCGTGCTGCACCAGCAGGACTTTTTCCACCATGGGCCGGCTGCTCTCTCCCCGCTGCGCATGGAACAGGTGGCGCAAGACACAGGCCTGCACATCTCCACCATTTCCCGGGCAGTGAATGGCAAATACCTCAAATGCCATTGGGGTATCTTCGAGCTGCGCCACTTCTTCACCACCGCCCTGCGCAGCAGCGACGCCCAGGCCATTTCCCCCGAGGCCGTTCAGGCACGCATGCGTTCTCTCATCGCCGGCGAAGACCCCCGCCACCCGTTCAGCGATGCGAGGTTGGAGCAGATGCTCGCTGCCGAAGGAATCGAAATCGCCCGCCGCACCATTGCCAAATATCGCGACCTTCTCCGCATTCCCCCCGCCTCACAGCGCAAGGGCTAATGCCCGCAGGACCAGCTTAGGATTTAACGAGCCGGAGCCGGTTCTATTCGAAGCACGGCACCAAAGACCCGCGCCACGACAAAGTTTCGGCTCGCCAAATCACATACTATCACACACAACGACGTATTTTCCATAGCTTTTCCAAATAACGCGGCATGCCCTGATTTCTGCTTGCCTAATCTGGAATGATTCGATATAATGCCTGCAAACAGATTAAAATGATGGAATCAAGCAACAAACGCACAATGGCCACCAGTCTGGTGATTAAGGCAGGCATGCGCATGACGCAGCAGCGCCGCGCGGTGCTGGAGACGATTCTCAGCTCGCACGATCACCCCACCGCCGCCATGATTTATGAACGCACCAAGGCAAATATGCCGGGCATCTCGCTCGCCACGGTATATAACTGTCTGGAGTCCATGGCTGAAACAGGTATCATCAACCACCTCAATTTCGACAACGGGCCCTCCCGCTTCTGCCCCAATCTGGAGCCCCATGTCCACCTGCTGGACGACGAGACAAACCGCGTGCTGGATGTGCAGCTGAAGTCCGGTCTGCGCCCCGAAGACGTGTTTGAACTGCCGGAAGGCACCTGCGTGACACGCATGGACGCTTGCCTCCGCGGCCGTATTCCTGTATAATCTCCCCCAGCAATGAGTCTGGTCATCAAAAATCTGCATGCGCGCGTGAAGGACGGCGCGCCTATCCTCAACGGTATCAATCTCGAAATTCCTAAGGGTGAGGTGCATGCCATCATGGGCCCGAACGGCTCCGGCAAATCCACCCTCTCCAAGGTGCTCTGCGGCCACCCCGATTACGAAGTAACCGCCGGCAGCGCCGAGATGGACGGACAGGACCTGCTCGCCATGAGCGTGGACGAGCGCAGCCGTGCCGGCCTGTTCCTGGCCTTCCAGTATCCCGTGGAGGTACCGGGCGTAAGCAATGCCAATTTCATGCGCGCCGCGCTGCAGTCCCGCCTGCCCGAGGGCGAGGAAATCGACGCCGTGGGCTTCTACAAGGAACTGCGCGGCAAGATGAAGCAGCTGGGCATGGACCCCAAGTTCACCTCCCGCGCTGTGAACGAAGGTTTCTCCGGCGGTGAAAAGAAGCGCAATGACATTCTGCAGATGATGATGCTCAACCCCAGCTACGCTATTCTGGATGAAACGGACAGCGGTCTGGACGTAGATGCGCTTCGCATTGTCTCCGAAGGCGTTAACGCCATGCGCGCCCCCTTCCGCAGCTTCTTGGTCATCACCCACTACAAGCGCCTGCTGGACTACATCCGCCCCGATGTGGTGCACGTGCTCTACCAGGGCCGCATTGTGAAGACCGCCGGTTTCGAGCTGGTGGATCACATCGAGCAGCACGGCTTTGATTTCCTGAAGACCGAGGAGGCCTGATATGGACGAATCAACCTTCCAGGTGGATACGCGTGGTGCATTCTCCATGCCGGAGAATCACAAGTTCGATGCTGGCTACGGCCTCACCGAGGAGACCATCGACTACATCTGCGATGCCAAGGGCGAGCCGGACTGGCTGCGCCAGTTCCGCAAGGACGCCCTCAAGAAATTCAATGAGATGCCCATGCCCTACCACTGGGCACCCGAAGGCATCCGCAATGTGGATTTCGAGAACTTCCGCTACTACCTCTCACACGGCGCTACCCCCAGCCGCAACTGGGATGAAGTGCCTGAAGACATGAAGCGCACCTTCGAGCGTCTCGGCGTGCCCGAGCAGGAGCGCGCCTTCCTGGCCGGTGTGGATGCCCAGTATGACTCGGAGACAGCCTACACCAACATGCGCGAAGAGCTGCAGAAGCAGGGCGTCATCTTCGTGAACTCCACTGAGGGTCTCAAGGAATACGAGCATATATTCCGCCCCTGGTTCGGCAAGGTGATTCCCGTGGGCGACAACAAGTTCTCCGCCCTCAACCACGCAGCATTCTCCGGCGGCTCATTCATCTATGTGCCCAAGGGCGTGAAACTCGCCCAGCCGCTGCAGGCCTATTTCCGCATCAATTCCGAGAGCATGGGCCAGTTCGAGCGCACGCTCATCATTGCCGATGAAGGCGCCGAGCTCATGTACATGGAAGGCTGCACCGCCCCGCAGTACGACAGCGCCACCCTGCACTCCGGTGTGGTGGAGCTGGTGGCCCTCAAGGGCGCCAAGATTCAGTATGTGACCGTGCAGAACTGGTCCACCAATGTGTACAACCTCGTGATTCAGCGTGGCCTGGCCATGGAAGACGCCGAAATCCGCTGGATTGACTGCAACCTGGGCTCCGGCCTCACCATGAAGTACCCCGCCGTGGTGCTGCAGGGTCGCCGTGCCCGTGGCGAGGTGGTCAGCATCTCGCTGGCGCACAGTGGCCAGCTGCAGGACACCGGCGCACGCATGATTCACGCCGCTCCCGAAACCACCTCGAACATCGTGGCCAAATCCATTTCCGTGGGCGAAGGTCGTGCCAGCTACCGAGGCGAGGTGAAGGTGCTCAAGGGCATGAAGGGCTGCAAGAACAACACCGAATGCGATGCCCTGCTCATCAACGCCGCCAGCCGCACTGATACCTATCCAGCCATCACGGTGAATGGCAATGCCAGCGCCGTGCAGCACGAGGCCTCGGTCTCCCAGGTGGATGAAGAGATGCTCTTCTACCTGCAGCAGCGTGGTCTCACCCGAGCCCAGGCCATGAGCCTTGCGGTAAACGGCTTCATTAACGACCTGGTGAAGGAGTTCCCCATGGAATACTCCGTGGAGCTCCGCCGCCTCATTGACCTGGAGATGGAAGATTCCATCGGCTAACCCCCAACTACACTATCGCACACCATGGATTTTCCCCAGAATATGAGCATGGAAGAAGCCTTCGCCCTGGCAGAAGCCGAGGCCAGACTCAACGCCGCCTTCGCCGAAAGCAAGGCCCGTTTCAAGAATGCCGAGATTCCCAACCGCCTGAACGAAGACTGGCGATTCGGCCGCCCTCACAAGTATGCGAAGGATATCGTCAAGTATTTCAAGCATCAGGAAAACTGCTTTGAAAGCATAGGCGTTCAGAATGGAGCAGACGTGGCAGTACGCCTCACACCGGAAGATGAGGACCTGCGCCAGACAGAAATGCTGATGCCTACCATCGGTTCTGATGCTCTGCTTGCTCTGCATCTTGATAATTTCGGCGATGGCTATGCCCTCTATATCGAGGAAGACACCCAGAAACCCATCCACATCAACTATGTGACCCGATGCACCTGTACTCCCTCCACCTTCATCATGGTTGCACCGGGAGTCAAGGCAGAGGTAGAGATTGGCTACGGCTGTCTGGAAATAGGTAAGATTTTCGCCACCTGTAACATTCAGGTGGCCGAGGGCGCCGAGCTCAAGCTACGAGTACGCACCGATGGTGACGGTAGTGATGGCCGCTGCATGCTCATCACCAACATCCAGAATATGGGTGGCAAGGTGGCGCATCTCACCGAACTTAAAGGCCTCGCATGGGTACGCGAAGAAACTATCGCAGAAACATATGCAGCCAATTCTGAGACACGCCTCTACTCAGCAAATTACCTGCGCGGCCCCCAGGTGCTGGATCAGCACACGAAACAGATTCACCATGTAGGCGGCGCCACCAGTGATTTGCTCTACAAGAACGTGCTGGATGGTGAAGCAACTGCCACCTTTGCAGGCAATATCTATGTAGCCCCCGGTGCACACAACACCGATGCCTACCAGAGCAACCGCAACCTCCTGCTCAGCGAGGATGCCACGGTGAACTCCCTGCCCGGTCTGGAGATTCTGGCCGACAAGGTACGCTGCTCCCACGGCAGCGCCTCCGGCCCCATGGATGAAGAACAGCTCTTCTACCTGCAATCCCGCGGCATTTCTGAATACGATGCCCACCAACTCATCGCCGAAGGCTTCATTGAAGAAGTGGTGAACAAGTTCAACGCCTGATAACGAAAGGGTTTTCGTTTCTCTGCATTATACCGTCTCATGAATACCGTCCTACGCTCCTTATGCGCCGGGCTCTGCACCATTGGCCTTGCCTGCGCCCAGCCGTCACAGCCCATCAACGAACAGCCAGCGCTCATCCCCACGCCATTTCAGTCATCATGGAAAGTGAACCAGCCGGGATTCCTGCTGGCCGCGGGTATCAAGGTTGATATCGCCACCAGCCACAGCGAGCTGGGGCGCTCCGCCATCCGTGCGCTCATGGCGGCAGGATTAACGATACTGCCGGAAGAGATGGAGGGCGAGCTGAAGGTAGAAGCAAATTGCAACCTCCACCCGCAGGAATATGAGCTGAACGTCACCCCCCAGGGCATCAGCATCAGCGTAGGCAGCGCAGAGGCGCTCCCCGCCGCTGCCCAGACCCTGGCTCAGGCAGTGTTGAAAGATACCGCCGGCCAGCCCGCCCTGCCCGATATGTGGGTGAAGGACTCCCCCCGCCTTGCGCACCGCGGCATCATGCTCGATACGAGCCGCCACCCCATCGAGGTGGCTGACATCAAGCGTATCCTGAACCTCATGGCTCGCTATAAGCTCAACCGCCTGCACTGGCACCTCACCGATGACCAGGGCTGGCGCATTGAGATTAAGAAATACCCCCTGCTCACCGAAATCGGCAGCAAGCGCAAAGGCACAGCCTGCTGGATTGACCAGAAAAAGGTGAAGAACGAACCCGTGGAATTCTATTACACGCAGGATGATATCCGCGCGGTAGTGGAGCACGCCCACAACCTGGGCATCACCATCATCCCCGAAATCGAAATCCCCGGCCACGCCAGCGCCGCGGTCACAGCCTACCCGCAGCTCGGCAACCGGGATTGCCCCGGCTTTGCCCCCGAAGTCATCACCGGCTGGGGCGTGTTCACCCATGTCATGGGGCCGAATGCCTTCACCTTCCAATTCATCGAAGACGTGCTGACCGAGGTCTGCGAGCTGTTCCCACGCGCTCCCTACATCCACATCGGCGGCGATGAGGTTCCCCGCGACCAGTGGCAGCAAAGTCCTGCCGCTCAGTCCTTCATGAAGCAGAACGGCATGAAGAGCGAAAGCGAAATCCAGGACTACTTCACCCACTTCTGTGCCGAAGTGCTTCGCAAACACGGCCGCCGCATGGTGGGCTGGGATGAGATTATGTGCGCCCCGAAGCTCCCGCAGGATGCCGTAGTCATGGTCTGGCGCAGCATGGGCCACGCCCGCATCGCCGCCACCCGCGGGCATGATATCATCCTTTCCCCCATCCAGAGCTTCTACTTCAATTTCCCGCAGGATACGAACGAGGGCGACCCCTTCTACTCCGGACTCACCGGCTTCGACCACATTGACTGGCGACATGTGCTCACTTACGACGTCGATGTACCCGGCGGCAAAGTCATCGGCATGCAGGCCAACCTGTGGAGCGAGTGCATCCCGAACATGAAGAAGCTCGAGTACATGCTCGTTCCCCGCATCTGCGCGCTGGCCGAAAAAGCCTGGCGTTATGGTCTCCCCGTCTTCCCCGATGATTTCGCACGCCGACTCGAAGCTCAGACTCCCTATTTCGATTCCATGAACCTCAACTTCCGCCAGGAAAACGGAGCCCCCCGCCGCCCGGAATAAATGGATTTGCACCCACCTTTTCACCCCGATTTCCTGCCCCCGACTATCGACATGCTGTATTATCCGCAATCAGATGAGGCAACAGCTCTTGGCGCGGGCGGGGTCATTCCCGAGTCTGCTACGCTGAGCTAGCTTGCGCATGCCGGTCTGACTGTCCGCCACCGTCGCAAGTAAAGAGTTAAAGGTTTAACTTTTTCTCATCAGGCACTTCGCTTAAGACGAAGTGCCTGATTCTTTTTCCTTCACGGCAGCCCAGAACTTTCTGGCTATAGAAGCGGAAGTAGGGCGCATGTAGCGGCTGCGGAGGAGATGGAGATCGTGATGTCCCATTTCGAGCTGCAGGTCATGTAGGTTCCGGAAATGGGCAGCATAGTAGGTAGCAAAGGTGTGGCGGCATGAATCCGGCACCCACTTGGTAAAACCTGCTTCTCGGCGCAGCGCAAGCCAGCGGCGGTGCCAGTTGGCGGGAATAACCCGGAACCGTGGTGCTATGTGGCGGCAGCCACGCAGCGGCACTACACGTCCACCACCGGTCTTGCTGGTCTGGGGGCGGATAATCACGATGTTCTCACGCCAGCAGAAATCGGCAGGCTTCAGTCTTGCCACCTCCGCGGGGCGAACGCCGCCATACAGCATCAGGTGCAGAGAAAGCTCCATATCGGTGTTCCTGGCTGCGTGCCGCAGTCTGTCTACCTCCTCCAGCGTCAACGGCTCGATGGTGGTCTCCTGTATGTGGGGCACATCGATACGAGCCACGGGGTTGCCATCGCACCATTCTCGCCGTATACCGTAGGAAAAAATGCTGTGCAGAATGGCACGGCCTTTCACGAAGCCACATTCATTTTTCGGAAACGCAGCATGCAGGATATGCCGACAATCTGCTGTGCTCATGGCGCGGAGCATCATCCGCGCGCAATTTTCCACGCGCAGCAGGCGCCGTACATAATACCTCAGATCACGCATAGACACTGGCCGCAAGTGCCCCTTTTTCGATTCGATGCTGGCCCATGCCGCCCTCTCAAGCGTCACGGTCTTTTCCTCCTGCTCCACCACGCACACCCCGGCTCGTATCACGCGCCGCAGCAGCTGCATCAGACTGGCTTTGCCTCGTCTCCTGGCCCGCCTGCCCAAGGCATCCTGCATTTCCAGAATAATCCGGGCTGCATCAATAGCGCTCAGGACTCCATCCTTTAATAATTCTTCTGCTAATTCATGTGATTTCATACGGAAGAAGAATATACCCGCTCCCCGATATAAAGCAAATCAGGCACCCTGAACCCTCTCTTCCCCCACTCCTCAAAAAAAGCAATCTGCCCGTGCCGGTGGAATCCGACACGGGCAGGAAATTTTATCGTCAATTACATTCGCCTGTCTCGGCGTAGCGCCGGGAAGCCACATCAGTGGCAACAGCAGCGTGCAGCCAGACCGGCAAGAGCAACCAGGATCAGCGTAGCCATAGTGGGCTCGGACATGTCGAAGGTCGAGACCAGAGCACCGTATGCTGCAACGAGTTCAGCAGTCAGGGCTGAATTAAACAGCTTGAAACCAGATATTTCAGCAGCGGAGAAATGAGAGCAGAACCGTGGCACAGAACAAGGTTGACATGGAACTGACCTGAGTGTAAGATGCGGAAAACAGAGTACCATTCCCCTTTTTATGAAAAAGATTCTCCTTCTCAGTCTTCTTGCCGCCCCGCTTGCCATGGCCGATATTTCCCTGGGTACTACCCAGCAGCCGCAGGCAGCCCAGACCGCCAGCATAGATGCAGCCGAATATGTCGCCATGGCTCAGGAAGTCATTGCCAGCCTGAATGAGCTGACCGCCACAATGGCGGGCGTGCACGACAAAGCCACAGCCGATGCCGCAGCCGTCAAGGTGAACGAACAGGCCACTCGCATGATGGCACTTCAGGCAAAAGCCGAAAGTCTCCCCCTGCCCACCCCCGAGGTAGAGATGCAGGTGCGCAGCAGCATCAATGTGCAGGAGGTACAGAAGACCGTGCACGAGTTCATGGGCGCTATCATCAAGCTGGGCATGAGCAATGCCTATGGCTCCGAAGATTTGCTGAATGCCCTGGGGCCCATCATGAACGCCATTCCCGGCCAGGCCGAATAAACGCTGCTTTTCATGCGTGTTCTCTGCATCCTTCTGGTGGCTCTGGGTGCCCTGTGTGTACCGGCACAGGCTGCGCATACGCGACACAGTGTAAGCAGGCAGCTCAGCCCCGCGCAGGGCATGCTGCAGAACCTGCACGCCATGTCTACCCTGCTGGATAGTGTGGGCACCCGCGCTGCTGCCGACGCCGCAGCACCCCGACTTCTGGAGCTCAGCAAGGAGTTCCACAAGATGCAGGATGCAGCAGAAAATCATCCCCCCGCCAACCTGAACAGGCATCTGGCCGAGATGGATATGGCCATGAATGATTTCCGTCTCGCCTGCGCCCGCCTGCTGCAGGAAAAATGCTACGGCTCCACCAAACTGGGCAAAGCAATCAAAACGGTAGCGTCAAGGTTCTGAACAAAAACGCCTGAGAGCATCTCAGGCGTTTTTTCTATCCCGCAGGCACAGCCTGCGAAACCTCATACTTTCAAAATCCAAAACTCAAAATCCAAACTACTTACTTCTCACGAAGCCTGGCCTGAATGCCACGAAGGAAGACGGTTTCGAGCGAATTACGGGCGGGGCGGCAGTCCTGCCAGGCCTCGCCTGCCAGCTGGCGTATCTGCTCCAGCAGCTCGGGGCTGGGATTTCGCAGGGTGATTTCGCTGTGCTGATTATCACGGGTGAGTTCATCCATGGTGCCCTCGGCAATGAGGCAGCCCTGGTAGAGCACACCCACGCGGTCGCAGATTTCCTGCACCTGCTCCAGCAGATGTGAGCAGAGGAACACCGTGACACCCTGCTGCTTGATGTTGAGAATGATATCGCGTATAGTGCGGGAACCGATGGGATCCACGCCGGCGGTGGGTTCATCGAGCACCAGCAGGCGGGGATTCTGCACCAGCGCCTGCGCCAGGCCTATGCGCTGCAGCATGCCCTTGGAATAGCCGCGCAGGCGGCGGTCCTTCGCTTCGGTGAGGCCCACCAGCTCCAGCAGCTCACGGGTGCGAGCCTGGAGCACTGCTCCACGCAGCCCACACAGGCGTCCATAGAAACGCACCGTCTCCTCACCGGTGAGGAACTTGTAGAAGTAGGGATTCTCGGGCAGGAAACCAATCTCGCGGCGGTTGGCAGTGGCGGTGGCTGGCTGGCCGAACACGCGGCACTCGCCGGCATCGGGAGCCAGCAGGCCCACGAGCATCTTCATCACCGTGCTCTTGCCGCTGCCATTGGGGCCGATGAGGCCATACACCCCGCCCTCGGGGATGCTGAGGCTCACCCCCTTGACGGCATACACGCCTCCCCTGCCCCAGTGGCCGGGGAAGCTCTTGTGTACGTCGGTTATGGAAACAGCGTCCATTACTTGGCCTGAGCCATGAGGCGGAGCATGTTCTTGCCCATCTCGATACCCTTCTCAAAGATTTCCACGCGCATATTCTCGTTGGGCGAGTGGATGCGGGCATCGGGCAGGTCGAGACCGAGGAACAGGGCATCCTTGCCCAGCACCTTGGAAACCTCGGCAATAATCGGAATGGAACCACCCTCTCGCACAAGCACGGGCTTGTTGCCGAAGGTCATCTCCTGAGCCTTCTGGGCAGCCAGACCATAGGCGGAGTTCGGGTCGCTCAGGTAGGCCTCGCCCGTGTGCTGCGGGGTGAACTTCATGCGCACGCTGGGCGGGCACACCTTCACAAAATGGGCCTCCACCTTCTTCATGACCTCCTCGGGCACCTGACCAGGCACCAGGCGGCAGCTCATCTTGGCAATGGCATGGGTGGGGATAACGGTCTTGGAGCCTTCGCCCTCGTAGCCACCGGAAATGCCGTTCAGCTCGAACGTGGGGCGGGCATACACACACTCGGCACCCGTGAAGCCGGTCTCGGTGCGCAGCTCGGGCACACCCGTGAGCTCGGCCAGCTCAGCATTGCTCATGCCGGGCACGCGCTTCCAGCTTTCCTTCTCCCAATCCTGGATTTCCATCACGCCGTCGTAGAAGCCATCGATGCTCACATGGTTATCGGCATCGTGGGTGCTGGCAATCATCTCGCAGAGCGTGGTGATGGGGTTGGCCACAGCACCGCCGAAGATGCCGGAGTGCAGGTCCATGGCGGGGGCAGAAACTTCCAGCTCGAAGCAGCACAGGCCCTTCAGACCGTAGGAGAACGAGGGAATATCCACAGCGGCCATGCCGGTATCGCTCACGATGATGACATCGCAGGCAAGCAGCTCCTTGGCATCGGGGCGCTTCATGAACTCATACAGGCTGGCGGAGCCGCGCTCCTCCTCGCCTTCGAAAAGATAGGTCACATTCAGAGGCAGAGCGCCGTCCTCGGCGATGACCTCCTCAGCCGCCAGAATCATGGCCATGATTTCGCCCTTGTCATCAGAAGCGCCGCGGGCATACACACGGCCATCGCGGATTTCGGGCTTGAAGGGGTCGCTCTTCCATTCGCTGATGGGGTCGACGGGCATCACATCGTAGTGGCCATAGATAAGCACCGTGGGGGCACCCTCCACCTTGGAGCTGTGAGCCACCACGATGGGGTGGATATCGGTCAGGTACTTCGTGGCGGAAAAGCCCATGCCGGTGAGCTTGGTCACCAGGAAATCAGCGCAGCGCTCCACATCGGCTGCATGCTCGGCCTGTGCAGACACGCTCGGAATGCTCAGGAATGCAAAAAGGTCATCGATTCGGGACATGTCTGCATTCTACACCCGCACCCATGCCCACGCAAGCCTAAAGCAAGTGCGCAGCACTCACAAATACGGACTTACAAGCCATGGGCATGTTCGTGGCAAAGGGAACATTCTTCCCCATGGCCGCAGATTATTCCGACAGCCTGAAGCCATGAGTACATGGTGACGGAGCCGGTGAAACGCATACCGCAACGGCGGAGGTCGCGGGAGAGGGCGTCGGACAAGGGAGAGGAGGTGCGCCGGGTGTAGGGTTCATGCAGCACTTCATTGCAGGCGAATCCCCACGCATAGGCAGCGAAGCTGCCGTACTCCGCCTGAATCTGCAGGAAGATGCGGGTGTTGCCAATGGCGGCCTCTATCTTGCCCCGGTGGCGGATGATGCCAGGATTCTGCAGCAGCCCGGCCACTTCAGCCTCGCCAAAAGCAGCCACGGCGTGCGGGTTGAACCCTGCGAAGGCAGAGCGAAAGGCCTCTCGCTTGTTGAGCACGCACTCCCACGAAAGTCCTGCCACAAACATCTCCAGCAGCAGCATTTCGTACAGATACGCATCATCCCGAGAAGGGATGCCCCACTCCTCATCGTGATATTTCACATAGAGTGGGTTCTGCAGGTTCACCCATTGGCAGCGAGGCGGGCACATCATTGTATAACCACATCAGGAACGGATTACTGTCTTTTTCATCATCAGCCCACCGGCGAGGAGGCCGGCGCCGATAACGCAGCCGAGACCACCTATCAGGGTAAAAATCTGCCCCATGGTCGGGCCTTTATCCACCATCTGTGCCTGAGTGGGGTCATGCGGCATGTAGATAACCTCCACCTGATGCCCGACGGGGAAATTATAGCCGGAACTGCCGGTGGCGGAATCAAATTCGTGAGCCACCCCGGAGGCATCCACAAACTGCAGGCGGGGGAAATAGCAATAGCCGGAGCTGCGGTTCGAGGAATCGCTCACGCGGATGCGGACATGGGCACCGGAGCGGTGGCGGCGGTGGTGATTCGAGGAAGAGCTTTCCTGTTTACGCACGCTCAGCACGGTGGCCATGGTGCGCACGCCCTCTTTCTCAAAGCAGGCATCGCTGCGCAGCATCAGAATCCCGATAGTCAGAAACACCGCATCAAACAGCAGAAAGAGGATACCCAGCGTCATCATCACGGGACGCTGCATGGTTGTTGCCACAGGGTTGCCCCAGGAATCAGTTTCCGTGGGCAGCCCGGCCATGGCAGGCGGCTGGGCTGCAGGCAGGGGCCCAGCGGACGGGGTGGCCGCCACCTGTGCTGCAATCAGCTGCTGCACCTGCCCGACCTCCGGCACTTCAATGAAGCCCACCGGAGTGGTCCGATGGCGCATCTTGGGAAAGAACTCCCAGTGCTGCTCATGGGCAAAGATGATATCGCCATAGCCATCATCCCCCTGCTGCACCAATTTTACAGGATTCGGCAGCAATGGATAAGCCACCACGCGCTCACCAAAGATACCTTTCGGATCCAGCATCAGCACGCGCTTATCGGTGAGCAGATACAGCGTACGCTCCTTCTGCCTACGATAGCGGAAAGGAGCGCTGATAAGCCACATGGCAAATAAGATGAGAGGCGAAACAAAGGCAAGCACAAGCCACCATATCTGCGCCATCTGGCAAAGTGCATAGACCAGCATCACGAGCAGCACCACTCCGGAAAATACGCGCCCTGCCGCCTCCACGATATCCATCTGTTGGCGTGGACGCGTCACCAGCACCACCCGTTCATCATCCCGCAAGACAGCCTGAACACGCGCATTGTCTTTCGGGGAAAGATTCCAATCAAGTAAACTCATAGGTTAGTAATATGTTGCATGCGCATTCTATACCATCGCCAGAGGCGATTCAAGTGAATTATACACATTGTTGGCATGCCGAAGTACGCCGCCGAACGCAATTTAATTGCCACACACGGCAGGCTTGTGTATACTGAAGCCACGGGACGCGCCTCTATTCCCTGATTACTTTTGGCGCATAGGTGGCTCAACTTTACCGTATGAAATGAGCAGGAATACCATTTATTACATTTCTCCCTGGTTTGTGAGCGTGTGCACGGCGGTGCTCGCGCTGGCCTGTCTGGGTATCACCCTGTGGCAGGGCGGGCGGATGATGATGGGACTCACCACCTGGGAGGAAAATGGACTGAAGCTGATTCTGGCGCAGCTGGGGATGCTGTTCTTCGGTCTGTTTGCCTATGCCGCGTGGAAACAGCATCACGATGAAAGCATGGATTCCGGCGCGGTTGTGGTACTGGCGCTTCTGTTGTTTCTGGAGCTGCCGGTGCTGCTGGGCTGGGGTGCGTGGAGTTCGTATACAGACAGCCGGAACTTCGTCGATTCCGGCATCGCGGTCACGGGGCGCATTGTTGACCATGATTATACCCGTCGCAGCCGCTCTAGACGTAGTAACCTCATCCTGATATACGAGTATCGCACTACCGATGGGCTGACTCACCGGGGACGACAGGTGGATGAAACATTGTCCTTCGTTCTGTTCAGAAAACCTGGCTATATAGAGCCGGAAAATCGCTTGGGAGCAGATATTCCAGTTCTTTATATGCCGGATGATCCCGAGCGCAGCACGCTGAACCGCTTTGCCGAGCTTTGGTCACTTACCATCGTCATGACCGCCGGCACAGCGGTGACCGCATGCATCTTCATCTTCTTTGTTGCCCGACTTATCCGCGGCAACCGCCCGAAATACCGGCGCAGAAAACGCTGGCGAAGGTAATATATAGGCGTTGGCAATCAACCCCTTGCTCGGACTGCTTACCGGGACTCGTTTTCAAGGCATTTCAATGCTGCACGCGCTTGCTGAACGGCATCTAATGCCATGAATCGCTCATACGCGGCATCCGGCAGCACAATCTGCGGTGCCAGGCGTCCTGCACCATCGCATTTCCTCAACCATTCCAGCTCGCTGGCTTCCCGGCTTTCGGACCAGACAGATTCCAGATTCAGCTTCATATCCCCGATGCACAGATAAATATCCGCTAAGGGAGGTGCGGGAGGTGAAACAAAATCCGGTTCGTAAACAGAAGGGCGACCTTGCTCCAGCAGACCTTTCAGCTCGGCAACTGTCTCCTTCGGCATGGAGAAAGAAGACAACACGGCGTCATCCGAAAAACGAATCACGGCTACACTGGCAGCACAGGCATGCACCACAGCACCTTGCACCATGGTGGCACGTTCCTCAGCCTGCTGAGTCGGCGCGGATATGCAGCCGACCATCAACAGGGTGATGAGCGGGAAAATCATGGGGCGTTTCATGCGTTTTCTGTTTGCTGTGGTTCAGGTGTTGTTTCGGCGGATTCCTCCGCAGGAGCCTCGGTCTTCTTGCGGGGCTTCTTTTCCTTCTTCACGTTGAACTTATTGGCGGCGGCCTGAAAACCTTCGCGGAGCATCATGACTGTGGCCTCTTCGGCCTTGGAAAGGCAATCCTCGAGCAGCGGGCGTTCATCCGGCGCAAACTTACCCAGCACATGACCCACCATCTCCTTCTGCCCCGGGGCACCGATACCCACGCGGATACGCGGGAACTTCTCGCCGCCCAGGTGGGCAATAAGGGATTTCATGCCATTGTGTCCGCCGGCAGAGCCGCTGGCGCGCAGGCGCATGGTGCCTACGGGGAAGGAGATATCGTCGTAGATGACCAGCACCTGCTCGGGCTCGAACTTGTAGTAGCGCATGATGGGCCCCACGCACTCGCCACTGCAGTTCATGAAGGTTGTCGGCTTGATAAGCAGCACTCCCGGCCCGGCAGCCAGCTCGCCCTTGCGCGCCTTATCGGGCTTCCATTCAGCCCCGAAACGGCGCGCAAGGCGGTCCAGCACCATGAACCCGACATTGTGGCGGGTCTCAGCATAATCGCGGCCCGGGTTACCCAGGCCGACGATAATACGAATGGGAGAATCCATGGGATTGACAATTGACTATTGACGAATGACCATTGAGCAATCATTCATCATTCTCAACCCTGCGTGGCAGCGGCCAGAGCTTCGAGCGAGATGTTGCGGTTCACGGCGTTGAGGTAGGCGCGGGCGGAGGCTTCGATAACGTCCGTAGCGGCACCCTTGCCGGAAACAGGCTTGCATTCGCAGGCGCCGAACTGCACCTTCACCGTCACCTCACCCAGAGCATCCTGACCGATGGAGGTGGAGCGCACATTGTAATCCACCAGAGAGCCCTTGCTCTTCGTGATGCGGTCGATGGCCTTGAAGCAGGCGTTCACGGGGCCGTTGCCGATGGCGCAGTCCATGTAGAGCTTGCCATCCTTCTCCAGCTGCACGGTGGCCGTGGGACGAGCGGCAGAGCCGGCCACGAACTGGATGTCCACCATCTTCCAGGTGCCATCGCAGGTGTCGAGCGAGTCGTTCACGAGGGATGCGAGGTCATCATCGTACACGAACTTCTTGCTGTCGCCCACCTTCTTGAAACGCTCGAACACGTGGGTGATTTCGGTGTCGGAAAGGTTGTAGCCCAGCTTCTCGAGACGTGCCTTCACGGCGGCGCGGCCGGAGTGTTTGGTGAGCGGAAGCTCGGTCTCGCCCCAGCCCACTTCGGCGGGGTCGATTACCTCGTAGGTCTCACGCTTGGCCAGGATGCCGTGCTGGTGAATACCGGAGCTGTGGGCAAAGGCGTTCTCACCCACGATAGCCTTGGAGCGCTGCACAGAAAGGCCGCTCATGCTGGCCACCACGCGGCTGGTCTTCACGATTTCGCGGGTTTCGAGGTTGTGCGGTTTCTCCCCGGCGGCAAAACCGAAGGCTTCCGGGCGTGTGGAAAGGGCCATGGCCACTTCCTCGATAGCGGCGTTACCGGCACGCTCGCCAATGCCGTTAATCGTACCTTCCACCTGGCGGGCACCGGCGGTCACGGCGGCCAGCGAATTGGCCACGGCCAGACCGATGTCATTGTGGCAATGCACCGAAATGATGGCCTTGTCGATATTCTTCACGTGCTTGACCACATAGTCAATCATGGCAATGTATTCCTGCGGCGTAGTGAAGCCCACGGTATCGGGCAGGTTCACGGTGGTGGCGCCTGCCTCAATCACAGCCTCCACCACCTGCGCCAGGTAGTCATGCTCGGTGCGGCTGGCGTCCTCGGCAGAGAACTCCACATCGTTCACGAGGCTCTTGGCCAGCT
>JAZRHL010000017.1:0-73417 GCA_045644745.1 Akkermansia sp.
AGTGGGTTCCACAACAGGCTCCGGGGTGGGGGTGACTGCGGGTTCGTCCTTCGGGGTGTCGGTGGGCTCGGGGGCAGGCGTGGGCTCCGGCTCGGGGGTGGCCGGGGCGGTGGCAGCGGCCTGTTTAGCAGCTTCCTCGGCCTGCTTGTTGGACTGGTGCTTCAGCAGCATGAACACACCGGCACACACACCGATGGTGGCAAGGAAAGCACAGAGGAAAAGGAGAATGTTACGTTTCATAAAAGGGAATCAGATGAATTGAGTGGGATTGACAGGGATGGTGCCCTGGGGCATTTCTGCTGCCGGGGCAGCAGGCTGCTGAATGGCGGCTTCGCGTACGCGCAGACGGCGCACGGTTTCGTAAGGATCCGGCACAGCGGGTGCCGGGTAACTGGTCAGAAGCTTCTGCGGGTCAAGGCGGTTCATGGTGCCCTGTGCAGAATAGGCAGGAAGCCCGGCCTCTGTGCAGACGGAGGCGATGGCTTCAAAATGAAGGTGGGTCAGGTAGTTGCCGTTGGCATTGCCCATGGTGCCGATGAGTTCGCCACGGCTGACGAACTGCCCCTGGCTTACGATGTTCTTGTCGAGGTGGGCGTAAAGGGTCTGGATGATGCGGGAATCGCCGGGGATGCGGTGGGCAAGCACCACTACCTTGCCCCAGGCGGGGGAAGGCTCGCCGGAGTATACCACGAGGCCGCGGGCTGCAGCGTGGATGCCCATGCCCAGGTCGGTATTCTCACCGCCGATGCCGTTCAGGTCGCTGCCGGTGTGGTGGCCGCCGCGCTTCTCATTCATGGCGTTGAAGGGCTGGGCATCGTACACAAAACCACCCGTGGCTGTGCCGCAGGGGGATTGGAAGCCGTCTACCTGCGGGATGAGTGCCATCTGGTGCGGGGTGAGGAGCACCAGCCCGGGCTGCAGGGGTTCGGGCAGGGAGGAAGGGGGGATATCCTGGCCATACAGGCCAGCAAGGGCTGGGGAGACAGGGGTATCGCTGCCATCGTTGTTCAGGTGCGCAACCACCCCCACTGCAATGACTCCTATGAGCAGGAGCCCCAGTGTGAACCAACGCAGGGGTGTGAGGAATCGCTTTCCTGACATGCTGAGAGTATTATAGTGCCTGCACGGGGGTATGACAAGCAAAATAAATGGGCCGGGGGCGGGTAGGCGGGGGATGGTGACACAGAAAAAGCCGCGCAACTCGTAACAAGCTGCGCGGCTGATTGAAATTGTGCTTTTTTCTCTTACAGAGCCTTGGCGTGGGCAATGATGTTTTCCACGTTCATGCCCAGGTCGTGCAGCACCACATCGCCGGGGGCGGAGAAGCCGTAGGAATCGATGCCGATGATGCAGCCCTGCGGACCCACGTAGCGGTACCAGAGGTCGGTCTTGCCGGCTTCGATGGCGAGGCGGCGGGTGCAGGCGGCGGGCAGGATGCTCTCCTGGTAGGCGGCGTCCTGCTTGTTGAAGCGGAACATGGAGGGCATGGAGACCACGCGTACGTCCGGGCCGAGTTCCTTGGCGGCCTGCAGGGCGAGCACGAGCTCGGAGCCGGAGGAGATGATGATGGTGCCGGGCTGTTCGGTCTGCTCCTTGAGGGCGATGTAGGCGCCCTTCATGGTGCCCATGCGGCGGGTTTCGGCGCTGATGTCCACCACGCTGGTAAGGCTGGGGATGTTCTGGCGGGTGAAGATGAGGGCGGTGGGGCCGTCCTTGCGCTCCATGGCGCACATCCAGGCACCTGCGGCTTCTTCTTCATCGGCCGGGCGTACCACGTCCAGGTTGGGGATAACGCGCAGGCCGGTCACCGTCTCCACGGGCTGGTGGGTGGGACCGTCTTCGCCCACGGCTACGGAGTCGTGGGTGAGCACGTAGGTCACGGGAAGCTCGGAGAGGGCAGCCACGCGGATGCTGGCGCGCATGTAGTCCACGAATACGCAGAAGGTACCGCAGGAAACGCGGAAGAGACCGTCGTAGGCCATACCGTTGCAGATGGCGGCCATGGCGTGCTCGCGGATGCCGAACCAGAAGTTGCGGCCGGTGTAGTCCGTGGCGGAGAAGTCGCCGGCGCCCTTCAGATAGTTCTTGTTGGAGGAGAAGAGGTCGGCGCTGGTGGAGAGCAGGCCGGTGCAGGCGGTGCCGATGGCGTTCTGAGCCACAGCGCCGGAGGAACGGGTGGCTTCCTTGGCACCCGGTGCCCAGGTGGGAATGAGGGCGCTGCAGGCATCGGCGCTCAGGCCGTTGGCGGCCAGGTCGATACCGGCGGCCAGTTCGGCGGCCTTCTCGGGGTAGGCGGCAGACCAGGCGTCGAAGGTAGCCTTCCACTCGGCATAGGCGGCTTCGCGCTGGGTCTTGAGCTCGCTCATGTAAGCGCGCACATCGTCGGAAACGTAGTACTGCTGGTCGGTGGGCAGACCCCAGTTGGCGTGAGCCTCGGCCCAGAGCTTGGCGCCGCCTTCACCGTGGCCCTTGGTGGTGCCTTCGAAACCGGGCACGCCCTTGGCGATGATGGTCTTGGCGATGATGAGCTTCGGGCGGCCGTTCTTCTCGAGACGGCAGACGCGCAGGGTGTTTTCCACAGCGGCCATGTCGTGGCCGTCGATGGTGAAGGTATCCCAGCCCTGAGCGGTGAAGCAGGCGGCAACGTCATCAATCTGGGTCACTTCGATGGGAGCATCGAGGGTGATGCCGTTGGCATCGTAGATGAGGATGAGGTTATCCAGCTTGAGGGTGCCGGCAATGGCAGCGGCCTCGCGGGAGATGCCTTCTTCGATGCAGCCGTCACCGGCAAGGCAGTAGACGTTGTTGTTGAAAATCTCGTAGTCCGGGGTGTTGTAGCGGGCGGCGGCGTGCTTGGCGGAGATGGCGAAGCCCACTGCATTGGCAATGCCCTGACCCAGCGGGCCGGTGGTGCATTCCACACCGGGGCAGCAGCCGAACTCGGGGTGGCCGGGGGTGTTGGAGCCCTTGGCACGGAAAGCCTTGACGTCATCCATGCTTACGCCGAAGCCGCTGAGGTGCAGCCAGCTGTAAAGGAACATAGAGCCGTGGCCGCCGGAAAGGATGAAGCGGTCGCGGTTGAGCCAGCGCGGCTCGGAGGGGTTTACATTGAGCAGGTTGCCGTACAGGACGGCACCGATTTCTGCACAGCCCAGGGGCAGACCCATGTGGCCGGATGCTTTGTCGTAAATGGCATCGATGGCAAGACCTCTGGCCTGGTTGGCGGCCTTCTGAAGGATTTCCGTATTCATGCGAATTTGAGTATATCAGAAGCTGTTACATTGTAAAGTCAAAATGCACAATTCCCAATGCAAAAAACGGCGGAATGGTGCGGAAAACAGCCTGTGGGGTTACCCCAGCTTGATGTTGAGCATGCGGCAGGCGCCGGCAAAGCATGTTTCGTAGTCAAGCTTGCCGTTGGGCAGGGTGGGGATGAACTTGACCGGGATGATATGCTTGGGAGCCCAGGTGCTGGGCAGGTGCAGGTTGGTGACGCCGTAGCGCAGGGTCAGGTAATCCGAGGGGATGACTTCCTTGTGCAGGGTGGAGAGGATGACGAGTTCCTCGCCGCCGGTGCGGCTGGGCACACTCACCACAGCGAGCTTGCGCTCGTTTTCTTCCGGTGTGACATTGAAGATCTTATACAGGTATTCCTCCAGCTGAACGTGGGGAATCATGTCCTCACCCATCTGGGTGAAGCGCACGCGGCGGCCCATGATGCTCAGCATGCCATCGGGGTTCATGTAGCCTACATCGCCGGTGCAGAACCATTTGCCGAACATGCGGGGAGAATCGGCATTCTCTGTGCCGAGGTATCGGTGCGCCACAGCCGGGCCGCTCAGCCACACCAGACCGGGATTGGAGGGTTGGCGGGAAGCTTCGGGGGAGTAGAGACCGGTGATGCGGACGGCGACTCCGGGCAGGGGAGCGCCTATGCAGCCCTGGCGGGAGGTGGGCAGGGTCGGGCGCGAGGCTTCGGTGTCTCCGATGGGTGCAGGCATGGCAGCTGCAGCAAAGGGCAGGGATTCAGCTGTGCCGTAGCATTCCAGCACCTCGACCCCGAAATGCTGGCGGGCAGCCTCTGCCAGAGATGGCGGCATCTTGACCCCGGCGCTCAGGCAATAGTGCAGGGAGGTGAATGTGTTGGGATTCTGGGTAGCTTTGAACATGGCTCTGAGGCCGCCCGGGGTGTTGGCCACCAGAGCAGTGCTGTGTTCGTGCACGAGGGTGCAGATACGCTTACCCGCAGAGGGGGTAGGGTAGGTGACCATGTTGTAGCCGCCCAGGATGGGCAGCAGTAGCCCGGCAATGAGCCCGGTGGGGGTGTAGGCCGGGAGTACGCTCATGAGGGTATCGTGCCCGGGGCTCAGCTCCAGCCTGCTGCGCAGACTCATGGTGGCAGCCAGCAGCATGCGCTGGGTAAAGGGAACACCCATGGGCTTGTCTTCTGTGCCACCCGTGAAAGTTACCGCTGCTTCCTGCTCCGGGGCAGGGCTGGCAACCCTGGCGTGCTGCATAATCTGCTGGGGGGTACGCAGACGAGACAAAGTGGACCATGCCTTCAGGCGCCACGGTCCCTGCTCGGCAAGCTCCTGGTCCAGGAAGATGAGGTCTCGGGTGAGCGGCCAGGGGAACTTGCGCTGTTTGTTGGTGAAGCGGCTTTCGGTGATGAATCGGGTGAGGCCGGCCTGCTTGACCATGTGGTCAAACTGCTCCTGGGTGGCTGTGTAATTGATATTGACCGCCGAAATGCCGGACATGATGCAGGCAAGGTTGGCAATGGTGCTGAGCTTGCCGGGGGGCAGGATGATGCCCATGCGCTTGTTGGCAGAGTGTTTTTCAAGCACGCTGGTGGCCATCACGGCGGCAGAGAGCAGGTCGCGGTAGAGGAGGGTGGAGTCATCCACGCCGTCCAGCAGTTTGCCTTCCGGGTTGCGCAGCAGGGCATCCACAATCATTTCCGGCAGGTTGGCATGCTGCAGCATGGGGTGCTGCTCCAGCTGGGCAGCCTGTGCATTCATCCATGCGGCCTGGGCTCGTGTGCCCAGTTGCAGCCCGGCCCGCAGGGGCTTACAGAATGTGATGTGCAGGGTGTCGTACGGCTCGCGGGTGGTGATGGCGGCATCCAGGTAGTTATTGTACATGCCGACATAGACCGGCAATGCGTTGATGGGGCTGCCATCGAACAGGGTAAGCAGGTTGGCCGGGATGTCGGTAAGGCTGGCTGGCGCCTGCAGGGGGCGGCCGGGCAGCATGACAACGTGTCTGCCGATCTCAAGATGCTTGCGGGTCTGGGTCAGGATGTGGTCGCGGCTCTGCTGGTTTACTGCACACACCAGACCATGGGAGCGGTTTTCCCGCAGGTGCTGCATGATGGCTTCGCCGGGCATCAGGGTGCTTTCCACCAGCCAGGCAACCCGTTCCTTGCCGCCCAGGGCTTTTTCCAGCTCCTGCATGGCGGGCAGGTTCACCCGGTTGGGGAGTATCAGCATAGGCTGCGCCGGTATGCTTTCTGTCCCTTCTGTCCGTAATTCGCTCATGCGGGCTCAGTCTAGCACACCCGGCTGCTGATTTCCAGCGTGAATATCTTCATAATGAAAAATCCCCATCCGGAATGCATTCCGGATGGGGACTGATGAGATAGGTTTTCCCGCTTACTTGATGAGACCCAGCTCCTGGCCGGCCTTGGCAAAGGCGGCGATGGCGCGGTCCAGCTGCTCGGTGGTGTGAGCGGCGGAAATCTGGGTGCGGATACGGGCCTGTTCCTTGGGCACCACGGGGTAGAAGAAGCCCATGGCGTACACGCCGAGCTCGAGCAGACGGTTGCTCATGCGCTGGGAGAGGGCTGCATCACCAATCATGACGGGCACGATGGCGTGGCCGGCGCCGGCCAGGGTGAAGCCGCACTGCTCCATGCCCTTGCGGAAGTAGGCAGCGTTGCTCTGCACGCGCTCCACGAGCTCGGTGGATTCCTCGAGGATGTCGAGCACCTTGATGGTGGTGGCGGCGATGGCGGGCATCACGCTGTTGGAGAAGAGGTAGGGGCGGGCCTTCTGGCGCAGCATGTCCACAATCTCCTTCTTGGCGGAGATGTAGCCACCGGATGCACCACCCAGAGCCTTGCCGAAGGTGCCGGAGGTGATATCCACCTTGCCGAAGAGACCGCAGTGCTCGTGCGTACCGCGACCGCGCTTGCCCAGCACGCCCGTGGCGTGGGATTCGTCGAAGTGCACCAGAGCACCGTACTTCTCAGCCAGCTCGTGAATCTTGTCGAGGCTGGCCACGATGCCGTCCATGGAGAACACACCGTCGGTGGAGATGAGGATGGTGCGGGCGCCGGCGGCCTTGGCTTCCTGAAGCTTGGCTTCGAGGTCGGCCATGTCGTTGTTGGCGTAGCGGTAGCGGGCAGCCTTGCAGAGACGCACGCCGTCGATGATGGAGGCGTGGTTCAGGGAGTCGGAGATGATGGCGTCTTCCTTGCCCAGCAGGCCTTCGAACAGACCGCCGTTGGCATCGAAGCAGGAACCGAAGAGGATGGTGTCCTCTGTGCCGAGGAAGGCGCTGAGACGCTCCTCGAGCTGCTGGTGCAGGGTCTGCGTGCCGCAGATGAAGCGCACAGAAGCCATGCCGTAACCCCAGCGGTCGATGGCGTCCTTGGCAGCCTGCATGAGCACGGGGCTGTTAGCCAGACCGAGGTAGTTGTTGGCGCACATGTTGATAACCTGGCTGCCATCCTTGAGGCCCACCTCAGAGTACTGCTGGGTGTCGATGTAGCGCTCCTGCTTGAACAGACCGGCGGCCTTCAGGCCTTCCAGGTCGCTCACCAGACGGTTCTTGAATTCGGGATTGTACATGGAAATTCAGGGGGGTGAAATAAAAATATCCGCGCGATTCTACTCCTGACGGATAGTAATGTCAATGCCGTATTCCGGCCGTATTGTCTGCAAAATGAAAAATATCTGCGCTTTTTTTGAACAGATTCGTGAGCGCGTGCATCATTACCACATCAGCTGATGAACCTGACCCGGTTGAAGGAGAGAGCAACCGAGGTCGCAAAAGGAGGAGCTGAGTTTCATTAAGGTAGTAAGTAGAATCGTCCGCATGATGCCTGAGCGCCTCATGCGGATGGTTTTTTATGAGAGTAACTGGCGGTAATACGCCTCGAACTGGTCAATCCGTGATTCCCATGACATGTTCTGCTCAATCCACTTCACCCGGTTGGCATGCCATTCTTCTGACCTGGCCGGTGCTGCGATTTCCTGCTGCAGGGCAGAGGCAAGTGCTTCTTCCATGGCGGCAGATGTGGGCTGCACGGCAACCTTGCAGCAGAAATGCTCAGGCAGCCATTCCTGACTCGGAATATCGAGGCACACAATGCGGCAGCCGCAGGCCAGTGCTTCCAGCAGTGCCATGCTGCCGCTGTCCCGGTATACGCACGAGAACATCACAACAGCCTGTTGCATATATTGCAACATCGTGTGTCGGGAAATACGCCCCTCGAGCTGCAGTGCGCCTTCCGGCAGGTTTATTTGTTGTGCGTATCGAAGAATGATGTTAGTTTCGTTGGGGGAAAGCCCGACAATTCGCAGAGGTAGTTGAACTCCCTTTCTCCAGAGCTGGCAGAATGTCCGGAGCGCAAGCCTTACACCTTTTTGGGAACGGGTCAGGCTGCCATCGAACAGAATGAACGATGATTGTTCCTCGACTGCGGCAGGAGATGGGATGATTTCATGCCGATGCACGGCGATAGCCGGGCAGATGCAGGGGCGAACCGGTAATTTTTTGAGTCGGTCTGCAGTGACCTGGTTGCTGGCAATGACGATACCTCTCTTCTGGTGCTTTTTGCATCGGAGGATAAGGGGAACGGCATCGAATGAACACCGCCGCATAATCTCCTTAATCTGCATGGCAAGGGGCAGATGTCCGTATCTGAGCAACGGGGCTGGTACAAGTTCAGCTCCGCCCACCGGACCCAGGACGTACGGCAGGTTTGTTGAAAATACATCATGTGCCCACCTGTATTGGTTGAGCGTGATGTGGTGAATGAGATCGTAGCGCTCCGAGGATGTTATCTTCTTTATGATGGGGCGCACGCGGCGCTGCCATTTCTGGTAGGAACGCGAGCGGGGGAAATCAGAGATGCCGCAATCTTCCTCGATGAGGTTGATGGGCAGATTCTCCTTGGTAATTGTTCTTTTATTGAGGTCGCTGAACTCACTTGTGGTGAGTACTGTAACCTGATGTCCCCTAAATACCAGCTCTCTTGCAATGTTCCAGCCTACCCCGGCTTCGCTGCCTCGCCCGGCGCCAAATGAGTAGGATGAGAGAAAAATGTTCATGCAATGGAGGATATATGCCCGCTACTATATCCATTTGTTCATGCCGTGGCAAGAAAATAATCTGTACATATCAGGCTTAGACCTGCAGACCAAGCCGTTGACGTATGAGTCTGGTGATGCGTCTGGGGTTCATCAGTAGTGCCAGTCCCAGCATGAATGCTCCTTTAACGAGCTTTCCTGAGACCAGAGTGTAACCCCCGGTGCGGTAAAAATGTTCTGCCCAGATGGGGTATTCAAACTTCAGCCAGTTCCATAGACCTTTTGTCCGTTTGGATTGAATGAACTCGTCAAAGGTGATGGGCGGCTGGGAGGTTCTGCGGCGTACCATGCGGTCCTCCACATACATATGGTAATGTTTGCAGAAGATAAATTGGCTGGTAAATATGGAGTTGCCGTGCATGCGGTACTGGCTCAGGAACTCCGGCAGGCAGATGACATCCCATCCTTTTTCCAGGATGAGGTTCCACAGTTCCATGTCTTCGCATGCCGGCAGGCTGGTGTCAAAGCGCATGCCATCTTTGTGGATGACTTCGCCCCGCAGACAGACGGTCGAGCAGAATAAGCCGATAGGTTCTAAGCTGTTGCGGTAGCGCGCGGCATCTTCTGAGCTCAGACAGTACATCTGCGTTCCCTTGCCGAAGACGCGACCGTTGTCGTCGATGTATTCTGTGTAGCCAGCTACGATACCGCACCGGGGATTTTGTTCCATACATAGCAGCGATTTTTCTACCCGGTCCGGCAGAGATACATCATCGGCGTCGTTCAGGAAGTAAAAATCTGCCGGGAACTGCTCAAATCCCTCATTGCGGCAGCCGCTTCGTCCCAGATTTTCCGGGTTGTCGTGGATGATGAGGTTGCTATGCTTTTCTAACAGATCGGCAATTTCGTCTTGGAATTCATCAGTAGAACCATCATTAAGTACGACAACCAAATCCAGCGGGCGGGTCTGATTCAACAGCCCGAGCACAGCCTGACGTATGAACTTCCTGCTGTTGAAACAGGGAATCAAGGCAACCACTTTTTTGTTTGCGGAAATCATGCTGCAGACGATAGGTTATTTGCGAAAGTAGCTGGATATTTTATACAGTAACCAGTGGTCTTGTTGCCTGGTGTATTTCGGCTTCGCCCTCATGAAGCTGGGTAGAGCAGGGTTGACGAATCGCCAGAAAGCTTGTAATGCGCCTAGTACGAGGTATGCCGGCAGAAGAGCGCCTGAATGTGCAAGTGTTTTCAGAATGGATGCATTGCCAAAAGCCCTTTCGTCTTTCTCGTGCGGAGTGTGGCGGTGTTCTATGATATTCTGTAGAAATTGACTGAGATGGCCTCTTATAGGTGCGAAGTCGAATCCGTTGAGGAGGGGATTTGCCCGCAGTTTTGAAAGGTATAGTTCGTCGTTTTCGTCCAGTTCACGGATAGCTGCGATTACGGAATTGAAATCATCGTAATCATTTACGAATATCATGGATTCTCTGGGGATGTTCAGATTATCATGATAGCCTCCCCAATAGATGGGGACGGTGCCTGCAAAGAAGCAATCCATGAGCTTTTCTGTTACGTAACCTTCGGAATAGCTGTTTTCGAATGCAATGTTGAACTTATAATTACTTAAAAACTCGATTTTGCTTTGATTCCAGTTGTCGCTGAAACGGGCCGAGAGGGCCGGGATGTCAATGTTGTGAAGAATTTTGCCGGGGCAATCCACGTTTTTATACTCCATCAGACGTTCGCAGAAATCCTTCCTCAACATACTACCCATACCGGAATTATCCTGCGAATAGAGGAATGAACAAAACTTCCTCGTAGCTGTTGCCGAGGTGGGGGAAGGTGGAGGGGCTGTTGTCTTGCTCAGGTAGGTGGCAAAGCAGGGGGGAAGATAAAAATGGCGGTTACCAAAAGAGATGGGGGCGCAGGAGATGGCATAGTCACATTCGTTAAAGTCTGGTATAACGTTTTCCTGACAGATGAATACCTTGACGCAATCCTTTCTTCTGAGATGTTTCAGACCGAAACATGAGTAAAAGACAATATCCGGATTTTCCTCAACTTCGATTACCTGGTATGTCTTTCTGAGTATATCCAGAAAAAACGACATTTCTCCGCCTTTGATGACGAAATCGTCAAGGGCAACTCTGAGAATCTGTTTTTCCATGGAATGAGAGAATCTTGATAATAAGATTCGCGGTAGCCTTTCCGGAATCGGTGCTTGAAAGACAGCGATTCTGCCTGCGATGCCCACATACTAGCGAAAAGATGAAGCCAAGGCAAGCAAAAAGGCCAGTTGGCAGATGACTGTACAAATCTAATCCCAAGCTTGACTATCAGCAGATAAGTTGTACAATGCAAGACGTACCTCATGTCACTTGAGAGTTTATGAAGTTCTACATTGTTACCCCGACATATAATGCGCTTTCGTGGCTGCAGCGTTGTGTGCGTTCTGTGGCAGACCAGGTAATGGATGGGGTAGAGGTGCACCACCATGTACAGGATGGCTGCTCTGCTGATGGTACTCCGACCTGGCTTGATACCTGGCAACGAGAACACCAGAACATTCCAGGGTATACGTTCACGTATGAAAGCGCAAAAGATGCCGGTATGTACGATGCCATCAACCTTGCCTGGGAAAAGATGCCGGCAGATGCTTTTGTTACCGCACATTTGAACAGCGATGAGCAATACCTGCCAGATGCGCTGAAGGGAGTGGCAGATGATTTCCTGAAGCACGCAGATGCAGAAATTGTGCTGGGTACATACATTGTCGTTGACTCTGAAAGTCGTTATATCTGCCATCGCCGCCCGGTGAAACCAGCCCGCTGGCGCAGCCAGACGGTGTGTGAGATTATCACGTGTTCCTGCTTCCACCGGGTTGATGTGTTCCAACGTCATGGAATACGTTTTGATGTAAAATACCGTGCGTTGGCGGATTTGGTGTTTTACCGGTCTATCGTGGCTACTCGGCCAGTTTTTCGTGTTTTGCCCGGCCTTGTAACCAGCCTTTTCACGGTGACTGGTGAGAACTTGGCGTGGAGTGAAAGGTCTCGGAAGGAATGGCTATCTTTAATGGATGAACTACCATGGTTCGTGTCTCGCAGACATGTTGCGGTAGCCAGATGGAATAATGTGTTGAGACGCATGGCTGATTGGTTGCATAAAGCACCTAAGGAGTATGCAGTGTATCCGCCCATTGGCGATGTGCGGGAGGTAAAGCAGATAAAGCACCCAACTGCTCATTGGGGTATGCGCACGGTCGCTCGTGAGTCATGATATGAGTTTTTAAATGAAGAGGAAGTTTATAACATTTGCGGATTCTCGAATGAAAAGAGCTCTGGCTAGAATTGCCCGCCAGGCTCAGGAGATGGATTTCTTTGATGAAATTGAGACTCTGACTGAAAGTGACTTGGATGCGCAATATGTTGAGAAGCATAAGCATTTGCTGAAACGAGGTGTAAGAGGTTTTGGGTATTGGATTTGGAAGCCATACGTTATCTGGAGAGCTCTTCAGTCGATGGCGGATGGTGATGAACTGTATTATGTGGATGCAGGGTGTCATTTTAACCCGAAGGGGAGGTCTCGTATGTTTGAATATGCGGAGACGCTCAGGGAAAATGCACTAGGTTTGGCAGGCTTTGAGCTGACCCCTGATTGTTCTGTAGGCGCTTTTACAAAGATGGATCTGCTGGCTCATATGGGGATGGTCAATAGAGAAGACCTGCTGAGCTGCGCTCAAATATGTGCAACACATGTTTTCTGCAGGAAAAATGAGAAAGTATTGGCTTTTCTGGCGGATTGGTTACAGATTTGTGAACACATTCATTTGGTGGATGATTCTCCATCGGTGCTTCCTAATGTCTCCAATTTTGTTGAGCACAGGCACGATCAAAGCGTTTTTACTTTGTTGTGCCTGCAGTATGGAGCTGCTTTGTTGCCTGGGCGTGAGACATGGCCTGAAAATAATACCAGAGATTGGGGGACAATGCTGAACTACCCGATATGGGATAAGAGAGATTTAGGGTTGACCATGCATTCTTTATCTCGTTTGCGTCGCAAAGTTTGGCGGAGATTCATCAAGCCTTTATTTCGCTTCAAATAAATGCGCCGTAGAACATTAAGTTGATAGGAGGCCGTAGGCGAGCGGAATCCTGAGCCCGCGAAATGGGGCGTCCGGCCCTCGGCTTTATCACGAATAAGACCCGAGCCCTCTGTTGCGGGCTCTTATGCTTTTTATTTCAACCGTTGCGTGTAGCCTCCACGCAACGATTATGTAGCCCTTACGGGCCTGTATGAGATGAATTATTTTCGTTTTCCAACATCTCCATAAAATAGTAAGCCTGCCAGCGGAACCTTACGTGTCAGTAAGTAGGTGTAATAAGAAATGCAGTAAACGAGTAGTGAAATGGGAATTATTACCCAGAGTTTAGAATATATAGCGGGATATGAAAATTTGGAAGCAGTCGTGCAAATGACAGCCTGAACAATGTAGATGCCTAAAGTGGAAGCCCCGGATTTTTCCAGGTTCAGCTTGACCGAGATGTGTCGCATGATAGCTAGAAAGGTGGCTCCGGCGAAGATGGCCGCGATTATACGATAGCAGGCAATGAAGGCGGACTCAGCTGTAAGTTTCAGTGGGGCTAGATAGATATACCAGTCGTCGTCAAAAAAATAAAGGAGGACAGCGGCAGGAATAAGACACCACAACCAGCGGGCGTTGAATGAGTCGCTGGTGAATCGCCTATGCCTGGCATACAGTCCGATAGCAAAAAAAGGCCAGGAGAAACACAGGTAATCGGCGTAAGGTATGCTGTTTGGGAAAAACAGGCTGATTGCGATGGGTAACGCAAGAACTAGTGCTTTCCATGTCCCATGAGGGATGGATATAAGAATATGTCCAAAAACCTGACATTCAAACAAGCTCCAGAGAAACCAGAGGCATACATAACAGCTCAGGAAATCTTGTACAGAGATTGCTTTCTGAGTATAGATCAGCAATGCTTCGAGAGTTCCAAAAGTCAGGACGGGGAATAACAGACGCATGGCTGTTTTTCCCAGAGATTTCCATTTCTTTGTTGTTATACTGGAAAAGGCAAAATACCCGCTGATATAAAAGAAGAGGGGTAGATGAAAAAGATAGATTGCTTTAAACAGCGGATGCGAGAAAAATGCATCAGGCGTTAGAACCTGTATTGCGTGCCCAAGAATGACAAGCCACATGAGCACCGCCTTGGTCGTGTCCCAGAATGTGTCGCGACCGGGTGTATTCATGATTTGTTGAGGGCGTTGTAATACAGATTGCTCAATGTTGTTATCTTTGCATCCCATGTGAAATTTTGGCAGCGGTTGAGTGCTCCGACAGAAAGTTGGCTTCGTGCATCTTCATTCGAAGCCAGGTAATCCAGATGTCTTGCGTAATCTTTGATTACCTGTTTTCTGGATTGAATTGGAATCTTGATGCCGCTGGTATCATCGATGACCGTGGAGAATCCACAGTGGTCCAGTGCGATGATGGGCAGCCCATAGCGGAATGCCTCGAATACAACGGTGGACGTGTCTTCACGCACGCTGGTGATGCAGAATACGTGACTGCTGCTCATGATGCGGAATGCCTCTTCGCGGGGAACAAAACCGTGGAAGATTACAATGTTGTTCAGTCCAAGCCTGTGCGATAGCCTTTTCCAGGCTTCCATGCGAGGTCCTTTGCTTAGTACATGAAGTTCCATTCTTTCCTTGCACTGGGGAAGAGCATACAGCAGCAAATCCAGAGCTTTGCGGGGAATATGCTCGCCAGCCCAGCAGATGCGCAGCGGGGTGCCTGCCACGTGGGGCGGACTGAAAGATTGCAGATGCCCAGTTTCCAGACCCACTTCATTCATGAGAACTGCGTCACGTTTCCAGAAACGACGGATTTCCTCTACTGCCTTGGTTGTGCTTGTCAGAATGGCAGCAGAATGTCTGGCGGCGGCCCTTGCTGAAAATCCCCAGCGTTTCTGAATGTAGTTGATGACATTGCGAATCCCGAAATGGATAGCCCCACCTAATCCTAGACAGCCAAGCAGGCACCATGGCGTGTCAGTGAAGCCACCTAGCGGTCCCCAGATGAAGGGTTTACCAAGTTTCCAGAGGAAACCGGGTTCGCGGAATCCAGAGATGGTGACCTGATGAACTATGTCGAAGTTTTCCTTCTTGTCCAGCTCTACGGCCAGCTTGTATGCTTTGCGATGCCATGCCCGGTAGAACCAATAGTAACTGGGTGGCCAGATTTTCCGCAGGGTGTTGTGGTGTGTGCGGGCGACAAAGTGAAACGTGATATTCTGCACGGCTTCGGGGTGTTCCGCCGCAAAACGGGACAGCGTTTCCTCGAACTCACCCTTTTCCACGATGGCGTGCACATCGTGCTGCTTGGCAATATTGCTCACAAAATTCCAGCCCATGCCCGGTTCCGAACCGTAGCCAGGGTCACAGGCGTAGCAACCAAGTAGTATCTTTAATCTACCGTTTTTCATGAGCTGTGTGGTCAGTCTACCAGTCCGGCGCCTTTCAGTCAATTAAAAAGCCCGGAGAGTGACTCCCCGGGCTGTGGTAATGTTGCAGAGTTATTACATCGTCATGCCGCCGTCTACTACGAGCACCTGGCCGGTGATGTAGCGGGCCTCGTCGGAGGCGAGGAAGGTGGCGGCGTGGGCGATATCCTCGGGCTTGCCCAGGTCGGCCAGCGGGATGCGGGAGAGCAGGGCCTCACGTGCCTTCTCGGGGATGGCATCGGTCATATCGGTGGAGATGAAGCCGGGTGCGATGGCGTTCACCGTCACCTTGCGGCTGGCGATTTCCTGGGCCATGGATTTGGTGAAGCCAATGACGCCGGCCTTGGAGGCGGAGTAGTTGCTCTGGCCTACGTTGCCGGTGAGGCCCACGATGGAGGAGATGTTGATGATGCGGCCGGCAGGGCTCTTCATGAGCGTGCGCTGCAGGGCCTTCACAAAGAGGAATACGCTCTTGAGGTTGGTGGTGAGCACGGCGTCCCAGTCGCTTTCCTTCATGCGCATGAGCAGACCATCCTTGGTGATGCCGGCGTTGTTCACGAGAATATCGATGGCGGGGTATTCAGCCAGGATGTCCTTGATGCAGGTTTCCACGGCGGCGGCGTCAGCCACGTCGCAGGGGAATGCCTTGCAGCTGTCGGGGAACTCGGCGTTGATGGCATCTGCAGCGCTGCCGCAGGAGCCGGGATTGCGGGAGATGAGGATGACCTTGGCGCCTTCAGCTGCAAAGCTGCGGGCAATGGCCTGGCCGATGCCGCGGCCGGCGCCGGTTACAATAGCGGTTTTACCTGCAAGTCTGTTCATAGTGGCCTTATACTAACGTAAAGCTAGAGCTAAATCAAGCAAAAAACAGCGCGTTTCCCGGTGGAGAAACGCGCTGTGAAATCTTACATGTTAATCTGGAAAAGCGGCTTATTGTTGTTTGCCGGGTTCAGAATGGCGAATGCCTCGCGGTGGATGGAGGGATCGCTGCGGAAGATGAGGCGGCCGGCACACTGGCGCTCAAGCTCCATGAGCAGCTTGGCATCCTCGTTCTTGAAGCGGCTGAGCACATCGCTGTTCACCACCACAATCATATCACCCACGTTTTCGCGGTAACGCATGATGGTGGCCTTCAGCTGGCGCTGGATTTCCACGCTCATGGTCATCACGCTCTTCACGCGGCCGCGGCCGTGGCAGTACGGGCAGTGGTCGTTCACGTAGTCGAGCAGTGATTCGTTGATGCGCTGGCGGGTCATCTCCATGAGGCCGATGGGGGTAATCTGCATCACCTGGGTCTTGGCCTTATCGCGCTTGAGGGCCTCCTTCATGGCCTTGTACACGGCCATCTGGTCCTTGCGGTGGCGCATATCGATGAAGTCCACCACTACGAGACCGCCGATATTGCGCAGGCGAAGCTGGCGGGCGATTTCGCGGGCGGATTCAAGGTTGGTCTCCAGGATGGTCTTATCCAGGTCCTTGTTGCCCTTGTTACGGCCGGTGTTGATATCGATGGCGATGAGTGCTTCCGTTTCGTCGATGACGAGGTAGCCGCCGCAGGGTAGCAGCACCTGGCGCTGGAAAGCTTCGTTAATCTGCTTCTCGATGCCCAGTTCCTCGAAAATGGGCTGGCGGTACTGGTGGTACTGGATGTGGCGCTTGGAGCGGCGGGAAATCTTGCCGGCAATCTCCTGCATGCGCTGGGTGGTCTCCAGGTTATCGCACACAATGTTGTCCACGTTGTCGGTCAGGAAGTCGCGGGCGGTGCGCTCGATGAGATCGGGCTCGCGGTATACGCACTGCGGGGCGGGATTCGTGGCAAACTTCTCTTCCACTTCATGCCACTGGGTCAGCAGCATGGCGAGGTCGCGCACAAAGTGGCGGAAACGCTGGCCCTGGGCCACCGTGCGCATGATGATGCCCATGCCTTCGGGTACATTGAGCTTCTGCACAATCTGGCGCAGGCGCTGGCGTTCCTTGGGATCATCAATCTTGCGGGAGATACCGAACTGGTCGGTGAAAGGCATGAGCACGATATAGCGGCCGGCCAGGGAAATATTGGTGGTCACGCGGGGGCCCTTGGATGAGATGGGGCCCTTTGTCACCTGCACCATGATTTCGGAGCCGATGGGGTAGATGTCCGGAATATCCTTGCTGGTAATCTTCTTCTGCTTCTTGCGGGGACGGCCTTCACGCTGGATTTCCTCGAGCGAGGAGTCGAGCGCCAGGGGCAGGGCATCCCAGAAGTGCAGGAAGGCGTTCTTCTCGTAGCCGATGTCCACAAACATGGCCTTGAGACCGGGTTCGATATTCTTGACGCGCCCCTTGAAGATGCCGCCTACGATATTATCTTCGCCCTCACGCTCAATGCTGTATTCCTCCAGCACGCCGTCCTCGAGCAGCGCTACGCGGCGTTCCAGTTTTTCAGAGTTGATGACGATAGTGGTTCCCTCTTTCGGGTTGCACTGGCCGAACCCGAAAAAGTGTTTAACAGAGTTAATCATTTTGGAAATAAAAGACAAAGTTTTAGGTTGAGGTTGGAGTTGTTCAACGGTTGGATGGGAGAGAGTCCGCTGCCCTGGAATGGCGTTTTCATCAGACCGCGCTGCGGCCCCGCAAGTGGTGCGGTGCCGGGCCGGTGGGGGAGAGATGAGAGGCCTGTAGCAGCTGAGCCGTTGTTTTTCAGCTGTTTGGATTACTCATCTTCGAAAACGTCATCGTTCTCCTGAAGATACTTGCCTGTGCCTTCGGCTACAGCGCTCAGCGGGTCTTCAGAAATCATGATGGGCAGGCCTGTCTGCTCGTGCAGCAGGTCGCTGAGCCCACGCAGCAGGGCGCCGCCGCCGGCCACGGTGATACCGCGGTCGTACAAGTCGCTGGCCAGCTCAGGCGGGCAGTGGTCCAGCGTCTGGCGGATGGCGCTCACGATGACATCGAGCTTATCCTGCAGCGCTTCGCGAATCTCTTCGGAGCGCACGGTTACAGTCTTGGGAAGGCCTGTACCGCGGTCGCGGCCCTTCACCTCCATCTGCAGTTCCTGCTGCAGGGGGTGGGCTGAACCTACGCGGATTTTGATGTCTTCCGCCGTGCGGGGGCCAACCAGCAGGTTGTGGGCCGCAAGCATGTGGCGGGTGATGGTCTCATCCAGGGCATCGCCGCCGCACTTTTCGGATTGGCTGTACACGATGCCCGAAAGGGAGATAATAGCCACCTCTGTGGTGCCGCCGCCGATGTCAACAATCATGCTGCCAACGGGTTCGGTCACAGGAAGCCCCACGCCGATGGCGGCTGCCATGGGCTCCTCGATGAGCTGAACCCTGACGGCACCCGCTTCATAGGCGGATTCTTCGATGGCGTGGCGCTCCACTTCGGTGATACCGGAGGGGTGCGCGATGAGGATACGCGGCCCGCGGATGCTACGGCTCTGGCAGGCACGCTTGATAAAGTAGCGCAGCATGTTGTGCGCTACCTCGAAATCGGCAATAACGCCTTCTTTGAGCGGACGGATGGCCACCACGCTGCCGGGCGTGCGGCCCACCATGCGCTTGGCTTCCTCGCCCACGGCCTTCACCTTGTCGCCCTTCATGGCAACAACAGAAGGCTCGCGCAGCACAATGCCCTGGTCCTTAATGTAGACCAGTGTATTGGCTGTGCCCAGGTCGATCCCGATATCATACGAGAACAGACGGGCGATTCTTTTAAAAATTTGGAACATGTGAAAAGTGATTTAACCTGTGAGTTGGTGAGGTGCGCGCCTTTCTTTCCACCCGGACAGTCCTCCTTTTCAGGGGAATGAACTGTTCGCACTCCGAGTAGTCATGGGGCATGGTCGGTGATATTGTCGTTACAACGCACCCACGCGGAGTATAGGTAGCAGGGCATCCTGTGTCAAGGAAATAATGGTGAACTGACAGGGATTCGGATGCAGGTGACGGCAGTTTGTGCTTGACCATGCGGATGCTATGGGGTAGAACATGGGTATTCATGAACAGGAAGATTTTCATAACTCTTGTGGCGTGCCTGGGGCTGACCCAGTGCCATACTCTGCGGTCGGATTGTGAGGCGCTGCGGGAGCGCGAGGCTGCCATTGCGCAGGAGGAAAAGGGTGAATATTTTGTGGGTCGCCGCTACCATATCCCCCTGTGCCGTTTCTGGGGGTATCTGCGCGAGCCAGGGCAGAGCTGGCGCACAGCCAGGCTGGTGATGATGGATGAATCGCTGGTTCATACGCCCGACCGTGGCCCGGAGGAGCCCCTGCCCAATGCTACCTTTGGTAAGGATCAGAATGTGGAGTACATCGTTAAGGGTAAGTACACGGGTGAGCAGGCTTATGACCCCAGCACAGACCAGGTGTTGCCCCTGTTCCGTGCCACCTCGTATGAGGTGCGCAGCAAGGACCCCGGCTTCCTCTTTGTGCCGTCGGAGGATTATACGGAGAGTTATGTGAGTCTGCGGCCGGTTATCATGCCTGCCCCGGAAGCCTGCGAGCAGGCTCTGGCCAAGCCGTGAATATGACGCGTATTTCGCGCGCAAGCGCGCAGGCCTTGTGCTATACTCGGCATCAGCAAAATTTCGTATTTTAATCACTTCGTAACTCTTTTACATATCATATGGCTCAGTCTAAAATCCTTGTAGGCCTCGAAATAGGTACCACCAAGACCTGTATGGTGGTCGGTGAGATACGCCCCGACGCATCTGCAACCATTATCGGCATTGGTGAGGTGAAGAGTGCCGGTGTGCGCAAGGGTGAAATCTCTGAGCCGAGCATGGCCCGCCAGTGTGTGTGCGACGCCTGGCAGCTGGCGCAGGATCATGCCGATGTGGACATTCTCAACGTGTTCCTGTCGGTGACTGGTGAGCACATTGTGGGTGTGAACAATGTGGGCTCCTACCGCCTGCCTGACAATGAGAATATCATTGACGATTCGCACGCCGATGTGGCCAAGGAAAAGGCCGAGAAGCTCGAATTGTCCACAGACCGTTTCTGTGTGAACCGTGAGCTGGGCGGTTTCTCCATCGATGGCGGTGAGCCTACCCGCCACCCGGTGGGGCTGACCGGCCGCACGCTGGACGTGAATTGCCACGTGATGCACGGCATCCGCACGCGTCTGCAGAACTCTCTGCTCTGTGTGCGCCAGGTCCCGCTTGAGGTGGAGGACCTGGTGTTTGCGCCGCTTGCCACGGCACAGATGGTGCTCAACCGCCAGCAGAAGGAGAGCGGAGCCCTGCTTATCGATATCGGTGGCGGCACCACAGACTTCATCTGCTACAAGGGGGGTGATGTGGTGGCTTCCGGCTGCATTCCCATGGGCGGTAACAATATCAACCAGGAAATCGTGCGTCTGACCGACCAGCGCGTGAGCCTGAAGGCAGCCGAGGTGCTCAAGCGCACCGAGGGTAATGCCTTCGGCGATATCAAGGATCACTCCCTGGCTCAGTACAAGAGCGAGCTGGGTATGCACGATGTAACCATCGAGCGCGGCCAGCTCAACCGCATTATCCGCAACAGCCTGGCAGCCATGCTGCTGCAGGTGCGCGACCGTATCCCCAAGGAGCTGCTCAACTCCGGCATGGCCATTTACCTGAGCGGCGGCACCAGCTTCATGCCCGGACTCGATGGCCTGTGCCAGTACATTTTCGGGCGCATGCCTGTGCACCAGCCTGCACCGCTGCCCCAGGGGCACAACCATTCCTACCTGGCAGATCCCCGCTACTGCACAGCCATAGGCCTTATCCGTTACGCCCAGCGTTACGATGAGGATGCCATCAACCCGCACCGTGGCAACTTCCTTGGCCGCATTCTGCGTTCCCTTGGCTTTGGCCGTTAATTGTCCATAATACCTGTTTTCTAACATGCTTCCCTATCAGACCACTTCGAGAAAAGAAGATGGTATCGTTATCGTCGGTCTTGGCGGTGCCGGTGCCAGTATCCTGCAGCGTTTCAGCGGTTCCAGTGCCGAGAATGTGCGCCTGTGCATCATGTCTCTGGATGAACGCCTGGGGCGCGAATGCGGCAATGTGGAGTTTGTGCAGCTGGGTGCCGGGCTGAACCACGGCCTTGGCTCCGGTGGTGATCCCGAGGTAGCCCGCCAGGCCATTGAGGAAAGCGGCCGCCAGATTGATGCCTTGCTGGCAGGTGCCCGCCTGCTGGTCATGGTGGTGGGCCTTGGTGGCGGTACAGGTTCCGGCGTGGCTCCGGTGCTGGCCCGCAAGGCCAGTGAGGCCGGCGTGTTCCTGGTGTCGGTAGTGGTTATGCCGTTCAGCTTCGAGGGAGTGCGCCGCCGTAAGCAGGCTGATGCCGCGCTGGAAGAGATAGCCTCCATCTCCGATATTGTGTTCTGCTTTGAGAATGATTACATGGAGGACCTGTTCCGCAGCCGCACGGGAGCACAGGCTGTGTTCGAGGAGGCCAATGCCCTGTTGTCACAGGCCACGGCATCTGTTCCGCTTCTGGCCAATTCTCCCGGTATCATCAACATCGGTCTCGATGAGCTTGTGACAGCTCTGGAAAATAATGATTCCCGCTGCATTTACGGCGCCGGTAAGGGGTATGGCCCCAATCGCGCAGAGGATGCCGCTCACGCAGCGCTCGAGTCTCCCCTGGTGGCGTATCATAACGCTCTGAAGTTGGCCCGTACGGTCATTGTCCACATTGCCGGTGGCAACAATATGTCGCTTGCTGAGCTGCGTGTAGCCATGGAAACGGTGCGCGCCGCGCTTTCCGGGGACGATGTGAACATCTTCTTCGGAGCTGCGGTGAAGCCTCACCTCGGCGAAGAAATCCGCGTGAGCCTTATTGCCTCTGTCGACGCCGCTGAGATGCAGGCTGCCGCGCTTGCTGATAAGCAGGCCGCTGTGGAGGAGGACGCTGCCGATGAGGTGGTGGAGGAGACTCCCGCCCCCGAGCCGGAAGAAGATGAGGAAGCTGACATGTTTGAAGCCGCCGATGAGGTGGCCGACGCCGACGAAGCCGATGAGGATGTGGAAATCGGCGAGCCCCTTCTGGAGGACGATGAGGAGGATGCCGTGCCGATGCCGACTGTTTCGGCTCCTGAGCCCGAGCCGCTGCCGTCGTGGGAGCCTGTTCCTGCCCCGGCCCCCGAGCCGGAGCCAGCCCCCGCTCGTCCCAACGCTGCATGGGAAGCCATCGCTCCTGCGAAGGAGGAGAAAATTGCCCGCCAGAGCGAGTTTATGCTGGATATGAACTTCAGCTCGGCAGATGATATCACCCCTGCGGATTCCATGGACCGCGTGGTGGATATGTTCGGCGACGATGATGACCTTGCTCAGATGGTTTCCAACCGCCCCCAGAGCGCGGCTCGCCCTGCAAGGAATGTCAATGTGTTCCCGAAGAAGAGCGAGACCAGCGCCGAGGAGGCGCTCGCTGCCCGGGTAAACAGCATGTTCGATGACGATGATGCCGAGGAGGATGAATACAGGCCCCAGCTGCCTCCCCGTTCTATTCCCCGCCACAACGGTCTCGGGTTTAATGATATGAGCGATATCTTCCCCAATCCGTAACAGGTCAGGAAACAGCAATCTTGGCAGGGCAGGACAATCATACTTGTCTTGCCCTGTTTCTTTTGTTATACTCAGGGCTGCATGGAAACACAGGGTATCACATTCTACAATCGCTACACGGGGCAGATGGAACAGGAAAAGGTGCTGGGCGAAGGCGCTCTGCGCTGGGTGTACGGCACGCCGCTGGGCAAGCTGAGCCTGCATCTGCTCATCAAGCGTGGCTTTTTCTCCCGCCTCATGGGGTGGATGAAGGATACCCGCAGCAGCGGCAGCCCTGAGAAGTTGCGCGCCTTTGTAGAGGAATACAATATCAACATGGCCGATTATGAGCGCCCTGTGGACCAGTATGCCAGTTTCAATGACTTCTTCTACCGCAAGCTTGCCCCGGGCGCCCGTCCCCTCTGCGCTGCAGGGCAGGTGGCCCTGCCTGCTGATGCCCGCCACAGCGGCTGGCAGGATGCCGCTGAGATGACCGGTGTGTTTGTGAAGAACCAGCGCTTTGACCTGCCTGCGCTGCTGGGCGATGCGAAGCTGGCAGAGAAGTATGCCCATGGCACGGTGGTGCTCTCGCGCTTGTGCCCGGTGGACTACCACCGCTTCCATTTCCCTGCAGCGGGTGTGCCTGAGGCGCCGGTGCGCATTCCCGGCCCGCTGGCCAGTGTGTCTCCCTACTGCCTGCGCCACAACCTGGCATGGCTGTGGACGAACAAGCGCGAGCTCACGGTGCTGCACACTGAGGAGCTGGGCGATGTGCTCTGCCTGGCCGTGGGTGCCACGGGTGTGGGCGCTATTTACCAGACCTACGAGCCCGGCAAGGCTGTGGCCAAGGGTGATGAGCACGGCTACTTCGGCTTCGGTGGCTCCACGGTCATGACCTTCTTTGAACCGGGTCGCGTGAAACTGGCAGAGGATATTGCCGCCAATACGACCAACTGCATTGAGACCTTTGCCCGCATGGGTGACACCCTGGGCACGGTGGTGGGTTAAACCATCAGCGCATCAGTTTCTACCTCGGGCTCGGGCCAGATGGCCTCGCGCACCATGAAATCCTCCCACCCGAGCAGGAGCTGCTCGAAAGTGGCGGGGCTCACGTCGAACTGCGTGATGGTGTGGTCCGCCGTGGGGGAGAGGATGAGCTCCACCTTGTTGCCCAGGCGTTCCCACTCGTCGCAGAACCACTGGCGCATTTCAAAATCGAGCAGCGGGTCGAGCATGCCGTGGGCGCAGAACAGCGCAGGCAGCTTGCGGCGCAGCAGGGCGCAGGGGTTCACGGAATCCGGCTCCGTCACTTCGGCGGGGATATTCAGCTGGCGGGCCTCGGGGGCATCTGTATCAATCACTCCACGGAAAATGGCCACGCAGGCCGGCTGCAGGGGCAGGATATCCTCCTTCTTGAACTGCCACCACTTCTTTTCGTGAATCATGGGCTGCATGGCGCAGTTCAGCGCCATGAGACCGCCGGCATCTGCCCCGGCTATGGTGATGCGTGCCTGGTCGATACCCAGCCCGGCAGCGTTGTGGTGCAGCCACTTCCAGGCATCGAGCCCATCGCCGATGATATCACTGGCGCTCACGCTGTAGCGGGCGCGGGTGCGGAACTCGGGCAGCAGGCAGACAATGCCGCGGTGGGCCAGGTGCATGGCCCAGGAGACAAACTCGGTGCTGTACTCCAGCGACCACATGCCGCCGCAGAAGAACATGACCGCAGGGGCAAAGTGCTCGGGCTGGTGCCCCTTGGGCGCAAACATGTGCATGCGCAGCGAGACGCCATCGGCAAAACGCTTCCAGATGAAGGAGGGTGCCTGGTCCAGCATGCGGCGGTACCGGGCTTCTCCCTCACTTCGGGCGTTGCGTGAAAATGACGTCATAATACAGGCGTAAGTATGCTATTTTCTTGCCAGGAAATCAAGCCTGTTGTAGGTTCTAAATCATATATGAGAGCTATTTTTCTGACAATCTGCCTGTTGGCGGGAGTGATGGCGGCCCCTGCGGCTCAGCCGGCCCGCTTTGTGAAGCCCGACCAGCAGGTGGCCCGCGAACTGCTGGAGAGTGTGTACAATACCTGGCGCATCGGCATGGTGCGCAAGAACGAAGTGGCCTGGCGCAGCGCTACTTCCAGGTCCCGCCAGCAGAAGGTGCACAATCTCATTGTTTCCCAGAAGGGTGATTTCCCCGCCGATTTCTTCCGCAACCAGCCGGAGCCGCCCAGCCTGACCAATTTCAAGTATATCGGCACCATTGCGGGTTGCGGCAACCGCACCATGGCCGCCACCTACGTGGGCAAGGTGCAGCTGGGTGATTCGCAGGCCAATGAGACCGCTTTTGTGCTGCTTTTTGTGCTGGATGATGGCAAATGGAAGTTTGACCAGAGCCGCATGTTCAACCTGAGCCGCCTGCCTGAGGTGAGGGAACGCCTGCACCGCGGGGATCTGAGTGTGCTGGAGGAACAGGATGGCTTCCATCCCTACGCGGCCCTGCCGGAGGTGCCGGCTGCCTGTGGCCGTCCGCAGCTCATCGGCAAGGTGTTTGTGGATGCTCCTGGCCGCGCCATCGATATGAAGATAAACGGTATTTCGGTGCACTCGTTTGATGACGAACGCCGTGCCGATGTCATTTCCGGCGGTCTGCGCCGCGGAAAGAACACCATCAGCTACACCATCCGCACACATGAGAAGATGGAACACCCCAGCATGGCTATCGGCCTCTTCGTGATGCCTGAGACCCCGGGTAATCGTCCCGTGTGCGTGTTCGACCACATCCTCGATGCTTCCGGTGCCGCTAAGGGCGGCGAGTTCAGCTTTGATATACGCAATGAGAATATCGCCTCCATGAACCCTGCCTACAAGGGCAAGGCTCCGCAGCCTTTCCATGCCGTGCCGCTCAAAGGTAAGCCGGCCAAGGCATCAGGGCGTTGATTTACTTCATATCCGTCACGCCGATGCGGTCGAGCAGGTTGAGCTGCTTCATGAGCGTATCGGGGCGGAGGCGGCCTTTCAGGAGGTCACGGTAGCTTGAGATAAGCTCCGTGGCCTTTTCTGCAGTTTCTTCCAGCAGCTCCAGACGGAAGCGGCCGAGCCCGCAGCGGCGCATGCCGTCCACATAGCGGGCGGCAGACTGGGCCTGGCCGTTGAACATGGTGTTGCGGCAGCCTTCGTCGCTGCGCAGGTAGTGCATGGCATGGGTGCGGTCCATGATGCGCACGCGGTGGTGGTCGCAGGGCTGGCCGCAGTCCTTGAAGCTGTGGCCCTGGCTCAGGAAGGTGCAGAACACGCAGTGCTCTGTGTGGAACATGGGGATATGCTGGTGCAGCGTGAGCTCCAGGTCGGGGCCGCAGCCGCTGGCAAGCATATCGGCCAGCTGGGCCGCATTCAGGTCGTAGGAGACGGTGAGGAACTGCATGCCGAACTCGCGCCACATGGCCACGCTTTCGGGGTTGGCGGTGTTCAGCGAGAAATCGCCCACCATGGGCACACCCTTGAGGTGGAACCAGTAGGCCGCGCCCAGGTTGCGCACCAGTACGCCGTCCGGCTGGGCGGCGGTGATGAACTTGAAGTAGCCGGCCTCGTGCGGCTTCATGATGCGCATGGTGGCAATCCACACCTGGGTGCCGGGGTGCTGCTCGCGCAGCTGGCGGGTGATGGCCTCGTACTGCCGGATATCCTTGAAGTCCAGATAAATGCGCTCAATACCCGCCTCTGCTGCGGCGAATGCCTGCTCCGGCTCGCGGCAGAGTACGGAAAGCTCGGTCTGCGGGGCGGCTGCCAGCGGGGGGAAGGGGTGGCTCCAGCCCTGCCAGGTGACGGTGCTGCGCGTGGATGCACCGGCCTGCGGGAGTTTCTCCACCAGCTCGCGGCGCATCTTGTTGAGCAGGGAGACGGGCATCATGAGCCCGGACTCCAGCGCATAGCTGCACTTGCCCAGCGTGAAACCGGTGCCGCCCAGGCGGCTGAACTGAGCCTCGATGACCTCGGGCGTGAGCGGACGCTTCTCCGCAGGCTCCAGCGGCTGGCCGCTGCCTACGGTGATGCCGCGGCAGGTGGCAGTGAGCTGGCCACCGAGGCGGCCTTCGAAATGGATACTGAGGGTTTCCCCCGGGGTGGTGGCGGCGTGGCGCTCGAAATTGCACCAGGTGGAGTGCAGGTATTTATCCAGAGCGGGGTCGGCGGTTTTCCAGAGCAGCTGGCCGGGGCGTACAAAGCGCCAGTCGATGCGGCTGCCTTTGCCATGGAAGAAGAGCCGTGCACCCTGCACGCGCCAGATGCGGCCTCCCTGTTCCTCGTTGCGGTCCTGCCCGGCATCAATCACAAAACCATCGCCCGGGGCGATGGGCAGGGCAGGGGCTCCTGCCAGCTCTACCCAGCCTTCGCCGCAGCGCACAATGCGCCCGGCCAGTGCGCCGCGCTTCTTGCCGAAGCGGCCATGGGTAAGCAGCGGGTGGTCGGTGCCATCCAGCCAGCCGGTGGAGAACCCGCGTGAGAATGCCATCTGCATGGCGTAGAGGTCATTTGCCCGGCGGGGGGCGGGAACAGGCTTGCCCTCCAGCGCGGCATCGATGGCCCGGCGGTAGGCGCGAGTGGAGGCAGCCACGTATTCCGGGCTCTTGAGTCGGCCTTCAATCTTGAAGCTGTGCACGCCTGCGGCAATCATCTGCGGCACGCGGTCGAGGGCGCAGAGGTCCTGCGGGGAGAAAATGTAGCGGCGTTCGCCAAGGTCGCGCAGGCGGCCATCGACTTCGAGCTTGTAAGGCATGCGGCAGGCTTGTGCGCATTCGCCGCGGTTGGCGCTGCGCTGGCCCAGCGTTTCGCTGGTGAGGCACTGGCCGGAGTAGGCCACGCAGAGGGCGCCGTGGCAGAATACCTCAATGGGCTTGGTGGTGGCTTTGGCACAGGCTTCGATTTCGCGCAGCGAGAGCTCGCGGGAGAGCACAATCTGCTGCGGGTCGAAAAGTTCATCCACCAGCCGTACAGCCTCGGGGCTACTCACCGTCATCTGGGTGGAGATGTGGAGCTCAATGCTCCATCGGCCCGCCTTGCGGTGTTCGGAAATGAGGGCGGCAAGCCCCATATCCTGCACAATCACGCCATCCACCCCGGCGGCATCGAGAGCATCGAGATAGGCCACGGCCTGCTCGAACTCGGCGGGGAAGATGAGCACGTTCATGGTCACATAGCCTCGCACTCCGTGGCTATGCAGGAAGGGCATGAGGGCGCCCAGATCCTCGCGGGTGAAATTGTCGGCCCGCATGCGGGCGTTGAACTGGTCCAGCCCGAAGTAGATGGCATCGGCTCCGTTGGCTACGGCGGCGCGCACGCAGTCCCAGTTGCCGGCAGGGGCGAGTACTTCAGGCTTTCGGTTCATGAGCAGGGGCGGTGGTTCAGGCCATGCTGCGGATGCGGGCACGCTCAAAATCTGCCGGGCAGATGGTCACGTTCACCTTGTCGCCGGGCTTGATGACCTCGAGCAGGTGGGCTTCCTTGCGCTGCACAAAGGCCACCGTGTCCTTGCCGTTGGGCAGGGTGGCGTGGAAGGCAGTGGGGGCGAAGCGCTCGCTGATGGTGCAGACGCAGTCGATGTACTGAGAAGGGTATTGCGATTGGCTCATGGGAATAATCAGAAAAGTGAACGGAGGAGGCCGGAGGCGGTGTTGATGAGGTCGGCCGGGGCGGATTGCTTGTCGCTGTCGGGTGTGGAGTCTGCCTCGGGGTCACCTTTAGCGGGCTGGCGCAGCAACTCGTTGAGGATGGCTGCAGCATTGTTGGTGGGCAGGTTCTTGAGCATCTGCCCCAGATTCTGCCCTGCCAGGGTGGCGATGCGCACGCTCAGATCTTCTTCCGGGTGGTCGATGGTGCCGCTCAGGTTCATGTTGACCCACACATAACCGGATTCCTCACCCTGGGCGGTGAAGAGTTTGGCCGCAATGGCCTCGTGTGCCACCAGCGCGCCGCCGAGCATCTTCTGCGGCAGGCCTATGGTGAGCGTGCCGCTGAGCCGGCGGTCGGTGCCGATGAGCACGTGTCCATGCACGATGAGTGAACCATCCTTGGCCCGGAGATTGATTTTATCGAAAAGCCAGGCGTTCTTCAGCTTGTCGGAATTGAAGGGGAAAAGAATCTGGCAATCGGCCTTTTCCAGCTCGATGCTGCGGTAGGGATACGTGTTGCCCACGGGGAGCTGGGAGAGGAAGGGAAGACCCTCCAGTGTGCCGTTCTGCACGGAGATGGAACCCGTGCCGGTGCTTACCTGGCTGTCCTTGCCGGTGAGGACGAGACGGCCGTAGAGTTCACCATGGAAACGCTTCTTCCAGTCATCGGAAAGGAGACGGTGGATGTTGCCCTTGTGCACCTGCATATCGGTGCTCCAGGCGTTCTGCTTCAAATCATAGTGAGCCTTGACCCGCAGCTCGCCGGGGGTGAGCATGATGCTGCTGTCGGTGAGGTCGATTTCGCTGGGGGTATAGATAACCGTGGCGGACTTGACGCTCGAGTCGCGCAGATAGGTGAACGGGCTGTGAAGACGGGCGCTTTCGATGTTGAGCTGCCAGGCTTCCGGTGCAATCTTCGGTGCCGGGGTGGCAGTAACGCTGGCGCTGAGCAGCTGGTATTTCCCGTTGTTGCGGGTCAGGTGCAGGTTGGCATCGCGGCATTCGAAAAGCTCAAGCTCAAAGCCCTGCTTGTCGAGTTTGCCGGCCTCCTTGGATGTGCTGGCGGTACGCTTCTTTTTCGAACCACCCTTCTTCTGCTTTTTGGATGTTGTTTTCCTGTCTCCGGGCAGGGAGGGGAGGGCAGAAGTCCTGCTGCCATCGGTATTGATAGCGAGGGTGGCTTCCTCCATGGTCAGTTTGTAGAGGTGGAGCTTGCTGCTGAAAAGCGCGGCGCGGTTCACTTCGGCGCTGATGCCCGTAGCCTTGGCCTGTTCCACCTGGCGCATGCCGGAAATGGTGATGCCTTCGTTGGAAACGCGGTTGCCGTTGATGTGGAGATTGCCGGCTACTTCGACCTGGCGGGCACCGGAGGCGCTGCGCAGGGTATCGGCTACGGTCTGGCGGAATGTATCTCCCTGCAGATAGGACAGAAGCTGGTAATAGCCGACAACCAGCGCAATGGTGATGAGGACGACGCCGGCCAGAGCGAAAATAATGATGCGGTGCAGCAGCGTGTTGCCTGCTCCTTTTCCGCGTGCTGAAAATAGTCTTCCTCTGCTGTGCCGTGCCATACCCCGGCTTTTATATCAGTCTGTACTGCGTTTTTCAAGTGTTTAATCATGAGATGCGCGGGAAAAGTGCCGGCTTTATGAATTTTTTATTGACTAATTCCATTGAATTTGTTTGAATACGCATCGGAATCAATCAACCATATTCTGATTTATGAAATTCACCACTCTTCTCGTTTCCGTTGCCTGCGCTGTTACTTTCAGCTCCTGCTGCTGCCAGACTCAGTCCATGCCCAAGCTTCGCGCTATGCCCAAGAACCTTGTGCCCGAGGAGCAGCCTGTGCAGCCCGGCACTATCGCTACTCAGCCCACGGAGCCTGTGAAGGTGCTCGGCACCACGGGTAAGTAAGGATTTCTTCCAAGCTTTTTTCAGGACCGCCGGTGGTTAAAATCCCCGGCGGCCTTTTTGTTGCTCTTGTCAGATGGGGCGTTTTGTGTTAGCCTAGGCTGCATGAAACGCTTTATTCTTACTTCGATTCTGCTGTGCAGTGGGTTGGCATCGTGCTCGCAGGTTTACACGCATGCGCGCCCGCACGATGTGGTAGAGTCTGTGCCGGCTGCCTCCGCCGCTGCTCCTGCTGCCCGCAATGTGGTTCTGATGATTGGCGATGGCATGGGCTCTGAGCATGTGTGGGCTGCCTGGCTGAGCAATCACGGCCAGCTCAATATCACTTCGCTTCCCGTCACGGGCTTTTCCATTACTACGTCGGCCTCGCATACGGTGACTGATTCCGCCGCCGGTGGCACGGCAATTGCCTGCGGGTGCAAGGCTATCAATGGCCAGCTGGGGCTCGATGCCAAGGGAAACCCCGTGGATTCGCTGGCGGTGCACATGCGCCGCGCCGGGAAAAGCACGGGTCTAGTGGTGACTAAATCGGTGACGGATGCTACACCTGCGGCTTTTTATGCGCACGAGAAGAGCCGCAAGAACACCTCGGCCATAGCAGCCCAGCTGGTGGAGGCCGGGTTCGATGTGGTGGCCGGTGGCGGGGCAGGGGATTTCACCGCTGAGCAGAAGGCAAAGCTGGAGAAGAGCTGCCGCTGGCTGGAACTGGCAGCCTCGGGAAATTGTCCGACGGTAAGTAAGCGTGGCGACTGGATGCCCAAGGCTGTGGAACGCGCACTTGAGGAATTGCAGGATGCCCCCGACGGCCTGTTCCTGATGGTGGAGGGGTCGAAGATTGATACGGAGGCTCATGTCAATAATCTGCCCGAAGTGGTGCAGGAAACGCTGGATTTCGATAAGTGCGTGGGCGTGGTGCTCGAATGGATGAAGAAGCACCCCGATACCCTGCTTGTGGTGACGGCAGATCACCAGACGGGCGGCCTGAGCCTGAAGGACGGAGATAAGGAAAAAGGTGAGGTGAAAGGCCATTTCAGCACGTTCAATCATAGTGGTGTGAGCGTGCCCGTATATGCCACCGGCGTGGGGGCTTCTGCTTTCACCGGGGTGATGGATAACACGGAGCTTGCACCCCGAATCCGACAGGCAGCCGGCCTCTATACGTCGGAAAAATAAGAATTTTTGCATGAAAAATCCAAGAAATTCGAATTCATGCTTGCTAAGTTGTAAGAATGTGATTAAATAAGGAAGTCAATTCTGCATACCAATCTTATGAAATCTACGATTACTCGTTTCAGCGTTCGTGCACTGTCCCTGCTGACAGCTGCAATGATTACTCTCCCCGGCTTTGTGCTTGCACAGGAGGAAGGTGAAGCCGCCGCCAAGCAGACCAACATGCTCCAGAAGTGGGTTATTGATGGTGGCTGGACCATGATTCCGCTGGTGATTCTGTTCTTCATCACCATCATGCTGGTGGTGTATGTCGCCATGCAGCTCAACAAGAAGAACTTTGCTCCCGCCGCCCTTCGCGACGAACTCGTGGGCCTCATGGGCGAGTGCCGCGTGCAGTCCGCCATCAAGCTGGCTGCTGAGAGCCCGACCTACCTTGGCCGCCTCGTGGCTTATGCTCTGCCGAATGTGGACGCCAACCGTCCCGAAGACCTGGGCAAGGATGCCGTTTCCGACGCTGTGGCTGATTTCACCGCCAATGAGCGCCCCGCTCTGATGCGCTATGTGGACCTGCTGGCTCTCTCCGGTTCTACTGCTCCGACCATCGGTCTGTTCGGTACCATTCAGGGTATGGTGGAAGCCTTCGCCGTGCTGGCTGAAACCGGTCAGGCTGACCCGACCACGCTTGCAGGCTCCATCTCCGTGGCACTTCTTACCACCTTCTGGGGTCTGATTATCTCCCTTATCGCTCTGCCGGTGTTCTATTTCCAGAACAAGCTGGCCAAGGCTCGCGAGGCTGAGTGCATCGGTGCTGTTGAGGACATGATGAATGCCGCCATCAACACGCTGAACGGTGAGGCTATGCTTGCCCGTATCCCTGAAGGTTTCGGTGGCGATGATGAAGCCGAAGAAGCCGACGAAGAGGAGTACGAGGAAGAAGAGGGTGAAGAAGAGGAGGAAGCCTGATTCCTCCCGCATTCCGGGCCGGTCCTGATACGGTAACGAGTAGTACAGGACCGGCGTAACCTCGAGAACCCAGTCATACATTATTATGGCAAAGAAGAAAAGAGCTCCTGAAGAAGATACGAAGGCAGAGCTGAACATGTCGTCCATGATGGACGCCTGCTTCCTTCTGATTATTTTCTTCGTGGTGAACGCTTCGCAGATTACCGTGGCCAAGGACCCCTGCGTCAAGATGCCCAATGCGGTGACCTGCTCTGACATGAAGGACGCCAACGGTTGCGTGGTGGTGAACGTGTTCCCCGATATTGAGAAGATGGATGCCCGCACAGCTGCCAAGTTTGGCCAGAACTATGCTCCCGGTACCATCTGGAGCGTGTCCGACGGCGCCAAGACCATCGGCTACCGCCAGGAGCAGACCCAGGACCTGACCGATTACATCACGAAGCAGGTGGAAATGTGGAAGGCCAAGAACATGGACCCCGCCATGATTCGCCTCTACGTGCGCGGTGACAAGGACACTCCGTGGGAGCGCTCCGCTACCGTTATCCGCTGTGCCGCTTCTGCCGGCCTGAGCAACGTGGTGTTCGGTACGCTTCCCGCCAGAGGCTAATTCAACCCCAAACCCAGGAAAGATTTAATTATGGCAAGACGCAAACAACGCGAGGCCGAGCCCGAGGAGGAGCCGCAGATGAACATGTCGTCCATGATGGACGCCTGCTTCCTTCTCCTTATTTACTTCATCGTGGCCACCTCTCTGGTGAGTGAGAAGCGCCTGAGCGTTTCTCTGCCCGGTCAGTCTTCCGGCAGCGGCACGCCGCCGCCTCTGGAACCCGGCCGAGTGAAGGTGGAAGCCTCCGGTGCTGTATACTGGAATGGCGACATGCCCATGGGCGGCGCCATGAACCCGATGCTCGACCCCCGCACGCCGGAATACCGCGAAGAGCGTGAGCTGCGCGAGCTGGTGGAAGCTCTCAAGAACCTGGCAGAACAGGCCAAGGCTGCAGACACGAACCCCATCGTTATGGTGGAAGGTGCCCCCGCCACACCGCATCAGCGTATTGTGGACGTGATGGCCGCCCTCTCTGAGGCCGGTATCAGCACGGTGGGTCTGAACACCTCCGCCACGGAATAATTCCTGATTCCGGGCTCAGAAGGGGAGCGTGGCGGAAATATCATCCGCAGGCTCCCCTTCTTTGTCCCGACACAAGACAGATTTCTTAACAAACTTACTAGACATTTTATGAATACTTATACCACAGCATTATCTGTGATGGCCGCCCTGGCATTTTCGATGCCGATGGTGTGTCAGGCTCAGGACCCGCTGTCGTCGCTGACCAAGGTCAAGGCTCTGACCAAGGCCGGCAAGACTGCTGAGGCCGTGCAGCTCTGCGATGCGGTTATCAAGCGCTTCAGTGGCAATGGTGCAACTGCCCGCCAGTTTGCCTATGTGCTGCCGTTCTACGCCTGGGAAAAGGGCGTGAGCTATTTCAAGGCCGGTGATTACGAGAACGCCTACAATGCCTTCAAGGCATTCAAGGATGAGCCGCGCTGGAAGCAGCCTGCTCTGCTTTCCAAGGCTAAGGAAAGCATCAAGGGCCAGCCCGAGGCTTACGAACCCTACTTCACCTATGCACTGTTCCAGATGGCCAACTGCCGCTACAAGCAGGGTGTGGGCGTGGAAGGTAAGGTGCCCGGCGACAAGAGCAAGTTCAATGATGCCATTGCTCACTTCGAGGAATACCTTGGCCTGATTCAGAAGGGCAAGGTGAGCAACACCGAGAAGAAGCTCAAGGTGGAAGGCCAGATCTGCTTCATCCTGGTGCAGGCCTACATCCTCAAGGAAAATCCCGATTTCAAGAAGGCTGCCGACTATCTTGAAATGAGTCGCAAGGTGAAGGGCCGCGTGCCTGATGACATGGCCATGGAAGGACTGAACACCATTGTGAACGTGGCTATCTCCAACCCCGAGAACATCGGCTGGGTTTACAAGCTCATCGATTCCAGCCGCGCCAGCTACAACCTGGATCCCGCCCGTGCCGCCCGCAACTCCAGCAAGTTCTACAACCTGGGTCAGCGTGCATACAAGGTGATGGACGCCAGCCTGCGTGAAGGCAAGGGCGAGCAGGCCGTTGAAGCCGCCCGCACGGCCAACGAGCTGTTCGGTCTGGTGACCGATATCCCCGCTGCCCGCGCTGCGCTGGCCGCTCACGCCAAGGCTGTGGCTGCCTCTCCCAAGAATCTGCCGGGTGTCAGCCTCTCCGGTAAGCAGGCCAAGGCCCTGTCTGCCAGCTACAAGAAGCTCGATGACAACGGTACGCTGTTCGACGGCTTCTCCGTGCTTTCTTCCTCTACCATTGCCAAGGATATGGGCTCCAACCGCCTGGCCAAGGGTGGCTTCCAGCTGCTGTATGACCGCTACGGCAAGCTCGCCATGCCCGGCAAGGGTGAAGGTGCTGAGGCTCGTCCCCTGCGCAACACTGTTATCATGCAGCTGGGCGCTCTCTGCCGTCTGACCGGTGATGATGACAACGGTCTGAAGTACGAGAAGATGCTCGAAGGCGAGGATATGGGCGACCAGACCAAGGTGCTGGTGTTCCAGAAGATGAGCCGCGCCGTGTCCGACAAGGACTGGGCTGCTGTGATTCCCAGCGCCGAGGAAGTCATCCAGATGTACGCTGATGACAAGACCAACAAGCTGTACCTGACCGCCCGCTACATGCTGGTGGCCTCTCACTACCAGCTGGGCGATTACGCCAAGACCGTGGAGACAGCCCGTGCACTGCTCGATAGTGGCGAAATGAAGGCTGCCGAGGGTAAGAATGCCCTCAAGCCCTCTGAAGCTGCCACCTATGACAACCAGGTGTTCTACTTCCTGTTTGATTCCTACGTACGTCTGGCTGCTCAGGATCCGACCATGCGTGAGAAGGCTGTGGCTCTGTTCGACGAGTACGCTGCCAAGTACCAGACGACGGACCTGACCGAGGCTCCGCTCTGCGACAAACTGCACTACGCTGCTGTTGCTCAGCTCAAGTACCTCTACGAGCACGCCAAGGATGATAAGACCGCCGATGCTTATCGCGACCGCGCCCTGCAGCTTTGCGACCACGTGGCTGCTTCCTGGCCGAAGAGCGATGTGTATCCCACCACGGAACTGCTTGCCGGCGGTATGCTGCTCAACCACTCCGACGAGGCCAAGAAGCCCACTTCCCTGGGTCGCCTCGAGAACGCCTGCAATGCCGGTCTGGAGCTTAAGAGCGATGCTGGCCGCGCCACGGCAGCCAATGCGCTGTTCTGGCTGGCTACCTACACCTCCGAGTACCCCGCCGAGGGCGAGAGCGAGGAGGCTGTGAAGGCCCGCTGCCGCGCCTATGCCGACCGCTTCTGGGCTGAGGCCGACGCAGAGGGTGAGACCTTCGCCCTGCCGACGGCAGCTCTGTACCTGAACATGATCAAGGACAAGGATGACTTCGCTGTGGTCATCAAGCGCGTGCAGGACACCATTGCACGCGAAGCCAACTACATGTTCAAGAACAACAAGGCCGATGCCGAACTGGAAAAGACCATCAATACCTACGTGAAGTCCTATGTGGACGGTAACAAGTCTTACCTCGGCAAGGCTCTCACGCTGCAGGAGAAGACGGCTCACTTCACCAGCTTCCCCGGCATCGACCCGAACGATAAGTACACCAACGCTATCTTCCGCATGGCTCAGATTAACTCCATGTACGAAGAGCTGGGTACACTGAAGGATGACAAGGCCGCTTCCGAGAAGCTCGAGGAAGAGATTATGCAGGAGTTCCGCTCCATGACGGCTGCTTACAAGCCGGAGGATCTCACGAACTACATCTGCGTGCAGGTTGGCGACTTCCTGGTGCGCTATGTGTCCAAGTTCCCTGACCCCACCGCCCGTGTGGAAGAACTTGCCCAGGCTGAGGCATACTACAACGCCGTTATCGAGCGCCAGACCGACCTGGTGGGCGATGCTGAGCTGGGTCTGGCCAACGCCTTGTCCTACTCCAAGGATTCTGCCAAGCAGGCCAAGGCTGCTGAGCTGTACACGAAGGTATCTGCTAACCCGGATCCCGCCGTTTCCGGACCCGCTCTGGTGGGCCTCACCAAGCTGCACCTGCGCACCGGCGACAGCGCCTCTGCCATTCAGACCACGACCAAGTACCTGCGCAACAAGCAGAACCAGCGTGACCGCATGGATATGATGCTGATGCAGGGCGAAGCCTATGTGGCCGCCAATGACTCGAAGAACGCTCTGCTGGCCTACATGAACCTGTTCAACCAGCATAAGGGTAAGGTTCTGTACTCTGCCAGAGCTTGCCAGGCCATCATGGAAATCTTCTGGAAGCGCAACAACCCTGTCCAGGGTGACCGCCTGCAGAAGGGCTTCCAGAACTCCGACCGCTGGACGGCCTGGAATACCGGTGTGCTGTATGTGGAACTCATCCGTCGCAGTGGTGTGGAAGCCAAGCTGGCTGCCGAGGAACGCGACGAGTTCAACAAGGTGGTTTCCATGGTGCACAACTATGGCACAGACCCCGCTGTGATGAAGGAAGACAAGGATAATAAGGCATTCAAGAATGCCGTTCAGAGCAGCAAGAAGAAGAAGTAATATTAACCCCCTATTTTTCATCACATGAAACCGTTAAAGTATATTGGTCTGGCTCTGGCCGCTTTCTCCTGTGCACAGCTTGCTGTTGCACAGGAAGCCCCGAAGCTGCAGGCTTACGTGGTGGTGCCGGGCTCCAAGAAGGTGGAGGCCCTCAAGATTGAGCGTGGCGACGGCAACGGTGCCTTCTACTACCTGCAGAAGGGTACCGACCAGCTGCTGTCTGCTCCGGCTTCTTCCTGCAAGGTGTTCTACCTCGTGCCGCCGGCTGAAATGACCAGCGCGCTGAATGACTACTACGGTGGCGAAACTGCCGATGCCCGCAAGGCCTTCGCTTCTATCAAGAAGAAGTATGCCGCCTTTGCCGGTCTGCCCGGTTCTCCCGCCACGCAGGCTGCTCTCAATGAGATGACCTGCGCTGCCCGCATGTGCGATCTGCCTGCCGTGAAGACCCTGGCTGCCGAAATCCCCGGCGCCAAGGCTCTGAATGCCTGCGAAACCGCCCGTGTGGCTGCTGCCAAGGTGCTCGGTGAATCCGGCGATACGCCCGATGCCCAGGCCAAGGTGAAGGCTGCCATCGACGAGCTCAGCAAGGACAAGGCAACCCTGCGCAACATGGATACCGAGAGTTACGGCTGGCTGTGCTACGCCGAGGCCCGCGCCATGGCTGCCCAGATTCCTGCCGACCAGCTTGCCGCTACCATCGCTGCCGACAAGGCCAAGATTGCCAGCGAGGCTGTGGACAAGTACTGCCAGGCTGTGATGTCCATGCACGGTGCTCATAAGGGCATGCCCGCCGATGCACTGAACCGCGCCATGACCATCCTGTGGGCCATGCCGGGTGTGAAGGACGAGGCCGCCAAGGCTGCCAAACCCATGGACAAGAAGGCCTGGGCCAAGGCCAACGCAGACTTCCGCGAGGCTGTGGCCATGGCTCACTACCTCAAGACCCTGTATCCGCCGACAGCCAAGGAGCCCAATGCTCTGGCTGACCAGCTGGACGCCTACTACTGCAACGCCCTGGAGGGTGTGAAGAAGGGAGGCGAGTAAAGGAGCTTGCTTAATTATTTATCCGCGGGGCTCACGCAGCCCCGCGGATTTCGCTTTTACTGGATTTAACTTTTGACTTTTTCTGATTCATTATGGTAGATATGCTGGTCAGACTTTATGCCCTGCCGGAAGGTGCCCCGCTCCGCTCGGGGCTGGCAGAGCAGGGGGTGCTGGTGCGTCCCTGCCGCCCGTTTGAGATGCACGCAGTGGAGGAATGGATTGCCCGCACGTTCAGCACACGCTGGGTGAGCGAGTTTCAGGTGGCTATGTCGCACCAGCCCTGTGGATGCATCATTGCCACGCGCGAGAAGCAGGTGGTCGGCTTCGCCTGTTTCGATGCCACGGCCCGCGGATTCATCGGACCCATGGGGGTGGACCCGGAGCTGCGCCAGGGTGGGGTGGGAAAGGCACTGCTGGTGACTGCGCTGGAGCAGATGCGTGCCATGGGCTATGCCTATGCCGTCATTGGCGGCACCGGTCCGCAGGAATTCTATGCCCGCACGGTTGGTGCCACTGTCATCGAAGGCTCCGACCCCGGCTTTTACGCTGATATACTCCCCGAACCCGGCAGATGATGCGAGAACGCGGTGTAAATTTGCTCTCAATGTTAGAATTCGAGGCTGACACCGCTCTGAAATTGAACTTAGTTTGCCTGCAACCTGAAAAATCAACTATTTTTTCCTGAATCATGATTCTTTACCTTGACAGGCGACAGAAATCCTGATAACTTTTGGAACGTAGATTATCTTATTCCCTCCATGAAACGTTTTCTCCTCATCCCCTCCTGCGCCCTGCTGGCTTTTGGCATGCTCACTTCTTGCCAGAAAGAAGACAAGACTGCCCAGCAGCTGGCTGAAGAACTGACTGCAGAACTGCAGAAAGTGACCGATTACAAGACCGCAGAGGCTGTTGCTCCCCGTGTGGAGGCTCTTAACAAGCGCTTCCAGAATGCTAGTGTGCGTGTGTTCAGTGCAGATGCTAATGCTCTGGCTGCCAGCAATGCCGGTGCCTACACCGATGCTGTGAGCCGACTGCTGCGCGAAATGGGTCGTGTGCAGGCCGGCAAGCCTGTGACCGCTTCCGATGGCGAGGTGGACGACGCTTCTCTGGTGGCTGCTGTGGGCGTGGGTGCCGGTGCTCCCGTGACCGCTACTCCTCAGGAACAGTTCGCCAAGGGTCAGATGTACATTTACAACTCCAGCTCTGAGTCCAACAACAACCCGCCCGCTCTGCCTGAGTACTATGGCTCTGATAAGCTGGCCGCCGCTCTCTCCTACGTGGCTTCCACTTCCGACAACGGTGCTTTCAAGTTCGCTTCCGAGGAAGATGTGCCCGCTATTCCTGAGGCTGTTGAGGTAGAGGCTGCCCCCGTGCCCTCCATGACCGATGCTCCTGCCGCTGAGGAAGATGCCGAGCCTGCTCCTGCCGCCGACGAAGAGCCCGCAGCAGATGAGGAACCCGTTGCCGCTGACGAAGAACCCGCAGCTGACGAGGAACCGGTTGCCGCTGACGAAGAGCCCGTTGCTGCTGATGAAGAACCCGCAGCTGACGAGGAGCCGGTTGCTGCTGACGAAGAGCCTGCCGCTGACGAGGAGCCTGCCCCTGCCGATGATGCCATGGAGACCGACGATGCCGCCGGTGACGTGGATCTTGGCGGTGAGGAAGACCTGGGCGCCGAGGAAGATATCGAGCTCGAGCTCTAATTGAATACCCTTTCACCTTGATTATCACGTTTTGATGATGCCCGCCGCAGTTCTCTGAAAAAGGGGACTGCGGCGTTTGTTTTCTCAAGCTTATGCCTCGCCTGCTGTTTACTTGTGCGTATGATGGCCTGCCGTATTGCGGCTGGCAGAGTCAGCGCGGCGGCGCCTCAGTGCAGGATACAATAGAGGAAGCCGTAGCGAGGATTCTGCGCGAGCCGCTGCGCATCTCTGCAAGCGGGCGCACGGATGCCGGGGTGCACGCGCATGCGCAGTGCTTTCATGCCGATGTGCCCGATACCTGCCGCATGAGCCCCGAAAACTGGCGCGCGGCGCTGAATGCGCACCTGCCGGCCAGTATCCGTATTATGGAGGTGCAAGCAGTGGATGAGACATTCCACGCCCGTTTTTCAGCGGTGGGGAAGGAGTACGAATACCTCATCTGTACCTCGGCGGTGTTGTCGCCGTTTTTGCATGAGCGCGCCTGGCATCTGCCGCATGAGTTCGATGTAGATTTGCTGGAGCAGGCGCTGCGCTGCTACGAAGGGGAACACGATTTCCGCCGATTTGCGGCAAATCGTGGCAATGAACCGGAAAATCCGCCTGCTGATTTCTACCTGCGCACTATATACAGCGCCACGCTGCAACGCGAGGGCGATTTGCTGCGCTTGCGCCTGCATGGCAACGGCTTCATGTACCGCATGGTGCGCCTGCTGGTGGGTACGGCTCACCAGGTGGCGCGTGGTCGCATGAGTCTGGATGCGCTGCGTGGCATGCTGGAAAATCCCCATGGCGACAAGACTCGCTATTGTGCTCCAGCCGGCGGTCTGTACCTGCGCCGCGTGTTCTACACATGAGAAAATGCCCCCGCCGCCGCACAGGGCAGGGGGGCATAGGGGTGATTATCCGCGCGGATTAGTTCTGCTCAGGCTGAACCGGGACCGGGTTTTTCATGCAGCAGGGCTTGTTGTCCTTCTTGTCCTTGCATTTCTTCTCCCAGAGTTCCTTGGCCATCTCCTTGTATTTCTTGACCATTTCGGGGTTCTTTTCTACTCCCTTACCTTCGGCATACATGTGCGCAAGCGCGAGGCAGGCGCTGATGCTGCCGTCGGCGGCTGATTTTTCAAGGCCGGGCAGGGATTTCTTGTACCATTCCGAGGCTTTATCTGCGTCGGGCGCAGTATTGTCATCGCCGGCTTCGGTGAGGTAAGCAACGGTGTATTGGGCAATGGGATCGCCATTGGCGGCCTCCAGAGTCACGGTCTCGATGTCGAGCCAGGCTTGTTCACCACACTGAATCCCCTTGTCGGTCTTGGCACAGGGGGATTTGCAGTTGCTGTTCTTGCTGCAGCACTTGCAGGCGGGTGTTTCGGTCTTGGCGGGCTCATCTGCCTGGGCCCAGGGAGCCAGACCCAGCAGAACTGCGGCGGTTGTGATTGCGAATTTCTTCATAGGACCTCATGTTGCACCCAACTTTTCCTTATTTCAACCCAACTTTCTACCTGTTTAGGGCCAAATTTGCTAGAAATTCGCCAATTTTTTACTTTTTTTGCAAAAAAATAGAAATAATCATTGACTTGAGGCTCGAGTTCGATTATACTCGCCCCGCTTTCACGTCTCACCCCTGTGGGACGCCCGGAGTCAAGTCGCTTCTGTAGCTCAGTGGTAGAGCGCATCCTTGGTAAGGATGAGGTCGCGGGTTCAAATCCCGCCAGAAGCTTTTTGATTTCTTGCAAGAATAGCAGCTCTAACTTAAAATAAAATTATGGCCAAAGAATCATTCCAGCGCACCAAGCCCCACGTGAACGTGGGTACGATCGGTCACGTTGACCATGGCAAGACTTCCCTCACCGCTGCAATTACCAAGGTTCTTGCAGATCGCGGTATGGCTGAAGCCCGTGCTTACGATCAGATTGACGGCGCCCCCGAGGAACGCGAGCGTGGTATTACCATTTCTACCGCTCACGTTGAGTACGAGACCGAGTCCCGCCACTATGCTCACGTGGACTGCCCCGGTCACGCTGACTACGTTAAGAACATGATCACTGGTGCTGCCCAGATGGACGGCGCTATCCTTGTGGTTTCCGCCGCTGACGGCCCCATGCCGCAGACTCGCGAGCACATCCTGCTTGCTCGTCAGGTGGGCGTGCCCTACATCGTGGTGTTCATGAACAAGATGGACCTTGCTGACCCCGAACTCGCCGAGCTCGTGGAGATGGAGATCCGTGAGCTTCTTTCCTCCTACGACTTCCCGGGCGACGACCTGCCCATCGTGATGGGTTCCGCCGTGAAGGCTCTGGAGGGTGACGCTGAGTACACCCAGAAGATTCTCGACCTCATGGATGCTGTGGATGCCTACATCCCCACTCCTGAGCGTCCGACTGAGAAGCCCTTCCTGATGCCCGTGGAGGACGTGTTCTCCATCTCCGGCCGTGGTACTGTGGCTACCGGTCGTATCGAGCGTGGTATCATCAACAAGATGGAGGAAGTTGAAATCGTGGGTATCAAGCCCACCGTGAAGACCTCCGTGACCGACATCGAAATGTTCCGCAAGCTCCTCGACAAGGGTGAAGCTGGTGATAACGTGGGCGTGCTGCTCCGCGGTATCAAGAAGGAAGACATCGTGCGTGGTCAGGTGATTGCCAAGCCCGGTTCCGTGACTCCCCACACCGACTTCGAGGCAGCCGTTTACGTGCTGACCAAGGAGGAAGGTGGCCGTCACACCCCGTTCTTCAACAACTACCGCCCGCAGTTCTACTTCCGTACGACGGACGTGACCGGTAGCGTGACTCTGCCTGAGGGTACCGAAATGGTGATGCCTGGCGACAACGTGACCATCACTGTTCAGCTCATCACTCCGGTGGCCATGGAAGAGGGTATGCGTTTCGCTATCCGCGAAGGTGGTCGCACCGTTGGCGCCGGTAAGGTTGCCAGCATCAAGGCCTAAGTTGCCTTCACGAAAACTTAAAATTGGGTGACCGTCCCACCAGTGGACGGCACCTCGGCCGGGGGAGATGGCCGATTGGTCATCTCCCCTGACTGGCCGGAACAAGACAGAGCAAGGTTATAGGGTATTAGCTCAATTGGTAGAGCAGCGGTCTCCAAAACCGCGTGTTGGGAGTTCGAGTCTCTCATACCCTGCCAGCCTTCCTCTTTTTTTTTCTCAAAAAATCTCCCCCCATCTCACGATAGACCATGTTCCGCAAGATTTCCCAATATATTTCTGCTGTAAAGGGCGAGCTCAAGAAGTGCTCCTGGCCCTGGGAGAGCGACCCGAAGATTACCGGGTTCAAGAAGTTCCGTGAGCTGTCCGGGTCGACGGTTGTGGTGCTGGTAGCCATGGTGCTGCTCGGCGCCTATGTTGCATTCTTTGATTATGTGCTCTCTGCGGTAGTGACCCGTGCGATTGAGCTGCTTTCCTGATACTGAGGAATCTTTCCCTTTCTACACACTTATATGTCCCGCCCCTACGATCGTAAGTCCGGAACGGTGCGCGTAACTCCTGAGCCGAAGGATCAGTGGTACGTGCTTCATGTGCTTTCTAATAAGGAGGATCGCACGGTGGAAAACCTCAACCGCCTGTTCAAGGAGGATGAGGAAATGAACGCCCTGCTGCAGAGTGCCCCCCTGGTGCCCAAGGAAAAGGTAGAAGACGTGCGCAACGGCAAGAAGTACGTTGTGAACCGCAAGCTCTACCCTGGCTATGTGTACCTGAACTTTGCTCTGCGCCGCCCCGATGGTTCGCTGAACAACGAAGCCTGGTACAAGATTCAGGCTGTTGATGGCGTCATCAGCTTCGCCTGCGGCCGCAACAAGGAGCCGCTCCCCATGTCCAAGAAGGATGTGACCGAGCTCATGGCTGAGGTAGAGCGCCGCAGTGGTGCCGCCCGCCCGAAGGTTTCCTTCACCGTGGGTGAGGAAGTGGTGGTGCTCGATGGTGCCTTCCAGGGCGAGCACGGCATCGTGGAAATGGTAGACACCGAGCGTGGCCGTCTCCGCGTGGGTGTGACCATGTTCGGTCGCTCCAACCCGCTGGATCTTTCCTACGCACAGGTGAGCCTTGTGCCCGATGACGAAAAGGGTAAGAACCTGTAATCCGACAATCTTCCCGCCGCAGGGAGCCGGCACCCGCCGGTAAATGCGGCAAACCCAAAATAACACAACCATGGCAAAAGAAGTAGTTAAAATCATTAAGCTGCAGATTCCTGCCGGCGCCGCGAACCCCTCGCCGCCCGTGGGTCCTGCTCTTGGTCAGGCCGGTGTTAACATCATGGGCTTCTGCAAAGAGTTCAACGCTAAGACTCAGAAGCAGGCCGGCGATGTTCTCCCCGTCGTGATCACCGTGTACAAGGACAAGTCCTTCGACTTCATCACCAAGCAGCCCCCGGCAGCCCTTCTGCTCAAGAAGGCCGCTGGTATCAAGTCCGGCTCCGGCGAGCCGAACAAGACCAAGGTGGCTAAGATCTCCAAGGAGAAGCTGATGGAAATTGTCAACACCAAGATGCCCGACTTCAACACGACGAACCCCGAGGCAGCCGCCCGCATCATTGCTGGTCAGGCCCGTCAGATGGGTATCGAAGTGGAAGGCATGTAACCCCTTCGCAGGAGGGAATTAAACAATATTAACCCCGAACGTACTGCTAATTAAATATGTCTACAAAACGCTCCAAGCGCTACAACGAGGCAGCCAAGCTTGTTGATTCCAGCAAGAACTACGCTGTCGAGGAGGCTGTGGAACTGATGAAGAGCTTCCCCGCTCCCAAGTTCGACCCCACGGTCACCGTTTCCTTCCACCTGACGGTGGACCCCCGCAAAGCCGACCAGATGGTGCGTGGCTCCGTGGCCCTGCCCAATGGTACTGGTAAGAATGTTCGCGTCATCGTGTTTGCCCAGGGTGAGGCCGCTCAGGCTGCTCTGGAAGCCGGTGCCGAGAAGGTTGGTCTGGACGACCTGATCAAGGAAATCCAGAACGGCTATCTTGATTTCGACTGCGCAATCGCCACCCCGGACGCCATGGCCCAGGTGCGTAAGATTGCCCGCGTGCTCGGCCCGCGCGGCCTGATGCCCAACCCCAAGACCGGCACCGTGACGGATGACACCGCCAAGGCCGTTCGCGAGGTGAAGGCCGGTCGCGTTGACTTCAAGGTTGACAAGAACGCCAACATTTCCGCCGCTGTGGGTAAGCTCTCCTTCGAGAACGATAAGCTCGTTGAGAACGCTCGCGCATTTATCTCCGCCGTTGTTAAGGCCCGCCCCTCTGGCGCCAAGGGTGCTTACATCGCCGGTGTAACTATGTCCAGCTCCATGAATCCCGGTCTGTCCATCAGCCCCGTGGAGTACTCCAAGAACTAATCTGAACCACAAGAACTATTATGAGCAACGAAAAGAAACTCAATCCTCACAAGGGCGTTATCATCGATAGCCTCGTGGCCAAGGTTAACGCTTCTCCCTTCGTGCTGGTGTTCGATTACACTGGCGTGACGGTGCCGGAGTTCACCGAGCTGCGTGCCGCTCTGGCCGCTGCCGGTGCCAAGTGCGAAGTGGCCAAGAACACCTTCATGGCCAAGGCTATCGCCTCTGCCGGTCTGCCGGATATCTCCGCCTCCCTCAAGGGCCAGACTGCCTACATCATGGGCAACAGCGATGTGTGTGCCGCCGCCAAGGCTGTGAACACCTTCGCCAAGAAGTCCAAGAAGGCTGCCTGGAAGGCCGGTATCCTCGACGGCGCTGAGCTGTCTGCCGACAAGATCAAGGCCCTGGGCGACCTGCCCAGCCGCGAAGTTCTGCTGGCCACCCTGCTTGGTACCATCAATGGTGCCGGTGCTGCTCTGGCCCGCGTCATCCAGGCCTACGTCGACAAGGAAAATGGTGGTGCAACGGAAGAAACTTCCGCTGCAGAGTAAAAAAAGACTTGAACAGATGGCGGCGGTGTGGTATCAACTGCCCGCCGCCTGAAAAAATTAGGCTCTCTGTCGGCTCTCCGGCCGGTGAGAACTGAAATGGATGGGGAGCCCCCATCCGCGACAAGAACCAATTAAAACAGAAAAAATACTACAATGGCTGATATCAATACTATCGCTGAGGAACTTGGCAAGCTTACCATCCTGGAGGCTGCTGAGCTTGTGAAGATGCTGGAAGAGAAGTGGGGCGTTTCCGCCGCTGCTCCCGTTGCTGCTGCTGCTGCTCCCGCCGCTGCTGAGGCTGCTGAGGAGAAGACCGACTTCGACGTTGAGCTGACCGACGCCGGTGCCAGCAAGATCAACGTGATTAAGGTTGTGCGTACCGTCAAGCCCGGTCTGGGTCTGGCCGACGCCAAGAAGATCGTTGAAAGCGCTCCCGCCGTTCTCCTTGAAGGTGTTTCCAAGGAGGAAGCCGAGAAGGCCAAGGCCGAGCTCGAGAAGGCTGGTGCCAAGGTTACCATCAAGTAAGCTTTCTTTTTACGCGAAGCAGGAGGGGATTATTGTCCTCTCCTGCCTTCGCGTCCCTCCGTTTCCGGATATATTCGGAAATGTTTGTACATTATTTACACTTAGTTAATTAAAAACTTCCTTCCCGCGCATGTATGCGCGTGAAATCGACCCGGGGCAGGCAGCCCGCCGCATGATCCGGGTCGGTTTTACCAAAGGAACCGACCGGCACCTGGTCAGGTGCACAACTTCATCTCCGCCAACTCCATGTCCAAGCCCAAGCAAGAGCGAATCAGTTTCGGCAAGATCAAGGAGGTCATTGACCCGCCTAACTTGATTGAGATTCAGACTAAGTCCTACGAGGAATTCCTTCAGCGTTTCACCGCTCCCGACCAAAGACTCAAGATGGGTCTGCAGGCCGTTTTGTCTGAGCACTTCCCGATTGAGAGCTACGACGGCGCAATTCGCCTGGATTTCGTGTCCTACCGTATTGAAGCCCCCAAGACCTCTGACTTTGCCGCCATCCGCTGCGGCGAGACGTACAGCGCAGCTCTGTACGTGAAGTTCAGCCTCAAGTGCGGTGACTACACGAGCGAGGAAGACGTGTACATGGGCGAGATTCCCATGATTACCGACCGCGGTACCTTCGTCATCAACGGTGCCGAGCGCGTAATCGTGGCTCAGCTGCATCGTTCCCCCGGTCTGTGCTTCGAGAAGACTCAGCACAGCAACGGTAAGGACATCTACTCTTTCCGCATTATCCCCGACCGCGGTTCCTGGCTCGAGGTTCAGTTCGACACGAACGACCTCATGTACGTGTTCCTCGACCGCCGCCGCCGCCGCCGCAAGTTCCTTGCCACCACCTTCCTGCGCTACCTCGGCTATGAGACCGACCGCCAGATCGTGGAGCAGTTCTACACCATCGAGAAGCTGCACCTCAGCGCTGTGGCCGGCCCCGAGCTCGAATACCTGGTGCCCTTCGAGGACGTGAAGTTCGGCGACGAGCAGGACGGCCGCAAGGCTACCATCATTGCCAAGGCCTACGAGCCCCTCAGCCTGGCCACCATCCGCAAGATGCAGGAGCTCGGCATCGAGGAGATTGAGGTTATCGACCAGCGCGAAGAAGAGACGCTTGTGAAGACCCTCAAGAAGGACCTCGCCCACGACCGCGAGTCCGCACTCAAGGAAATCTTCCGCAAGTTCCGTCCCGGCGATCCCTCCTCCGTGCAGCAGGCTGCCACCGCTCTCGACCGCCTGTTCAAGGACGAGAAGCGCTACGACCTCACCCGCGTGGGTCGCTACAAGATCAACCAGAAGCTCGGTCTCGACGTTTCTGAGGATTGCCGCCTGATTCAGCCCATCGACTTCCTGGCCTCCCTCAAGTACCTGCTGCGTCTTACGCACGGTGAAGGGCAGGTGGATGATATCGACCACCTCGGCACCCGCCGCGTGCGTGCCGTGGGTGAACTCATCTCCAACCAGTGCCGCGTGGGCCTTGCCCGCACCGAGCGTCTGGTCAAGGAGCGCATGACCCTGTGCGATACCACCCGCACCGATATCACCCCCAGCAAGCTCATCAACCCGAAGGCTCTCAGCGCAGTGGTGCGCGACTTCTTCGGCCGCAGCCAGCTGTCCCAGTTCATGGACCAGATCAACCCGCTCGCCGAGCTGACGCACAAGCGTCGTCTTTCCGCTCTGGGTCCGGGTGGTCTGAACCGCGACCGCGCCGGCTTCGAGGTGCGAGACGTGCATCCCTCCCACTACGGCCGTATCTGCCCCATTGAGACCCCCGAAGGTCCGAATATCGGTCTTATCAACTCGCTCTGCACCTATGCCCGCATCGACGAGTACGGCTTCATCGAGACGCCGTTCCGCCGCGTGAAGCAGGTGGAGAAGAAGAACGCCAAGGGCGAAGTGGTGGGCACCGAGTCTGTGGTGACCAACGAGGTTGTGTACCTTACCGCCGATAAGGAAGAGTACCACCTGATTGCCCAGGCCAACAACCCCATCGACAACGACAACGGCAGCGGCCACTTCACCGGCAAGCGCGTGACGGCCCGTGAGCACGGCGAGTTCATCGAAGTTGACCCCTCCAAGGTTGAGTTCATGGACGTGTCTCCCAAGCAGATTATCTCCATCGCCGCCGGCCTTATTCCCTTCCTTGAGCACGACGACGCCAACCGTGCACTCATGGGTGCAAACATGCAGCGCCAGGGTGTGCCGTTGATGGTGAACCAGGCCCCGCTCGTGGGTACCGGTATCGAAGCCAAGTGCGCACGCGATAGTTGCGCCGTGGTCTGCGCCGTGGCTCCAGGCATCGTGGCTTCTGCCACGGCTGAGTACGTGGTGACCACCCCCGATGGTGAGCTGCCTGTATCTCCGAATACCTGGCTGAGCGACCCCGAGAGCATCAAGACCGATGCCGACAAGGGTATCTACGTGTACCAGCTGCGCAAGTTCATGCGCTCCAATGCTTCCACCTGCATCAACCAGAAGCCCATCGTCTCCCGTGGCGATGTGGTGAAGCCCGGCGATGTGCTGGCCGACGGTCCCTGTACCGATGGCGGTGAGCTGGCTCTGGGCCGCAACGTGCTGGTGGCCTACATGTCCTGGTACGGTTACAACTTCGAAGACGCCATCATCATCTCCGAGCGTCTGGTGCAGGAAGATGCCTACACCTCCATCCACATCGAGGAGTTCGAGGAGAAGGCCCGCGACACCAAGCTCGGCCCGGAAGAAATCACCCGCGATATCCCCAACGTGGGCGACGACGCCCTCAAGAACCTGGGCAGCGACGGCGTGGTCCGCATCGGTGCCGAGGTGAAGCCCGGCGATATCCTTGTGGGTAAGATTACTCCCAAGAGCGAGACCGACCTGGCTCCCGAGGAGCGCCTCCTGCGCGCCATCTTCGGTGAGAAGGCTGCCGACGTGAAGGATACCTCTCTGCGCGTGCCCCCGGGTACCACAGGTGTGGTGATGGACGTGCGCGTGGTGCGTTCCTCTGCTCCCGGCGCTCCCGCTGTGGACGTGGAGAAGGAAGCCCAGAAGCAGCGCAAGAAGGTGGACGCTGAGTACGAGCGCGATCGCGATGCCCTCATCGAGCAGCTCACCAGCAAACTTTCCGACCGCCTGCTCGGCGAGAAGATTCCGTTGGAAGTGACCCGCGTGGGCACCAACGAGCTCATCATCCCCGCCAACCGCAAGATTACCAAGACCCTCCTGCGCAAGCTGGCCGTGTGCCACGACCAGATTGAGATGAACGAGAGCCCGGTGCGCAACCAGATTTTCGAAATCATCAACAGCTACGAGCCCCGCTTCGCCGACCTCGACGATGAGCGCGACCGCAAGCTCGACCAGATTGAAGCCGGTGCCGAGATGGATCCGGGCGTGGTGACCGAGGTTAAGGTCTACATCGCCACCAAGCGCAAGCTGGGTGTGGGTGATAAGATGGCCGGTCGTCACGGTAACAAGGGTGTGTGCTCCCGCGTACTGCCTGTAGAGGATATGCCCTACCTGGAAGATGGTACCCCCGTGGACATCATCCTGAACCCCCTGGGCGTGCCTTCCCGAATGAACGTGGGTCAGGTGCTCGAACCTCACCTCGGCGTTGCCGCCAAGGCTCTGGGCTTCAAGGTGGCCACCCCCGTATTCGACGGTATCCAGGAATCCCAGATCTGGGACTTCATGAGCCAGGCCAAGCAGCAGCCCGGATTCACCTGGGTGGGCGATGGCAAGGATGGCTCCGTGGCTGGTAAGAGCCGCCTCATCGACGGTCTCACCGGTGAATACTTCCACTATCCCGTGGTGGTGGGCTACACCTACATGCTCAAGCTGAACCACCTCGTGGCCGATAAGGTGCACGCCCGTGCCGTGGGTACCTACTCCCTCGTCACGCAGCAGCCCCTGGGTGGTAAGGCTCAGCACGGTGGCCAGCGTTTCGGTGAAATGGAAGTGTGGGCCATGGAGGCATACGGCGCAGCCTACACGCTGCAGGAGCTGCTCACCGTCAAGTCCGACGACGTGCAGGGCCGTACCCGCATCTACGAGAACATCGTCAAGGGCGACAACTCGCTCGAGGCCGGTACTCCCGAGTCCTTCAACGTGCTCATCAAGGAAATGCAGGCCCTCTGCCTCAACGTGCAGCCCACCGAGAAGCGCGACCGCGAGAACGCTCCGCAGACCACGGACGACCTCTTCGCTCTGCTTGCCGGCGACGGCATGGATGACGAGGAAGGCTTCGATTCCGATGACGACGACGATTTCGATGGTGACTTCTCCGACATGGACTCCGACGACTACGCCGGTTCCGACGACGAGGACGACGATTCCGATATGTAAACCTGTAACCGGCACCCGGACTGGTAAACCGGGCCGGGTGGCATTCCCAAACCTCTCAAATATCTACTAATATGTCTTTTAACGACCTTAATAACGAGAAGCCCAAGAACTTCGATCAGGTTTGCATCACCGTGGCCAGCCCGGATGATATCCTGAGCTGGTCCAGCGGCGAGGTCAAGAACCCCGAGACGATTAACTACCGCACGTTCAAGCCCGAGAAGGGTGGTCTGTTCTGCGAGCGTATCTTCGGCCCGACCCGCGACATGGAGTGCTCCTGCGGCCGCTACAAGCGCGCCAAGAACAAGGGCATGATCTGTGACCGCTGCGGCGTGGAGGTAACCACCTCCCGTGTGCGCCGCGAGCGCATGGGCCACATCAACCTGGCCGTGCCGGTAACCCACATCTGGTTCTACAAGTGCATGCCCAGCCGCATCGGCCTCATGCTCGACCTCACCGCCCGTGACCTGGAGCGCGTGATTTACTACGAGGACTACATCGTCATCGACCCCAAGGATGTGGCCGGCATCGAGCGTGGCCAGATCATGACCGAGGAGGAGTACGATGAGCTCGTGGAGGACTACGGCGACGACGCCCCCGAGGCCGGCATGGGTGCAGCTGCTATTCAGCGCCTTCTTGCCACCATCGACCTCGACGCCCTGGTAGACTCCCTGCGCCAGGAGATGGAGAAGACCAACTCCAAGCAGAACAAGCGCAAGCTGGCCAAGCGCCTGCAGCTTGTTCAGGGCTTCCGCACCAGCGGTTGCAAGCCCGAGTGGATGGTGCTCACCACGCTGCCCGTGATCCCCCCGGACCTGCGTCCCCTCGTTCCGCTGCCCGGCGGCCGTTTCGCCACCAGCGACCTGAACGACCTGTACCGCCGCGTCATCAACCGTAACAACCGTCTTCGCGAGCTCGCCGCCCTGCAGACCCCCGAGGTGATTAAGCGCAACGAAATGCGCATGCTCCAGGAGGCTGTGGACGCCCTGTTCGACAACGGCCGCCATGGCCGCCACGTGACCGGCGCCGGCAACCGTCCGCTCAAGTCCCTCTCCGACATGCTGAAGGGCAAGAGCGGCCGCTTCCGTCAGAACCTGCTCGGTAAGCGTGTGGACTACTCCGGCCGTTCCGTGATTGTAATCGGTCCGAACCTGAAGATGAATCAGTGCGGTCTTCCCAAGAAGATGGCCCTGAGCCTGTTCGAACCCTTCATCATCCACCGCCTCAAGGAGATGGGTTGCGTGCACACCGTGCGCTCCGCCAAGAAGATGATTGACCGCAAGGAGCCCATCGTGTGGGATATCCTGGAAGAGGTGACCAAGGGCCACCCCGTGTTCCTGAACCGTGCTCCTACGCTGCACCGCCTTTCCATCCAGGCTTTCGAGCCTGTGCTTATCGAAGGTTCCGCTATCCGTCTGCACCCGCTCGTATGTACGGGTTACAACGCTGACTTCGACGGTGACCAGATGGCTGTGCACGTTCCCCTGAGCGTGGAAGCCCAGCTGGAGGCCCGCCTCCTCATGCTGGCTCCCAACAACATCTTCTCCCCGGCTTCCGGTAAGCCCATCTGCACTCCCTCTCAGGATATCATTCTGGGTTCCTACTACCTCACGCACACCCGTGCCAAGGAAGTGAAGGAGATGCAGGACCACGCCAACCTGCTGCCCCTCTTCGAGTCTATCTCCGAAGTGGAGTTCGCCATCGCTGCCCGCAAGATTGGCTACCATGAGTGGATCCGCCTCAAGAACCCCGACTACGGTAAGACCGGCGCCGAGTTCGACAAGCTGGCCTACAACCAGGAGAACGTGGGCCGCAAGACTCTCGTGACCACCGCCGGCCGTGTGCGTTTCAACGAAATCTGGCCCGACGAAATCGGCTACATCAACCGCAACGTGGGCAAGAAGCAGCTCGGCGACATCATCTGGCGCTGCTACCAGACCTGCGGCCAGAAGAAGACCGTGGAGACGCTCGATGCCCTCAAGTCCCTGGGTTACAAGGAAGCTACCCGTTCCGGTTGCTCCATCGGTATCGTGGACATGGTGGTGCCTGAGAACAAGGACGGCGTGATTTCCAACGCATACGAAGAGGTTGCCAAGGTGACCGAGCAGTATGAGGAAGGCCTTATCACCAACGGCGAACGCTATGAAAAGGTGATTAACATCTGGTCCAGCGCTACCGATGCCATCCAGAAGGAACTCTACACCAAGCTGGAATACAACGAAGGCTCTGCCGTGGCCAGCCCGCTCTACATGATGGTGGACTCCGGCGCCCGTGGTAACAAGGCCCAGATTAAGCAGCTCTCCGGTATGCGTGGTCTTATGGCCAAGCCCTCCGGTGAGATTATCGAACGCCCCATTACCTCCAACTTCCGCGAAGGTCTGTCCGTGCTGGAATACTTCATTTCCACCCACGGTGCCCGTAAGGGTCTGGCCGATACCGCTCTTAAGACCGCTGACTCCGGTTACATGACCCGTAAGCTGGTGGACGTGGCTCAGGACGTGATTGTGCGCGATATCGACTGCGGTACCGACAACGGTATCACCATGACCGCCATCTACGACGGTGAGGACGAAATCGCCACGCTCGCCCAGCGTATCTACGGCCGCGTAACCTGCGACGATATCTATGATCCCACCACCCGCGAGCTCATCGTGGCCAAGAACGAGATCATCACCGACGAAGCCGCCAAGCGCATCGAGAAGGTGGGTATCGAGAAGGTGAAGGTGCGCTCCGTGCTTACCTGCGACCTGTCCAAGGGCTGCTGCGCCAAGTGCTACGGCCTCAACCTGGCCACCGGTTACAGCGTGAAGGTGGGCGAGGCTGTGGGTATCATCGCTGCCCAGTCCATCGGTGAGCCCGGTACTCAGCTGACCATGCGTACCTTCCACGTGGGTGGTACCGCTACGGCTGCTGCCAACCGCCCCGAGTACACCGCCAAGAACAACGGTACCGTGATTTACGACGAAAACCTGCGCGACCGCTGCGTAGAGGACGAGAATGGCAACATGGTCGTGCTCTGCAAGAACGGCAGCGTGAAGGTGTACGACGCCGAGGGCAAGGAACTCGAGTCCTACTCCCTCACCATGGGTGCTGTGCTCCGCGTGAAGGACGGCGCCGCTGTGGAAGCCGGTGCAGTCATCGCCGAATGGGATCCCTTCGCCATCCCCGTGATTGCCGAAGTGGGTGGTACCGTGGAGTTCCAGGACATGATTGAGGGTATTACCTGCCGCACCGAATCCGGCCACACCGAATCCGGTAAGGGTACCACCGTCATCATCGACCACCGCCAGGACCTCGCTCCCCGCGTGATTGTGCACACCGCCAAGCCCGGTTCCGATAAGGACAAGCCCCGCGTGTACGCCATCCCCACCGGTGCCTACCTCGTGGTGAACAACAAGCAGAAGATTGCCGCCGGTACTCAGCTGGCCAAGACTCCCCGCAAGGTGCAGAAGACGAACGACATTACCGGTGGTCTTCCCCGCGTGGCCGAGCTCTTCGAAGCCCGCCGCCCGAAGGATACCTGCACGCTCGCCGAAATGGACGGTATCGTCGCTATCGACGACGCTATGATCCGCGGCAAGAAGGTTGTGACCATCTACCGCGATGCCGCCGCCCGCGACGCCGCCACCAAGAGCCGCAAGCGCTCCACCAAGCTGCAGACCACCGATGAGTACGAGGGCGCCATCTCCATCAAGCACCTTGTGCCCATGGATCGCCACATCATCGTGCACGACGGCGACTTCGTGCGCGCCGGTGAGCCGCTCTCCGACGGTTCCGAAGCTTCCGATGAAATCCTCCGTATCTGCGGCAAGGAAGCCCTGCAGGAGCACCTCGTGAACAAGGTGCAGCAGGTGTACCGTGTGCAGGGTGTGGAAATCAACGACAAGCACGTGGAAATCATCGTTTCCCAGATGCTCCGCAAGGTGCGCGTGAAGGACCCCGGCGATACCGGCCTTCTCTGGGGCGACGAGGTCGACCGCACCACGCTCTCCCGCATCAACAAGGAGACGGTGGAGCAGCACGGCCGTCCCGCCGACAGCGAGCCCATCCTCCTGGGTATCACCAAGGCCTCCCTCAAGACCGATTCCTTCATCTCCGCCGCTTCCTTCCAGGACACCACGCGTGTGCTCACCGAAGCTGCCACGCTCGGCAAGGTGGATATGCTCGAAGGCTTCAAGGAGAACGTCATCCTTGGTCACCTCATCCCCGCCGGTACCGGCTTCTCCCAGTACCGCAACATCGTGGTGGAACCGGCAGAGGGCGCCACGCCCATCCCCCGCGCCACCTACATGGACGACGAGGATATGCCGCTGCCCGACGATACCCTCTCCGTGGGTTCCGACGACTAATCGGCTGATTGCGAAAAACTTCATGCCCGGCCTGCTGACCGCAGCGCCGGGCATTTTTTTGTGGGGCAGGGCGGGGTGCCATATGAAAATCTGCCGCAGAAGCCATTTTTGTTATTGCAATAAGCTGAGAGGCTGGTATAGTAGCAGCATGTCCGCAAAACGCTTTATTCTGAATGAGACGAGCTACCACGGCCACGGTGCTGTGGAGGCTATCGTGACCGAAGTGAAGGGCCGTGGTTTCACCAAGGCCCTCGTGGTGACCGATGCCGATCTGGTGAAGTTCGGCGTGGTGGCCAAGGTGACCACCCTGCTGGAAGCCGCCGGTTGCGCCTATGAGATTTACGACAAGGTGAAGGCCAATCCCAGCGTGGATGTGGTGACCGCCGGTGTAGAGGCCTTCAAGGCCGCCGGTGCTGACTACATGATCGCCATCGGTGGTGGTTCCCCGCAGGACACCGCCAAGGCCATCGGCATCATCATCAACAACCCCGAATTCTCCGATGTGGTGAGCCTGGAGGGTCTTGCCCCCACCAAGAACAAGTGCGTGCCTGTGATTGCTGTGGCCACCACCGCCGGCACCGCCGCTGAGACCACCATCAACTACGTGATCACCGATGAGGCCAAGCGCCGCAAGTTCGTGTGCGTAGACCCCCACGACATCCCCGTGGTGGCCGTGGTTGACCCCGACATGATGAGCTCCATGCCCAAGGGCCTCACCGCCGCCACCGGTATGGACGCCCTCACCCACGCCATCGAAGGTTACACCACCCTGGCTGCCTGGGAACTCGCCGATACCCTCAACATCAAGGCCGTGGAACTCATCGCCAAGAGCCTGCGCAAGGCCGTGGAGAACGACCCCGATGGCCGCGAAGGCATGGCCCTGGGCCAGTACATGACCGGCATGGCATTCTCCAACGTGGGTCTGGGCGTGGTGCACGGCATGGCTCACCCCCTGAGCGCCTTCTACAACACCCCCCACGGTGTGGCCAACGCCGTGCTTCTGCCCTACGTCATGGAGTACAACGCCGAATACACCGGCGAGAAGTACCGCGAAATCGCCCGCGCCATGGGTGTGCAGGGTGTGGACTCCATGACCCAGGAGGAATACCGCAAGGCCGCTGTGGAGGCTGTGAAGCAGCTCTCCATCGATGTGAACATTCCCCAGACCCTCGCTGAAATCGGCGTGAAGGAGGAAGACCTCGAGGCCCTTACCGATGCCGCCATGGCCGACGTCTGCACCGGTGGCAACCCCCGTCCCTGCACCTGGGACGAAGTGCTCGCCGTCTACAAGACCGCCTTCGGTAAGTAAACACCCCTCTCAAGGGTACAATACCATCCCATTTCCCGGCGCAGCCCCAAAAGGCTGCGCCGCTTTTTGGTCGCTTAGAGCCTCAGAACCCGGCGGGCGCAGCCCGCGGAACTTAATACATCCAAAATCCAAGATTCAAGATCCCCGGGCGTCTTTCCGCTCTGTGAGCGGAAAAGCGCCCGCCAGGTGCGTGACCTCCGGCTTCTGGCCGGGGGTGAGGAGCACCTCGAGCACATCCATGCGCACGGGCACCTCGCGGCCGAGGCGGCGGAGCCAGAGCCGGGCGGCGCGGCGGATGAGCTCGCGCTTGTGGTGGTTCACGCGGCGGGCGGGGCGGCCGCCGCGGGTGCTCATGGCGCTTTTCACCTCGGCAAAGACGAGCAGGTCGCCCTTGCGGCACACCAGGTCGAGCTCGCCGCTGGCCCCCATGCGCCAGCGGTGGCGCAGCACCTTGTAGCCCTGCGCGCGCAGCCACGAGGCCGCCACCAGCTCGCCATATTCGCCCAGGTAGCCGCCGCCGGGGCGGCTCGCCTCAGACCAGGGGCAGCTCCAGCTGTGCAACAGGCGCAAACGTGCGGCGATGGTGTATCGTAACTCCATGGTCGTGGATGGCTTGCATGTGGGCCTTGGTGCCATAGCCCGCGTGGCGGTCGAACCCATAGGCGGGGAACTCGCGGTGCAGCTCCAGCATGTAGTGGTCGCGCCACACCTTGGCCAGTATGCTGGCGGCGGCAATGCTCAGGCAGCGCGCATCGCCCTTCACCAGGCTGCGGCTGGGAAGGGGGAAACCGGGCACAGGCAGGCCATCGATGAGGCAGAAATCCACCCCGCCGGGCAGCCCCTCGGCCGCGCGGCGCATGGCCAGATGCGTGGCGCGCAGGATATTCAGCTCATCAATCTCCTGCACCGTGGCCTGGGCTATGCACTTCTGCACCCGCTCATCGGCCATGAGCGCGGCGTACAGCTGCTCGCGCTTCTTCGCCGTGAGCTTCTTCGAATCATTCAGCCCCGGCAGCTCGTAGCCCGCCGGCAGAATGACCGCCGCCGCCACCACAGGCCCCGCCAGCGGGCCGCGACCGGCTTCATCGATACCGCACACGCGGGCATAGCCCTCGCGCTGCGCGGTCTGCTCTTCGCTCATATCGGGCGGGGCGGTGGGTGTGGGGGTGCGGCTCATTTCTTCTGTTTCTTCTTGCGGTTTTCGCGGGCCTGGGTGCGCAGGCTCTCGGGCAGGGGGCTGCCCTCCTTCAGCTGGTAAAGCGCCTCGATGTCGTCCAGATACCGGCTCATGGGTGTATCCGGGCCGGGGTCGTCGCGGCGCAGCATCTGCATCGTCTCCAGATACGAATCGAACGAGCGCCCGCGCTCCTGCCCCGTGAAGGTGATTTCGAACCAGTCCAGGTAATCGCGCCCGCGGATAGCGGCAGAGTAGTACGCGCGGCGCAGCTCCTGCAGCGGGCCCAGGCTGCTCTGCACCTCATCCGGGTGGGTGCCCGTGACCAGCTGGCCGATGATGCGGCAATACTCGGTGATGATGGGGCGGTAGCCCGGGAAACAGGTGTGGCTCAGCGCCACCAGTCGGGTGATATTCGGCTGCACCTGCTTCTGCCAGTTCGGCAGCTCGGCCAGGGCATACGCATCCTCCAGCGACACAGGGCGGGGCACCTCTGTGACGGGGTCGAAATACATGAGCGTGAGCGCCTCCTGCAGCATCTTCTCCGTCTCCAGCGGGGCCATGGAATCCGTGGCGCGCGGCAGCGCCAGATTCGCCAGTTCGATAGCCCACCACTTGTTCAGCAGGCTGGAATCCACCCCCAGCTCGTGGAAATGCTCCACGATGGTCTCCATGGGCGTGCCATCTGCCGTGGCGGCGCTGGCCAGCAGGTTCTTCAGCTGGTCGAGCCCGCCCTCGCGCTCGATGAGACTCATGAGCAGCACGCCGCACGACACCTCGTACACCTGGCGGCTGGCGGCATCCAGCGCCTCGGGCTTCTCCACAGAAATCATCTCCTCGGGCGAGAGCATCTCCGCGCGGTTGAAAAGCTGCTGGTAAATGCGGCGCTCGGCGCGCCCCGCCTTCCACAGCACCGCCTGCTGCACACCCGCCACCAGCCAGCCCGGCAGCCCCACCGTGTCCGGGTAGGCCCCCGCATCCAGCCCGCGCAGCACATTCTCATACAGCACCATCGTGATGATGGCCTTATCCAGGCGGTCCAGATCAATGCCGCCGCCGGGGTAGATACGCACCTGGAAATTCGGCTGACCATCGATGATATTGATACGCGTGCGGATGGGGTTGAGCGAGGGCGCATCGGTGCTGCGGCCCAGCAGGCGTATGGAAATGAGGTGCTTGTGGTTCTGCTCCAGCTGCAGCAGCTTGCACACCTTGCCGTAGAGATCATCCGCGCGCGTGGCAATGGCGCCCATGCGCAGCGAGTCGCCGCCGCTCACCGAGAACAACTTGCTGTGCGAAATCACATGCTCATCCGCATCCGGCAGCAGCACATTGTCGCCATACTGCTCCGCCGCAGCGGCTACCGCCGCCGCCTTCCGGTCCGGCACAATCCCGCGCGCCGCCGCCTCCTGCAGCACCGCTGCCTCCTCCGCCTGCCAATCCAGCGCCTCCGCCGCCGGGGCAGACTCTGCAGCCGCCTCAGCCGCCGGGGCAGGGGACACCTCCGCCGGCTGCGGCTCCTGCGCCGCAACCACCAGAGAAAGCGGCAAAACCGCCAGCGCTGCCATCCGGTAAATCATCCCACTCATGCTAACAAATCCCGCCCCCCACCGCAAGCGTAATTTCCGTTCTCTTTGTACCACTCTTTGTACCACCGCCAGGTGGTAATTCTCTCCCCTCCACTGCACCCGCCCAAGCGGGGCGGATGCAATTTCACTGTGCCCGCCGGGGTGGGCACAATTTCACTGCAGGCAGGATGACGCCTGCAATTTCACCGCGCACTCTGCGCGATTCTTCCTCCAAAAATTGTAAAAAATCGCATTTTTGTTTGAACACATCCCCCACCACCCGTGTCTACCCTTACAGATGAAAGCCCCATTGCGCAACTTTCCGGGGCCATCGAAAAAGTTTTTTTCATGTAGTTTCAGAGTTGATTAGAGAGAAAAAGCCGGGTCCCCGAAAGGGCACCCGGTTTTTTCTTTCACCCCCTCAGCTTTCACGCCAGTGAAAGCTGAGCATGCGGCACAACGTGCCGCTTTCGTACCGCCGTCAGGCGGTATTTCATGTGCGGCGACCCCGGGTGGGCGTACCGAAGGGAAGCCCCCAGCCGCGCTTTCTAACGCCCACAGGGCGGATTTCATACACGGGCTTGCCCGTGTATTCATTGAGCGGCCCGTCTCGGCGACTTGTCGCGGCGGCCTGTGAGGGCGTTTTATTTCGGCGTCTTGTCTCGGCGTAGGACGTAAGTCCGGAGACGGAAGCCTTGGCGAAGACGGAAGACGAGCCTAATTTTGAGCCCGTAGGGCGACACGTTTAATAGCCCAAGGCGTCAGCCTTGGGTATCAAGAAAAATAATGAACAGAACCCCGAACAACGTGAGTGGGTGGCAGATTAGGAAGGCGGGATGCTGATAAAATCAACGGTTAGAACTTTGCTACGCCCTCACAGGTACGCCCTGGGCTACTAATAGTACCGCCCTCCGGGCTCAAGATTCCGCTTCCCACCACCCCCGCAAACGTAAAATAGCGCCTCTCCTTATTTTAACTTTGCGCCCGAAAGTAAAATAAGGCCGGTGCTTATTTTACTTTCGGGCTCTAAAATAAAATTGACCTTGACCTTATTTTACTTTATACTGCCGTTATGAAGAGACGAGATACCGGCAGATACGTCACCATCAGTACCGTGGGCGAACGTGTGCAGGCGTACATTCCGCACGCGTTGCCCCCGTCTCCGCTGCCTGTGCTTTCGTCTCGTGCGAATAAACTTTTTGCAGAAGCCATCAGTGCCTTGGCAGAACTGGAAGCTACAGGGCGCCTTCTGCCCGACATGGCACCATTCATTTATGCCTATGTGCGGAAGGAGGCGGTGCTCTCTTCCATGATAGAAGGCACCCAATCCTCCCTGAGCGACCTCCTGCTTTATGAGCAGGGCGGGTATGAGAAAGCGGCCACCGACGATGTGTCCGAGGTGAGTCATTATGTGGCGGCCATGCAATTAGGCATGCAGCGCATGGCCGAAGGATATCCCATTTCATTGAGACTGGTACGCGAGTTGCACGCCGAGCTTCTGCGGCAGGGGCGCGGAGCCACCAAAATGCCCGGCGAGTTCCGGCAGAGTCAGAACTGGATAGGCGGCACCCGCCCCGGCAATGCGGCCTATGTTCCGCCGCCACCACAGGAACTGATGCAGTGCATGGGGGAGCTGGAGCTCTTCATCAACGCCGAGGATGACATGCACCCACTATTGAAAGCGGCTCTGGTGCATGTACAGTTCGAAAGCATACACCCATTCCTCGATGGCAACGGCAGAGTGGGTCGCCTTCTTATCCAGATGATGCTCTGCCGTAGCGGCTTGCTCAGCCAGCCGCTTCTCTATCTTAGTCTGTTTTTCAAACAACATCGGCAGGAATACTACCGTTTGCTAGGCTCTATTCGAGAGACGGGCGATTGGGAATCCTGGCTGGAATACTTCCTGGAAGCAGTCGTTGTGACCTCTCGCCACGCTTTCGCAAACATCACCATGCTGCACGCCTGCATGTCGGAGCACTCCGAGTGGGTAGCCACGCTGGGCCGCATGCGGAAAAGCGCCGCCGCCGTGCTGGAAATCCTGCAACATTGCGTGGTTAGCCGTCCTGTGCTTCTGGCCCGCAGAGCCGGCATGTCTCCTGCTACCGTTTATAAAATTCTCGATAAAATGGAAAATCAGGGCATCGTTCATCGCATCAACACCGCAGAACGAGGTCGCATATACTCCTACGCTCCCTATCAGCAACTACTGGAGCATTGAAGCTTCCTACCACCCTCAAACTTAAAATAGCGCACCTCCTTATTTTAACTTCGCGCCCGAAAGTAAAATAAGGCCGGTGCTGAGGTGTCGGGAATAACTGTTTGTTGAGAAATCCTAACAGTCAGGGACATTTATTTATGTTTGTGGTATTGTGCTACCATGAACTATCCGTTTAATACAACGAAAGAAAAATACATGCAATTGTGCCAAACTGTTACGAGTTGGAAACCTCAGATCCATTCTTATTTGGTAGACCAGAAAAAGAAACAGGACGAAACACTGCAACGAATAGCGAATACAAACTCGAGCCTATTGTTTCTGCAATGCATCCTTGCAATGCCGGGTTTGCCAGAGAATATGCAGAAGGAATTGCAGGGGCTCTTGTCTTCTCTGCAATTTGTAAACAAGACCGCCGATAAGCAACTCATTCATGCTGCCGTCGAAGTAGTGAATGTTCGCATGCATCGTATGTTAGAGGATACCGAAATACTTACCGAAGAGCAGAGGAATCACATGGATAAAGTAATTAATTGGATAACCGATGCTATCAAGTTAACTGTAGATAATGGGATGTTTATAGACTGGAGTAATTTGCAGGGAAAGTAGGTGTTCATCCCTGGTTTGTCCACTTTTTGTGGATGTGTTTCTGATGGCTCACCCCGAGACTCAGTCGGAGAATCTTGCTTTTTTCTTGCAAATAGCGGGAGATAGGGTAGAATAAGCTTTAGGAATATGGATATTATAGACTCTCTTTCTCAATTGGCTGCGCGTCTTCCCCGCTTGCGTGAAACTATACAGACGGAGGAAGCCACGAAGAATGCACTTGTGATGCCTTTCCTTCAGTCCCTGGGGTACAACGTTTTCGACCCCTTCGAGGTCGTGCCTGAGTATACCTCTGACGTAGGCACGAAGAAAGGCGAGAAGGTGGACTATGTGATCATGAAGGATGGTGCGCCCGCTATCCTTATAGAGTGCAAGGCTATCAATGCTGTTCTGAATATCAATCATGCATCACAGCTGTACCGTTATTTTGCCTGCACAGATGCCCGATTCGCCATTCTGACCAATGGTGTCGAATATAAGTTCTATACGGACATTGAGGCTCCCAATAAAATGGATGACCGTCCTTTCTTCGAGTTCTCGTTGGAGGATATCGATGCTCGCAAAGTTGCAGAGGTGAAGAAGTTCTCCAAGTCCATGTTTGATTTGGAGAATATCCTGAGCAATGCTTCGGAGTTGAAGTACAAGAAACAGATTTGCCATCTGTTCAGCAAGGAGCTGGAGTCTCCCTCGGAAGAGTTTGTGCGCCTTTTTGCCAAACAGGTATATGGAGGTATGCTGACTCCCGACCGCCGCGCCCAGTTTACCACGCTGGTGAGCCAGGCTTTCCGAGAATGGCTGAATAACCGTATCAGCGAGCGTTTACAAAGTGCCTTGGATGGTGTGTCTCCTGAGGTGGTAGAGACAGTAGTTCCTGTAGCAGCGCCTGCTCCTGTACAGGAGGAAGCTCCGGAGCCGGAGGATGACGGTATTGTAACAACAGAGGATGAGCTCGAGGCTTACCATATTGTACGCGCAATCCTGTCTCAGTTGGTGGATCCCAAGCGTATTTTCCTGAAGGATACCCGCAGCTATTGCAATGTCCTTCTCGATCACAATGTGCGCAAGCCACTGTGCAGATTCTATTTCAAGAACTCGAAGAAGACGCTTACGCTGCTTGATAAGGAACGTAACGAGAAGAATATCATACTCGAGAATGTGGTAGATATCTACAAGTACTCCAATGATCTGGTTGAGTACGCCAAGTTGTATCTCTGATAGCCGAGTTTCATTTCTTAGCAAAGCCCCGGTGTATACCGGGGCTTTTTGTCTTATTCCCTAGATGCTCAGGTGAAAGTGGTTGACACTCCGGCGGTGGGGATGATATAAGGGGTGAAGCGAAGAAACAGATAGGTATGATACGGCAGAAGATATACGACATCGTAGAACTGAAAGAGGTGAACTCGCTGGCCTCCCGCCTGTACAATCAGTTCATGCTCATTCTGGTCGTCATCAGCATGCTGCCGCTGGCCTTCAAGGAGGATTACGCGATATTCGCCATCACGGATGTGGTGGTGGTTTCGGTGTTCATTCTCGACTACCTGCTGAACTGGCTCACGGCAGATATCCGCTTTGGCCAGCGCGGCATCTGGCCCTTTCTCCGCTACCCGTTCTCGCTGCCCGGCATTGTCGATATGCTGTCGATTCTTCCGGCTCTGGCCTTTATTCACGATGGCTTCCGCCTGCTGCGTATCACGCGTGGCCTGCGTATTCTGCGCATGCTGGCTGTGTTCAAGATGGTGCACCACTCGCAGAACATGGTTCTGGTGGTGCGCACCCTGAAGGAATCCCGGGATTCCCTGCTTGCTGTGGGCTACCTGGCCGTGGGGTATATCCTCGTCTCCGCCCTCGTTATCTTCAACGTAGAGCCCCAGACCTTCCCCACCTTTTTCGATGCCCTCTACTGGGCCACTGTCTCCCTTACCACCGTGGGCTATGGCGATATCTACCCCGTCTCCACCATAGGCCGCTGTGTCACCATGTTCTCCTCCCTCCTCGGCATAGCCCTCATCGCCCTCCCCGCCGGTATCGTCACCGCCGGCTACCTCAACGCCCTCCAATCCCTCCAGAATCAGGGCAAGGAGAAATAACCTCTCCCCGCATCCCGCTGGCTGCCAGATACTACCAATCTTTCAAATCCTTACGCTTTGAGAGGAATGAGCTGCACACGATTGGAAATCGTGTGCACGCCCCATGAAAAAAACTGTTTTTTGAGGCGCCTAACAGTCAATGACATTTATTCATGTTTGTGGCATTATATAGCCATGGATGATTTGTTTAATAATAGCTATGGAATAACTTCCGAACAGGCAAAGGTAAGAAAGTCATGGATTGACCAAAAGCATGATATTTTCCCCAGCCTGCGATTTGAAGAGAAGAAGCTAGTATCTCTTCAGATATCCGACTCCATCGACCGGGAAGAGGAATTGAGGCTTGACGAGACAGAGTATCGGGCGGCACAAGCCCATGAAATAATCGATGCGATTCCGTGGCCGTGTAATAAGCCGAATCTGCACCGCAAAGCTTATGAGTTTGAAGAATTACGGAAGCAACTAATACATCGTGATGCCGAGTATGCGTGACTACACAATGAAAGCATTTAGGTAGTATAATAAGAGCTTTGCGTCAAAGTTGATGTTAAGCTCAAGTCCGGGGAAATCAGATGGGAAATAAACATATATGGGTAAAATGGGTTGACATTCGAAGTTAATTAAAATATGATATTCCGCGCAAGGGAGAAAAAATAATCAAATGAAAGTATATGCGAAAGATAAAAAGATGACCAAGTTGTTGGCGAGCGCTGTCGCAATACAAAAGAAATACGGGACTATTTGCGGGCAGAAGGTACAGCAGCGTTTGAATGAGTTAAGAAGCGCGGCGAATCTGGCTGAGATAGCAAGTATGAAGCATTTGCAATTTCATTCTCTCAAAAGAGACAGAATAGGTGAGTGGTCAATAAAAGTACATGCCAATAACAAGATGACTTTTATCAGGGCAATAGAGCCTGTAGTTTATTTGAAGGACGGTTCGATAGATTTATCTGCAGTAACGGCTATAGAAATCATTGATCCGTGTGTTGATTATCACTAAATACACAATCTTTTCATACCATGTCTAAAAAGAATTCACTCCTGCTTTTGAATGTAGCTTTCTGTATTCCTCCTGGCGCAACGCTTGAGGAAGAAATAGATGCCATGGGCATTTCCCAGAAAGAGTTGGCCCAGCGCACCGGGCTGACGGTACAAACAATAAACCGAATTATCAAAGGTTCTACCCCTATTACTACGGATACTGCTCAGAAATTGGCTTATGTGACCAACACTTCTGCAAGTTTTTGGTTAGGGTTGGAAATGGATTATCGTGAGGCTCTTAAACAACAAAGTTTGGGGGAGGAGGAAACAAAGAATGCGGCGAAGGCATTTGTGGGAGAGTTTCCTTATAAAGAGCTTGTGGCCAGAGGTGTATGCAGACAAACCAGCAATCCAGCAGAGCAGAAGGAGGAATTGCTGCATTTTTTTGCAGTTTCGGGGGAACCTCAGTATAGAAGCACCTATGAAGAAGGCATTGTCGGTGCAGCCCGAGTGGGATATTCTAAGAAGTGGGATTCTGCTGCTTTTGCATCGTGGTTGAGATTAGGGGAAATCGCGGCTATGCAAATGGATACTTGTGCATTCTCATACGAAAAACTAAAGGATGCCATTCAGGAGGTCAGGCAGCTTATAAATGATACTCCGGAGACCATTTGGGGGAAGGTTCAGATGGTTTTATCGGAAGCCGGTGTCGCAGCTGTTGTTATTCCTGAATTGGAAAAGACTCATGTTTCTGGCTTCTCTCGCTTTATTTCACCGGAGAAAGCTATCTTGCAGCTTTCTCTCAGAGGGGGCAGAGTTGGAACGTTCTGGTTTAATCTTTTCCATGAGTTATGCCATTTGCTTAAACATGGTAAGAAAAAGATATTCATAAATGTTAGTGAATCTCTGACGGTTAAGCATGCTGATTCTAAAGAAGATGCGGAAGAGACGGAAGCAAATGACTATAGCCGTAACGTACTTATTCCGGCATCGGAATGGAAGTTCTTTGTTCTCAAAGGCAATTTCAGTATTGAGTCGATACGAAATTATGCTCAGTATATAAATGTCCCCGTTGATGTTATTATCGGCAGGTTAAAGAAAGAAAAAAGAATCGCCTATTACGAGTTGGTGAATTATCATCAGAATGTAGATATTACATCATTTGAGATTCCTGAGCTTGCAACTCCAGTTGAGCCTGATTTTATATAATTTTCTATCAGATAGAGGATGCATATAGTTTGATTGGTAAGCCAAAGTTGCCTGTTTTGAGCTCAGTGACGCAGTATTCATTATGGAAACGGCGTGGCGGAGCTATGCTCTCTCTTCCTCTATTACCATCAGTGCAGCAGATTCGGGCAATTCTTCGTCTATGGGGTAGGGGAGGGAAGCGAGTGCAGACAGACCGGGGATGACCCTGCTGCGCAGGATTTCCTTTACCTCGCATTCCCAGATGATGACAACATGCCACCCGAGTGCTTTCAATGCCGCATAGTTGCGGGTATCGCGCTCCACGTTGGCGGCGAACTTCTTTTCCCAGAAATCGCGGTTGGTGGAGGGGGTACTAGCATATTTGCACCCCTTGTGCCGATGCCAGAAACAGCCATTTACGAAAATGGCTGTTTTGTACCTGGGCAGCACAATATCCGGCCGTCCCGGCAGGTCTTTCCGTTGGATGCGGAAGCGATAGCCAAGGCTGTGAAGCAGTTTCCTGAGTAGAATTTCCGGCTTAGTGTCACGCCCCTTGATGGCGGACATATTCCTTTTTCTCTGCTCAGGAGTGAGACAGTCCATATTTGAGGTTATAGAACCTTGATAAAATCTTCAACCGAGAACAGCCAGAGACGTTGCGCTTCTGAATAACGCGCGTGGCGGCTGGCCGGGATAACAAGCTGCAGATTATGGGCCCTCATTTCATCAGTCTGCGCGGTGCTGATGATGGTGTCCATCGTAATCAGATGCTTGTTCGGGATGCGGTCAGCCTCGACCAGTACCTGTCGCCAGCGGTCTTTGCAGCTGGTCTTGGCTCCGAGCATGTGCAGTTTCACTGCATCAAAGGAGGGATCCTTGTATTCCTTGATACCAGGGAAGATGAAATCGGGCTTAGATTTTGCCTCGGTGCAGGGTGTGCGGGTATATCGAATCTTGCGTTCGATGAAAAGCTGCTCGAGGTGATTCTCCAGACCCTGACCAGCTCGGGATTTGCGGCGATTCATCACAGACTTTGCCTCAGCAAGGAAAGTATCCGGCGTGAAACCCTGCGCAATACGCTGGTTGAGCAGGTGGAACTCGAATGTCTTATAAAGCTGTTCCTCCATTTCGTACCACGCATCGATGATGGTGTCGGCATCGGCTTCCAGTGCGCTGTGATAGGGTGATTTCTGCCTTGCGAACTCGGAAAAGATACGAGTTGCTGGGAACTCAGTGCCGAAACGATACAGCATTTCATCGAGATAGTCCTCTGACCGGGGGACAGGGATGTCCAGCGCTGAAAGAAGGTCGTCGATACCCGGGGGAAGGGAGGCTTGCCGTAATGTTGCCTGCTCGATTGTGCGGAATGCCTTTTCGGATTCCGGGGCTGAGGAATCGAACAACCAGAGCAATTCGCCTTCTACCGCGCTTTCTGCTTTAGCGACAATGACGCAGGCTTCCAGAGTGCCGGTGACTCGAGCGATAATCAGCGTGTCATTGGTATTCCAAAGTTGGGTAACATCGTTGGTGGGGTAGTAAAGGCGTATTTCCGAGCGGTTGGCTCCGCCATTCAATCTGCCTTGGGCTCGGGCATCATACAGGCACATGGTGCCTTTCTCCGGAATGAATCTGTCCTCATCGCTCAGATAGTAGAAACGGGTCGGGATGTTGATTTTCTGCAAATCAACGGGTCTGCCGAACAGCTTCTGAATGGGCAATGTGCCATTCAGCTCGTGCTGATTAGATGACTGAGCTTTGCTCGCTTCGACCGAGGATAGCTTTTTGATGGCTACGCCGTCAAAGAACTGAGTCATGTAGCCTCTTGTGTCCATGGCCTTATCTTCCTCTGATGATGGTGGCTACAAACTTGGCGGACGCTGCAATGGCAGGTACAACTACGCTGTTGCCAATCTGGTGGTATGCCTGAGTTGCAGACACGGGGAACTGGAACAATTTGGGGTCATAGCCCTGCAGCTGCATAGCCTCCTTCACGGAGAGCTTGCGCGGGCGGTCGCCCGGCTGTTCGATGAGAATTTCTGCGCCGTCCTTGTGGTAGCGTGCGGAAATGGTTCTGGTTACCTCGTCATCCTTGATAGGCCAGGTGTGCAGACCATAGCCGAAGCCGTTGCCTGCTGCTGCGTGGTGTGCCTTGTGGCGTTCAAGCGTAGCCCATGTGCCCGGCCCGAGAGTCAGACCTGTCACGTTCTTTTCCACAATGCGGGAAAGTTTGGGGTATTTGTACCCTTTGGCGGGAGCTTCAGGAATGATGATTTCATCCTTGCTGATGGGGATTCTCTTGGGGTCGAAGCCGACGAGGTACATACGCTCGCGGTGCTGGGGAACCCAGGCGGCGCCGTCTACAATCTTCCAGTTGATGACATAGCCCAATTCCTCTTCCAGCGAACGGCGGATGATTTCGAAGGTGCGGCCTTTATCGTGCGAAAGCAGGTTCTTCACGTTTTCAAGCATGAAGGCTTTCGGGCGCTTCAGTTTCAGGATTTCCTTGATTTCAAAGAAAAGGGTGCCCTGAGTTTCGTCCTCGAATCCGTGCTTTCTACCAAGGGAATTTTTCTTCGATACACCAGCAAGAGAGAAGGGCTGGCAGGGGAAGCCTGCGCAAAGAACATCGTGGTCGGGAATCATCTCCTTGGGAATCATGCGGATATCACCATAGGGGATTTCGCCGTAGTTGTGGGCATAGGTCTGTTTGGCGTACTTGTCCCACTCGCAGGAGAAGACGCATTTACCGCCTGCTTCTTGGAATGCAATGCGGAAACCGCCGATGCCTGCGAACAAATCGATGAACGTGAAGTCCCACTTCTGGGGCGGGCCAAAAGGTAAATCTGCAAACAAGTCGGGCAGCAATTCTTCGGGGAACAGGCTATCATATTCAGGTTCACCGACGGATTCGGTCGGCAGCTCTTTTCTGAATGCTGTAATCTGCTCTGCCAGCGCTTCCTGACACTCCGGCGTAATGAAAGGAGCCCGGTCCTTACTGTTCTGCATCAGGTGAGTTACCACGGCGGGAAGCTCGGCTTCGAACTCCTCCGCTACCGGGTAGCTTTCCTTGATTGTTTTAACGAGCTGTTGCTGCAGGATATTACGCTTCTTATTCATTTTTGTGTGGTGTTCTGGGTGTTGGGTGTTGTTGGTATGGAGTTGATGAAACTTACAAGATCCTTGTCCAGTGCATGTGTAATCTGGCAGAGGGTCAGGATGGAACAATTTCGGTTCCCGCGCTCGATACTGGAGATGAACTTTCTGTCGACGCCGCAGCGTTCGCTGAGCTCAAGCTGCGTAAGGCCTTTACCCTTGCGTAAAAGCCTGATAGCAATGCCTATTCTTTCCAGAATGTTACCGTCGAGTTGCACAACCTTTATTTTAACGCAATGAGACATTTGAAGCGAGATGATTATGTGTTACGGGTATTATAGTGGACATTTGTAAAATGCCATTGGAGTCGTTGAGGGGCTTGGGTATTATAGTCAACAATAAAACGGAAAATCAGGTTGACATGAACTTATATTTATGAGTATACATAACAGAACACACGATATTCGTATGGCTAGAGAAAGGAACATGTATATATATCCGTACCTTGTCGCTGTGGACGACATGTTTGCCGAAACCGTTAATAAACTGATGTCGGACACGTTGATAAGGATGCAGGACTTGCCAATCGATAAAAGGACATGGCCAATAAACCCGCAAACAAGTGAATTTGCGCAGTTGGTCGATATTCAAAGAAATGGAAGTTTGTTTTTCTTGGGTTTTAGTCGGTTGAATATGAATGATGGGCCTGCAAAAGGAACCCTTACGGGCAAGCTTGTCCCCTTCGATTTGAAAGAAGATGAGGGGTTTGCTCATCTAGCTGCTGCATTATATGACGCATCTACGGGTGCTTTCGTTGCGGAAAACGTCCGAGGTTCTCTTTCAGCAGAAAGGATGATTCAATATATTGATACTTATATTCAGAGAGAATCGGAACCTGCGCCAAAACTGCGCCCTGTTATACAAGAAGATATTATGGCTAAAATAGCTACAGGGCAAGGGGAGTATCGGAGATTGGAACTGGGGTTATGTCCACAGTATTTTAGCCAAGCTGATTTGGAGAACAATGCGTCATTGGGGGATGTTTTATCGAATCAAGGTATGAGAAATTTTCCTGGAACTCTCTACATAAGTTTTCAAGCAAGAAGAAATGATACGTTGTCTAGTAGTATAAAGTCTATAGTTCATTCTATATGCGGCATATTCCAAGCCAGATCGTACGGGGCTCATGCAATAAAAAAATGCAAGATTGTAAAAAACGATGAGAATACAGGTTCAGGAGAACTGCTAGATTTATTGAATGCAAGAGTGTTCAAAATGGCTCGGGTGAAAGTCGAGGATAAACGGAGTGTGAGTTATGAACCTCGATATCGAGAGTTGAGGATTGCGTACAATGAATGGAAATATAAGTATTTTACATTTAATTAGATATGAATCTGTTTCAAGAAAGACATTGGCCTGTTGCTGTTGCATTTCTGGTGGCGGCAACACTTTACATTGTGTGTTTCAGTTGGTCGATTGAAATCGATTTTTTGTCTGATAGTGTACTGTCGGCAGGTATTACTGTAGGTGCTTTGTTTGTGGGATTCGATTCATTTCACAAAAGTACAATTATAGGCGTGCAGAGTGCGTTAATGCGAAAAATAGCAGAGACTGGTTATAAAGATGTTTTATTTTCATATATCACTGATTCTTTGTTTATATCGCTAGGTTTTGTAATTTGGTCTGGCATTTTGATGTGCTTGCCAGATGTAATTCCTTGCGAGTTGTCCTGTTCATGGGTGTTTTCAGGGTTATGGATGATGTTTGCGTTTATACGCGTTCACCTGAATTTCAATAAGATATATATGAGTCAGCTTAACCATAATGCCAAAAGTAGGTCAAACACAAGTTCTGAGGAATGACGTTGTGCGTGCACTATCATTAATTGAAGAGCTCGATTGTTACTTGCTCTATATGTATATCGTAATATGAACGGAATGCTAGGACATGATATGGATTTGCTCATGAAAGACAGACCTGCTGAAAATAGAGTTAGTGAGATTTTTTCAACTGTCCCAATTTATTGCTTTGACCCTGCAAATTGTGACTTGTTTCAGACAAGATTTCAAGGGAAACCGATATATGTTTTTGGAAGCCATTCCGCCGCACTTAAAGCTTGGTATGAAGAAACTATGGGATCCCCGTTGACCTTGATATCTTTTGATGAACATACAGATTTAATTAAACCTTTGTGCATATATTGCAATATGGCGTTACGGGGAGATGAAGAAAAACTAGTCATTTATTTGAATGAATTGAAGTCGAGGCTTTCAAAGGAATTGATCGCAGATTTATATGTTCCCGAAATAGGCCCAAAGGGGGAAGAAATCGTTAAGATAACAAATGCTCAGCAGATTACGATTGCTATGTATATGGGGCTCATCTCAAACGCTTATGTGTGTTCGCCCAGTCATTTTGAACCTGAACACCATACAAGACATCCTGTATTAAGATCTCTTTACAATCGTGTCGAATTAATACGTGATGTGTATCGAGATTCATACAAACCATTTCCATTTGAGAAATGTGAATATATCGATGACGCGAGTTGCTTAATTAATAAAGCCCGATCTAACGTTGATGATTATATGTTAGGGCTGATAATGGAAAAAATCGGGAAGATAGACAACGGCTATATCCTAGATATTGATTTGGATTATTTTCGAACACCTTGTTTCCTACAACAACCGCATAAATCGTTTACTCGGTTTTGTCGGCTTATTCGAAATGCAAAAGCTATAACTATAGCAACCGAGAGTAGTTGGGTAAATGAACAAAATAAAATATACTCAACGCATTTTGAAAAAGTTGAAGAGAATTGCAGATTGTTAGGCTGCGAGAACCCTTTTCTCCCATCGTGGACATCTCAGGATTTACTAAAACATCTTCTAGGCCTTATAGAGTTTGAACTTTCTGGTCAAAGAGAGGCATGTGATGAGTATGATAGCCGTTGGACTAAGATGTTAAAAGCGTGTTCAGGACAACCACTCGTATAAACAGGTGAGGTGAAAGCGGTTTTTGAAATGTTATCTGCCCCTTGGGCGATTAGCCTTCGCTTAGGTTATGGCTTAACTGTCCAATATCAAATCGTTGGAGTGTCACGTCTCCTATAAATCTTCTGCCTTCGGTAAACCTCCGAGACAAGTCACCTAGGAAAGCGTTGTCGCAGCGTTAGCTGCGACGATATCCGCTCACGATGTGTAAAATCTAAATTTGCTTGTCGTGAGCGGACCTTGGGTATAGAATAAGCAGCATCATGAAAGGTACATTTACATATTCGAATCCGACGCGGTTGCATTTTGGTGAGGAGGCTTTGGGGAAGCTGGCCGGGGAGCTGGCGGGCTTCGGGCCGGTGGTGATGTTTTCGTATGGCCAGGCTTCTATCAAGAAGAGCGGACTCTACGATAAGGTGATGGAGATTCTGCGGGCGGCGGGTAAGACGGTGGTGGAAGATCCGGGGGTGATGCCGAACCCGACGGTGGAGAAGCTGCGCGAGGGCGCCCGGCTGGCGCGCGAGAACAAGGTGGACCTCATCCTGGCGGTGGGCGGCGGCTCGGTGTGCGACTATGCCAAGGGCGTTTCCGTGGCGGCGTATTGCGAGGAGGACCCGTGGGAGAAATATTATGTGCGCATGGCGCCGGTGGATAATGCCATCATTCCCGTGGGCTGTGTGCTGACGATGGCGGGCACGGGCAGCGAGATGAATGGCGGCTCGGTTATCACGAATCATGCGGTGAAGCGCAAGATTGGCCGCGTGTTCGGCGATGCGGTGTTCCCGCGTTTCTCGATTCTGGACCCGGTGCTCACGCTCACGCTGCCGCGCTACCAGATGGTGGCGGGCTGCTTCGATGTGATGTCGCATATTCTGGAGCAGTACCTTTCCGGCACGGATGACAACACGAGCGATTATATTGCGGAAGGGCTCATGCGCTCGCTGGTGCACAGCAGCCGCATTGCCGCCGCGAATCCGCTGGACTACGAGGCGCGCAGCAATATCATGTGGACGGCGACCTGGGCGCTGAATACCCTCATTGCGAAGGGCAAGACCACGGACTGGATGGTGCACATGATGGGGCATTCGGTGAGCTCCTACACGGATGCGACGCATGGCATGACCCTGGCGGCGGTGACGCTGCCGTATTTCCGCTATATTCTGCCCTATGGCTTGCCGAAGTTTGTGCGCTTCGCCCGCGTGGTGTGGGGAATCGACCCCGCCGGCAAGTCGGATGAGGAGGTGGCGCTGGCCGGTCTGGATGCCATGAAGGCCTGGATGCAGGAAATCGGCCTGGTGCTTTCGCTGCGCGAGCTGGGCGCCACGCCCGATATGCTCGACGGCATCGCCGAGGGCACTTTCCTCCTCCGCGGCGGCTACAAACCCGACCTGACAACGGCCGAAATCCGAAAGATTTTAGAGCAGGCGCTCTAAAATCAACGGATTTCGAATGTTGGATGTAGAATTTTGGATGTTGAATGTATTAAATTCCCGCGCGGCCACCAGGCCGCGCGCTTGTTTTACAAACGCCTTGGCATCATTAGCCACTCCTCGACAAATCGGCAATTATCTGGCAGGCGCAGCCTGCGGAATTCGGAGTCCCCCGGGGACGTCAGAGCATAGGCAGGGGTGGAGTCGCGAAGCGACGGAACCCCTGCTAACCATAAAAATAATCTGAACCCCGAACGTAG
>JAZRHL010000018.1:0-13942 GCA_045644745.1 Akkermansia sp.
ATGCACAGTAGGGGCAGATGCGGTGGCAGAAGGGAACGTGGATGTAGAGATGCATGCGACCGGGGAAAACGGAGGGCCGGGTGATTCCCGGCCCTCGCTCAAATGCTTTTGTTCAGCTACTTGCTTTACAGCTCGGCAGCGGCCGGGGTGTCAAGGAAGTACTTGGCATCGGCGTGGTTCTGCAGGTAGGAAGCAGCCACCTCGATGGTCACAGGGCCGTTGATGGCCTTGTTCACGATGGAAGCCTTCTTCTCGCCCCAAGCCATGAGACGCACCTTCTTGGCGCCCATGATGGTGGCCACACCCATGGTGATGGCGGTGCAGGGCACGTTCTCGAAGCCACCGAAAGCGGGGGCGGCGTCGGTCTTGGTCAGGTCGTCGAGGTGTACCTGGCGGGTGATGGTGGTGTCATCGGAGCCGGGTTCGTTGAAACCGATGTGGCCGGTGCGGCCGATGCCGAGAATCTGGAGGTCGAGACCACCGCAGTCCTGAATCTTCTGCTCGTAAGCGGCGCAGTGGGCGGGGATTTCCTCAGGAGCCAGCGTGCCGCAGGGCAGGTTGATGTTCTCGGCGGGGATGTCGATGTGGTTGAAAAGGTTGGTGTGCATGAAGTACCAGTAGGACTCCACGTGGTCGTGGGGCAGACCGGTGTATTCGTCCAGGTTGAACGTAATCACGTTCTTGAAGGAGAGACCCTCTTCCTTGTGCAGGCGGATAAGCTCAGCATAGAAAGGCAGGGGGGTAGCACCAGTGGCCAGACCCAGCACAGCGGTCTTGCCTTCGGCGGCGCGGCTGCGGATGAGTTCGGCTACTTCGGCGGCCAGCTTCTTAGCTGCTGCTTCCTTGGTTTCGAAAACTTCGTATGTCATAGCGCGCCTATTTTATAGGCGCTACACGCGAAATTCAACCCTAAAATGTATAAATAGCCCCAAAATCTGCCCGAATTTAAAAAAAATCTGCTTTTTCTAAAAAAAGGCTTGCATTGGTGAGCGGCGTGTGATAAGCTGCCGCCGCACACAGCATCTGCCGCTGTAGCTCAGGGGTAGAGCAACGCATTCGTAATGCGTGGGTCGTCAGTTCAAATCTGACCAGCGGCTTCCCCTCTGAGGAAAAGCAGATGCAGGGTGCTCACAGACATAATGCCTCCTTAGCTCAGTTGGTAGAGCAGTTGACTCTTAATCAATTTGTCCGCGGTTCGAGTCCGCGAGGGGGTATCAGTCTGTGAGCAGCCGGGTGATGCAAAAGCCTCCTTAGCTCAGTTGGTAGAGCAGTTGACTCTTAATCAATTTGTCCGCGGTTCGAGTCCGCGAGGGGGTACTCCCAGTTTTGTATGAGAGGTAAGGGGTGACCTGTAAGGCAGGTCGCCCTTTTTATTGTTCTCGATTCAGCACTTTTTTATAATCAGGGCAGAATGAATCCTTGCAACGCGTGCGCGAAAGGAGTAGAATGCTCCGAGTTGCCATGCGGTACTATATTCTCAGACGCTTGCTCATGATGCCTATTACGCTGATAGGCATCACTTTGCTGGTGTTCTTCCTTACGCGCATGGTGCCGGGCGGCCCGGTGGAGCGCATGCTGCAGGAGCAGGCAATCGGTGCGCTGGCAGGTGAGAAGACTGTGGGACAGGTGGGTTCCCGCCTGGGAAATGATGACCTGGAGCGCCTGGAGGAGCTGTTCAATCTTCAGGAACCCGCGTGGAAAGCCTATCTTCAATGGCTGGGTGTGCTGCCCCGTGAGGTGGAGATTGCCAAGGCTGAATTCAATGACGAGGGGCAGGCGACTATCACTATCGCTTCCACCAGTGGCAATGCCACGGCCATGGAGGTGACTCGCAAGGGAAGCTCGCTGGAATGCAATCCCCCCGCATGGCTGGCTGAGGAAGGCTGGGAAATGCGCCTTGAATCTCCCGCCGACCGCGCGCAGCGCCTGGCTAAGCGCCAGCGTATTACCGATGCTAAGGAAATTGCCGCCTTGGAAAAGGCCCCGGCCTGCCGCCGCTGGCGCGTGGTGGCCAGCCGCCGTGCGTTCCAGGGTGTTCTGCAGGGGGATCTGGGACTTTCCTATAAATACAGCGAGCCCGTGGTGGACATGATGCTCGACCGCCTGCCTGTTTCCCTGTATTTCGGTCTGCTCGGTGCATTCATCACCTATCTGGTATCCATTCCGCTGGGGGTGTTCAAAGCACTGTGGCACCGCAGCACCTTCGACAGCCTGAGCAGTATCTTCATTTTCATGGGCTATGCAGTGCCGGGCTTTGCGCTGGGTGCCGTGCTGCTGGTGTATCTGGGGGCGCGCCTTGAGTGGTTCCCGCTGTATGGCCTGGTGAGCCCCGGTTTCGAGTGGATGCCTTTCCGCGAGCAGCTCAAGGATTTGTTCATGCACAGTGTGCTGCCGCTTTCCTGCTATGTGGTGTCCACCTTTGCGGTGACCACCATGATGATGAAGAATAACCTCATGGAGCATCTGGCAGCAGATTATGTGCGCACCGCTGTGTCCAAGGGCGTGACCTTCCGCCAGGCGGTGTGGCGTCATGCTTTCCGCAACTCCCTCATTCCCATCGTGTCCACGCTGGGTAGTGTCATCTGCACGGTGGTGGGTGGTTCCATTCTCATTGAGCGCGTGTTCGATATTCAGGGCTTCGGCATGCTCAGCTTCCAGGCCCTGCTCGATAAGGACTACTCGCTCATCATGGGCACACTGCTGCTCACCTCGGTGCTTATCATTATCGGTAACTTGATTTCTGACCTGCTGGTGGCGCTGGTCGACCCGCGCGTGCGTTTTGAGTGATGAATAAGAATCGCATAGCTTTGCTTCTGATACTGGCCTCCCTGCTGAGCGCTCTCGGTGAGCTGCAGGGATGGCTGCTGCCCACGCTTTCGTGGCCGTTTACAGTGAGTCGTGAGGTGCCGCTGCTGCGCTGCGATGAATCGGTGGCGCCTCTGCTGGCGGCAGATGGTGCGGTGCACTGGTTTGGATGGTTGTGCGTTATTCTGTTCATGCTGGCTGGCGTGTACCTGCTGGTTCGCCGTACATCCAGTCTTCGCCTGCCTCCGGAATACGTCAAGAGGGTGGAGCGGTTCAAGAAAATCCGCCGCGGCTACTGGTCGCTCATTGCTTTTGGCGTAATCCTGCTGCTGGCCTCTTTCGACCAGTTGCTGGTGGGTAACCGCGCCCTGTTCGTGGCGTACAATGGCAAGTGGTACAGCCCGGCACTCACGCGTGCCGTGCTGCCCGGTTCCACTTTCGGCCTCAAGGGGGCTGCCGGCAAGGCCGAGACAGACTATGCGCTGCTCAAGGAACGCTCGGGCGAGGAAGGCGCAGCCTGGCCGGTCATCATGCCGCTGGTGCCTTTTGCCCCCACCATGGATGCCGCTCCGTTCCCTTCTGAACCCTTGGAGTGGCACGATGGCGTGCTCTGCGAGGACGATGGCGAAACTCCCTACAACGGTCTGGCCTGCCGCATGTATAAGAACGGCCAGCTGCACCTGCGCCAGCGCTATCGCAAGGGCCTGCCCGATGGTCATGTACAGGGCTGGCTGCCGAATCGTACTGAAGTCTATTCCGCAACATACAGTGCCGGTAAGCTGGTGGAGGAGCATTACCACGGGCAGGGCACAGCCGAGAAGTTCCTGAAACTCACCGAGCCCGGTACCGAGCGCAAGGTCTATTACCACCCCGCACCGCCGCTTACAGGTGGTCACCTGCTGGGCACCAACAGCCAGGGCGCGGACATTCTGGCCTACCTGTATGGTGGTCTGCAGGTCAACATCAAGGCAGCCTTGCTCTACCTGCCGGTCATTTACACAATCGGTCTCACCATGGGTATGCTCATGGGGTATTTCGGCGGACGTTTCGACCTTGTCACCCAGCGCATCATCGAGATTCTGTCGCAGTTGCCCTTCCTGTTCGTGGTCATGATTGTGTCGGACTTCGTGCCGCTGGAGCTTCGCGGCCTCTTCCTCATCCTGAGCCTGCTGGCCCTTTTCGGGTGGATGCACATGACCTATCTGGTGCGCACGGCCACCATGAAGGAAAAGACGCGCGACTATGTGGCCGCCGCCAAGGTCATGGGTGCGGGTACCACTCATATTCTGCTGCGCCATATTCTGCCGAACCTGCGTGGTATAGTGGTTACCCTGTTGCCGTTCAGCGTGGCGGGTGTCATTCTGTCGCTGGCTTCGCTGGACTACCTTGGTTTCGGCCTGCCTGAGACCTATGCCAGCTGGGGACGCCTGCTGAACGATGGCCTGGCAAAACTTTCCTCTCCCTGGGTGGTGTCCAGCGCCTTCTTTGCGCTGGTGGGCACGCTGCTCATTGTCACATTCATCGGTGAGGCTGCCCGAGAAGCTGCCGATCCGCGCCGCCATTCCTATTACGAATAAAATCTGCAGCATGAGCATGAGAAAATACAGCTTTTCCGGTGTAGCACGTCTGTCTCTGGCCGTGCTGGGGGCGGTGTTGTTCTCCGGCTGCGATGACGATGGCGGCACCCGTGGTCTGGGCTGGCGCCACCCCAGCGACCTGACGCTGCCCATGGGCTTTGCCGAAGACGCCGATGTGCCCATGTACACCAAGCGCTGGCAGATGCCGCCAGGTTTCCAGGGCTTTCCCGAGCGTTGGAATGCGCAGGTGAAGGAATATGTGGAGCGCAACCTGGAGGAAAACCGCGCCGCCTGCGAGAATGCCATGGTGCAGTATCTTACCTCGGCTCCCGGCAGCAATCGCCAGCAGAGTGCCAAAGTGCGTTTCCTGAATATCTGGCCCAGCATGCTGAACATGTGCCGCCGCAGTGTGGCGGGGGATTACCTCGTGTTCCTGCGTGAAAATCAGCTGCCCGAGGATCTGGAGTGGCACGATGGGCAGGACCAGCCCGAGCTTGGCAGCCCCAAGGCAGTGAAGGGTGGTACCATGCGCCTTGCCCTGCAGCGTTCCTTCCCCAGCACCTTCCGCGTATTCGGCCCCAACAGCAACAACGCGTTCCGCCGCTACATCTACGACGATATCGACCTGCCGCTCATCCGCCTGCATCCCGGCACGGGCAAGCTCATTCCCGGCACTGCCGACCGTTGGGCAGTGTCAAAGGATGGCCGCACCGTCTATTTCCATATCGATGAAACCGCTCGTTTCTCCGATGGTTCCCGCCTGACCACACGCGATTTCATCACCTCGCTCTTTGTGCGCACCTCGCCTCACAGCCGCGAGCCGTTCTACAACGAGTACTACATGGGCAATTTCTCGCGCATCGAGGTGTATGGCAACCAGTATATCGCCGTCACCCTGGCCTCGGCTCGCCCGTATGCGCCTTTCTATGCCTCGCTGCCGCCGAGCTGCACCGCGTTCTATGCGGAGTTCGGGCCGGATTACCCCACCCGCTACCTCTGGCGCGTAGCTCCCACCACGGGTGGCTACACGGTGAACCCGTACGATGTCATCATGGGGCGCCAGGTGAGCCTTATCCGCGTGCCCGACTGGTGGGCTGCCGACCGCCGCTACACGCGCTACTCCTGCAATGTGGATCACATTGTGTACCAATTCGTATCGGAAAATACGAAGATGCGCGAGCTCTTCCGCCTGGGTGAGCTGGATGTCTTCAACGCCCGCGAGGCCGATATCTGGTACGAAGGCCTGGAGATTGAGCCTGTGCACCGCGGGTTCATTCAGCGCGTGCATTTCAGCAACATCTGGCCGCGTAGCTGTTTCGGCTTCCATCTGAACTGCTCCCAGCCCCCTTTCAACCAGAAGACGATGCGTCGCGGTTTCCACCATGCGCTCAACGTGCAGAAAGTGCTCGACCTCGTCTTCCGCGGCGATTATACCCGCATGGGTTCTTATTTCTCGGGCTTCGGCGAGTATACCGATGAAACCATCAAGGCGCTGCCGTTCTCGCCCACCAAGGCGCGCGAATGCTTTGCCCGCGCCGGCTACACCGAGGAAGGCCCGGATGGTATTCTCTGCAAGCCGGATGGCACCCGCTTGCAGGTGGTCATGAGCAGCCGTATCGACCCGCTCTATACCAACTGCATGAACATCCTCCGCGAGGAAGCCAGGCGCTGCGGGCTTGACCTCCGCGTCGATCAGGTGGATGACACCGTGCACTATTCCCGCGTGATGGCCAAGAAGTACGAGGCGGCCATCTTCTCCTGGGGCTTCTCGCCCCCGCTGCCGGACCCCGCGCCGTTCTTTGATTCGTCCTATGCCTTCAAGCCGGATGGTTCGCCCATGAGCGGTACCACGAATATCACGGCCACCAACTCGCCCTCGCTCGACCGTGCCATCATGGCCTGCAAGGCTGCCACCACAGAGGCAGAGGCCGCCGCGGCCCACCACCAGGCGCAGCAGCTCATTGCCGCCACGCTGGCCTGGGTGCCGGGATGGACTACATCGTACTGGCGTTTTGCCCAGTGGCGCTGGGTCTGCTGGCCCGATGAACCCGATTGCCGTTTCTGCCCGCCCCGCTACTACGACCCGCTGGACAGCCACCTGTACTGGATTGATGAAAAGAAGAAGGAGGAAACGCTCGATGCCCGCAACTCCGGCGAATCCTTCCCCGAAATGAATCTGGAAATCCCCCTGCCTGCCGAATCATGAGCACCTCTCCCAATCTTCTGGAAGTGAGCAATCTGTCCATCGCGTTCGAGTCCGAGCGCGGTCTCTCCCTTGCGGTGGATGACATCAGCTTTGTGGTGCCGCGCGGCAGCTGTGTGGGTATTGTGGGCGAGAGCGGCTGCGGCAAGAGCGCTACGGCCATGAGCCTGGTGCGCCTGCTCCCTCAGCCCACGGGGCATATCGTTTCGGGCAAGATTAATTTCGATGGTGAAGACGTGGTCACCATGTCGCCGCGCCGTCTGCAGGCGCTGCGCGGTGGCCGCGTGGGCTTCATCTTTCAGGAGCCCATGAGCGCGCTGAACCCTGTGCACACCATCGGCGACCAGATTGCCGAAACCCTCATGCTGCACCGCGAGATGACCGCTGAGGCCGCCTGGGTGGAGGCCATCAACCTGCTGAACCGCGTGCGTATTCCCAGCGCCGCCGTGTGTGCGAACCAGTACCCCGGCTCGCTTTCCGGCGGTATGCGCCAGCGAGTGGGTATTGCCATGGCTCTGGCCTGCCGCCCCGAACTCATCATTGCCGATGGACCCACCACTGCCTTGGATGTGACGGTGCAGCAGCAGATTCTGGCGCTCCTCCGCGAGCTGCGCGAGGATCTGGGGGCATCTTCTCTACTCATCACGCATGACCTTGGCGTGATTGCCCAGAACTGCGACCGCGTCATCGTCATGTACGCCGGGCGTATTGTGGAAAGCGCCCCGGTGGAGGAGCTCTTTGCCAATCCCCGCCATGCCTACACCAAGGCTCTGCTGGCCGCCATGCCCCGCCGCGAATACGAGCGCAAGACCATGCTGCCCTCCATCCCCGGCCATGTGGCCTCCATCCGCCACCAGGTGAAGGGCTGCCGCTTCTGCCAGCGCATGGGCGTATCGGTCGATTTGCTTACCGACCGTCCTCCTATGGTGGAAATTGCCCCCGGCCACCGCGTCGAGGCCTGCCCCCGTTGCTTTGCTCAGTCCGAGTGAAACGAGGATTTCGTCACGAAGTGATATCGTCTTTGCCTTTGGCAAAGATTTCGTCCTGACCGCAGGTCAGGATTTCGTTTTCCTGGATACTATAAAGCTGCCGGTATCATGCCACAGGATAAGCTAAAAACGGCTTGACAATTAAGCCGGAAAGCGTAGAATGAACGCCGCCGCGTTCTGCTCTCGGAGCGTGGATATTACAGATTTTACTTATACTTTCATTATGAACAGTTACCGTACCCATACGTGCGATGAGCTCCGCCCCGCTCATGTAGACCAGGTTGTGACGCTGGTTGGCTGGGTGGACACCGTGCGCGACCACGGCGGTGTGATTTTCATCGACCTCCGCGACCGTGCCGGCAAGACCCAAGTAGTTTTCCACCCGGAAATTGACGCTAATCTTGCCAATCAGGCCGAGGCTCTGCGTGTGGAGACGGTGATTCAGGTGACCGGTAAGGTGGTGCGCCGTCTCAAGACGGATGAAATCGACGCCACGAACCCCGACCTGGCCACCGGCGAAATCGAGGTGGAGGCTACCAGCCTCACCGTGCTGAACCCCGCCGCTGTGCTGCCCTTCCAGCTGGATCGCAACATCGCCAACGAGGATATCCGCCTCAAGTACCGTTTCCTCGACCTGCGTCGCCCCGCTATGCAGCGCAACATGATTCTGCGCCACCGCATCACCAAGACCATGCGCGACTACCTCGACGAGCAGGGCTTCCTGGAGATTGAGACCCCCATCCTTTCCAAGAGCACTCCCGAAGGTGCCCGCGACTTCCTGGTACCCAGCCGTCTGACCCCCGGTGCATTCTACGCTCTGCCCCAGGCTCCCCAGCAGTACAAGCAGCTGCTCATGGTGGCCGGCATGGAGCGCTACTCCCAGGTGGCCCGCTGCTTCCGCGACGAACACCTTCGCGCTGACCGCCAGCCCGAGTTCACCCAGATTGATATCGAGGCTTCCTTCATCACTCCTGAGGACATCTACGCCTGGATTGAGGCTATGCTCAAGCGCGTGTTCAAGGAGAGCGTGGGCCGCGACATCGTGACTCCTTTCCCCCGCATGACCTGGCGCGATGCCATGGACCAGTACGGTTCCGACAAGCCCGAGCGCCGCTTCGAGATGAAGATTACGGATTGCTCCGACATCTTCGCTACCAGTGATTTCCGCGTGTTCTCCGGCGCCATTGCCAACGGCGGTGTGGTCAAGGCCATCAACGCCAAGGGCTTCAACCCCTCCGTGGGTCAGGTGGATTCCCTCACGCAGACCGCTATCGAAGCCGGTGCCAAGGGCCTGGCCTACATCAAGGTGCGCGACGTGAACGACCGCGACGGCTGGAAGAGCCCCATCACCAAGCGTCTGACCGATGCTGAGATTGACGCCCTGAAGGAGCGCCTCAACATCGAGAGCGGTGACTGCATCTTCTTTGCTGCCGGTGCCTGGGAGCAGAGCTGCACCATCCTGGGCCGCGTGCGTCTTGCCTGCGCCGACTTCATGGAGCTGCTCAAGGACAACGACGAGGTGGACCTGTTCTGGGTGAACCGCTTCCCGCTCTTCGGCTGGGACGAAGAGGAGCAGCGCTTCTGCGCTATCCACCATCCCTTCACCCGCCCCGTACCCGAGGACGTGGAGAAGGTGCTCAAGGGCGAGATTTCCACCGATATCTGCGCCGAGGCCTACGACGTTATCTTCAACGGCAACGAGCTGGGCGGTGGTTCCATCCGTATCCACGAGAAAGATCTCCAGGATGCCACCTTCCGCGCCCTGGGTCTGGACGACGCCACCATCCAGGAGCAGTTCGGTCACCTGCTGGCTGCCTTCTCCTTCGGTGCACCGCCCCACGGTGGTCTGGCCCTGGGTCTGGACCGCGTGGTCATGCTCATCGGCAAGTGCGAGTCCATCCGTGAGGTGATTGCCTTCCCGAAGAACAACCGCGGCGCCGACCTCATGAGCGAATCTCCCGCTCCCGCCGAGCCCAACCAGCTGCGCGACGTGCACATTCAGGTGAAGCTGCCTGAGAAGCTGCGCCAGAAGCTGGAGGCCGAAAAGACCGCTGCCGAGCAGCAGGCCTGATTCCGCTGAGGATTCGATTTCTTTTCAGCACGCCCGCCGGTCAAATGCACCGCGGGCGTGCTTTTTTTCTGGCAAAACGGCAGCGGATGAGATAAAACAAGTCTCGTCAAACGCCCCTGTTATGAAGGAGATGAATTCGCAATCCCCCACAGATGCCGCAAATGCGCGCATAGACTGGTCTGCCTGGCTGGCGGAGTTCGGCCCGCAGTTGCTCCTGTATGCCCGCCAGCAGTGCCGCAGTCAGGCAGATGCCGAGGACGTGCTGCAGGAGGCGCTGGTGCAGCTGGTGCATGCTGTGGAGGGTGGTTCATTCACCGGAGCCCGCAGCCAGTGGAGCGCCTATGCCTACACCGCCATCCGCCACCTGGCCATGGACCGCGGTCGCCGCGAACAGGTGCGCCGCAACTACGCCACCGCCCAGCAGGAAACGCTCAGCGAGGGCGTGGAGGAGACTCCGTGGCTGAGCAGCGCTGCGGATGATGAGTACCTGCGTGAGCGCTTGGAATTCATGCTCCGGCAGCTTGCTCCTGAGTTTGCCGAGGTGGTTGTGCTCCACATCTGGGGCGAACACACCTTCCAGCAGATTGCTGACATGACCGGCAACAAGTTATCCACCATCACCTCCCGCTATCGCTATGCGCTGCAGAACCTGCGCCGCGAGCTTGAGGCCAACCCCATCGAACGCTGATTTTCTCATGACTACACCGCCTGATTTCAAGCCCATGAGCACTACACCTGCCGCGCTGCCTGAGGCGCTGCAGGCCCGTCTGCTGGGCGCCATGCAGCAGGCCTCGGCAGAGGAGTGCGAGTGCCGCGAGATGGAACAGCTGCTGCGCCGTCTGCGCCCGGCGGATCTGCCCTGCCGTCTGGCGGGGCGTCTGGGTGGGCAGATGTATGTGGAGGCGCAGCAGAGCCGCCAGGCACCCCACCGCCGTTCCTACTGGTGGCGTGGCAGCGCCGCTGCAGCAGCGGCTGTGGCTCTCTTTGTGGGTGGTGGCGTGCTGATGATGCCCGGCAGCGCCGTGGCCGAGGGGAATGACCAGGGACTGGTGAGCCGCAATGTCATCCAGTCCTCGCGCACCAACCGCGTGGAGTGGCGCCATGGCGAGGCTCCGGTACGCCATTACCAGGTGATTTATGAGGATGCCTTTGTGCTCGATGCCGATGACACCACCACCGTCATCCGCGTGCCGAATACCACCGAGGTGGAAGTAGAGGAGGATTACCTGTGAAGACCTGTTTCATAACATTCCTGCTGGCCGGGCTGGCTGCAGTTGCTGGTGCTGCAGAAGCACCCCGCGCCATGTTCGGCGTGGTGGCTGAGGATAATGCCGCCGCTCCGCAGAGTGGTGTGCTGGTGCGCGCCGTGCGCCCCGGCAGCCCTGCTGAAAATGCCCGCCTGCAACCGGGTGACCGCCTGGTTTCGCTGAACGGGCAGCCCGTGAACTCCCGTGACGATGTGCGCGCCGTGCTGAGCTCGCTTGCTCCCGGTGCCCCCATGGAAATTGCCTATTACCCCGGGGGGGACTCCCTCCTCAGCACTGCCACTGTAGTACTGGGTGAGCGCCCGAAACAGACGCGCGCCGTGACCACTGCCGGCAGCCCGGATGCCGCCGTGGGTGGCGACCGCAAGCTGCGTCCGCTGGTGGTGACTCCCGCTATCCGCAAGGCTATGCGCGAGAAACGCAAGGCCGTGGTGGCTCAGCTGGCGGCGTTGCCCGGTGGTTTTGTGCCCACGGAGGTTTCTGATTACCTGCAGGCTATCCGCCACCTGGCGCGCGATGCGAACCCGCAGGGACGCGGCTGGATGCTGGGCGAGGCCGGTGAAGTGACCCTCCAGTTCAAGGATGCTGAGGGCGTGCTGGTGCTGCATGGTGCCAGTAACAAGCTCACGCTCACCGTTTACGATGCCGAGGGCAGGACAACCGCCGTGTTGCCGCTGGATACGGCCGAGGAACGCGCCGCCGTGCCTCAGGAAATCATTGGGCGTCTGCGCCGCCTGCGCTGAGCAGCTGCTGCACCAGCTGCAGGGTCATCTGCCCGCTTTCATGCAGGGAGCGGGGGCAGATGCGGCTCATGTTGTCGCGCGGGGTGTGCCACCAGTTGCTGCCGCTGAACACGGCAATGAGGTTCAGACTGTCCACCCCTGCTTCGAGGTAGGGCAGGTGGTCATCCAGATAAGCCCCCGGCCATACCGTCCATTTCTCTTCCGAAAATCCCAGCCTGCGCACGGCTTCCTGATACTGGGCATACATGAAATCCGAGGTGTCGAGCGAGGGAATGGCAATGGTCTTGTTACGCCCGCCCACCATATCGAGATTAATCTGCCAGCGGGGCAGCTGGTTACCGCGGCGGGCCACATCGAACTTCGAACCGTACAGCCCGTCGGTCTCGCTCATGTGGCGGGCAAAGGCTTCTTCGCCATCAAGGAAGATGATTTCCACGCGCTCATCCTTGAGTACGCGTGCCAGCTCCAGCAGCACCGCGGCACCACTGGCGCCATCGTCTGCGCTCTGGAAATCGTGGGCTACCTTGATTTTGGTGTCAATATGGCAGCTGAGCAGCAGCGGGGCAGGATTTTCGCTGCGGAATGCGCGCAGGTTGCACATTTTCACCCCGTTCGGGGCGGCAAAGGTATCGCGTGCGGTCTGCCAGCCGGCGGCATGCAGGTGTTTTTCCAGCAGCTGAAGCTGGGCTTCGTAGGCGGCGGAGCCACTATAGCGCGGGCCCAGCTTGCAGATGGCATCGCAGTGCGTGTACGCATTGTGCCCGTTGAAGGACGGGCTGTCCACCAGTTCTGCGGGCGGTGCAGGGGCGGGTGCCGCAGCAGGAGCTTCCTGCGGGCGGTCATCGCAGCTGCACAGCAGCAACAGAAGGGGAAGCAGACGGCGCATTACAGGCTTTCGCTGATGCCGAAAATCTGAAGGATGCGCACCAGATCCTCGCGGCCGGCGTAGGGGATTTCGATGACACCGTTGTTCTTGCCCTTCATGGCAATATTCACCTTGGTGCCGAAATCCTGCGAAAGCTGGGAGCACACGCGGGCATAGGCCTCGGGCAGTGCGGGGGCGGGCTTCTCCACCTTCGGGGCAGGGGTAAGCAGATCGCGCACCAGCTGCTCGGTCTGGCGCACCGTGAGGGTGCCGCGGGCCACGCGCAGGGCCGCGCTGGCCTGCATGGCGTTATCCTTGAGCTGCAGCAGCACCTTGGCGTGGCCTACGGTAATCTGCTGCTGGTTGAGCAGGTCGCGCACCTCGGGGGCAAGTTCCAGCAGTCGCACCATGTTGGCAATCACCGCGCGGGATTTACCCACATGCTGAGCGATGGTCTCCTGCTTCATACCGAAGCGCTCCTGCAGCAGGCGGTACTGCTCGGCCTCTTCCAGCGGAGTGAGGTCGGCGCGCTGCAGGTTTTCAATAAGGGCAAGTTCGGCCACTTCCTGGTCGGTGGCTTCGTGTACCACCACCTTCACCGTGGTCTGGCCCAGGCTGGTGATGGCGCGCAGACGGCGTTCACCGGCAATAAGCTCATAGTGGCCATCCACCTTGCGCACCACCAGGGGCTGAATGAGACCACGCTCGCGGATAGAGGCGGCCAGCTCTTCAATCTGCACCGGGTCAAAGTGGCGGCGGGGCTGGAACGGGGAAGCCTTGATGTCTCTGACATTGGCCTTGATGACGCGGTCACCATCTGCCACTACATTCACAGGAGCAGCTGCTTCCTGTTTCTTCATAATGAGGGCGCCCAGCCCTTTTCCTAATGCTTGCCTGGCCATAACGTGTGCGGCGGATTCTACCTGATTCCGATTCGGAAATCAATCATATTATGACGATTTTGCCGCAGTAGGACACAAATGTTCCACAATGTTCCCCAAAGTGGACACAGAAGTGATGCATCCCCGGAAAAATCGCTTTATGCGTTGGCATAATTAGCCAATCATCGTCAAATCGGCAATTGGCGAAGAGCTGGTGAGCCATAGGCGAGCGGAATTTTGAGCCCACTCCGTGGGCGGCAGCCAGTAGCCCAGCATGAAGCCGCGACAGCGGCGGAATGCTGGGTAATACACAAAAAGAACCAGAACCCCGAACGCAGTGAGAGGGTGGTAGCCAGTCACGGCGTAGGGCGTAAGCCCGGAGACGGAAGGCATCAGCTACGCATTGAAGCCGAGGCTCCTGCCGCCCACTCCTTACGTCGGGGCTCCTATAAAATTTTAAGGTTACCCCGGGTTCCGCCGCTATTGCGGCTCCACCCGGGGCTTCTGGCTATCACCCGCTAAAGCGGGTTCCGAATTCCGCTC
>JAZRHL010000019.1:0-35930 GCA_045644745.1 Akkermansia sp.
TCCCACCTGTCTTTGGGTATAGTCGGTATGAATATACATGTTTTCCGGTTCCAGTCCCATCTGCGCGTCCATGACAGCCCTGGAAGCCACATCTGCCTGGGTTAGATCTTTTTCACGATTGTATAAAAGCTTTCCCTGTGAATCCAGCAAACAGATCACCTTTTCGGTACTTTCTTCGCCCTCAGTATTCACGCTTTCCATCATAACCGTAGTCAAAACTTCGCCAAATACCTTTTCCGGACTTTCCCATTCGCTGTCTGATTCTATACCAAGCACATCGATAATACGCTGTGCGGTATAATCCACTTCCTTGAATGCATCCTGATAGGCATTATTTCTTAAATTATAAAGAATCAAGGCACCGCAGCCAGCCATAACGGTTACCAACAAGATCATATACAGTGTTGCCATCTTCCATTTAATGCTGCCCACGATGCCTCTCCTTTCGTGTGATTTCGTTATCAATTGTTTCCTTCGGCGAATCTCAGTTTTTGCCTATTTCTTCATTAAAATAGTAACCTACGCCTCGTTTGGTCAGAATATAAACCGGCATTCCCGGTTCATCTTCAATTTTTTCTCTGAGTCTGCGGATCGTTACGTCCACTGTACGCTCATCGCCCAATGCTTCGTATCCCCACACGGCCTCAAAGATGGCAGCCCTGCCAAATACCTGTCCACGGCTGCTCATAAAAAACTTGAGAAGATCCGTCTCCTTCTGTGTCAGATCGATCAGACGGCCCCTTTTACGTACCGCAAACCGATCCGCCTCCAAAACAAGCTCTCCTGCCTCATAGGTGACGGTTTCCGTCTCACCGGAATGGGTCAGCGCGGCATATCGGCGCAAACTGGTTCGCACTCTGGCCATAAGTTCCCGCATGCTGAAGGGCTTGGTCACATAATCATCCGCCCCCATGCTCAGACCCTCCAGGCGGTCATCGAGCTCACCGCGTGCGGTCAGGAAAATGACGGGTATGCCGCGCGTCATTTCGTTTTCCTTCATAGCCCGGAAAATCTGCATGCCATCCATGCCCGGGAGCATCACATCCAGAATCACCAGGTCGGGGCGGCGGCGCTGTATCATCTCCCAGCCTTCGGCGCCGTGGTGCACCAGTGCGCAGTCCCATCCCTGGCGCTCCAGGTTGAAAGCCACAAGCTCCGCTATGTCCACGTCATCCTCGATCACGAGTATCTGCATGCTCCCACTCTACCACAAACATCCCCGCCTTGCAGCCTTTTTTTGCAAGGAGACGCATTTTTCGCAGGAACCGCCCGTTTTGCCGCAACAGGGCAAAAAAGGAACCGGCACAACCCGCGTGGGGATGTGCCGGATTCAAAGTCCTGATAAATAGGCGACGAAATTAGTCCTTGGAAACCTTCTTGGCCATCTGAACAGGAGTGGTGTTCTTGCTGTTCTTGGCGATTTCCTTCTGGCGCTTGATGTAGGCGGTGCGGCGGCGACGCTTCGTCTCCTTACGATGTTGTTGACCCATGGTGGTTCTGTTTTAGGTTTGTAGGGCAGGCAAACAGGCCCGCCCGGGTTGATATAAGTGGATTCTAAATACAGCTTCCCACCACAGATTGCAAGGCAAAAGTGTGTACTCCCGCAAAATTTGGTTAGAGAATCAGGATTTTAAGCGAAAAAGCGCTCCATAAAGGGCTTTCTGAGATACTTGAGGAAGGCCACTCTGAGCAGCGCAAGCTGCGAAGTTTCGCCGAAGCCCCGGCAGGGGCAGGATTTCGATGAGCGGCAGCGAAGTTTCATCGGTAGTCGAAGTCTACCGATTTCACTGACGAGCCCTCGGGCGAGGAATGAGTATCGTCTGTTTCTCGCTGCGGTAGCAGCGGGAAATTAATGATATAATAGCGTTGGCATAATTAGAAGAAACTGTTCTTCTGCTCGCCAAAGTCCGAGATTGTCGAGCCATTTGCGAAGCGTCAGCGGAGCGGAATTTTGAGTCCCGGTAGGGGCGTAAGAGGGCAGGCAGGGGTAAGCCCGCAACGCGGGCGCAGCCCCTGCTAACAAACAAAAGATAATGGAGCCCCGACGAAAGGAGTGGGCGGCAAAGGCCTCGGCTTCAATGTGTAGCAGGCGCCTCTGGCACCCTCTCGCTCCGCTCGGGGTTCAGATTGTTTTTATGGTTAGCAGGGGTTCCGTCGCTTCGCGACTCCACCCCTGCCTATACTCTGACGTCCCTTCGGGACTCCGAATTCCGCAGGCTGCGCCTGCCAGATAATTTCCGATTTAACAATTATGCCAACGCTTGATATAAAACCGTTGCCACGAATGGCAATAGCTGTGAAACTTCGGGCTATGGCCCTGAGTGAAATTTCGCGCATGCTCAGCGAAACTTTACCCCTGCGGGGTGCAGTGAAACTTCGCCCATCTATGATGGGCTCAGAGATTACTGTGCCGCATACGGGCTTTTTTGTTGCTATTCACGCGCGCAGGTGGTAGTCTGGGGTGCATGAGAGTTGCCATTTTAGGAGCAGGAGCACTGGGATGCTACTACGGAGCCCGCCTGGCAGAAGCGGGCGAGGATGTCTGCTTCATCGGGCGTTCTGTGTACGAACCGCTGAAAGCCGAGGGGCTGCATGTGGAAAGCGTGCATGGCGATATTCACCTGCCGAAGGTGCAGGTATGCCGCAAGGCCGAAGAATGCGGCCCCGTGGATCTGGTGATTGTGTGCTGGAAAACCACCTGCAATGACCAGCTCGGCCAGTACCTCCCCCACCTTGTCGGCGAGCATACCGAGGTGCTCACCTTCCAGAACGGCATGGGCAATGCCGAGGCCATCTCTGCCTATGTGCCTGCGGAGCGCATCTTCATAGGGCTCTGCTTCGTGTGCTGCATGATGGATGAGCCTGGCAGAATCCGCCACCTGGAGGGCGGCGATATCCAGTTTGCCCCCTTTGTCAGCTCGGCAGCAGGCTCAGCCCGCGCACGGGACTTTGCCGCATTGTTCGAACGGGCCCGCATCGCGACCTCGGCATTCGACCACGCAGAGCAGATTCAGTGGTGCAAGCTGTCGTGGAATATTCCCTTCAATGGTCTCTGCGTGGCCCACGGCGGTATCAGCGTGAAAAAGCTCTTCACCCTGCCCGGGCAGGATGTCCGCGCCAAAGCCATCATGGAGGAAGTCTGCCTCGCCGCCGAGAAGCGCGGATTCCCCCTGCCCATGGACATTGTACACCGCCAGATGGAGCGCACCCGCATCATGGGCGAGTTCATCCCCAGCAGCGCAGTGGACTACCTGCGCGGCCGCCCTGTGGAGTACGATGCCATCTGGGGCAGCACGCTCGAGCGCGCCCACGAAGCCGGGGCCGAGGTACCGCACTGGGAGCAGCTGGCCGCTGATATCCGCACCCGCCTGAACCGCGCATGAACCTGAACCCGGCCAGTCCTCTGCGACAGACGCTCCGCTATGCAGGGGCGCTGCTCCTGCTGGCTCTGGCCGGCTGGGCGCTGCAGCCGCTGCGTCTGCACCTGCAGCGGCAGGAAAGCGCCGCCCATCTGCGCCTGCCTGCCCCCGATTACGCGAAGACCGATGCGCTTTCGCAGCAGCTTGCCCTGTTTGCCCTGGGCGGTTTGCGCACTTTTGCGGCAGAAATGCTCTGTGTCGATACCACCAATGCCTGGCTGCAGCAGGACTGGCCGCGCGCCCGCCAGCGATGGCAGCAGATTACCACACTCTGCCCCCGCCGCGCCAACTACTGGGCACGCGCCGCACGCGACATGGCCAAGAACGCCGTGGCCTGGGTGAACAGCAGTGAGCAGTGGAATGAACACGAGCGCGCCGTGCTCAGCAAGGATTATCTGGATGCCGCGGAGAAATTCCTGCTCGAAGGCATTGCCAATAACCCGCAGAGTTCCATGCTCTGGCTCCAGCTGGGTGCATTCGATGAAGACCTGGCCCGCCGCACCAATTTCACCCGTGCCGTGCAGGCATACCGCCGCGCGGTGGAGCTGGGAGCCTCGCCCATGTACCACCGCTGGGAGTTCTACAACCTGTGCCGCATCCGCGGGCGCGAACAGGAGGCATGGACTCTCGGCCGCCGTCTGTTCGAGGAAGAGCGCCACCGCGCCCCTTCCCTGCGCTGCCTGCTTTTCGTACTGCAGCACAAGCTCCAGGTGCCCACCGCCGAGCAGCTGACTCCCGCCCGGATTTTCGGCTCTGATGAACGCGCCCGCAAATACCTGCGAACCTTCCTGCACAACGACCTCCGATTCCCCACCACGGGAATCAAGGAATACCTGGGGGAGTGAATAGTGAATAAGGAATAGTGAATAGTGTCCATTCATGCGGGCGTGAGCCCGCGGAATTTGAGACATCCAAAATTCTACATCCAAAATCAAAAATCCCCTATTCTTCCTCCCAGCCGGCGCGAGGGTGCGACTGGCGGTAGACCTGCTGCATGCGGGTCTTGGTCACATGGGTATATATCTGGGTAGTGGCCAGCGAACTGTGGCCGAGCAATTCCTGCACTGCGCGCAAATCCGCCCCGGCATCGAGCAGGTGCGTAGCAAAGGTGTGCCGCAGCTTATGCGGCGAGATATGGAAAGGCAAATCCGAGCAGCTCAGGTATTTATCGAGCATGAGCTGCACGCTGCGGCAGCTCATGCGGCGCCCCAGACGGCTGATGAACAGCGGCTCGCTCCCGCTCACACCGGCCATTTCGCGGTAACGCTCCACCGCCTCGCGGGCATAGTCGCCCACCGGCACCAGACGCAGCTTGCGGCCCTTGCCCAGCACGCGGATGCAGTTCTCACCGGGGCGCAGGGAATCCGCATCCAGCGCCACCAGCTCGCTGAGTCGCATGCCGCAGGAGTAGAACAGCTCGAGGATGGCTACATCGCGCAGCGGCAGCCAGGCGGGGCTCTTCTTATCCGCCGGTATCCGCAGAGGCAGCGCGAGCAACTCCTCCATCTGGTGCAGCGAGAGGTGCACAGGCAGGCTCTGCGATGCCTTCGGCAGGCTCACCTCGGCCAGCGGGCTGGCTTTCAGCCCCTCGCGGCGCATCAGGTATTCATAAAAGGAACGCAGGGCAGCAAATCGCAGGCGGATGGTGGAGGGTTTCAGCGCTTCATTCAGCGCCTCATACAGCCAGGCACGGAACACATCTGCCCCGCAGTTCTCCCAGCCGCAGAAATCCTCGCCCGCCCAGCGGCGAAACAGCTGCAGCGAGCGGTGGTAGGCCTCCACCGTGCGGGGCGAGGCGTTGCGCTCCGCCTCCATATACTCCAGGAAGCGGAACACCAGCGGGCCCAACTCTGCGGCTTGCGAACTCACAAACCCATTTGTAGCACATCTGCCCCGGCGACTCAAGCGCAGAATTGCATTGACTCCCGGGCTGTCACATGGCACTATGGGGGCAGCACATCATGAAACGCTTCGCCGCCATCCTGCTCTGCCTTGCCATGCTGCCCACCGCCATGGCAGATGATGGTCTGCCCGTCCTGCAGCGCAGCCTGCTGCCCGATGAGCTGCTCTGGCAGCTTGAAACCGAGCTCACCGGCCACCGCGAGCGCAATGGTGCGGTGCATGAATGCACGGCTGCCGCCCTGAGCGACCTGCTCCAGCAGGCGGGGCTTACCGCCACGGTGGAGGACCTGGTGCAAGTGCTCACCAGCCCCAGCGAAAGCGGCACCCCGGAATCCGCCATCAAAGAACTGCTGCTCCCGCGGGCAGACTGCATTCAGGTGAGCATGGATGCCACCTTTGCCCTCATCACCACCAGGGTGCGCGGCGGCAAAGTGCTCGATATTTTCCGCAACTCTCCCTACGGGCTCACCGTCCACCGCCTCGTGCGCTGATTCAGTAACAATCACTGAATCCATGTGAGCGCCACGCTGTCCATTCCTGTGCTATGCATATGCCTGTCTTGCACGGAATCTGGTTCGTCATTCTCTATTGTCTGTTCATCTGGGGTGGCTTTGCGCTCGCACTCTTCCTGGCGGATTCCCGCAAGCGCCTGCGCGAGGCCTGCGTGGGCGCCCTGCTGGTGCTCATCCTCTCGTCGGTGCTTTCCATGCTTTCCGGCTTTGCGGCAGAGCAACTGGAAACGGGCATCGGCATGACCATGAGCTTCCAGCTGGTCGGGGTGTGGGCCTGCCTCATGGCCGCCTCCCGCGTGTGCCAGATGCTCCCCTGGGCCCGCACCTGGCTGGCCGCCGCACTGGGGCTCATCGCCTACATCGCCGTGGCCCTCGTCTTCGCCTGGATTATGTCCGGCGGCATGCAGTAGAGTGGCAAACTCGTGGTTTTGATTATAAAGGAGGCTTGCCCCCGCCATTCCCAGAAAAGGAGCGGCAATTGTATGAATGCAGATTTCAGAACGCAGAATGCAGAATAACGATTTTGTGTTCGGCTTTCGCCTCACCTGTAAACAAAACCACCTGAGATTCTCTCAGGTGGTTTTCCTTTCTTCGCGCAGTCGTTAGACTGCGCGCTAGCTGTTCATTCTGCATTCTGAACTCTGCATTCTGCATTCGACAAACTCAGGTTTGTCGTTGATTGCCCCATTACGCCAACGCGCGCACCTGGTCCTCATTTCGCTGGGGCGTAATCAATGCGCACGGGGATTTGCTCCACATCCAGACCGGCGGCGGTGAGTTCATCGAGCACCTCAATGAAGCGGGCCATGGACGAAGCAGCCGCGGCAGAAAGCTGGATACGGGCCTGCGGGTTCTGTTGCTGCAGGGTGCGCACTTCCTCCACCAGCTGAGATGAGGAAATCACCTTGCCGTTAAAGGCAATACTGCCGTCGTCCGCAACCTCGAGGAGGATGCTGTTGCGGTCGCCCTGGGTGCCGGCCAGATGCCGGGTCTGGGGCACATCGAGATTCAGCACGCTGACCTGGTGCTTGAACTCGGTGTGCACAATGAAGAAGATGAGCAGGATGGTGAGGATATCGAGCATCGGTACGATGGGGATGCCCTGCCCACCTGCCGGGCGATGATAGATTTTCATACTCAGCGGGAGTTGTGGTTGGCAAGCAGATCGGTAAAGCACTGGTTGATGCGGGCGGCGCGGCGCTCGATGGCGCGCTCGAAGCAGCTGAGCGCGATGGTGCCCGGCACCGCTATGGCCAGACCGAAAATAGTGGTGTAAAGCGCCTTGGAAATACCGAGCGCAATGCCCTCCTGCGCATCGGGAGAACCGAACACACCGAAGATATCCACCAGGCCCCAGGCTGTGCCGAGAATACCGAGCATGGGGGCAATGGTGGTGATGATGCTGATGGTGGCAAGCCCCGCGCGCTGGCGGTCGATGATGCAGCGCAGGCGGGCCTCTACCTGCTGCTCAAGCGCAGGGGTGGCAGGCTGGGAGACCAGAAACCCAAGCACCTCCACCAGCTCATCGCCGGCATGGGCGTTCACGATGTTTTCAGCCTTTTCCTTACCGCACGCCACCTGCTCCAGCGGAATCAGCGATTTGTGGCGGCGCGTGAAAAGCAGGTGGTAGAGAATGGCCGCAAGCATGATGACCGAGCAGGCAAGCAGCGGTAGGCCGAAAGGGTGACAGGCAGCGAAGAACTGGCGGATGGTATCGTACATAGTGTTGATTCGGTGGGTTGATTAGTCAAAATTGAATTCGAAGATGAGCTCCATGAGCGGGCCTACCACATCGGCCTGCACCTCGGGCGGCATAGGCGGCAGAGAGGCCCTGCGGATGGCTTTGAAGGTGAAGGACTGCTGGCTGATGCTCGCGCCGCTGCGGCGGATGAGCGCCATGCTGTCTATCTGTCCGCGCTTCGTGATGCGCAGGCTGATGACCAGCGTGCCGGGGATGATATCGCCCCGGTGTTCATCGCAGGCCATGTACCAGAAATGCGCAATGCGGCGGTAAATCAGCGCTTCGTACATGCCGCGGGGGGTGGAGGCCACGTTGAGCGATGCGCCGCGTCCCAGCACAAAGCGGCCACTGCTCCGGCTGCGCCGCTCGTGCGTGCGGAATCCGGGTTTCTGCATGTGGTCGGCCAGGCTCGGGTCAAAATACACGCGCTGCGGGCGCGGGGTGGCCGCCGTGGGGCTGCTGCCGGTGCCACTGGGCAGGCCCTGGCGGGCGGCATCCCGGTCGAAATCGGCTTCGGGAATCTCGGTCTCACTCTCGCGCAGCTTGAGATGCCCGCTCAGATTATCCGTGAGGGTAAGTGACTGGGTGGCCTCTGCCCTGCTCTGCTGCGTTTCCTTGCCCTCGGCTTCGGCAGCTGGCGCAGCATCGGGGCGGCCTTCGGCGGGGGCATCAGGCACAGGCGGCTGGGGAGTTTCCGTCACCGCCACCGGCACAGGCGGGGGCTGCGGCGGATTGGGCTCCTTTTTCCCCTCATGCTCCAGGTCTCCCTCCTGCCGGTCCTGGTCAAAGGTGACCAGTTCTTCCTTGGCCTCACCATGCATGGACGGCGCATGCGCCTCGCTGCGGCGGTCGGCCGTCTCACTGGCGGCCCGGGTATCGCGTTTGCCCTCATACTCGGGCTGTTCGGGGCGGCGCTGGGGTGTATCCGCACTCGTCTTGGCAAAGGGCAGCTGCTCGCTGGGCTTCTCTTCCTCCTGCAGGGTATCCGCCGGAGCTTTGCGCTCCACCGCCCGCACCACCCGCACGGCGCGCGAGCCTTGCGGCTGTTTCTTCTGCCTGGGCACCTTCTCCTGCGGCGGCAGAAGCACCAGCAGCGCCGCCACCGCAGCATGCAGCAGCAGCGAAAGCCCCACACAAAGGAGCAACCGCATCTCCAGCCTCTGCCGCAACCATTTCACGCTCCCTATTCTGCCACCTCCACCCGGCCATGACAAGGTTATTCTACTCCACACCACCTGCTACACGCCTGTATGCCAGAATTCTTCGACCAGGCACTCATACTGCTTTCTCCTCTCGCCTCCCGCAGACGAGTTAACACCACTTATATCTGTAATCTTAAGTTTTTCGTGTTTGCACACCCTTTTCTTTCCTATATATTCCCCATTGACCATAAATAAGTTGGCACAAATATACCCAAATTTTCAAATTTAAAGCTTGACCACACTCTAGATTTTCGCTATCCTCCGGGTGTAGAGTGTACTCTAGCATCTACAAAAACTAAACCAATAGAAACACACACATGAAGAAACTTCTACTGACAGCCACCATGAGCCTGTGCGCCCTTGCCATGCAGGCTACTGCCAACATCACGGGCTACTGGACCACGATTGACGACGAGACCAACGAAGCCAAGAGCGTGGTGCAGGTATACGAATACCAGGGCAAGTACTACGGCCGCGTGGTGGAACTGCTGAAGGACAAGACCGCCAAGGCCAAGATCAAGGGCAGCCCCTCCGTGAAGGGTCTGACCATCATCTGGGACCTTGAGAAGGACGGCGACAGCTACAGCGGCGGCGAAATCCTTGACCCGACCAAGGGCAAGGTGTACGGCTGCGAAATGTGGCGCGATGGCAAGAACCTCATCGTGCGTGGCAAGATTGCTTTCCTGGGCCGCAACCAGACCTGGCTGCCCAACACCACCTTCAAGGGTACGGGTGACACACCGACCCCGAAGAAACCTGCTCTGTAATCGAGCAACAAAGAGAGACGAAAGGGCGCACCCGGGAAACCGGGTGCGCTTTCGTTTATAAAAAAAATCAAAGCGCGAGTTCAAACATGTGGAAGAACTGCCAGTCTACTTCCTCGTAATAGAGTTCCACAGAGGCGCAATGCACAAAGCCGAGCTTGAGGTATACTTTCTCAGCAGGGCGATTCAAATCGATGAGATCAAGGCGCATCGCCTTATCTCCTGCAGCGCGGCAGCGGTCAATCGTATCCCGCATCATGGCAGAGCCAAGCCCCTTGCCCTGGTGGCGGGGAGATACACCGAAAGCATGCACAATGACCACCTGCTCCGGCTCGGCCTGCACCTGCCAGGGCACGGCTTTATACCCATCGTTGGCAGCGTGGTTCACCACCATGGCGCCGGCAATCCCGCCATCATGCTCCGCAATCCAGAGTTCACCGCCATCCACAGCGGCGCGCAGGTAGTCATCCGCCGGGTGACCATCGCGGCTCCACATGGGGTGGTGCGGACGTTTCAATAAATCATCGATAAGTTCATCGTAGAATGAGCGCACTGCTGGAAAATCAGCAGGCTGCGCCACGCGCATACTATACCCGGCAGGAAGATGACTCATATATATCAATCGGGAGTGTAAAGTAAGAGAAAATGAGCCCCCCCGGCCAGCACTGCCACCAGCACCAGCAGCACTACAGGGCGGGCAAAATAAGTGAAGGTATTGCGCGCCATGCCGGAATCGGGGCGCTCCGCATCATATACAAGCGGGCGTCTGGCCTTCAGGGCTTCCTGTTCGGTCGCATATTCCTCGCGGCCCATGATATCCAGCTCCTCGCCCCTGCTGCTGATATAGGTGAAAATAGGCACAAAGCGTCCCTCGCCCCTACCCAGTGCACTACTGGCGTGCAGCCCGGTAAGGTGCAGGCGGATGCGCCGCACCAGCATGCTGAGCCCCCGATACAGGAACACAACGGCAAACCAGAGGCAGACCAGCGCAGCCAAAGGCATGACGCCCGACAAAAACAACTTATACATGGAAGAAGCCAGCATCACGACTCTGGCATTATATGTTATACGCCCCCGCGGGTCAAGCAGACTTGCGTGAAATAGCCCACACACCTGCAGCAATGCAGAGCACAGCGACCACTTTCTGCCAGGTGAGCGCATCCACCCCGAGCAGAATGCCGACTGAGGCAGCAATAATGGGCTGGATGTAGTTATACGCCGCCACGGTGGAGGGTTCCAGATGCCGCTGCCCCACAATCATGAGCAGGTAGCTCACAAAGGAACCGAAGAGCACCACATAGGCCGAGCCCAGGATCTCAGGCATCCCCAGTTGCGCCCACGGCAGCGTGCAGACCTCCTGCATCCAGAAAGGGCATGTGAGCACGGCCGATATCAGGAACAGCCAGCGCATGAGCACCACAGGGTGATACTTACGGATAACTCCGCTGAAAAACACAAAGTAGCATGAAGCCGAAAGCTGCGAAAACAGGCAGATGGCATCGCCCTGCGGGCTGCCGCTGCGCCCGCCCTGCATCTGCGAGCCCAGGATGAGAATAAGCGCACCCGTAGCCGCAATTCCCAGGCCTAGCACCTTGCGGGCCGTCACCGCAGCATGCAGGAACAAGGCCGAAAGCACAAAGGTGAACACGGGGGTACTGGTGGTAATCACGCAGGCATTCGTCGGAGACGTATGCTGCACACCCAGCACATAGCAGAACTGGTTGATACCCATACCACAGAGCGACATGATGATGAGGTGCTTCCAATCACCCCGTTCAATCTGCTGGCGAGGCACCAGCGGTGAAATGAGCCAGAACAGAAGCGCCGCTCCACACAGACGGAAACAGGCCATGCTCACCCCTGTGATGATTCCACTCTCCATGGCCCACTTGCAGAGCGGGCTCATGAGTCCGAAGCAGATAAAAGCCCCCAGAGTAATCAGGTGGGCACGTGGCTGGGAGATATTCTTCACCATATGGCAGGCTTATGAGACGTGATACAGGAGACCCGCGGCCTCTGCATCACCCCGCATTGGTTGCGCGCGCATTCTACTCCTGCCATGGCGGCATGTCAATGCCGAATGTTACCGCACTTATTGGCGGTGCATGATAAAGGTGCCTTTCTGCACCCCGCGGCCAAGCAAGGCTGCCGAGGGGGTGGGTTCCACACGGTAAATGCCGCTGAAGGTATCTCCCTTGACCCGGCCTGTCCAGATGATATTCACAAATGTCTGCTTGTCACCCTCGGAATGAATCGTCACATCCTTACCATTCACATAGCCGGTCAGCTTACCACTGCCGTACAAATCACCCGTCAGCATCAGTATGCCGACAAGCTTATCGCCCTTCTCCCCCTCCTGCTTGATGGTCATCTTCATGCCGGAGGTTACATCCACCAGTTCGTTCCGGCACTCACCCTGCCACACGCCTTCCACCTTATCAGAGCAGGAAACCAATACACATGCCGCCGCACCCACAAATCCGATTTGAAAGAGAGAGTTCATAGTAAGTATGCCACTATTCTACACCCATCACCGCTAATAGCAAGCAAAAGTTATTCACAATTTACAAAGGCAAATGGGAACTTATCGAGATTTGGGATGTATAAAAAAGCAGAACCGGGAGACTCATGCGAGTCTCCCGGTCTGTAAAGCTGGCTTTATGAAGTCAGCTGGCAGGGTTTAGCCCTTGCAGCAGCAGCAGATGCTGTCGCCCAGCTTCTTCATGGCCTCAGCGGCACGGTTGGAGTAACCCCATTCGTTGTCGTACCAGCCGCAAACCTTCACCATGTTGCCGCCCACCACATAGGTGAAGCCGGCGTCGAAGATGCAGGAGTGGGGGTTGGACACGATGTCCTGGAGAACGAGGTCCTCTTCGGAGTACTCGAGGATGCCCTTAAGCGGACCCTCAGCAGCCTCCTTCATGGCGGCGTTCACTTCCTCCACGGTCACGTCGCTCTTCAGCACGGCCACGAAGTCGGTCAGAGAACCGGTGGGGGTGGGTACGCGGAAGGAAGCGCCGTTGAGCAGGCCCTTGAGCTGGGGAATCACCTCACCGATAGCCTTGGCAGCGCCAGTGGTGGTGGGGATGATGTTGATAGCAGCGGCGCGCATACGACGGGGGTCGGAGTGCGGCAGGTCAAGGATGCGCTGGTCGTGGGTGTAGGAGTGGATGGTGCTCATCATGCCCTTCTCGATGCCCCACTTGTCGTTGAGGACCTTCACCATGGGGGAAAGGCAGTTGGTGGTGCAGGAAGCGTTGGACACGATGTTGTGCTTCTCGGCGTCGTACTCGTTGTCGTTGATGCCGATGCAGAAAGTCAGGTCGGGGTTCTTGGCGGGAGCGGAGATAAGAACCTTCTTGGCGCCGGCCTTGATGTGACCCTCAGCCTTCTCACGAGCGGTGAAGAGACCGGTGGACTCAAGAACCACGTCAACACCCAGCTCAGCCCAGGGGAGCTGATCCGGACCCAGCATACCGCCAACAATCTTGATGGGGTGGCCGTTCACAACAAGGTTGTCACCATCAACCTCGATAGTGCCCTTGAACTTGCCCTGCGTGGAGTCGTACTTAAGCAGGTGAGCAGTGGTAGCGATGGGGGTAAGGTCGTGAATAGCAACAACCTTCTCGAGCTCGGCCTGGGACATGGCGCGAAGCACATTGCGACCAATGCGACCGAAACCGTTAATAGCGTATTTAGCCATAGTAGTAGAATATATGGTTTGTTAAGTTTAGACCCGCCGGCCACCAGGCCTGGCAAGGCAAGAGTAAGTATATAGATTCACCCCCTCAGAGTCAACACAAATTTCCTTTTGTGGCGCAAAAAACGTTGATTTACCCCGTGGTAAAAATCATGTCAGACATCGCCCCTTGACATAGGGTACAGTGTATGGCATGATGTGAGGCACCAAGTGGCCCTGTCGTTCAATGGATAGGACGGAGGTTTCCGGTACCTCTGATGTAGGTTCGATTCCTACCGGGGCTGTTATCATAAATCGCACAACACCATCATGTTGTGCGATTTTTTTCTTTACTACTCCCGCGTACACACGCGGATTGGGCTTGATGCAGGGGGAACAGTGTGCTAGAATGCGCGCCGTGAAGGTTATTGTTGTAACAGGAGGCATCGCCTCGGGCAAGTCCACAGTGGTGGAAATGCTGCGTGAGATGGGTGGTGCAGGTGTTGAGCTTTTTGATTGTGATGCCGCTGTGGCAGAATTGCAGCAGACAGGCAAGCTGTCCCGTGACCTGGTGACCGCCTTTGGCGCTGAAGCTCTGAGCGATGACGGCAGCGTGAACAAGGATTTCCTGCGCGGCATCGTGCAGAACGACCCCGAGGGCCGCGATAAGCTCAATAACCTGGTGCACCCGAAACTGGCCCAGATGTGCATCGATGCCCAGGCCGAAGCCCGCCGCCGCGGCGATGTGCATACCTTCCTGGTAGATATCCCCCTGTACTTCGAAAGCCCCGTAGAGTTCGGCGCCGATGTTGTGTGCGTGGTAGCCGCCACACCTGAGACTCAGATTGCACGCATGGCAGCGCGCAACGGCTTCGACCGCTCCACGGCAGAAGCCATGATGGCCGCCCAGATGCCCACCCAGGCCAAGATTGACCGCGCCACGCTGGTATTCTGGAACGAAGGCACAACCGAAATGCTGCGTAAGCAGGTAGAGCTTTTCTACGCCACCGAGCTGGCCGCCGAGGCCAAGGCCATGCACGCCCGCTCTGTGGTCATCAATCTCAACGAGCTGCGAGCCCTGCCGCTTAACGAGCTGCAGCGCATTGCCTCCACGGTTGCCCGCCGCGGCACCGATACCCTGCCCCGCCCCGAGCTGGTGGCTGAGCTGGCCCGCACCTATCTGGGTGAAGGCAGCCAGGTGGTGGTGAGCGGCGTGCTCGAGTTCGGCAAGGACAACCTCGTCTTCATCCGCGATGCCGCCCGCAGCTTCCGCCCCGGCGATGATGATCCCCGCATCACGCAGGACCTCATCCGCAAGCATGAGCTGCGCCCCGGCAACATGGTGAAGGTGAAGCTGCGCCCCGCACAGGGCAAGCAGGAGAAGAGCCTCATGGTCGGCGATGTGCTCGAAATCGAAGGGACTCCTGCCGCAGACTACACACAGCCCAAGCCTTTCGACAAACTCACCCCGCTCATTCCCCGCGAGCGCCTGATTCTGGAGAACCCGGATATCAAGTCGCCCGCCATGCGTGTGCTCGACCTCATCACCCCGCTGGGGCTGGGGCAGCGTGCACTGGTGGTGGCCCCGCCCCGCGGCGGCAAGACCGTGCTACTCAAGACCATGGCCAAGAGCCTGCGTGCCAATTATCCCAAGACCGACCTGCTCGTGCTGCTGCTCGATGAACGCCCCGAGGAAGTGACCGACTTCGAGGACACGGTGGATGTGCCCGTGTACGCCTCCACCTTCGATGAACCCTCCCGCCGCCACGCCCAGCTGAGCGACCTGCTGCTGGAGCGCGCCCGCCGACTGGTGGAACAGGGGCACGATGTCATCATCATGCTCGATTCCCTCACCCGCCTGGCCCGCGGCTACAATGCCAACCAGAGCGGCGGCCGCACCATGTCGGGCGGTCTGGGTTCCAATGCCCTGGAAAAGCCCCGCAAGTTCTTCGGTGCCGCCCGCAAGGTGGAGGAAGGCGGCAGCCTCACCATCATTGCCACCTGCCTCATCGAGACCGAATCCCGCATGGATGAAATCATCTTCGAGGAGTTCAAGGGCACGGGCAACATGGAAATCCGCCTCGACCGCGAGCTTTCAGAGCGCCGCATCTACCCCGCCATCTCGATTCCGCAGAGCGGCACCCGCAACGATGACCGCCTCTACCACCCGGATGAAATGGTACGCGTGCTGCAGGTGCGCCGCCAGCTGGCCACCCTGCCCGGCTGGGAAGGCCTGCAGACCCTGCTCAAGAATATCGACCAGACCCAGAACAACCTCGAGATTCTGCTCAAGGGTCTGACGATTTCAACCCGCTAATTCTCCCGCTGCCATAACAGGCAGTCGTGTTCCCCTACCTGCGTGCCCGCTGCATCTGCCTCAGCACCGGGCAGGAATATCACGCGGGCCTCCTCGCCGGCATCACTTGCATGAACCGGCATCTGCGGGTGGTGGCCCAGAATCACAACATCCGCAGAAGATTCAGGCATGGCGGCATAAGTTGCATACGATGCATGCCCCACATACTGTACCCGGCCTGCGGGGCTCTCCCAGAGCACAAGCGGGTGGTAATCCGTGGCCTTTTTACGGGGCTGCCCGGCAGGTGGTGGCAGGATGGTGAATCTCCCGGCCTGTGTTTCAAACACGCATCCCTCCTGCGGCAGTTCATTGGCGTGAATCACGCGCATCTCCGGCCACATGCGCTGCAGCACAGCCGCACCACCACCAGCGCTCACACGCGGAGAGGTGACCAGGAGAGCGGCAGGCGTGAAGCCCGCATGGAACAGAGTCGGCAGCGTCTTCATTTCTGCAGTTGACCCGTTGCCGCAGTCAATCAGCAGGCCATGATTTCCCAGCATGGTGAAGCTGCTGCCATAACCCGTTCCCTGCACCATCAGGGAATGCAGCGCAGCAGGCTCCTGCGCCGGGAGATACGCATACGGCAGCTCACCAAACCAGCTCACCACGCCCAGCAGCAGGGCGGCGGATTTCTGCGCAGCCCAGCCGGTGAGCGCTCCCACCCAGGGAATACCCGCCGCGCAGAGATGCAGCAGACCGCAGAACATGACGATGGGCAGAACAGGCGTGATGGCGATATTGGTCAGAAAGCTGGAGCTATTCGCCGTATGGAAGAAACACAGCGTGATGGGCACAGAAACCAACCAGGCACTCAGCGACACAATGATGGCACCGCGCACGCCGAGCTCCAGATTACTCCAGCGCATTTCCCACCGAGTCCGCAGCGAGACGGGGATATAGTCATCCGGTCCGAACCACGGTTTCTCCTCCAGACACAGCTTGAGCGCCAGGCAGATGGCCGCATACACGCCGAAGGAAAGAATAAAGCCAGCATTATACAACTGGCTGGGGTCCACCAGCAGAATGAGCAGAGCAGCAAAGCTCCAGGTGTTCAGCATGCTTACCCGCCGCTGGAGTATATAGCCAAGCAGCAGCACCGCCAGCATCAGATACGCACGGATAGCCGGCACCGCACACCCGGTCATAAGCACATACACCCCTACCGTCACCAGCAACAGGGGGCGCACCACCACCGGTCTCACCCGCAGCAGACGGAACAAGGCCCAGAAGATGGCTGACACGAGCCCCACATGCAAGCCGCTCACAGCAAAGGCATGCAGACAGCCGCCCTTGCGGAATCCCTCCATCGTCTCCGTCTCTGCGCCGCTCTTATCGCCCAGCACCAGGGCACACAGAACCTGGCGGGCAGGGTTCGGCTCCGTGCCGGGCGGCATCAGGATGCCGGCCAGACGCTCGCGGATTTTCAGCCCCCAGTACTGAACCGTGCGCAGAGACAGTGGCTTGCCCAGCCTCTTGCCGTCAATATAATCCAGAGAGGCGGCAATCCCCTGCCCCTGCATCCAGGCCGTGGAATCAAAGACACCCTTCACCGCAGCAGGTCGCGGCTCCTGCCACTGCGCCCGCACCTGCACCACATCGCCCGGCGTGTGGGGAGTATTTCCCCGCAGCACCACGCGCACGCCGTTCCACCCCGTGCTCAGCACACAGCCGCGACGCAGCTCGCGTTCCACCGTTCCCTGCAGTTCCACCACATCGTGCAAGGCTGCCGTATCACAGAACTGCTCTGCGCGGCGCTCCAGCAGTCCGCTATGCAGCCCCGCCACCAGCGCACAGAGCAACACGCACCCGCCAATGCGCCACAGGCGGCACCCCAGTGCCACCGCCAGAGCCGCCAGCGACACCGCATACCACCATCCTCCGGGCACAGCGCCACCCACTGCCACCAAGGGCAGAAACAAGGGAGCACCCTGCACAAAGCGACGGAGCTGTTTCATGTCTACAGGTTCATTTTTTTGCCGATACCGGCAAGATTTACAACTATTTTCCCTCTTTTCTGCCCATTTCTTGCCGATATCGGCAAGAAAATTATCGAAAATCAGTCGCGGTAGCGGGTGGTATCGGGGCGAATGCAGAGCATCATGCGGCCTGCGGGGCCGATGGGCTCGCAGGTGGCTACCAGGGAGAAATCCGGCGAGATGAAGGCACGGTGACCGTGCTCCAGGCAGGTGCCGTACTCCAGCAGCATGGTGAGAATCACGCTCTGCACCACTTCGGTGGCACGCTCAGGCTGTGGGTCGGTGTACACCACCTCGGGAAAGCCCAGGTCCTCCAATCCCTCGGTCACCAGGCTCTCGCCTCCCTTGCCCATATCACGGAACTTTCCCTGCACCAGAATCCCCATCGCCAGCCCGGTATGCTCCACAAGGTGCGGGGCATACTCGGCAGCCAGTACCGTGCGCCCGAAATCAACACCCACGCAGCCCGATGCCTGCGAGACAGCCCCCAGCAGGCGGGCAAAACGCTTGCCCAGCTCCAGCGGCACCGCGCCTTCTTCCTCCAGCGTGATTTCAATGTAACAGGTGTGCCCCAGAGCAGCGCGGCGCTGCTCATCACTCATGGCAGCTTCATCCACCAGCCCGCCCAGGCCTTCACCCATCCAGGAGTGGTTCACAGCCTCCACCCTGGCGGTGGGTTCCTCCTTGCAGAGGTAGCGCAGCTGGTTCTCATCGGGCAGCTGGCCATTCAGCAGCACGCGGCCGCAGAAGCGCGGCTTCGGCTGGCGGATCTGGCAACCGCGGAGGGCGCCGTGCTGTTTCAGCAGCGCCACCACATCGTCCTGCACCGGCATGGCGCCATTGGACTCATCAATTGGCTTCTCCTCATCGCCCTTCAGCTCCAGCGCCACATCCAGCGGGGTATGGCCGGCAGTAGTCAGGGCATTCACATCTGCCCCGCCCTGCAGCAGCTCTGTGATACGCTTGATAACGAGGGTCTTGTCATCGCTGCCGCGGCCAGAGCAAAGGGAATGCAGCGGCGTGTTGCCCGAGGGGTTGATAGCAGCTCCCATACCGCCGGGGGTGGCACCATGCTGAAGCAGCAGCTGCACAAGCTCATCATTCCCCCATGCCAGAGCATTGATCATGGGAGGGAATGACAGCCCCGCATCGGGATTGGCACCATGGCGGAGCAGGAAACGGATAGCCTCCATGTCCGGCTCAGGCTCCACGCAGAATGTCTGCAGAGCCGTGGTTTCGCTGGAATACACAGGCAGCGGGGCATTCACATCCATGCCCATCTTCAGCAGCAGCTCAGCCCCCTGCGTGTTCCCCTTCGACAAAGCCAGAAACAGCAGCTCCGTGGTCACGGAAAACTCCCTCTTATCTTCCTCGCTCAGCTGTGCATACACCTTCTGCGCCAGCTCGGGCTGGTAATCCTCCACCACGGCGGTGAGCATCTGCTGCCCCCAGCGCACAGGTCGCGACTGCCAGTACCAGTACACAGCACCAGCCAGCGCAATCAGAATCAAGATAACCCCGGTAAGAACAGAACCCGATGCAATTTTCATAATGCCTTTGTATGTAAAATGAATCAGCGCGAGGGCATACAGACAATAGCCCACAAAATTAAAGATTCGGATAAATAGCTGCATACGCAAAATCAACGATAGACCATGACCGGCCCCGTAATGGTGGACTGCACGGAGCGCACCTTGCGCCAGGCAGTGATGAAGATACCCGCAGCGGCGTCCACCTCCTCAGCCGTGGTATAGCGGGAAAGCGAGAAGCGCAGCGATTCTCGCACCTGCTTATCGGGCAGTCCCATGGCCAGCAGCACATGGCTGGGATGCGGCTCAGAGCTGGTGCAAGCCGAGCCGGTGGAGCACAGCAGCCCCGCCGGCTCCAGCAGCAGGGAAAGCGACTCCGCCGATACGCCCGGCACACGCATATTCAACACATGCGGCAGGCGCGGAGCCGCGCCGCCATTGATGATTACCTCGATACCCGCGGCCTCCAGAGCCTTCACAAAACGCTCGCGCAGCGCCGCCAGCCCCGCGTAGGTCTCCGCTGCCTGCAAAGCCAGCTCGGCCGCCTTGCCGAAGCCGATAATACCGGCCACATTCTCCGTTCCTGCGCGGCGGTAGTCCTCCTGCGCGCCACCCGTCATAAAGGGGCGGCATTCCGTGCCACAGCGCACATACAGGGCGCCCACGCCCTTGGGGCCATGCAGCTTGTGCGCTGAAAGGGAGGCAAAATCAATATCATATTCATGCAGGGCTATGGGCAGTTTGCCTGCCGCCTGCACCATGTCCACATGCACACGGGCACCAGCCTCGCGGGCAGAGCGGGCAAGCGAACGCACCGGCTGGATGACACCCGTCTCATGGTTGGCCCAGGCAAAGCTCACGGCATCGTGCCCCGGCAGCAGCTCGCGCCACTCGGGCAAATCGGCCTGGCCGTTGGCCAGCACCGGGGCAGCCTCGCCCTTTGCCGTGCGCAGCGTGGCGGGATGCTCAGTAGCCAGCGTGAGTACATTGGAGAACTGGGACAAGGCCGTATTCGAAGCCTCTGTACCGCCCGAGGTAAAGATGATTTCCGACTCATCTGCCCCCACCAGGGCTGCCACCTGCCCGCGGGCATGCTCAATGGCCTTGCGCACCTCCTTAGCCGCACCATAGGCAGCAGAGGGATTGTAGAAATTCTCACGCAGGTAAGGCAGCATGGCCTCCAACACCTCGGGCGCCAGCGCAGTGGTGGCGTTGTTGTCCCAGTAAATCATGCCTGATTCTCCCGGTTGGCAATGATATTGAACACACTGGGAGGCACGCAGGCCTGCACCCAGCGCTGCCAGCCCTGCACCCCCACAAAACCGCGAACCATGGACGAGGAAACCACCTCCAGCTCTGCCGGGGGCATGAGATACACCGTCTGGATAGCGGGCTCCATGCGGGCGTTCATGCGGTCCATGGATTTCTCGTATTCGAAATCAACCGTATTGCGGATGCCCCGCAGCAGGTGCGTAGCGCCGATGCGGCGGGCGTAGTCCACCAGGAAGCCACCGTTCATCTTCTCCACGCGCACATTGGCGGGGCCATTCAGCAGCATGCTGCGCAGGGCGTTCAGCCGCTGGTCGGCAGTCAGAAAGCTCTTCTTATCCGGGTTCACCCCCAGCGCCACCACCAGTTCATCAAACAGCCCGGCCCCCTGTTGAATCATCCACAGGTGACCATTGGTGGGCGGGTCAAAACTCCCCGCATAAATGCCGATGCGCTTCATGCCACGAATGATACACCGCCCGCCGCGCGCTGTCAAGCACCGTCGCGGTAGCGCATAGGGCCGGCGTGGTATAATTGCTCAAAACGCGCCACATCCGCCTCGCAAAGCGCGGGTTTGCTGAGCAACCAGAGGGGAAGCTCCGGCTGTCCCGCCTGATAAGGCAGCTGCACATGCGGCTGCGGCAGCCGCACCAGCCCGGCAGATTCGTAAAAGGCCAGACGGCAGGCGGTGGCGGCATCCACCACCGGCTCAATCTCGAGAATGAACGGGTGAGGCAGCAGTTTCAGCGTCCCATGGCCAAGCCCCTGCCCGCGGCGGGATTCCGCAATGGCCAGATGCTCCACATAACACAGCCCCGGCCACTGCCAATAGCCCAGGATTCCTGCAAAACCAGCCTCATCGGCCAGATGCAGGCAGTGAAACGCTGCATCCTGCAGCGCCGCTGCGTGCTGCACCCTGCCCCGCCGCTCGCAGGCGGGAAAGGCAGCTTCGTAGAGATGCCACCATTCCCCGGCCAGCGGGTGCTGCAGGCTCTGGATGCGGGTTACCTGCATGATTAATGGGTGGATTCCACCTTTTTCTCGCCAATCGGGCGGCCCAGCACATATTCTGCCGCGGGACGATCCCAGCAGGAACGCAGCGTGAACAAAGTCCAGGAACGGCTGCGTTCCTCCACCATGGTGGCTGCGCGCTTCATGCGGGATTCAAAGGAAACACGGGCACGGCGATACGTTGTATCCAGCGCCTCGTCATTCAGCTCGCCGCACTTCTGCTTTTCCAGCTCATATACATACGTGGCAAAGGCGAGATTATCGTACACATTGAAGCAGCCGCTCTTGAAATCGGAGGTGCTGAAAGTCCACTGCGGATTCGAGGCCACATAGCGCAGGTTCAGATCACCGGCCAGAGATGCGGGCGGATTGATGGTGAACACCAGCCCCAGCAGGCCCAGACAACCGAGGCAAAGACGGGTGTAGCGCAGAATACCGGCCTTGCTGCACATGTAGCACAGCAGAATCACCAGACCGGCCACACCCAGCAGCATGAACTCACAGGCCAGAATACGCTTGGGCGTAAATGCATACTGCGCAATCTGGTTGTACAGGCGCACATACACGCTCACCGCCAGCAGGAAGGTCTGTGCCACCAGCACAAAACCCAGCCCGCGCGCCACCACCGTGCGGCGCACACTGCCGCGGCGGCGGAAAAGATACACCAGCAGAACCACCGCCAGAAGCGAAGCCCACACGATGGATGCCGCGCCTTCGTACAGATAATCCGTCTGCGACACGCCTTCAGGCACGCGCTGGAACCACAGGAAGGCAACATCGGTGCTCGTGGCAACAAGGAAGGCCAGATTCACCCCCAGCAGCACCATGAGCGGCAGATGCGGCAGCATGCTGCGCCCTGCAGGTGCTTCTTCGGAAGTCTCGGCAGCAGGCACCTGCACCAGCGGGCGGCTTGTGCGCTGCACCGTGAAGATGCCGAAGCTCACAAGCCCCACAGCCCAGACCAGGGCATGCGCCCAGAAGTCCCAGGAAATCTGCAGGTACTCCATGATGCGGTTCCACCAGGTGGTGATGGTATCCCACACCAGCTGCACCACGGGATTGCCGCTGGCAAAGATGCAGAGGAAGGCAATAAAGCACACGGCGCCCACCAGAATACTGATGAGCGTAGGCAGAATAGCCCGCCACTTGCCGGCATTGGAAAAGCGGCGCTGGTCACGCCAGTATCCCCACCAGGTCCGGTATTCCGCCCCTTCCTCCAGAGGAATGGGTCGCCCGGGATTGAAGACCAGCACAAAGAACGGCAGGGTCAGCGCAGCCACCCAGCCCACGTGGCTGCCGCATACCAGCAGCGCAGCGGCACCCACCAGCGCCAGTGCGCCCAGGAACAACTGCTCCGTGCGGAAAAAGTCACGGCGGAGCAGCAGCAGAGCCGTCACGAACAGCAGCACCCCCACAGACGCACCCACGCCGAGATACTGGAGAGCGCTGGACTGCAGCACAGGAAAACACAAATCGGCCGCCGCGGCCACCAGAACCAGCACCACATACGGCACCCAGCCCAGACGCCACCACGCCGGGTCACACACTTTCTTTTCGCTCATAACAGATATTTTGACTAACAGAACGGGCGGACCGTTCAATATTAATCACAAGCCGGCATAATTAAATGGCTCCCTGTTATTCAAATCAAGAAATCCGAGTTTGGCGAACCATTTGCGGTCGGCACGACCTCGGAACTTGAGTCCCGTCAGGGACGTAAGAGGGAAGGCAGGGGTGGAGTCGCGAAGCGACGGAACCCCTGCTAACCATAAAAATAATCTGAGCCCCGAACGGAGTGAGTGGGCGGTAGAGGCTGCGGTTACACATTGAAGCTGAACCCACTGCCGCCCACTCCTTTCGTCGGGGCTCCGTTATCTTTTGTTTGTTAGCAGGGGCTGCGCCCGCTCCGCGGGCTTACCCCAGCCTGCTCTCTGACGTCCCTGACGGGACTCTAAATTCCGCTCGTCTACGGCTCGCCCAATTGCGGATTTGTCGATGACTGGCTGGTTATATCAACGCGTATTAATCAACATGGTTCAATTTATTGCGGGTGTAGAGATACAGAATCCCCACGCCACCCACATAAAGCAGCAGTTCGCTGAGCTCTTCGCTCAGGTTGTCGTGCTGCGCCTCATAGGCCACGCCCGCAACCAGTGCGGAAACCGCCAGCAGCACATCCCAAAGAGGCAGTTGAACGCGGCTCAGCAGCTGCTGAATGGCATGCCACACCTTGCGCCGGATGAAATAGACGGCTATACCCGTAATATAAAGGCCGACAATCACATGCGCCAGCCAGCCGTATTCCATGTCCTTCCACTTCGGAAACTGGTTTGCATTCTCCGGATTCTCAAAGATGAACAGAGTTCGCCCGTAGTTCACCTCGCGGGCAAGGACGAAAATCAAAACAAGAGAAACAAAGACAAAAAGATTGCGGTAATCTTTAGCCGTGCAGCTCAAATACAGGCCAATGAGCACCACTAGCATCTGCACCGTTTCCACCGGGCTGTTCTTATTTCCGAATGCCTCCGGCAGCATGGGTTCACCCAGCAGGCAGAGCAAGGCAACAACCAGCGTGAGCCAGGTTGTCCCTCGGAATCGCCAATCTAAATGTTTTTTCAGATTCATGACTCAATCCACTATGCCCACTCTACCCCTTTTCCCTACCTGGGGCAAGTAAAAAGCGGTGTTATCCACCCGGATAACACCGCTTTTTTCTCAGTATTTACGCCGTCTCCGCCCCATGAGCGCCACCAGCGCCGCCAGGCTCAATGTGGCAGTTGTCGGTTCCGGCACATTGAAGTAAAGCATGTGCATAGAAACATTTGCAACACCGCTTGCAGTAGCTACTGTCTGGCTGGTTACCCAGTATCCGGTCACCTGAGACCCGTCTGCCTCCTGCAACACGTACTTGCTGTCTATATATTTCGAAAAATCCGCACCCTGGCTTGCTTCATATTCGAATCTGCCGGAGCCACCACCAATTTGCAGTGCAATGAATTGTGCGTCGGCATTGAAGCCCATATCCAGGAAAGATTCCAAATCCTGAGTCAACTGCAGCGTAAGACCGTCACCGGTCACATCCACACCCTGGAACTGGTCCACAAGCAGCACCAGCACCTTGGAATCACCAACCTCATACACCTTACTGCCGGCAAAGGTCAGCTGCACGGTGGTATTTACCGAAGTAGACACCTCCACCGTTTCTTGGAGAGGATTCTTACCTACTGCAGCCTCAGGGCCGACACTCGGATCTACTGTGCTTCCCTGAACCAGGAGAGTCTCTCTGTCGTAGGACACTTTGGCGCCACGGATTACCGAATCCTGATTCACCAGCACCATATCCTTGATATTAACCGTACAGTCTTCCTGCAGGTGCACCAGAGAGTTCCTGAGCTCAGCGTGGTGAATCCGGTGGTCAATTCCCGAGCCAATCATATCCACATGAGAATTGCAGATGAGGCTGTCAAGAGCATCCGTGCCGCCCAGCTTCACGGCATTCCCGGACATATCAACATGTACATGTTCGAGCGTGCCTTTAATCGATTCATCCGTGGAATTATGACGAGTAGAAACCATCACCTGGATTTCATCCAGTTTAGGCGACGTAAGGTACTCATTGCTAGGTTTAAGTTCCTTCACCTCAGAACCGCCCAACAACAACTGCCCGTTGTTTTCCCGGTGCAGCGGGTCTGTGGAGTTCGGGTCTTCGCCGGCATCACTTGCATTGTGCCCCAATACCAGTTTGTCGATATACTGCACCATATCCGTTGATTTACGTGTATCAACAGAATACGTTTTGCCGTCGTCGTTCGACGTGTAGACCACCTGCTTATCAAGAATCTGCAGGGTTGCATTCTTACCCTCCACGGTAATATCCACATCCGATGTCGCCCCGCCGTTCCCCTGCAGAATCTGCAGCACAGTCATGGCCTCCACGTTCACCTTGCTGCTGCCGCCGAAGTCATTTAAATCATTCAGCGCAGCATAGCCCATATGTGTCACGTAGGTGAAATCATCGACCAGGTTGCCGGCGGCATCGCTTACCATCTGCTTCTGGTTGGTTTCCGGATCAATCATCCAGTTGTTGACATTCAGCGTCACATTAGAGCCCGTTACCGTGCCCAGCAGCTGGATGATGTGACTTTTATCACGCTTATCCAGGAATTCCTTCTGCACATTCGTACCGTTCAGAATGTAAGGATCGATGGTCAGATTGTGGGTGTTAATCGTGACCGTCGCGCCGTCATAGATATCCACCTGTTTTCCGGTGAACCAGTCTTCACGGGCGGAAAGTGTAGCACCATTTTCCAGACGCACGAATGCCGTGCCGGTACCCTCTTCATCACCACTGCTGTCGCCTTCGGGTCTCACGTCACCCAGGTCTGAACCCGCGCGAACCCCGGCCCAGGCATCTGTTTTGGCGCCGGTTTCCTCCATGCCGGTGTTCATGGCAAGTATACCACCCTGCCCGATAGCCAGGGTATACAAGGTGAAAGTATTGCTCAGGTTACCAACATGCACACGGGTAGTACCGCCGGCTTCGATATTGCGGGCCACCAGTGCCTCTTTCACATGGAAAGCACCGCCCTCCACGATGACATCGTCCAGCCAGGCGCGGCGCACGCTCTGAGTAGTAGCATCGCCCTTCTTCCGCACATCCAGGGTACCGTGACCTTCTGAACCATAGTGATGCTGAGTGGTACCCTGCATAGCATCGGTGTAGCCACCGTAATTTACCGCTACCTGGAAATCGCCATAACCGAACACACCATCGTAATCGCCGTTGCGCATACCTTCCAGCTCGAGGGTAGCAGCAAAATGATTACTCAGGTTCAGCACGCTGGAACTTCCACCTTCACGAATGGTACCGGTGACACTGTCAATCAGACAGATTTCGCCACTGCTGGTCACGTCCAGGCCCAGCACCGTGCGTTCCGTTGTGGCGTTCACTGACAGGTCAATGACAGCGTTACACCAGTCGGCGCCATCGTCAGATTTAGCGGTGCTCATGATATCCAGCTGCACCTTGCCACCGGCATCTGCAGCGCCAGCGCCCCACACCTGACCATTCATCCGGACAGTACCATAGAAATGGCTGGGGTCAATCACTTTGAACACACCATAGCGGTACTTGTTATCGATGCCGTACAGCTCAAGCGAACGCTCGGCCGTCAGGCCCACGCCATTAAGTTCCACCACCGTATCCTTTTCGCCCACCAGCTCACGCAAAATCAACTTCTTGCTGTGGCTGTTAATCAGGCGCCCGTCCACGGCACTGGCATAATCGGCATTGTTCGGGTCCACATATTCATTCACCACCACCTTGTTATTGATGGTAGTGGTATACATGGCACCGCCCACGGAAACATGGCCGCCCGTATAATTGCCTTCGAACCAGTCATCATTGAAGTCACCCTGAAGTCCTGCTCCATCCATCAGGGTAATCGTGGCATCGTACGGTTTGAACTTATCTCCTTCGCCCTCACCGGCCCGGCCATGAGTCTCAGGGTTCCACACATAGCCCAGAGCATTCACATGCTGCATCACCATGAGGCCCTTGCCCTGCAGAATGGTACCGCCCGTGTAGCGGTTGTCCAGCGCCATCACTGTAGTACCCGTGCCGGTCTTGTGCAGCATCGTCTTCCACCCGGTATCAAACTCGGCAGTTTTCAATTCCTCGGGGGTAGCATCATCAATATAACCGCCGCCAAACGTCACCTGTCCGTTTTGCTCTGTCGTATCGCAGTAGAAGTAATAGTTTGTGGCATCCACGGTCTGCTTGTTCGTGGTGGTCACCGTTTTCCCCGTCTGCGACTGCGACTCGTAATTCGAGTTAATCATCACGATGAACGGAGCCACGCGCCCATCCAGTTTAACAGCCTGGAATCCGTTACTGCCCTCGATTTCCTCCACGGAATACCCGTCGATATTGAACTTTCTGTCAGAATCCCCGCGATTCGCTGCATCAGCGGTATCCTGCACCAGTGTTCCGGCTTGGGGTTGCACGACTTTACCGTCCAACTCAGTCAGCACCTTGACCGATTCGTCACTCGTCAGGCGGACCTGCTCAGTCCACTTGGTAGGCTTATACAAGTTGCCGAACAACACCACGTCACCGTTGATGAACTCCGTATTCTCTTTCCAGCGGTAATCAAATCGGCTGGTAGTTGCTGCGGTCTTATCAGTATAGTCAGTTCCCTGCCAGATATAGGAATCCGTCATGCCGCTCCAAGTGTGGCGGGGGTCACCGGATACAGTCATGACCAGATAATCGGTCGACGCCTTACCTGTTTTATCCACATCTCCGTCAACGGGAGAGGACGAACCATTATTACCCACTGTATACAGTGTACCGAAGTACCCGTAACCAAGCGTCACCATACGGGTGCCGAAGTTGGTTTCATTATCAACCCCGCCGATGGTTATATTCTTCGCAGAGGCCAGATAATATTTGCGCCCCGTCTGGAAATCAACATTATCGAAGGTGAGGTTGATAACCTGATTCGACTGCAGGGCGAGTGTGCCGGTCACCGAAAGCAAGGGAATAATAGAGCTTTCATTGCCTTTGGTCTTCACATCGGTACTCAGCCAATATGGCGTACTTCCATTTACCTGGAAAGTCAGTGCAGAATCCTTAGCCATGGAAACATCGCCCTCGATGGTAGCCTGCTTCCAATCTGCCCCCGATGCGTGAAGCGTGAGCGTTTTGCCTGAATTCAAGGTGACCTTATTTGTCGTATTGTAACTGGTACCCGAGATTTTACTCCAATTCGTATCACCACCGGTTACACCAAGCTTCAGGGTAGTACCATCAACCATGTCAAGATTACCTTTCAGATTGAGGTAGTTAAAGCCCAGCGTACCACCAAACACAGAAACATCATCCAACATAGCAGTGTGGATATACTGCCGTGCCTCGCCGGATTTCACCAGGCTGAGCTGTTCCACACCGTTCGAGAACGAGCCGGAGTTCTTGAAACTCGAAGGAGCGTTGCTATAGGTTTTCAAGCCATCATCCACCAGGATGTGTGCCTGCTGGGGCTGGGTATAACTCTGCGCAAACCCCATGGTGCCGGAATACACATAAACATCATCCTCAGTATCCTGAGCTCGGCCCAGGCGCAGGGTTGTCTGCGAAGCTGTCACAGTACGCACGCGCCAACGCTCACTGGCCTGATTAATATCCCTGAATGTCTTATCACTATATCCATTGGCAAAATACCCCTTCCTCGTAAATGCACCGGTCAAGGCGCCCACAGACACATCCCCATTCACTACCAGGATATGAGCGAAGCTCTGGCGATTTGTCTCCACATCATTAACGATGCTCCGGGTCAGATCAACACGCCCCTTGCCGAACACATCATCCTGCAGCACAAGCTGCACAGAACCTGCCGTTCGATCTTTCAATTTATCGGAATCAATACGGGAATAATTCACCGTATTCTCCAGGGTCACCGTACCGGTGAAATCAACCAGAGTTTTATCCAGCGATGTAAGCAGATTCTTATCGAGCTGAGACTTATTAATGGAGAATGAAGCCACGTAACTCTGGTCGTGCTCACTGTAGTACGTGGAGGTGTACCCACGGAGATGCAGGTCACCTTCGCCGAACACGCCGCCGGTCAGGTTCAGATTGCGCCAGTGACGCGGCACATTGGCGAAGTCATTGGTGGTTTCATCATACGCAGCACGGGCATAGGAAATAGTCACATATCCGTCTTCCTTCCCTTCCAGAAGGATAGTGTTCTTCACCCAGGGATTACGGTAGGCAGATGCTACGTCGCTGCTGTGCTGGTAGTTCACCATGAACTCAACACCCGTACGCTCCACCGTTGCAAAATTTCCATTTGTACTGGAACCGGTCTTATCCCAGTAATCATTCCATTTGGCATCGTTATGCAGTGTGATAGGGCCTGAACCGCCGGCATCAGGGCGGGAGAAATACAAGGCGCCGTTCTGCACGTCTATACCGCCCGTGAAATCATTGGGCATGTGCAGGATCAGCACACTTTCACCCGTCTTCGTGATACTGGTGCGTTCGATGATATTACCCTTATCATCGGTATAGTCCGATATACGGGATTTATCAGAACCATCAGCAGAGAGGAAGGCATAGCCGTATCTCATCTCCGCTTCACCCGCACCGATTTTGGCAGAATCCTGAGTAGCATCTACCAGCATCTTACCCGGTGCTACCTTGCCCTGCACATACACAACGCGGTGCGGGTTGGTCGTATCCGAAGTCTTATCTGAGTAATGGTGTACCGTGTAGTCGGAGAAGATGACTCCGGTACCATTCACATAAACACCCGGAGAAACAGAATCCGTGCGCTGCTCATGCCAGCCGGTATTATCAGAGGAGCCATCCGCGCGCCACACATTCCCCAGCGTGATACCCATGTGGTTCACGTCATCAAGGGTAGTATTATTATTCGTCACACCACTCCAGTAATAACTCTTGACACTTGTTGCAGTATTCTGCTCCAGGGTCGGGTCAACCACAATGCCATAGTCTCGCTGGCCATCAATGACCACAGAGATGATTCCGCCTCTGGAGACATAATGGGCGCTATAATAGTTACCCTCATCATCCATCACCAATACCGACTGATTACCGAGCGTGAACGACTTGCCTCCCAAATCATACAAGGCGAAGGAATATCCCTCCGATACCCCCGCCAGATTAGTGATATTGAGCGTATTCGAAAGGGTAAGCGTCACATCACTGTCGAGCTTGAAAAGGGCGGATTCCCCGTTCAGGGCGCCGGCATTTCCAAGGTCGAGCTGTTTCATGGAAGTCCACGTGATTTTCGTGCTCGAAGTAATATTCACCGAACCACTTTGAACATCCAGCAGAGAGAACGGATCACTGCTGAAATCAGAACTTGCTGTAAGGTCCCAGGTTGACCCACCATACAGCGAAACGGAGCCCAGAGTCAGGCTCTGCTCATTACCGGTGGTTACCTTTGCACCGGTGTGAACAGTAAGTGTTTCCAGATTCGTTTTGCCCTTGCCCGTGAACACCAGAGTTCCTTCCTTCACGACCACATCCTCGGCATGGAACTCACCATTGAAAGTCTGCGTATTGCTGCCGACTTTCGTGAGATTCAGACTACCCACGCGGGTGGAATAGTGGTTTGTCTCGATGTCTCGGCCACCTTCCACAGCCTGAGAGCTCCACTCACCGCCCTCGTAATAAGAACCGATACCCACCTTGCCGGAGAACGTGCAGTCCTTGTTACCACCAATGGTCAGAGTGGGGGCCGTCTTGTTAGACGTAGCACGCAGATTGGAAACGACCTGTGTGTTATCATCACCACCGTCAAGGCCCTTCAGTGTCGTATCGCCGCAAAGGGCAAGCACCAGACGAGAGGCCTGACCGCTCTGGTATGTCTTTTTCCCTTGGTTAGTCCCGGTCACAATCACCGAATCAGTAAATGTACCGCGACTCAGGTCGACCACCACATGTTCCCAACGTGTATCGCCTTGGTCTGCCACGCTGACATTACCCACATTCAGCTGCACAATGCCCTTGGAGGGGTCAGCCAGGCTCACCGTACCGTTTAACCAATTCTGGGGTTTCTCCAGATTGGTAAAGGTGTAGACACTCGCAGCATTACTGTTACCACTGTGGGCAACAAGCTTCAGATTGCCGTCTCCACCCAGGTGTCCACCCAGCTGCCAGTTTCCCCAATCGCCGACCTGACCGTGAATCTCAACAGAGGGAGTGCCTCCCTGCAGGTCAATATTACCATCGAAGCGTCGGTCTGCCCGGTAATCTTCACCATTGGCCCCGGTGGTGGCGGACTCACCCATATAGAGCTTTGCGCCATCCTCCATAGCAATATTGGTGAAGGCAAGCAGCTTATCAGCATCGACCTCCGTTTTATCTGACCATCCCTTTCCAGCAAAAGCAGGACCCGACTGGGTAGTGTATACAGCACCATCATACGCAGTAAAGGGCAGCGATTTACCACCTACAGTAGGTGACATTTCGATATACACCACACCTGAAGCTTCACTCTGCTTATTCTTGTAGCCTGTACCATCCTTTTTGATGACAAAGGGTGTTTCAATCGCATGATCAACGTAGATGATGATGTGGTTATCATCATCATATCTCAGGATACCATGATAATTCTGAGAATGTCCCTGTATCACGATTGATGGATACTCCGCAGAGTACCACCCGCCGTTATCGGTGCAGTCGGCCAACGTAATGTACATGCCCTGCTTCACATCAAAGCCTACATTACGCAGAACTGTTTCACCGGCCGAACCGAAGTCCAGCGTCACACCGTTCAGACTAAATACGGCCACATCGGGGTTTGTCCAACAGCTGAGCTGCCCGGTTTCCGTCGAGGAAAAATCAATCACACCGGGCATGGTAAGTACCACAGCGCCTTCCTTCGTGCCGGAACCACTGAAACTTATTTGATTCTCAGGCGTATCATGGAAGTGGCGGACATTCATGACACCAGAGAGCTTATTATCGGCTCCAGCCATATCCCAGGACGCACCGGCATGCAGATACTGTTCCTGAGAGATATTTACTGAACCGGTTGTCACAAGCGAGCCATCTCCACGAATGCGAAGGCCTGTGGCATTCAAGGAACTGGTCCATGTTGTAACCTTGGCAACGGTATCCAAAGTATCGTGACCAATGAACAAGGTTCCACCGACCGACAGAGAACCGGTCTCGAACTGGCCGGAGTCCACACGCACCTCACCGCTGACCTGGGTATGCCCGCTCACCGAAACCGCAGGCGTATCCGCAGTACTCAGGATACGCATATTGGAATCGACCGTGAGGCTTCCCGCATTCACCCGGCCCTTATCCAGCACCAGCAAATCGTCCTTCACCTCCAGATGCCCGGTCACCGTCAACACACCATTGCCGGAAACCTGAACTTCTTCAGGTTCCAGCGGTTGTTCATCTGAATTGTAGCTGACAGTCTTTGCACCAATGACATGCAAACCTTCCGCCTTGAATTCACCGCCAGTTACATTGGCCTTGTTGATATGGGCATCTGTAAACACCAGCGTTCCTGACTCCACCTTCACATTGTGCAAGGCCTGAGCTTCAGTAATTTCACGGCTGAACGTCTGGGTATTATCTCCGACCTTGGTGATATTCAGACCTGCGGGTGATTTGAACTCTACGTCGGCATCGTTGTAGAACGTACCCTTGAAAGTACCGGCATAGTCATAATCATGACCGGCGACATCGCCAAGTGTCAGCATGTAGGAGGTATCCGTTGACTGGCTGGTCACAGTGCTGCTGGCGTTGCCTCCGTCAAGGCCGGCTATCGTCACAGCACCGCGGATATTCAGAATGGTGCGCTTGGGCGCAGTCGTGGTCTTGACACCATAGCCCGCAGTGGGAACGCCGCTCCCGGACATCTGAAACACGACTCCATCCCAGGCGGTAGTAGCGCCGCTTGCGCCAAGGTCAAGCTGCACAATCCCTTCCCGGGATGCGCCGAACTTCACCTCACCGGCAAACCAGGAATCCGCATGTGTTTCAGCATCGTTGAAAATATAGACAACCGGTGACCCGGAAGTTGCATTGTTGGAAAGGGTCAGCGTACCGCTACCGGCAAGAGTTCCGTAACGGAATACTCCTGATTCCGCCACGGGCACCACCGCAGACGTAGACGAAAACCAGCTACTGCTGCTTTTCGTCTCGGTAGACTCTGCATGGATTACGCCATTCTCTATAACTTTCACGCACCCGGTATAGCCGTTTCCCAGATACAAGTTACCATCAGCTAAATCAATCTGAGAAATCGTCCCGCTGATGGTATTTCCACTACCCCATGCAGAATAATTGATTGAGCTGCTAAACCAGCCACTTCCTGAGCTCTTGGTAAAATTATCACTCCATTCCGCATTGTTGCGGTTGCCCTGCTCCAGCTTGGCATTGACATGGTAGGAGGCGTTTCCGGTAACTGTTATATCGCCTGCAGCCGCAGCTGCTACCACAGGCGCTACAGCACGCAGGGAGAAGCCGCGCCGCATCGGCGCAGGGGCTGCAGCCATGCCGGAAGCCGGGGCGGAGGCAGCTGATTCCCCCTGCTTCACCAGCTCATCTTCCTGCTCTTTCTTCTTTTCGTCGTCTTCCTCTTCCTTCTCGTTTTCAGGAGAAGAGGCAAGGAAATCTTTCTCTGCAGCAGGAACATCATTCAGGCCGGGGGCAGGCAGCACTTTCCCGGGCTGAGGATTGGCCGCCAGCGCGCCTTCCACCCCAGAGGCAGTTCCCTCTGTAGTGCCGACTTTCAGCGGTGCCTGGTAATAGCGGGGACCACCGACTCGAATGCCCCAGGGCGCCACATAACCATACATCGTATGGTGCATAATCCTGTTTCGGTGTGTGGAGAACAGGGCCTCGCGATAGGCTGCCATGCTGTTCATGCCCGTGGACAAAGCATCGGCAAAGCGCTTCATCACCTGGTCGTTTGCTGCATTGGGTGCATAAAGGCTGCCATACCCCAAGGCACGCAGGCGCCGGGTCAGGCGGCGCAGCAGCTCCTGCCCGGCCTCAGTCTCCAGGCGGTCATCATTCTCCAGCAGAGCTTCCAGCACCCACTGCTGCTCCTCTGCCGTCAGTTCGCTCTCGGCATCCTCTGCAGTCATGCGCAGGAGCATATCTTCGAGCTTGCTGCTCCCCAGTCGCCAGTTCGCGGTCAGCCAACGGTTCTTGTACACACGGGCCCAGGCTTCCTCGTATGCCACGAGAGGGGATTTCCCCTCTGCCTTCAGCTTCTTTACCAGGGCCATAGCCTCGCGGCGGAGCATTTCCTGACGCTCCAGCCGGGCCTGCATCACCACAGGGGAATTCTCCAGCCTTGCCTGGCGCTCCAGCGTATATACTTCTTCAAAACGTTCGCCCTTCTCACCCAGCACTCGGATAACACGGGCAGAGCTGGTGGGCTTTTCTTCAGGCATTACCCACCAGTAATCCATCACTGCCTGCTCATGAGCCTGCGATATGCCCATGGAGGCAAGGAAGAACATGAGCCAGCCTTTGCTGCTGAAAGAACCTTGTGTATTGAAGCCGTAGAATCCCATTTTCCTGATATTTGAGCTGTACAACTGTTAGAGTTGCGGGCGCAATTATATACCCTCTCATACCCCATACAAGATGTTATAGATTCTGCCACCGATATTATAGGATTTAAAAGCAACCGCAATATATGCATACTTGCAAGCAAACCATACAACATGTTGTACCCCCCCCGAAAAAATCACCCACAATAAAAAACACTAGCAATTATGTATAAACATATTACATTATTTTGCGCACAAACAACAAAAACTCACAGATATTATTATGTCATGCACGCTGCGTTGAGTATGACTTTTCTGCAGCTTGCATGAAAGAGGCTGAGCGTGTAGAGTAATGGCATGTCTAATGAACAGATGATTAAAGTGATGTCGTACCTCATCGGGTACCGCGTGGGCAGCCAGGTAATGCCGCAGATGCTGCCCGGCCTGCAGAGCGATGATGTGCTGGCCGAGATGCTGGGTAAGGGTTTCCAGGATGGTCTTTCCGGTAATATGGACATGAGCCTCATCGACGAGAAAGTGAATGAATACCAGCAGACTTTCCTGAGCATGCTGCAGAAGCGCGGCGACGAGAAGGCTCAGAAGAATCTCGAAACCGGTAAAAAGTACATGGAGGAGAACGGCAAGCGCGAGGGCGTGACCACCACCGCCAGCGGCCTGCAGTACGAGGTGATTACCCCCGGCACCGGCGAGAGCTACGACGCCGCCAGGCACGGCGAAGCCCCCACCGCCGAGGTGATGTACAAGGGCACGCTGGTGGACGGCACGGTGTTCGACCAGAGCCAGGCCCCCGTGAAGTTCAACATCCGCCAGGTGATTCCCGGCTTCACCGAAGCCCTGAAGCTCATGCCCGTGGGAGCCAAGTGGCGCGTGACGATTCCCGCCGACCTGGCCTATGGTGCCAATGGCCCCGGCAGCATCGGCCCGAACAGCACCCTCATCTTCGAGATGGAGCTGCTCGGTCTCACCAAGTAAGCATTTTCACCGCACAACCATATGGCCAGCAGCTATAATTCGCGCCGCACCACCATCATCCGCGTGGCAGGTTTTGCCCTGCTGGGTGCGGTGCTGCTGGGCTACGGGCTCACCCTCGAAGGCAAGGACCAGACCATCATGGTCGGTATCGGCATCTTCGATTTCATCTACGCCGGCATCATCTCCACCCCGCTCTGGCGCAAGAAGAACTGAGCCCCGGCCATAGGCTGGAATTTCAAGCGGCGCTCCTCATTCCGGGAGCGCCGCTTTTTATGGTGAAGCTAAATGTTGGATTTTTGATTTTGAATATTCGCGTTGGTATAATCAGCGGACATTCTGCTCGGTAAATCCGAGATTGTCGAGCAGTTTGCGCAGCGTCAGCGGGGCGGAATTTGAGTCCTGAAGGGACGTAAGAGGGGAGGCAGGGGTAAGCCCGCTCCGCGGGCGCAGCCCCTGCTAACAAACAAAAGATAATGGAGCCCCGACGAAAGGAGTGGGCGGCAGAGGCCTTGGCATCAATGTGT